>DASZXP010000051.1:0-24953 GCA_035545935.1 Puia sp. | reverse complement strand
AGTCCTTTGTTGAAAATGATGGGCAAGGGGCTGTTATTACTGAATCCGAGGCCATACACGGCGCCCCAATCCATCACAAGGCTTGCCAGCATTGCCAGCCACACCAGCAGGGAGGCGACCCCGATGATGCGAAGTCCGGACTTACGGCCAAGCCAGTAGAGGAGCACGGCTTCGGAGGCCCAAAACAGCGTAATATAGTGTCCATGCAGCTGGATAGGAGCGGTGAGCGAGATAAAGGTCAGCGTAATGCCGATGAGGAGATAGAGGATATTTGTGTCCACCTTCTTTTTACGGAAGAGGAAATAGGAAGATGCCAGGTTGAAAACGGCCATGCAGGCGCTGAACAGGCCCTGGTATCTGGCCAGACCCATGGCGGAGAATAAATACAATCCGGCGGCAAAATACAGACAGGTGTTGGCGAGCAGGATACCAAAGTCGAATGCGACGAATTTTTTATTCTCCCGGATATTGTGCGCGATGTTGATCAGGAAGAAGAGGATGTAGAAGGCGGTGGCGAATACAAAGGCGCCCTGATAGGTGGCTGTCGTCGACTGTTCCGGGGGCAGGGTTGCCAGCCAGGTGGCGAACAGCATAGCCGTAAACGCAAAGGCCACGGTGTTCAATATGCGCCATGACTTGCGATATGAGATGACCAGCAGTCCGGTATTGAGGATCAGCAGATAGCTGAACAACACCTTGTAGTTGCCGCTGCCATTGCTTACAAGGAAGGGCGTTACAAAGCCACCCACCAGCGCGATGACGGCCAGCTCCTGCCGATCGTATAACAAGGACAGCATGACGGCAAAGACGGTGATCACCAGCATGATGATAAAGGCCACGGTCTGGTTGGCAGACTCGGAGTTGCTGAATATATGATACGGATCATAGGCCAACGCTATGGAAAAATAGAGGACGGCCAGGCCGCCGCCTACCAGCACGGAGCTAAAGGCTTTGTAGCTGTTGCGAAGATAATGGGCGATGCCTATGAGGATGCCTCCGCAAAGAACCCCGATGCCGACACGGCCAACGGGACCGATCCAATCATTGTCGATGGCGTATTTTACAAAGAATCCGATGGCCAGCACAAGCACGCCGATGCCGATCTTGCTGACGAGGTTCTCGCCGATGAATTTTTCCAGATCGGGGTGTTTTTCGAAAAAGCTTTTTGGGGGAGGGGCGTCGTGACGGGCGGCGCTGCCGCCGCGGCGATCCTGGGTGGTGGTGCTGGCGCTGCTGTGGACGGCGTCTTCTTCTCCCTGCGGGTGTGCGTATAAAGGTGTAAATACGTGCGGCCGGGTGATCTCCTTGCTGGGTTGAAATTCCGGCTGGGGTTTGGGTCGATCTGATGGAGGAGTGGTGGAGCCCGGTGTTTGGGACGGCGGTGTGGCCTTGGGCGGCATGGCAGGCGCCGGCCCGGGTGAGGACTTTGGCGGAGCGGGTTTGGGGCTCTCCGCGGAAAGCACTGTCAACGCCTGTTTTACTTCTTCCCGCAGCCGGTGGACCTCCTGTTGCAAGCCATCGATCTTTTCGACGGCCCGGCTTCTAAAAGAGAGAATGACAATGAGAAGAATGATGAATAGTAATATGACAAGTATTTCCATGTGCCGGTGGCTTAGCTATTAAAGATAGTCGGCAATTTCCGTAACTGGAAGTGCCTGAATCACTTTAATGTCGCCAGGGAGGGGCTGCCTCCGGCGGTCATAGGGTGGCCAGCTCCAGATAGATGGGGCAATGGTCGCTCTGTTTGACGTCAGGGTATATTTCCGCGGCCAGAAGATGTTGCCCAAGCGGCTGTGTCACACTGATATAGTCGATGCGCCAGCCTTTATTTTGCTCCCGGACGCTGGGGAAGCGCTGACTCCACCAGGTGTATTTGTGCGGATCGGGATGCAGTTGGCGATAGCTGTCGACCCATCCGCCGCTCAGGAATTTATCCATCCAGGCGCGTTCTTCGGGAAGGAAGCCGGAATTATTTTTGTTCCCTTTGGGGTCGTGAATGTCTATTTCCCGATGGGCGATGTTATAATCACCACACAATACCAGGCGAGGATGTGTTTTGCGCAGCTCTTCCAGGTAGTTATGAAATTCATCCAGCCATTGATATTTGTAGGTCTGTCTCTCGTCGCCGGAAGTGCCCGAGGGGAAGTAGGCGTTGATGACGCGGATGTCCCCGATGTCCAGCTGCAATACCCGGCCTTCGTCGTCGCTGACCTGATGCCCTGTGCCATAGTATACCTGATCGGGTTTTACTTTGGTAAAGATGGCTACGCCGCTGTACCCTTTTTTCCGGGCGGAGAACCAATAGTCATGGTATCCAAGCTCGGAGAACTGTTTATGGTCCACGTTGTCCCTGGCGGCCTTTGTCTCCTGGATACAAACGACATCGGCGGGGTCCGTCTTCAGCCATTCGATAAGACCCTTATTCATCGCAGCACGGATGCCATTAACATTATAGCTGACAATACGTAAGGTTGACATAATCGGCTTTGTATTAAATTTGCTTTTCGGCTAAGACATTACACTTAGCTCCCGCAAGGTACTATTTGTCTCTGGGAAAAGGACATTTTTGGCCCCTGGCCCAGGAGACAGATCGGTCCCGGACGGACAGCCACCGTCGGCAGCCTGGGTCGGCCAGATCACCGTCGGCAAAACAAAAGATATCATGGATAAATTAGACAGGATCATTCCCGCCAAGGACGCGCAATTTCTGGAAGGCCCTAAAAGCCGTGGCTATGAGCTGAAGTTCGCCTGGAAAGTATTTACGGAGTTTATAAAGGGGTTCAGGACCCTTCATTTCGTGGGTCCTTGTGTGACGGTGTTTGGGTCGGCCCGATTCAAGGAAGATCACCGGTATTATGAGGCGGCCCGTGAGATGGGGCGGCAGATAGCTGCTTTGGGCCTTACCACCATGACGGGTGGCGGGCCGGGTACTATGGAGGCGGCCAACAGAGGCGCTTTTGAACAGGGGGGGCGTTCCGTAGGCTGCAATATCAAGCTGCCTTTCGAGCAAAAGCCCAACCCTTATGTACAAACCAGCATCACCTTCGAACATTTTTTTGTACGAAAAGTAATGCTGGTAAAATATTCCTACGCCTTTGTCATTATGCCGGGGGGCTTCGGCACCATGGATGAATTTTTCGAGACCCTGACGCTGGTACAGACCAAGACCCTCGTGCAATTTCCCCTCGTGCTCTTTGGCGTCGAATATTACCGGGAGCTCTGGGAGTATATGGAGTTCATGGCCAGAGAAGGGACCATTTCAAAGGAGGACCTTTCCCTCGTGCTCCTCACGGACAGCATCACCGAGGCCGCGGGACATATCGACAGCTTTATCAAAAAGAATTACCGCGCCGCCCCCCGCCGGCGCAAATGGTGGCTGTTCGAAAAAGCCAAACAATACAAGACGGCCTAGCGCCGGTCATTTACCCACACTGCTCATCAGCAGCGCGCTCAGCAAAGGCATGTCTGGCTGGGCATAGTCGAATTGATATACGCCTCTGTCTGAAATGGCCACGAGCCGATGATTAACGGTGATCACATCATAGGCATTTCCCACATCGAGGGTATTACGCAGCTCCAGCGATTCGGGCGAGCTGGCATCATAGACTTTTACGCCGGGGGAGTCGCATACGAACAGCAGGTTCCCGTCCTTACTCAATCCGGTGGGTTTTGTCATCGGAAAGGTTTTTGCCAGCACGGGGTTGGCAAGGTCCTGTATGTTGAGCACATCGAGCTCGTTGGAGGCCCCTCCGCACATCGTTCCCGCGTGGAGCGTGACATACGCATAGTTCCCGTCCGTGATGACGGGGTCACAGGCACGGCCATGCGAAAAAGAACCGATGGACTTCGGATCGGCCGGATTGCTGAGGTCATAGATATAAACCCCTTCCATGGAGCCTAAGAAGAGCTTATCCTTGAATGGGAAGACGGTCTCCAGGTCAAAACCTGCGTATACATTCTTTCCGAGCTGGGGTTTAGCGGCATTTTGGATATCGATGACCTGCAGACTGTGCCGTTCGGGTATGGCATAGAGATTATTGCCCACCAGCGCCATCCTGGACATGGAGCCGGCGACGCCTGTGGAAGAGGAGCCGGAGCTGGAACTGGCAGAATAAAGCATCTGGCAGCCTGCGCAACCGGGATATATTACGGGGTATTTTGTGTACGTCTTTTTCCAGCCCACGATGACCTTTCCCGCAACATTTTCATATCCATAGTAGTTGAAGATGCCTTGTTGTTCGTTCAGGAGCTTTACATTATGGATATTGCTGATGTCAAGGGTCAACAGTTCGTCCTGCATGTCCGCATAGAGGATATTTCCTTTGATCGCGATGTCATTATTGCCGGGTATGGCCAGAAAGGCGGTCTGTACGGGGTGTAAGGAGTTATGATTGTCGATGACATGGATACCTCTGCCGGTGTCGCTGATAAAAATATATGGGTCCTTGACGTAGATCTTGCCTACGGCGCTGATGGGTGTGGTGACATTGCCGTTGATGGAGGCGAGCACGGAGGCGCGGGGTGCATAGATGGGCTCGTAGGTGACATAGAGCCTGCCGGTGGTCTTTTCGCAGCCGCAGACGAGTAGGAGAAGGACCGTGCCCAGGAAGGACAGGGCGGCCAGGGGGTGTCGCTTGTTCATAAACAGGTTTTTCCGTGTGACAAAAGGCACCTGTTGTTCCGTTGCACGAATGGACAGTTATGTCCAGGGCTCACCGGCTGGGCCGGGAAGAGGGGCTGTCGATACGGGGGACGCGGGAGCCGATGGTGCGCAGGGGAAGCCTGCGGACTATTTGCCGGTGGGTATCAGTATACCGAGGCTCAGGATCATCTCGTAGGTGCCAAAGGCCTGGTGCGCCTTGCCTTCATATATGTGCAGACCCGAGTAGCGGGCGTAGTCCAGCTTATTGGCATATTCGAGGTACACGTATTTGAAGAAGGTGGCGCGTAGCGCTCCTTCCACGCCTGTATTCCAACCGCCGAACTGGAAGCCGGCGTCATTCCGCTGGCCAAAAAGCATGTTCTCCACGTGAGGGATCACGGGACCGAAACCGGCCTTGGCAAACAGGTCGAGCTTTACCTTTCCGGACGGGGTCGCCAGGAAATGCCAGCGTTTGGTGACGTTGAAAAGCAGGAAGTTGGCGCCATTGTTCAGGTAGTAGTAAAATCCATTCTCCGAGGTGAAGGCGACGGTGGTATCGACGGCGCGGTGATTCAGGGTCCCTTTGACGCGGGCATTCTGATCGGCAAATATGAATTTGGTGTGGTCGAAGTTGATCTCGAATCCCCAGCCTCTCTCCTCATCGAGAAGAAATCCCAATCTATAGTTGTATTGAGGGATGGACAGCGCCTTGCTGAAGAGTCCTTCATCCCATCCGGGGTGATCATGTCCCCTGATATTTTTGAATGTATAATCATTCCCCAGGGACGGCTGGGATACATGCACGCTGCTATGTGTATACCATTCTTTATTATACCCCCAGGATAAATATACCTCCTTGATAAAATGCTTTTTTTTCTTTTGTTGCTGTGCGAAGCTGCAGAAGGGGATCAGGGTAACGAACACCACGGAGGCCAAGCCCTGGCTCAGCCTTTTTTTTGACTGTCTCATAAACTATACCTGTTCAGAAAAGAATACGTTTCGGCTGCAAAATTAGTTAATTTCGGGTAAACCCTCTTTAATTAACAATGGAACAACAAACACCTCCTACTGAACCTGTTGAAGAAAGTATTTTCAATGAAGAAGACTATAGCATGGAAGGATATGACAAGCATGTCCGTCATGCGCGCATCACCTTGTATGTGGCGGCGGGGCTTTCGCTCCTGAGTTTTTTCCTGATCCAGAACATGGAAGGCGATGCCAAAAGCTTTGCGATCGGCGTTATCATCGTCGTTGCGGCGGTGTATGCCTTATTAGGGTACTGGTCGAACAAACGCCCCTTTACGGCCATCCTTACCGGACTGATCTTTTTTATAGTCCTGCAGGTATTCAACGCCATCGGAGACCCGTCCACCATCTTGCAGGGCTGGTACATAAAGATCGCGGTGCCCTTGTTTTTGATCCTGGGGTTGCGCAATGCCAAAGAGATACAGGACAGAAGGAAGGCGTTTGGGAAATAGTGCCTGCGGCGGACCGAACTAACCGGACGGACTCGGTGCAGGCATTCAGCCGGATCAGGGTCCGGGCTTCATCATGCGTCGTACTCCAATATAGGTCTCAGCCATCTTTCCACTTCTTCCAACGGCATGCCTTTCCGGGCGGCGTAGTCCTCGACCTGGTCCTTTTCGATCTTGCCGACCCCGAAGTACTTGCTTTGGGGGTTTGCAAAATACCAGCCGCTGACGGAGGCCGCGGGATACATGGCCAGCGATTCCGTGAGTACGATACCAGTCTGTTTGGTGGCGTCCAGCATGGCGAAGAGCTTGCGCTTTTCGGTGTGGTCGGGACAGGCGGGGTAGCCCGGCGCGGGGCGGATACCTAAGTATTCTTCTTTTATCAGCTGTTCGTTATTGAAGTGTTCATCCTTTACATAGCTCCAGAACTCTTTGCGCGTCCGCTCGTGCAGCAGCTCCGTAAAAGCCTCGGCCAGCCTGTCGGCCAGGGCCTGCAGGGTGATCTTGTTATAGTCGTCGTGTGCGGCCTGGAAGCGTTGTATATGGGGTTCGATGCCTTCGATGGTGACGGCAAATGCGCCGATATGGTCCTGTTTGCCGGTGGATTTGGGCGCTATGAAATCGGCCAGCGAGATATTGGGCTGATCGGCGGCCTTTTTGACCTGTTGACGCAGGAATTCCAGCTGTACGGGAGCTCCGCCGGCGTCGACGGTCACGGTGTCTTTTCCATCGGAGCTGGCGGGCCAGAATCCGATGACGGCCCGGGCTTTCAGCCATTTTTCCTCTACGATCTGTTTCAGCAATGCCTGTGCGTCGTTGTATAGTTTGGTGGCTTCGGCGCCTACCTTTTCATCTTTGAGGATCTGGGGGAACTTGCCATGCAGCTCCCAGGCGATGAAGAACGGACCCCAGTCGATGTAAGGCACGATCTCGGCCAGGTCGTATCCGTCAAAGGCTTTTGTGCCGATGAAGCTGGGTTTCACGGGCTGGAATTGCTGCCAGTCGATGGGTACCTTGTTTGCCTGGGCCTGTGGGAGGGTGAGGTATTGTTTTACGGTCTTTTTGCTGGCGAAGTCCTCTTTTAGCTTTTTGTATTCGGTCTTTATGGTCTTTAGGAAATCGGGTTTTTGCTCTTCGCTCAACAGTGAGCCTACGACGGTGACGCTGCGGGATGCATCCAATACGTGTACGACGCCTTTTTCAAATTCAGGGGCGATCTTTACGGCCGTATGCATGCGGGATGTAGTGGCTCCTCCGATGAGCAGGGGCACTTCGAAATCCTGTCGTTTCATCTCTCTTGCTACGTGCACCATTTCATCCAGGGAAGGCGTGATGAGACCGCTGAGCCCGATGATATCCACCTTCTCCTTGCGCGCTGTCTCGAGGATCTTATCGGCCGGCACCATTACGCCGAGGTCGATGATGTCATAGCCATTACAACCGAGCACAACGCCTACGATGTTCTTGCCAATGTCGTGCACATCGCCTTTGACGGTGGCAAGCAGGATCTTTGCCGCGCCGGCGCTCTCTCCGTTGCTGACGGACCCGCTGGCTTCGGCAGCCAGTCTCCGTTGTTCTTTTTCCTCTTCGATAAAAGGAGTGAGCACGGCCACGGATTTCTTCATGACACGGGCGCTTTTTACCACCTGGGGCAGGAACATCTTGCCGCTGCCAAAGAGATCACCTACTACATTCATCCCATCCATCAGGGGGCCTTCGATGACATCCAGTGGTTTGGGATATTTCTGACGGGCCTCTTCGGTGTCGGCGTCGATGTACTCGGTGATGCCATTGACGAGGGCATGTTTCAGCCTTTCCTCTACGCTGTTCTTACGCCAGGCCTCGTCTTTTACCTCCGCCTTGCCCTTTGCTTTTACTGTTTCGGCGAAAGCAAGGAGCTTATCGGTGGCTTCGGGGTTGCGGTTGAGGATCACATCCTCGGACAATTGTTTTAGCTGAGGTTCTATCTCGTCATATACGATTAGGGCGCCGGCATTGACGATGCCCATATCCATACCGGCCTTGATGGCGTAGTACAGGAACACGCTGTGCATGGCTTCCCGGACGGGCTCGTTGCCCCGGAAGGAGAAGGAGATATTGCTGACGCCCCCGCTGATACGGGTGAGGGGCATAAGCTGTTTGATCTCTTTTACGGCCTCGATGAAGTCGACGGCGTAATTGTTATGCTCTTCGATGCCTGTGGCGATGGCGAAGATATTGGGGTCGAAGATGATATCCTGCGGGTCGAAGCCTACCTGTTCGGTGAGTATCTTGTACGCCCGGTGGCTGATGTCGACCTTTTTGCGGAGGGTGTCGGCCTGTCCTGTCTCGTCGAAGGCCATGACGATGACGGCGGCGCCATAACTTTTACAGATGATGGCCTGTTCGATGAATTTCGCTTCGCCTTCCTTTAGGGAAATGGAGTTGACGATGCACTTGCCTTGTACACATTTCAGACCGGCCTCGATGATGGAGAATTTGGAGGAGTCGATCATGATGGGGATCTTGGCGATGTCGGGTTCGGCCTGCAGGAGGTTCAGGAAGGTCTGCATGGCTTTTTCTCCGTCCAGCAGCGCATCGTCCATGTTTACGTCCAGGATCTGGGCGCCATTCTCTACCTGCTGACGGGCTACACTCAGGGCTTCTTCATATTTATTTTCGCGGATGAGACGGGCAAATTTTTTGGACCCTGTGACATTCGTACGTTCTCCGACATTGAGGAAGTTGGTTTGAGGCCGTACCACCAGTGGTTCCAGGCCCGACAAACGTAAATACGGCTTGATAGTGACTATTGACATTTTATACTAATTCTTTTTCTACTACAGGCAGTGGCCGGGGTTTGATCTTAGCCATATGCTCTGCGATGTGTTTTATATGATCGGGGGTGGTGCCGCAGCAGCCGCCCACGATGTTCACAAATCCATTCTCGGCCCATTCTTCGATGAAATGCGCGGTCTGCTCGGGCAGCTCGTCGTATTCACCCATGGCATTGGGCAGACCGGCGTTGGGATAAGCCGATGTGTAACAGGCGGCGATCTGGCTCAGCTCTTCTATATGACTACGCATCTCCTGGGCGCCGAGTGCGCAGTTAAGACCGATGCTCAATGGGCGGGCGTGCATAACGGAGACATAGAATGCTTCCAGTGTCTGTCCGCTGAGGGTGCGTCCGCTGGCGTCGGTGATGGTGCCGCTGATCATGATGGGCAGCTCCTTCTGTTTAACGTCGCGGAAATATTTTTTGATGGCGAATATGGCGGCTTTGGCGTTGAGGGTGTCGAAGATGGTCTCGATGAGAAGTGCGTCTACGCCGCCTTCTGCCATGGCCTTCACCTGCTCGTAATATGCGCCCGCGACCTCGTCGAATGTCACGGAACGAAATCCGGGGTTGTTTACATCCGGAGAGAGGGACAGCGTTTTATTCATGGGACCGATGGCTCCTGCTACGAAGCGGGGTTTGGAAGGGTCTTTCCGGGTGAACTCATCGGCGGCCTCTCTTGCCAGCCTGGCTCCTGCATAGGCCATCTCATAGACATATGGTTCCAGCTCATAGTCGGACTGGGGGATGGAAGTGGACGCGAAGGTATTGGTCTCGATGATATCCGCTCCGGCTTCCAGGTATTGACGATGGATACCCTTGATAATATCCGGCTGGGTGATATTGAGGATATCGCTGTTGTTCTTTAGTTCCTTATGCCAGTCCTTGAACCGTTGGCCCCGGTAGGTGGCTTCGGTGGGTTTGTGGCGTTGGATCATGGTGCCCATGGCGCCATCGATGATGAGTATGCGTTCTTTGAGACAGTCCTGGATCGTCTTCATATAAATTCCTCCTTTTACCGCATTGTCTGCGGAATGATAATTCACTGGTGCCAAACGCAAAACGTGTAGAAAAATTTTCTGAACCGATGTCAACGAGGGAAATAACCTGGGGAGAAGATAAAAGGTGATTATTTCAAACGTTTATTAGTTCAGTCAAAGAGCACCTTCCAGGCGCTCGTCTACAGGCTGCATTGGCTAGCCAGCGGGACAGGCTGAACAATAAACAAATCGGCATGTCCCGGACACAAAGGTAAGTAAAAAATTAAAGATAACAAGGTCTTCTATCTGACAGTTGGGGGGCGAACCGTTAAAGGGGGAGCCATAAGATGGGCCAGGCTACCGCCCGGCCACAGGAACCGCCACCGCGGTTCGTCCAAAGGACTGACATAAGACATTTGTGAAAATAGGGCTACTTTTCTCAAAGCACTATTTTCCTACAAAATAACTTTCGACGGGCAGGCGGTTGGTGATACTGCGGGCAAGGGTCATCTCATCGGCATATTCCAGCTCCCCTCCGAAGGCGATACCTCTTGCAATGGTGGTGAAGCGGGCGCCGCTGCCCTGCAGGCGTTTTTGGATATAATAAATGGTGGTATCTCCCTGTATGGTGGGGTTAAGCGCGAAGATCAGCTCCTGTGTATGTTCTTTTTGTACGCGATGGACAAGGGCCTCTATATTCAGCTGGTCGGGACCCACTCCATCGAGGGGAGAGATGATACCGCCCAGTACATGATAAGTACCGTTGTATTGTTGGGTGCTTTCGATGGCGATAACTTCCCGGATGCTCTCCACTACACAGATCAGCTCCTGTTTCCGAAGGGAATTGGCGCATATGGAGCAGATGTCGGCATCGGCCACATTAAAACAGCGCTGGCAGAATTTTATTTCCTGGCGCATTCTGATCAGGGTCTCTCCAAACCCCTGTACCATGGAAGCATCGGTCTTCAGCAGGTGCAGTACCAGGCGCAGGGCGGTCTTCTTCCCAATGCCCGGCAGCCTGGCAAATTCATTCACGGCGCTCTCTAAAAGATCGGAAGAAAATTGCATGATGCAAAGATAACGATAAGCCGCTGGTTTAGGGTTGGGCGGGGGTATAAAAGTCGCCTCTACAGGGTGATGTCGATGTCGTTGTCCCAGTTGGCCTTTACGGTGAGCTTCTTTTTGATAGGAACGACCCTTTCGGGCTGCCGGTGTTTACCGAAGAACTGGCCGGGGTCCCAGACGCCGTTGCCATTGGTATCATATAGCACCCTGAGCTCATATTCGCCGGGAGGGAATAATTGCTGTCTAAATTCCCTGCCTGTTTTGAAGGCGGAAGAGAATTTGACGGCGTCCTGTACGACGAACTGCAGGACGGGCTTTTTGGAAAGGTCCAGGTTGAGGATCCGCACCTTGACCTCACCATAGTCTATATCCTTTTTAGTGTGGAAGTTTATGGTGTCTATCTTCAACAGTTTTCTTCCGGCCGTGTCCTCGCCAAAGTCTTTGGCAAGGATAAAATGATATTTGGTATCGGTGGGCCAGCTATAGGTCATGGTGAAGAGCTTGCCCGTAGTATCCCGGTGCCAGCGATAGTTGCGGGGGGGAATGTCGGTGTAGTTATCATCCGTAAACCGGATCCTGGTGGAGTCGAATGACTTCAGGGGCACGGAAAAACTCAGCTTTAAGGTATCTAACACATCGAACTCCCCGTTGGAGAGGTTGAGCTGGAACTGCAGTCGTTTGTCCTCCTTTTTTTCCTTTTCGGGCTTGGGCTTGTTGGTGATGGCGCCGCTTTTGCTGCCGGAGGAGGGGCTTTTTGAGGCATGTTTGGCAGTATCGGGCTCCACATAGGCGTACAAGGTGGGGGATGGGGTGTTCGGCCCTATGACGACAGGGGTATCGGAAAACGCAAAAAGCTGTGACGGGGTGAGATATCTCCGGGTGCCGCCTTCATCCTTTAAGGCATACAGGGCATAGGTGCCGGGTTCGAGGTAGCGGAATTTGAACCGGCCCAGGGTGTCCAGCCGGGCGATATAACGGGGTTTTTCTTTTACGACGGCGGAATCATCCAGCTTTTTGTGCAGCATGACGATGAGGGTACTATCGGGCTTGCCGGTGTTGGCTACGATGACAGTGCCGGATAATTGCATGGAATCCAGATAGTTGCCTGTTGAGAAGACATAGGTGAAGTTCTTCAGGATATTCCCTTCGTTGACATCGCGGATGGCGTTGCCGAAATTCAGGGAATAGGTGGTGTTGGGCTGCAATGTATCTTTCAACCGAACGGTCAGGGTCCTTAGCCTGGCATCCACGATGGGATCGGTCTTGGCTACGGGTGAGACGATGAGTTCGGTGCGTACGTCCTTGGGGTCGATGTATTCGTCGAAATAAAATACGATCTTATTGGTATTGAAATGCTTCGTAGAGTCGTGGGGGTTGACGTATAGTAATTTGGGAGGAATGCTATCCCTGGGGCCGCCCAGGGGTGGTACGATATTGGCGCAGCCGCTGCTGGCCAGTAGGCCGATGATGGAAATAAAAAGAAGAAGGAGAAACGACGGACCTTTCGGGATCTTCATGTTGTAAAAATAATGGGTTTCCGGCTAACGCCAGGGGAGGCCCTCCTAATAATACCTTAAATAAGGGGGGCGGTTCAGCCTGGTCAAGGCGGTTAGACGCCCTCCTCCACCTCGTCGTCCACCTCGTGCAAGGCGATGGCCAGGTCATTGGTCTTTACAAAATTGCACCAGTGACAATCGGACTTACCACAGCCGGTGTAAAATTCCCGGTCCTGGATCTTTTTCCAGGTGGTCTCTATCTGCTGGATCACGGTGGTGATATCCGCGGGCGTAATAACGATCTTGGCTTTCCGGTATTCCTTCTTCTTATCGGGCTCTACAAAGTCGAATTCGGTGCTGACGACCTTCCAGTCTTTTTGCTCATAGCTATCCACCAGGATCTTATAAAACACGGCCTGGCGCCAGTAGTCGCCTCCATTGGGGAGCTTGTCGCCGGGAGGAGCCAGCTTGTCCTTTGCCTTGTCTACATCTCCTGTCTTGTAGTCCACGACATTGACCTCCTTGCCCTGGAATTCCAGCTTGTCCAGCTTGCCCTTTAATGGGATACCCTTTACCGTGACATTGCGGATATTCCTTTCCACGGCCACGATCTTATTCCATTGGTCAATGTATTTGTCGTAATAATTACCCAACACTTCTATGCCGTATTCCATGCGCCGTGCAAACGCCTCGCGGGTAAAGATCTCGCGGTGACGATGCATATACCAGTTGAAGTCTTGCAGCACCTCTGCCTTTTCGGGGAATCGCTCTTCCACGTGCGCTTTCATTTTTTCAAACAGCCGTTGCAAGGCCCAGTGTATGGCGCTACCGAATTCGGTGGCTTCGTTCTTGGGTGAAGGGATGCGGATAAGGTTCCTATAATAAAATTCGAGGGGGCATTTCAGGTAGTTGTTCAGGGCGGTGACGTTCATGACGAACTTTTCCAGCATACGGGCGATAAAGGCCTCTTCGGCAGCGGCGATCTCCGGAGCGATGGTTTCGGTAAAGGTCAGCGCTTCAAAGTCGGCCATGGTCTCTTCGGGGACGGCGCCCTTTTCGACCGTCAACGTGTGCTGGTCCAGGATCTCGGCGATGAAGACGGATGGTTCCAGCTCCTTGCCATCGAGTTTATACCGGGCATAGGAAATGAACAGATGTTGTTCCACACGGGTGAGCGCGACATAAAATAGCCGCCGGAGCTCTTCTTCATCGGAAGCCTTGGATGCCTGACTCCCCTGACCATTGCCGGCCTCGGGCCCTCGCGAGTCGAAGAGATTGTCGGGATATTTATAGCCGCCCCAGGGTTTGCGTTTTTTCTCCCAGGTGGAGGCGTTACAGCCGGCAAAGAATACATAGGCGAATTCCAGGCCTTTGGAGCCGTGTGCTGTCAGCAGGTTGACGGCTTTGTCGCTACCGGCTACCTGGATCAGCGGGATGGGGATGCTATTGGCCTTCATGAGATCGATCATCTGGACGAGCCGTTCGAGGTTCAGGTCCGGATCGCGGCGGGACTCTTCTTTTATAAAGTCGAACAGCGCGGTGAGCACCTGCATCAGCCAGACCTTTTGCGGGTTTTGCATGATATAGGCGAGGACCCCGGTGTCACGAATACAATTCTCGAACAGGGTCTGGAGCGTCACATTGGATACATCCCCGATGAGCTTTTCCAATGCCCGGCCGGCCTTTTTCATGCCTTCGGGGAGTCCGGTGTCGAACAGGTCCCGTGCCGGGCGGCTGGCTCTTTCATGCAGCAAGCGGCGGAGAGAGGTGCGTTCGTCGCTGAACTGCTTGTCCGCTACTTCCACGGAGAGCTTGGCGATCTCTATAGGGGGGATGGAGAAGAAGTCGAAGTGGAGGATCTCGAAGAGCATTTCGTCCCCGCCGTACGGCGCGTCGTGCTCGGCCGCCAGATAGCGCAAGAGCAGCATGATCTTTTGCGCGAACGGGACTTCGAAAAGGTCCAGACTACGTTTGCTGTATACCGGTATTTTTTTTAGCTGGAGGAATTTGGCCAGCTCTTCACCATATTTATTCTCTTTATAAATGACGGCGATCCGGCCGGGTGCTATGTTTTCTTCGTTTACCAGGCGCTGGATGTGCAGGGTGATGTCCGTCATCTCGTCCCGCGAGTCCTTATATTCTATGATGCGGGGCGGGAATTTCAATTTGCTGATCTCGGGATGGCTGGATACCAGCTGTTTAGACAGGTTTGGGAGCTGCTGTACCAGCCGCTCGGTGTTCTTGTCGATGAGAGTCCTGGATATATCCAGGATGGGCTGGGTGCTCCGATAGTTATTGGTCAGCACGACGGTGAGCAGGTCCTTTTCATACTGGTGGGCAAAGTCCAGCATGTTTTCCACGTTGGCGCCCTGGAAACGGTAAATGCTCTGGTCATCATCCCCTACCACAAATACATTCGGCTTATCCCAATAATTGATAAGGAGGCTCACCAGTCTGTTCTGGGTGCCGCTGGTATCCTGGTATTCGTCCACGAGGATGTATTGATAGCGTTCCTGGTAACTGGATAAGAGGGCGCGGTTTTCTTCGAAAGCCCGGATGACCCAATTTATCATGTCGTCGAAGTCGTACCGGTTACGCCGGCGCATCAGGTCCTGGAATCGATGGAACTCGTCCACGGCGGCTTTTAGCTTCTCCATTTTCTCCGTCTCTTCGGCGATCTTGTCCGTACGCACGTCCCCTTTTTTAAAGTTCCCGGTGGCCCTTTTGGCGATGTATTCGTCCCGGGTGGGGAGGTCGGCCAGGTACTGATCTATTTTCTGCCGGATCCATTCGGGGGTCCAGCCTTCCCGTTTCATGGTGCTAAAGAGGTTTTGCAGATTGTACATCTCGAAATAGACGTCGCCTCTATAGCGCTTGAGGGGGTGGTTCTTGGGGAAGCCGTCGATAAGGGTTTTGAAGAGCTGGATCTTCTCCAGATCGGAAATGGGGTCCAAAGAGGTCTTTTCAAAGAGGGAGAGATTCTCCTGGATAATATCGTTGCAAAAAGAGTGAAAGGTATGAATATGAACCTTATAGGCATCCGGACCGATGAAAGAAAGCAGTCGCCGCCGCATGGCGATGGCCCCGGCGTCCGTGTAGGTCAGGCATAGGATATTGTCGGGGGACACATCCGTATCGAGCAGGATCTTCCCGATGCGGGCGGCCAGGATCTGGGTTTTCCCTGTTCCGGGGCCTGCTATGACCATGATGGGTCCTTCCGTTGTGTCGACGGCGAGTCGTTGTTGTTCGTTGAGTTTCCGGTATTCGTCCTGGAAATGTTGTTGGAGTTTTTCCCGCTGGATGGACATGGGGTAAAGTTACGGCTTTCCGTCATCCCATTGCGGGACGGCTTGCCAACTACCCCGGCCGGCCGGGATGCTCCGGGAAGGGAGAATTTAAACGGCTTTCCCAGTAAATCAATAAGCAAAAACACTTATGACTATGCCATATAAATCTCTAATTTGGAAAAACTGGTCTAATAAATTGGAAAATGTCTTGTTCTGGGAATAAATTAGACAATTCAACGTTTTAGTCATATCCCTATATAAACGCAATTATGAAAAACCATCATCCTTTCAAAGTATTCATCGTCGAAGATGATGTCTGGTATGGCAGCATGCTACAGCATTATCTATCCCTAAACCCCGAGTATGAGGTCCGACGGTTTGAATCTCCCAAAGATTTTTTTGCCCAGCTTCATGAGAACCCTGATGTGGTGACCCTTGACTATTCCCTGCCGGATTGCGATGGTGCGGAGGTACTTAAAAAGATCAAGGAGCACAACCCCGACATACGGGTGATCGTCATTTCGGGACAAGAGGATGTGGCTACGGCCATCAACCTGTTGAAGAACGGGGCATTCGACTATATCGTAAAGGATGATGATACAAAGGACAGGCTTTGGAACAGCATTTTGCACCTGCGTGAGATCAGCAGCCTGAAACAAGAAGTGGAGACGTTGAAGAGCCAAGTGGGCCGCAAGTACGATTTTTCTCAAATGATCCTGGGAAAGAGCGACCAGATACAAAAAGTATTCTCCCTTATAGAAAAAGCAGCGAAGACCAACATCACCGTGTCTGTGACGGGTGAGACGGGTTCGGGTAAGGAGATGATCGCAAAGGCGATCCACTATAACTCGGACAGGCATAAGCAGCCGTTTGTGGCCGTCAACGTGGCGGCGATCCCCAAGGACCTTATAGAGAGCGAGCTGTTCGGTCATGAGAAAGGCGCTTTCACCGGCGCTGTGACCCGTCGTATAGGTAAGTTCGAAGAGGCGGATAAGGGTACATTGTTCCTGGATGAGATAGGGGAGCTGGATATCAATTTGCAGGCTAAGCTATTGCGTGTCCTGCAGGAGCGGGAGATCACCCGGATCGGTAGCAATTCGGTGACCAAGATCGACGTTAGGATCGTGGTAGCTACCCACAAGAACCTCCTGGAGGAAGTCAAGAATAAGAGTTTTCGTGAAGACCTTTACTATCGATTGATCGGATTGCCTATTTATTTGCCGCCATTGCGGGAGAGGGGCAACGACATACTGATCCTTTCCAAGCATTTTATCGATGGATTTTGCAAGGAGAACAAGCTGGAAAAAAAGACATTATCCCCGGAGGCTCAGCAGAAGCTGATGCAGTATCCTTTCCCCGGCAATGTGCGCGAGCTCAAGTCGGTGGTGGAGCTGTCCGTCGTCATGGCGGATGAAGAGCTGATACAGCCGGAGCATATCACCCTGAACACTTCCGCGAGCATTGCGGATCTGCTCAACAAAGAAATGACCCTTAAAGAGTTCGAAATACAAATCCTGCAGCATTATCTGGACAAATATGAAAAAGACGTTCTGCTCGTCGCCAAGAAGCTGGATGTTGGTAAGTCCACGCTTTACCGGATGATACAGAACGGGGAGCTGAAGATGAAGTAACCTCTGAGCGGACCCCATGTCCGCTGGCCGAAGGCCCATCATTAGCCGTGCATCGGGAATGGGCTTTTTTTCGGCGTAACCCGTTCCTGATGCACCACTGGATTTGCATGAATTTGCCACAAGAGTTGGTCGAACATCGTAGTTTTTACGAGGAGATACTGAATATGATACCTGCGGAGATCATTGTAGCAGATACTCAGTACCGTTATCTTTTCGTGAATCCCAGCGCTGTGCCCGATCCTCATCTGCGGGAGTGGATGATCGGCAAGACCAACGAGGAGTTCTGTCAATATGTGGGCAGGCCGGAAAGGACAGCCAGGGCGCGTCGCCAGGTGTTCGGGAAGGTGTTGCGTACAAAGGAGATGATAGAATGGGGCGAAGAGGGGCGTGACGAGAATGGGGCATTCCAGCATTATTTGCAGAAGGTTTATCCCGTACTGAATGCCAACGGGGATGTGCAGTGGGTCATCATCTATGGCGTGACGATCACGGAGCGAAGGGAGTTCGAGGAGAAGATACGCCGGAGCGAGAAAAGATACAGGGACCTTTTTAATTACAGCCAGGCGCTGATCTGTACGCATGATATGTCGGGCCGTCTGCTGGCCATCAACCCCGAAATTTGCAGGGTATTGGGATATGCGGAAGGGGAAATGATCAGCAAGCGGATACAGGATTTTATCCCGGCGGACCATCAGGCGAAGTTCAGGGAAGAGTATTTGGATGTGATAAGAACGAGCACTACCGCCGTCAGCGGGGTGTTTTGTGTGTTGAATAAAAAGAACGAGCGGATCTATCTCCTGTATAAGAACTACAGAGTGGAGGAGCCGGGCGGAGAGCCTTATGTGATAGGCTTTTCGCAGGACATCACGGAGAGGATCTATATGGAGCAGGAGCTGCGCTATGCCAAAAAGATCACGGATGAGGCGGCGCAGGCGAAGGAGTCCTTTTTGGCGCATATGAGTCATGAGATACGCACGCCGATGAATGGCATCATGGGGATGGCGAGTCTGATGGCGAAGACCAGTCTGGACGATCAGCAACGGTATTATTTGAAGCTGATACAGGAGGCGGCCGGCAGTCTGCTGGTCATCGTCAATGATATTTTAGATCTGGAAAAGATCGTGGCGGGCAAGCTGCAGCTGGAGAAGATAGACTTTAAGCTCGTGGAGAAGATAACCACGTCCATACAGTCATTCATCCACAAGGCGGAAGAGAAGGACCTGGGGTTGATCTTTCAGAATGGGATACCGGCGACGATGGTGGTAAGGGGCGATCCTTACAGGCTGAGCCAGGTGCTGAGCAATCTCCTAAGCAATGCGTTGAAGTTCACCGAAAGAGGGAATGTCACCATTCTGACCAGCATCATCGAGCAGAATGGAGAGTGGGCGGTGGCCGAGATCATTATCCGTGATACGGGTATCGGTATCAGTAAGGAAGGTATCCGTTCGATATTCGAGCCTTTTGTACAGGCGGACACTACTATATCCCGCAAATATGGGGGAACGGGTCTGGGGCTGACCATCTGTAAGAACATGATCGAGATGCAGAATGGCGAGCTGCTGGTACAGAGCGAGGAGGGGAAGGGCTCGGTGTTTACTATCCGTATCCCTTATCAATTAAGTATGGAAACTATGCAGGACAACGAAACAAATCAGGACATCGACTACAAGAGCCTGGGACATAAAAGGGTGTTGGTCGCGGAAGATGTGGAGCTTAATCAGTATCTTGCCCGGCATATCCTCGAGTCCTGGGATTTCGAAGTGACTATCGTAAGTAATGGGAGAGAGGCGCTGGAACAGATGCAGGCGGAGTCATTCGACTGTATCCTTATGGACGTGCAGATGCCCGAAATGGATGGCATCGAAGCTACCCGGCATATCCGGCAGCTAGCGGACCCGGCAAAATCGGGCATACCTATTATCGCACTCACTGCCAATGCCTTGAAAGGCGATAGTGAACGGTATTTAGCGGCGGGCATGAACGACTACCTCTCCAAGCCTTTCGACGAGGCCAAGCTGTTCCGGGTGATATCCAGAAACCTTACAGAACCTGCGCCGGCGCCGGTAGCCGCATCGAATGGGGCTGCGAATTCGACCTTATCCGAAAAGAGTATTCCCTTAAAAAACCATACAAGCATGTTACCCGTAAATAAGCTGTACGACCTGTCCATGGTCCAATCCGTATCGGGAGGAGATGAGGGCTTTATCAAGAAAATGGTGGCTCTTTTTATCGAGACGGTGCCTCAGAACATGGACGAGCTTGTCAAGGCAGTACAATCCGAGAATTGGGACCAGGTGGGCAAAACGGCCCATAAGCTGAAATCTACCGTGGATTCCATGGGGATCAAATCCATTCGCCAGGAGATCCGTATGGTGGAAGCCAATGCGAAGGCAAAGACCCAGATCGAAGAGATCCCGGCTCTGGTAGATAAAATAGGGACGGTGATAAACGACACGATTGGGCAGTTGAAGGCGGAGATTATGCCGTAAACTCGACGGTAGGATCGGGATCGCGCCATTTGGCCCCGTATCTCTACCCACAACCACTAGGTACTTCTACGTAAAAATTCGCCCATTCTAAGAAAAGGATTCCCAAACAGGGAAGCGCCCGGTCAGCCTGCATCATATTGGACTCCTGATAGTCAGACTATTAGGGGCTTTCTTTTTCTGGCACTATTTTCCGAGCATTATAGCTGCACTACTTTGTTAATATATGCAATTCAACCAAGAGCCTGTTATCTTCGTGGTTGAGGATAACTTGATGTATCAAAACCTTATCGCTAAGGAACTCGAATCTGTCAGCCGGAACATCCATTTCTATACCAATGGGGAGGCTTGTCTGGACGAGCTGGATAAAGCGCCTTCCGTCATTGTGATGGATTATAACCTGGATGGTAAGCTGAATGGACTCGATACGCTGCAACAGGTAAGGATTATAAACCCCGATGTATATGTGATCCTCTTTTCCAGCCAGAAGGGCTTGAATACGAAAGAGGTCTTTTTACGATATGGTTCCTTTGATTTTTTAGAGAAGAATAGTTTGTCCTTACGGACCTTGCATCAGATGGTGGATGGTGTCATCTCCGCCAGGTCTTAGTCTTTTTGCCTTTCGGGAATCCCTTTGAACATTTTTGGCGTCAGGGGGTTATCCAACGATGACATGCATATATACTCGCTCAAAAGAGTCCAGAACATACCTACCACGCTCCAGGTAAAGCCCGGGATTTTTTCTCCAGTCCTTTGAGTCTGGCTCAGATCACCCCTTCAGAATTAAAGTTTGAGATCCTGCATCGAACCAGCGGTTCGTGGTCCGGACCATCCAGCCGGCATGACTTCCGGCAGGAGAAGATTGAAGCCATTTTTTGGGGGGCGGCTGACGGCTTTGGTAAGCCACTTGCGGGGTGGGGAGCTTTTGGTGGTCCGGTGCTCCTTCCAGGAGTTGGCAAGCCTGATGCCAGACTCTGTCAGCCTTGTCTATGACCAAGCTATCCGGTGCGGTCAACCCGGGATCCGGGAGATGTATTTTTCTATTTGTTTGATTTGGTCGACGATCTGCGGGGTGGTGGGTTTTAGCGCCTTGGCCTTGCGGAAGAAGTCTTTGGCGGCGCGGAATTCCCGTTTGGTCATCATGATCGAGCACAGCTGCAGGAAGGCGGCTGCCTGGTTTTCCTTGTCGGGGAGTCCTTTGCGGATGGCCTGGCGTACGTAGCTTTCGGCCTGGCGGATATCGTTCTTTTGCATGGCCAGCATTCCCATTTGCAGCAGGCTGGCGCCTTCGGCCTCTTTCATAGGCATACCCAGGTCGAGGCCTTTTTTCATATTGACCTCCGCGCCTGAGAAGTCCTGTTTCATCATGGCGATGTTGCCTTTCAGGGTATAGTATACGCTGCGGATGGGTTTGTACAGGAGGCCGGGGAATTTGATGGAGTTGAGGACTTTTTCGGCTGCCTCCATGTTGCCGCTCTCCATATGTTCCTGGATCAGGCGAAGGGGGCCAAAGAAGAAGTACCCGAACAGGAGGATGACCCCGATGAGATACAGGAGGAAGGAGGGCCAGAAGCCTGCGTATAAGTTGGTCACGACGGCCAGGATCAGAATAATAATGGCCAGGGGGAGACGATATTTGATGACGACGTTATAGAATTTCATTTTAGTAGTGCTTTTATGTGTGCCTCGGGGGACCTGCTCCTGGTGGGGCCGGTGCATTGCTGAAGCCTGTCGATGGGTCCAATGCCTGCCGGTGGTCCGGGCGCTGCCGCCTTGCCGAGGGCTGCAAATATAGCGCTATACGATGAATTCTCCCGTACCGGGATTTCTTGCCGCTGACGAGGTTCGGCCTGCCTGGGCTGAGGTCAGCCGGTTCTCCATGATCCTGATGCCGACCAGGCTTTTTACTGGGGCCGATCAACCTTTCTCCCGGGCCAGAGCCTAAAATTTGTCGTCATTGACCTCGATCCAATACCCATCGGGGTCCTGCAGGTAGATCTGTTTTACCTTGTCGGGACGGACCTGCGGTTCCTTGCTGTTCTGCGCCCAGTTGCCGTATTTGACCTTGTACTCGTCCAGGTGTTTGGTGAAGGCGTCCATCGAGGGGACGCTGAAGGCGAGGTGTATGTTGATGTCGTGGGGGCCGTCTTCTTTGGCGCCGGAGACCACGTGCAGCTGGCCATGTTCGGACACGCGGAACCAGATGTGTTTGCCGTCGTGGAAGGGTTCGGATATTTTTTTGAGCTGCATGACTTTTTCGTAGAAGTCGGCGCTGCGGTTCAAGTCCGTTACAAAGATGGTTTGGTGGCTGAAACGGGGGCCCTGGGCGTGGGCGGCCATGAACAGTACGAGGGCGGCGGCCAGTGAGAACAATCGTCGCATAATGAATGGTTTGAGGGAACAATGTACGGAATTAGGGAGAGCTAAAATGTAGGGGGGACTTGTTAGCCGGGAGAAACGTTACAAATTATTTTGTTAGGAACCGCTGGAAGCGTTTCGACCGGGAATGCAGGTCCCGACCGAGGTATCCGAGGAAAGGTCCAACAGTGTTGGAACCAACGAAGGATACGAGCGAAGCTTTCTCGCACAAATTTAGGCTGGGAAAAAGGTTGAAATGCACTATTTTTGCCGCCCAGCCATTGGTTTTTGCCGATGGTTTTTGGTCCTGTAGTTCAATGGATAGAATAGAAGTTTCCTAAACTTTTGATACAGGTTCGATTCCTGTCAGGACTACGAATTTTACAAGCACGCTGATTTTCAGGGAGTTTTTCATTTTGCCAAACGCTAAGCATTTTTGCTAGTCATTCATTTTCAATCTCAATCGGTTCGATTCCTTTTAGGATAATTCTCATCATCCGTCAGAAAAGAGGTGTTTTCACGGTGCTGATGAAAGGTCTAATTACATATTTTAGCCACTCATTTAGTATATGAAACCAAGAGTGTTATCTCAATTCGAAGTGTGGGCTGAATTTTGTGTTTCCCGTAAGTCTGAGGAAGAAATATTTGACTTTTTTCGATCCGAATATGGCATAGCGCCTGAGCTAATTGCAAAAAATCTGCATTTAACAGTTTATCATTCTCGCAGACCAATGCCTACTATCAAAGCAGTTTCTGAATCTTGCCATTTAACAGTAGATACAATGGATTTGAAATTTATGGTTATGGCTCCTGGAGGCGAAAACCCCCGACTTGATTTAATACCTAGTGAACGAAAAATCGGTGTAAGGGTTCATAAGAAATCTGTGCTTCGTGCGAAAATCTATAAGTATCGAAATAGACTTGCGATTCATGAGACCAAAAGGATACTTGGCCATCGAAAACCAAGTTCAAACTCTCGAAATGCTTTTGGAGCAAGGCATTTTCAGCCTCATATCTCGCTTCTTAAAGCCGGAACTAATGTAGATGATGATTTGACAATAATAGGAAATGCGTTTCGAGATTCAATTCACTCAATTAATTTTGATCGATTTTTAATCCGGGTAAAAAAGAATTTTTAACAGAACATCTGCTTTTAGCTCTTTGGGTATACGCTATACTTAAGAATAAAGAGAGCGGCATCTATAAATGGTTAAACCAGGTTCAATAAATCCACTTTGTAAACGCAATGCCCTTCGAAAACCAAAAACTTTTCAAAGCTAATGCCACTATCCCAGCAAGTCTTAAAGAAAATTCATTTTCATCAACTCAAAAATTTAATTGATCTTGAAATCGACTTTAATGAAAAGCCATTAACGGCAATTCTTGGGCCGAATGGAGTGGGCAAGTCCACAATTTTGCATGCGATAGCATGCATCAATAAACCTGTAACTATACCTTATCCAACATTGAACCATAGACTAAGTGAATTTTTTACCCCTACGACTCATTCGATTTGGACTGGAAGTAGTTTCAATGTATACCAAGATTTCAGGGATGGTCCAACATTAACGACAGATCATAATACTCACTTCAGAAAGCAACAGGAACGTTGGGCTCCAAGGTATACAACGAGATTAGAAAGATATGTTTCATTTATCGGCATAAGATCTAGCGTGCCCGTTATAGAGAATGAGACTCAGCAATCTCGCATTCAGTTTAATACTACTCCTTTGACCGATGCGCCTTCGAATAGAGTAAGGCAATGGGCTGGAATAGTAATGAAAAAAACTTACACTGGGTTCAATAACCATCAATCTGGCTCAAACAAGCGTTATATTGGCGTTTCAACTGGAGGAATTAATTATTCGTCTTTAAGCATGGGCGCTGGGGAGCAAAGAATTTTTTATATTCTCTCCGAAATGGAAAAAGCGCCAAACCATGGACTTATTATTATAGACGAGATAGACCTTTTGTTACATCAAGATGCCCTTCATAGACTAATGGAAATCTTAAATAATGTAGCGACGCAAAAGCGACTTCAAATCATTTTTACAACTCATGCTCAGTCATTGTTATCCCTAAATTATATCTCTGTCCGGCATCTTTATCAAACTCCTGTAAAAACCCTTAGCTTCACACAAACCAAGCCAGACGCATTGCAGAGATTGAGCGGCGCACAAGTCAGACCACTAGAAGTATTTGTTGAAGATGATCTTGCATATACATTGACTAAAAAAATATCTGCCGACGAAGGGTTGTCAAAATATGTATCTATTAAAAAATACGGCGCTGCAATAAACTGTTTTACTTCGGCCTGTGGTGCGATTTTAAACGACCTTCAGAATCAAGATAATATGCTATTTGTTTTGGATGGTGATCTATATAATACTGATCATGATAAAACTACTCAAATTGCGCGAGTTTTGACCGGTACATCTGCGGTTCATGATGCACAACGACAGACCGTATTCAATAGAATAACTCAATTCATATTGCCAAATGGAGAACAGCCTGAGCATTATTATCATGGTCTAATCTGCAATCTGAACGATGCAAACCTGACGGCAGAGCAATTAGAAATTGTGCAAGTTGCCAGAGAAATTGGAAACCCCGGAAACGCTCATAAATACTTCGACGATGTGATTATTAGGATGGATTTCACAAAAGGTGTCGGCCTAAGTAAATTAGCAGATTTATTAGCACTCACCCCTGAATGGGTTG
>DASZXP010000050.1:0-22677 GCA_035545935.1 Puia sp. | reverse complement strand
CGTCCTTTTCATTGGTGACCTTTCCTTTTATGGTCCCTTCCGTGGGTTGCTCCGGCATGATGGTAGCCTCGTCCCCCAGGCTGGAAGCGGGATCACCCGGCTGATAGACGATGATCTTATTGTTCAGCTGCCGGTACAGCAGACGGGTATTGGCCAGGAGCAGCTCCAGGGCCTTGTCGACGGTATAGCTGCCGCGAGGCAGCGAGATATTCTTGTAATTGTCTATTTGCTGACGGCTGTAGGCAAACCGGAAATCCGTCTGCTTTTCTATCATCGAAAAACCAGCCCGCAGCGGCTGGTTCCTCAGCTCCATGGATACCCGCACATCCTTGAGTTCCTGGCCTTTCCCCGTATTTGCCATCAGGAGCTGCAGACCGGTGCAGCCTATGGCGACAAGCAAGCAAGTTAGCTTCATAATCCAACTTTTGGGTGGACATAAAAATTCCATAGTTTTGGCAAGTTTTAGATAGTTACACCATAATTGTTTAAGACAACCCGCATCCCGGCTCCACCCGGGATGTTTTAGTTACATCCTTTTCCATCGATGGCAATCACGTTATCCCTGATCGTATAGGTCGATTGGGATATACTGCAGATCACCGTCATGATCTCATCGAGATCATCGTCTTCATAGAAAGTAGCCGTCACCCGGCAGTCGGCCAGCACGGGGTTCGTAAACCGTACTATCTTTCCAAACCGTTGTTGTACCTGTTTACCTACCTCTGCCAGTGTTATATCGTCGAAGCGTATTTCCCGCGGTCGCCAGGCGATCACCGGGGTCACATCCACTTTTTTCAGCTGGGACCGGATACTGTCCGTACTCAATCGCAGCTGCTGCGCATCCGTGAGCAGTCCCATGTTCTTTTTTTCTTCCAATACCTGTACTTTTCCGTGCGCCACCGTGATCTCGATGGTCCTCTCGGATGGATAGGCCTTTATATTGAAGGATGTTCCCAATACGCGCGTAGTTACTTTTCCCGTATGGACAAGAAAGGGCCTGCCCGGAGCATGTACAATGTCAAAAAAAGCTTCGCCGCTGAGATAGACCTCCCGGGCGGCGCCCGCGAGCGAGGGAGCGTAATCCAGTCGACTGTTCTTGTTGAGGATGACCGTACTGCCATCCGGCAGGTGTAGGACGCGGCGTCGGGCCTCCTCCGGGACAGGAGGGGCAGTTTTCGTCGATCCGCCGGATGCGATGGAAGGAGCAGCGCGTTTGGAAAAGATCCACCAGGCTGCCGGTATCAGCAGGGCAAGGATGAGGGCCGCGGCAAGGGGATAGACCCAGCGACGGAGAGAGAAGGGCTGCCGGTGACGCAGGGTATACAGGTCGTCCTCGGAACGGCTGATACGCTGGTACATTTTATCCCAGTCTACCTCGTATTCGGCAGGGTGCTGCCGGAAATGCTCCCATAGCTCCTGCATAGTACCGGAAAGCTCCGTTTCCGCATCGGCCTGCTGCAACAGTCCGATCAATTCCTCTATTTCAGCCGCCGTACAGCGACGTTGCTGATAGAGGGTAAAAAGCTCCTGGAGACGGGTAATATCCTTCATAGTCCAATGGGTCTGTTATAAGCCAGACACATGGGAAAGCCGTCAGGACTAATCCAGTAAAAAAAATTTTAGAAGGGCTATCAGCGTCAGGGCGGACCCATGCTGCCCCAGGTAATGACGGATAAAACGCAACGCCTCTACCATATGGTTCTTGACGGTGTTGCGGGAAAGCTGGAGATGATGGGCTATTTCTTCGTGATTGAGCCCTTTGTCCCGGCTAAGCTGATAGACCAGCCGGCGCTGGGGAGACAACAGGGTCAGCGCATCGCTGATGAGGCGGTCATACTCGCTGGCCAGGGCCCTTTCCTCCACGTTGTTGTTCTCGGGAATGGCAAAGGACTGTAATTCCCTAAGCAGTCTTTCGTCATAAGCCGCCTTACGCAGATGATTGAGGGTCTTATTGCGGGCGATGGTAAATATATATCCGTCCAGGCTGTCCACCTGGTGAAGGATATCCCTGCAAAGCCATAGCTTGATGAATATTTCCTGCGTGATCTCTTCGGCGGTGTAGGGGGAATGCGTGATGGCCAGGACATATCCGTACAGCCTGTTCTTATAGCTGTCAAAAAGACGCTTAAAAGATGCGTGACTGTGAAATCCTTCGTTGGCAACAATCATGGCAGCTAGTTTACTCTATAGAGGCATTCCTGTGTATAAATGTAGGAAATTCCATTTAAATACGGCATTGTAGAATGTCCTACACAAAATTGCTTACTTTTTTCCCCATTCCGGAGCCTCCGGGCAGGCCCTCACAGGGGCTCCGGATTTAGCACAGTAGTTGTGTTGGTTCATTCACACTTTCAAATAGTAACCAATGTCTACTACATCCCACCAACACCAGAATAAGATATTAGTCGTCGATGACGAAGGAGAAATGTGTTTGTTATTGAACCTGATCCTGGACGGTCAGGGGATGACCATCGACCATGTCAATACGCTGTCCGCAGCCAAAGCGTTCCTGGAGAAAAATATCCCTTCTCTGATATTATTGGACAATCGTCTGCCTGACGGCCTTGGGGTGGATTTTATCGGCTATGTCAAAAAAAGCCTGCCATCCGTAAAGATCATTATGATCTCGGGCGTAGATCCGGAGGCCGAAGATGCAGCGTTGGAGATCGGCGCCGACTCGTTCCTGTGCAAGCCTTTTACCAGGAAGCAGCTGCAGGAGTCTATCCAGATCATATTGAATTAAAGATCCCCCTTACGGGGGATCGATTTTTTAATTGGCCGGATACCAGTCCCGCAACCGCACCTCGATGCCCTTATTCCCCGCATCGACAAGGTGTTTGAATTCGTTGACATCGCTCAACCCGCCTTTTCCCCTGTAATGATAGGGATAAACGATCTTTGGCCGGAATGCCAGCACGGCATCGGCGGCTTCTTTTACATCCATCGTGTAAGGCAGGTTCATACAAACGAACGCTATATCGATGTCCTTCAGGGAACGCATTTCAGGGATACCCTGGGTATCACCGGAAAGATAGATGTTCTTCCCTCCTATTTTCAGGACATATCCATTGCCTCTCCCCTTCGTATGCATGGCCGTGGGGCTTTCGGGAAGATTGTACATCGGGATGGCGCTGATGCCAATGCCCGATTTGTCGATATGATCGCCATTCTTCATCACGACCACTTTGCTCCTGTCATAGGAGGCGGGCAGCTTGTCGGCCACCACCTGCGGGACGACCAGTACGGTATTGGGCTTCATGACAACGGCCAGCGTGCTCGTGTCGAAATGATCGCCGTGTATGTCGGTAATAAGGATCATGTCAGGAGCAGGCAGGTCTTTAAATTTCGTGGCTCCGAATGGATCCGCATAGATGACCAGGTTCTTTAGGGAAAGCACCAGGCTGGCATGTACAACGGGTTGAATGGTCAACGGCCCTGCGCTGGTGGGTATGACATCCGCTGCGGCGCGTTGGGAAAAGGCTTTGGATGCGAAGAGGCAAAATGTAAAAAGAAGGATCCTGTATCTCATGATGATTGGTTTGTAGAAAAACAAATTTAAGTGCGGGAATTGGTCTTCGCCAAAAAATAGCCCAATTCCCGCTCAGAGCTAATGTCTGTCCTTCGGACGAACCGCCGGCGGCGGTTCAGGTAAGACAACGGACAAAGTCATTCATCAGTTGCTTTATATCCGACCTTGTCTTTTCGTCGGTGATATTACCGGAGCCATCTACCTTGGTTCGGACGAATGAGATCAATAATTGCAGCCGATCGACATCCTTAGCCTCGATGACACGCAACGTCTCCAGCAATGCCTGGTGTCCAAAACGCCCGTCTGTCGAGGCGGTGATCAATACCGTAGGCTTGCCGGAAAGATCCGCTGTGGATACTGTCCAGTCCAGCGCATTCTTGAGCGTCCCCGGTACGCCATGAGCATATTCGGGTGTGCATATGATGACGCCTGCCGCCTGCGCAAGATCATTCCGGAAAGCGATGACCGTATCAGGTACATTGTCGTTACTACGGTCGGGATCAAAATGAGGCAGGTCGGCAATGGAATCGAAAATGGTTATATCCAGCACGCCGGCCATCGATCCGGCAATGGCTTTTAACAAATTATGGTTGGTGGAAGAACGACGGGTGCTGCCGGATATGGCCAGCACCTTCTTTGTCTCGGACATCGGCGCTTTGTTTTGCCGGCAAGTTACAGCCGAAGTATATTTGCCGGATGGATTATTTTAAGAAGCTCACCGACCTATTGAAGATCGAGCAGGAGGAGGACAGACAGGCTTACCGGGACCTGACGGAGCGGTCTTCTGTTAACGACAGACGGGCAGCCGGTCTTTGCTGGTATCCCATTGTCATAAAAGATACGGAGATAGGCCGTGGAGATTATCTTACGGTGGAAGTGGAGCGTCCAAGTCACCAGGACGTCCTTCACCAGTTCCGTTTTGGAGCGGAAGCAGCCCTGTTCTCGCAGCATGATCCCGCCGCCCACCGGGTAGAAGGAACGGTTTCCTTTCAGGGCGGGGACAGGATGAAGATCGCCCTGCGCATCGACGAGCTGCCCGATTGGGTCCGGGATGGCAAGCTGGGCGTAGACCTTCTCTTCGACGATAACAGCTATACGGAAATGTTCAACGCCCTGAGGCTGGCGCCCGCAGTGGAGGAAAGAAAGCCTGCCGGCCGTTTGATCCGGATATTATTAGGAGAGCAATCGCCGACCTTTCAGTCCCTGGGCACACGCCCGGCAGTGAAAGACCTCAACCCCTCCCAGCAGGCGGCCGTGGATAAGATCCTTTCGGCAAACGAGCTGGCCGTTGTACACGGCCCTCCCGGCACCGGCAAGACCACCACGCTGGTACAGGCCATCAAAGCCCTCGCCGGACAGGAAGCGGGCCCTGTGCTTGCCGTAGCGCCCAGCAATGCTGCCGTGGACCTGTTGAGTGAAAAGCTGTCGGATGAAGGGCTGCAGGTGCTCCGCATCGGTAACCCGGTCAAGGTCTCCGAAAGACTGATGTCCCTGACCCTCGACAGCCGGATGGCCGGGCACGCGGCTATGAAGGAAATAAAGAAGATGAAAAAACAGGCGGCCTCCTTCCGGGACATGGCGCACAAATACAAGCGGAATTTTGGACAGGCGGAAAGGGAACAACGCAAGGCCCTTTTCGACGAGGCGCGTAAGATCATGAAGGAAGTGGAGCGCACGGAGCAATACATCCTGGATGACCTGCTGGCAAAGGCCCAGGTCATTACGGCCACGCTGGTAGGTTCGAACCATTACACCGTGCGCAATCTGTCGTATCACACCTTGGTCATCGACGAGGCAGGCCAGGCTTTGGAGCCGGCCTGCTGGATACCCATCCTCAAAGCGCAAAAGCTGGTGCTGGCAGGCGATCATTGTCAGCTGCCGCCGACGATCCGGTCGGAAGAAGCCGCCCGAAAGGGTCTGGCCGTCACGCTGCTGGAAAAATGTGTGACCCTGCATCCCCAGGCGGTAGTGCTGCTGGAAGAACAATATCGCATGCATGAGCTGATCATGGGCTATTCCTCGGCCATATTTTATGAGAAGAGATTGAAAGCGCATGCTTCCGTGATAGATCACCGGCTATTCCCGGCGGACAGGCCGCTGGTATTCGTAGATACGGCCGGATGCGGTTTTGAGGAAAGGACGGATGGGATCAGTACCAGCAATCCCGAAGAAGCTGCTTTTCTCTTTAAGCATCTGACACAATTCACCCACGAGCTGAAAGCGCAGACCCCCACGGGAGAGCTTCCCCGGGTGGCTGTCATCTCGCCCTACCGGCAGCAGGTGGAGCTGCTGAAAGAGCAGTTGCTGCATTCCCCTCTTCTGCAGCTGTATGGGGACAGGCTATCCGTAAACACCATCGACAGCTTTCAGGGGCAGGAAAGAGATATTGTCTACATTGGTATGACCCGCAGCAACCCGGAAAGTAAGATCGGTTTCCTGTCGGACATCCGACGGATGAATGTAGCCATGACAAGGGCGCGAAAAAAGCTGGTGATCGTGGGGGATAGCGCCACGCTGTCCCAATCCCCTTTTTATGCAGGATTGATCCGGTATGCAGAGGAGCACGGAGCTTACCAGAGCGCCTGGGAGCTGGTGGATGGCTGATATCGATGAGGCAGCCATTAGTACAATATCAGAAAATAGACCCAGGCGATAAAAAAGAGCTGCAGCGGGATCCTGAACCAAAGATAGGCAGGCCCTTTTCCGCCGGTGGCGGCTTTTTCATGATCGATGTGATGGAGCGCCGCGTGTACATTGGCCGGCAGCATCACTATAAAGAGCAATACCAGCAGGACGGCGGTATCGGCAAACCAGGCGTTCAGCAAGAGACCGACGGCCCCGGCCATTTCCGCGACGCCCGTAAGGTATACCAGGATCTTTTTGAAGGGGACAAAGGCGGGGATCATCATTTCCAATCCTTTGGTAAATATAAAATGAGCGATGGCCGTAAATAACAGCATGAGGGCCATGGCGATCCTTGCCGACAGCCGGTAATCCCACCAGCCATTCAACCAGCGGATGACAAGGAAGCAGATCAGGAAGCTACCCAGCAGAACGATCAGCGGCTTCATCTTTTTTCCTGCAAAGGTCGGCGATTGTTGTCAAAATACACCCTTCTATTGTCGGATCTCAGCCAGGTCCTGTAAGGTTTCGATTATTTTTTTAGCTTTGTCCCATGCCAAAACTATTAATCGCCGTCAGCCTCTTTTCTCTCGCGTCCATGAACATCTTTGGACAGGCTTCGGACAGCACGCGAACATGGCATAAGCCTTATACCATCAACAAGCCCGTGGATATTTCTCTCACAGCAGGACTGGCAGGTTTTACCCTTTACAATTTCGCGGCCATCGGCAAGAAGGACGCCACCAGCGAGGACAAGCTATCGAGCCTTACAAAGAATGATGTCGACTGGTTCGACCGCTGGGCCATACGTCCTTATAACCGTGGGGTGGACAAGGCAAGCTATCTTCCTTTTTATGCCGCCATCCCCTATCCCGTCATCTTTCTGGGCCTGGATAAGAAGATGCGAAAGGATTATCTGGAGCTGAGCTTTCTTTATCTGCAGGCCATGTGTATAACAGGTGCGCTTTATGCGACATCCGTGCATTACTTCAGCCGTCTGCGGCCACTGGTATATGATCAGGCCAGTCCTATGGCTGAGCGTACCTCCAGCAACTCCAGGAACGCTTTTTTCGCGGGTCATGTGGCGTTGGTAGCCACCTCTACCTTCTTTATGGCGCAGGTCTTTGCGGACTATCACCCGGATTCAAAGGTGAAATGGGTGCTGTATGGAGCCGCCGGCCTGGCGACCGGCGCCACCGCCTATATGCGTCACAAGGCTGGTGAACATTTTCCTTCCGACATCCTTGTAGGGACGGCGGTCGGCACGCTCACCGGATTGCTGGTACCCAGGCTGCATAAGTGCAGGTTGATAAAGAGCCAAAAGCTCAGTCTTATTCCTTATACGGGTCCCGCTTCGGGACTGGCCCTTTTTTACAAACTATAACCCTGCCTCTGCCAACGGATAGGCCCGCTGCTGCTTGCAAAAATCGAGATGCGTGTTCCGGGCTATCCGGTACATCCATGACCGGAAATTGCCTGCCGAAGCATCGAACGTATGGGACAAATGCCCATCCTTTACCCGATGCATTATTTTCTCGTCTGTTGATTCAGGCGCCATCTTTTTTGTACCTTTAGGCGGACTAAAGTTATGTTCTCCTTCAAAGCCGAGCAAAATATCCATTATACCCTGCGTATTGCCGTAGCGATGTGCTTTATCGGGCACGGGACATTCGGCATTATTACAAAAGAGATATGGACGCATTACTTTGCCGTATTTGGCATCGGAAAGGTATTGGCCTACCGGCTCATGCCGTTGGTCGGCGCCGTGGATATCCTGCTGGGCATCGTTATGCTGGTCCGCCCCATACGGGCCATTGCCGGCTGGCTGGTGGTTTGGGGGATCATAACGGCCGCCCTGCGGCCATTGTCGGGTGAGCCTTTTGCAGAGCTCATCGAGCGGGGAGGCAATTTTGGAGCCCCGCTGGCCTTTCTCCTGCTGACCAGCGGGAAGGGGTGGTGGAAAAAGGTCCGGCCGGAGGACTCGGGTCACCTGCACCAGGTGGCCATTTGTCTGCGGATAGCAGGCTTTTTGCTGCTGATAGGCCATGGCTGGCTCAACCTCATTGAAAAAAAAGGATTGATCGATCAATACGCCGGGCTTGGCTTTAGCCACCCGCAGGACGTAGCGCTATGGGCGGGCATTTTTGAGGTAGTCGCCGCCGTCAGCGTTCTCATCAAGCCATTGCGGCCATTGCTCTTCATGCTTATCATCTGGAAAATGGGCACGGAATTATTCTATCCGCAGCACGAGATCTTCGAATGGATTGAAAGAGGCGGCAGCTACGGGGTCCTGCTTGCATTATGGTTTATCACGAAGGAACGCTCCTCCCGGAGACAGACCTATATTTCTCTCGCCACATAGTCCTTTATTTCCCGCAAAATATCTTCCGGCAGAGATGGATCGATCTCTCTCTCCGGCTTGTAAGGACCCGCTTCGGGCATCCGCTGCAAATGCTTCAAATAAGCAAGGGCGTTACTCCGGATGACATTGTATAAAAAGGCCCTGCTATTGACATCTCCTATCAGGTCTGCCCGCTTGAGCCAAAGAATGGCAAGCGCCTCCATGGTCAGGTTCTGCGCGGAGACCTTGTCACGCACCAGCGATTGGGAAAAAGAATAAAAAACAGGATAATATTGAAAAAAAATATCTTTGAATACCTCAGGCGAGTCTTCCTGATCAGTCATGGTATATGAATTAAATTGGATCAATTTAATAAATGGCTGTCCCAGCCCCCGTCGGGCAGACCATCCTTCTGACTGTTGGACCAAGGTAAATAACGGGAAGAGTAGTATTGTTCTATAGCGGCGCCGATGGCTTCGGTCAGTCCCGTGGATTCTTTTTCGATGTCCGACCAGATATCTTTTTTATTATATACGAGCGCCATGGGCTCTTCATCGCCATCGGGAAAATTTACGAGGAATATCACTACGGTGTTGACGACTATCGGCTGGACAACCACCCAGTTCCACACAGCATTGAATCTATACTCCACTTCAAAGCTGCTTTCGAAAGGCAGGGCCCCCTGGATGGAAGAAGCATACGGAATATTCCTTAACCTGTTGAGTCTTAATCTAAAACCAGACATAGTAAAAATTTAAATGATTACGATATTGGTCTAAAAACTACGGGTATCCTTGTGCGCCATGGTCTCGGGAAGCACCGGATATTGAAGGACGCAGGTTGTTGGCTTAGGACACTTGATCTGAAGAGATCGATAATAGGGATAGGCAAATATTAATCGCTTTGAGATAACAAAAAGTAGAATTAATTCTACAAGCTGTTCTTTTTTATTACTGAATTTAGTGTGATCATCTCCTTTACGAGGAAACCCTTATTAACGCAGATTATGCAACCACAGATATTATTGGCGGATGACCACAGTATGATCCGGAAGGGTTTAAAATTACTCCTGCAGCTGCATTTTGGATTCACAGACGTCAGCGAAGTCGTAAGCTGTAATGAGCTGATGAAGGAATTGAGCAAGAGAAAATACAGTCATCTGATACTGGATATTATTTTGTCCGATGGGAGCACATTGGAGATCCTGCCGAATATACGCAGAGTGTACCCGGAGCTGCGGGTAATGGTGTTTTCCATGCAGCCCGCAGAGGTATATGGAAAGGCGCTCAAGCAGTACGGCATCGAACATTATCTCCCCAAGACAACGCCCGAGGAGGAAACGATACGTCTGCTGCAACGCTTCCTTCAGAATGAGCAGCCCTTACGGGAACATTCCGCCCAGCGATATCCCAATAACCCCTTTTCGGCGCTGGCGCCCCGTGAGCTGGAGATCCTGCACTATGTGCTAAAAGGGCTGGGCACAAAAGAAATTGCAGAAACTCTGAATGTACGGATGAACACCGTCTCGACGGTAAAGAACCGGATCTTTGAAAAGACACATACGGCCAATCTAAAAGAGCTCATAGAATTAGCTACTTTATATAACGTAAATTATTAAGCCGTATCTTGGGGATATGTCATTGCGCAGCCTCTTATTCTTTATCTTATTAGGAAAATGTCTTACCGGACTGCCACAGGAAGGATCCTTGGCGCCCGGCTACCGGATCGAGCGTTTTACCACCGACAACGGGCTGCCTTCCAATGGCATCAAAGGGCTGCAATGGGATGAGACAACCGGCTTTCTTTGGCTGGCCACCGAAGCAGGCGTCACCCGCTACAACGGGATGGATTTTCTTACCTTTTCCAAGGCCAATACCCCCGAGATCGTTTCGGAGCGGATGTTGTTCCTCTTCAAGAACCAGGCAGGCCGGATCTACACCTCGGATGAGACGGGTAATATCTTCTTTGTCATGCAAAACCGTCTGCAGTTCTTAGGACAGGTGAAGCTGGATGCCCGCCCTTCCGCCTTCAAGCTCGTCGGGTTGGCGGCATCGGGGAAGATGTTCCGGCAGTCGGCCGATCATCCTGTATCGCAATTCGGGTTCAATTTCCTGGACGAAACGCTGATCCCGGTGAATGAGGATCGGATCATTTTGTATCATAAAGATACGGTCTACGACTACAGGGCCGGTAAGCTGACCCCCACCCCCATGACTGTCCTGGAGCCCGGCTCCAGGGTCTTTTATCTGGACAGTCATCTTTTTGTATTTACCCCGCAGCGAACGGTCTATCGATTGGACATGGACTCCTTCACAAGACAGCCGGTGGACTGGGACCTGAAAGGGGAAGGACAGCTGTTCTGGACGAGCAACATGAAGCATCCTGTTTTGATTGCGGGACATAAGGCAATGCTGTTGTCCTACACAGGTGGTCAGCTGACAAAAAAGCTTATTTGCGATGCAGTCCCTACGGATGCCCTTTTGTCCTTTGCCGAATATGACGAAAAGGATGACATCCTGTTCCTGGGGACCAACTCTAAAGGGGTCATCATATTGCGGAAGAATAAAGTACGCCCTGTAAAAGTAAGCCATCCTTCCTCCGACGGGGTCACTTCCACCTATAGTCAGCTGGCATTGCCCGGCGGAGCTGTCCTCACCAGCCACGGGGATATATTGGGAGGCGCCCCTCCTCCGCCCGGTATGCTTCCCATACGGGGCATTTTCAACAATTTTATCTACAAGGAGGGCGACAGCGTCCTGTGGTACAGCTATGGGGATAGCATCTTTTCCTATAATTATCACAGCCGCACAACCCATATGGTCCATGCCGGCAAAGGTTCCATTACGGACGGCTTTATCCGCATGGACAGCAGCCTCTATGTAGCCGATGCGGTCGGCATTGGTGTCATACGACAGGGAAATGTCAGCTATCTCTTCCGGTGGCCGCAGGCCGATGTCAACAGCAATGTCCCTTTTGCCATGGTGGAGCTTAGCACGGGCATATTGGCCATTGGGTGCTGTAACGGGCTCTTCTCCTTCGACCCGCGCAGCCGCCGTCTGGATACATTGTTCCATTCCGGCAGGACCTGTGTCCGTGCGCTGTGGCAGTACAAAGGCTATCTTTTTATCGGCACCTATGGGAAAGGCATTTATATCTGGAAGGACGGGATCCTGAGATCGATTCCCATAGATAAAAGCAATTATCTCCAGTATGCGCATTGTTTTATCCCCGACAAGCTGGGGTTTTGCTGGATCAGCTGCAACAAGGGACTGTTCAGGGCAAGGCCGGCGGAAATGATCAATGCCTTTGAAAAAGGCGATTCCCTGCTGTATTATCACTATTATGGGAAGAATGACGGCATGGATATCACCGAGCTCAATGGAGGATGTACCCCTTGCGCGCTGACGCTGAATGATACCACCGTGTCCTTTCCCTCCATGGATGGTCTTGCATGGGTGGACCCTAACCGGCCTCTGGCCCAGCTGCCGGAGGGAGCCATCTATATCGACGCCTTTACCGTGGATGGGAAGAAGATGGACATGGCTTCCCTGTTAAGACCCAATCTGCCATCCAATACCAGGGAGCTCACCTTCTCGCTGGGTTTCCCGGCCTGGGTCAATAAGGAGAATATATACATAGAATACAAATTGGAGCCCTATCTGAAGGACTGGCAGCTGCTGGATATTCAGCATAATCCCAGTCTGCGCTTCAGCAATCTTCCCCCTGGCGACTATGTGCTGCAGGTGAGAAAGATCAATGGTTTTGGAAAGGGCAACTATGCCATGACGGAGTCTTCGTTCAGCATAGCATCGCACTGGTACCAGCAACCATGGGTATGGCTGCTGAGTCTCTGCTGTCTGACGGGCCTGATCGGCTGGATTGTTCGCCTGCGTACCCGTCAGTTCAAGGTAAGACAATACCGGTTGGAGCTGCAGATCGCGGCCAAGACGAGGGAGCTGAAGCAAAAGAATGAGGAGCTGGAAAGAACAGACCTTATCAAGACCCGGCTGATCTCTATCATCAGTCACGACCTGGTGACGCCATTGAAATTCCTGCATCTGGCCGGTAAAAGCCTTATCGAGAAGAAAAGCGAGCTGCCGGAGGAGCTGCAGCGGGAGACCATTACCGAGATCATGAACACTTCGAAGGAGCTGGAGCTCCTTTCCACCAATATCCTCAACTGGATCAAATACAGGAATGAGGACAGAAGGCTGGTAAAGGAGAGCTTCAACCTGCATTTGCTGGTGCGTCAGCTGTTTGGGCTCTTCAACTCCATGGCCAAACAAAAGCAGATACGCCTGATCAACCAGGTGGATGAACAGCTGTCCTTATACCAGTTCATCGAGCCCGTAAAGATCGTTTTGTAAAATCTGGTGCTCAATGGGATCAACTTCACCTCCGAGGGGCATATCCTGGTCAGCAGTGAACCGGCCCCCGAAGGAATAGCGCTTATCATCGAGGACACCGGGGTGGGTATGACACAGGAGCAGATCAATAATATCATGGCCGACCACTTTATCATCTCTTCCGCCAATGTCGACCGGCGCAAGGGAAATGGCCTGGGCTATCTTATCATCAAAGACCTGCTGAAGATCATCCGGGGAACGCTTGTCATCCGAAGTGAAAAGGGAAAGGGCACAAGGGTGAAGATCCTGCTTAGCGGCAGTACAGCTCTACCAGATTTGACCCACCTGTTCGAGCCAGGGGTCTAAAACCGGCGGCCCTGCAATACTGTTTTTCGGACGGGCGGAAAATATCCAGAGCTGTGACCAGCCGTCCCACCTCCTGAAATTCCATCAGACAATCGGTACAGCCCTGCCATACGGCAAAAGCATATGCTTCGGACAGGGAGTCATCGATGAGCGGCAGCCGCTCCAGGCCGAGGTTATGATCCCCCGGCCGGGCATCGTACCAATGCCCCATGATATGCTGCTGCATGCGGTGTACAACGACTAAAAAAGCCGGCTGGCCATCGATCATCCCTAAAAAGGACTGTCCGAAGTCCGATAAGGCCAGCATGCTCAGCTCTTCCTTTTTTGTCTTGAAAAGACTCTCCGCTATGACCGCTTTCTCCGGCAGTTCGAAAATAGCCAGCTCGCGAAGCACGGGTTCGTCGGCGGGAAGGTACAAAGGTCTTAAGGAGATGGTCACACCCTCTTCGGGAAAGCGCTTCTCCCAAAACACTTCGTACATATCGGCGGGATCGAGGGGTTGGCAAAGACTTCCCGAATAGCGCTTTTTACTATCGTGGGTCATAAGAAGGTTTACGCTGTTGAAATTAATTTATATCGGTAATACACGAACGTAAATTCTTTTGAGCCACTTACACAACATTAAATGAATACTCTTATAAATGGGTGATATGTCTCCAACAAAAGGACAATTTGTCCTTTTGTTGAGGACAAAAAAGGCCGATCTTTCGATCGGCCCTCAGGTTGTATTAGGGGGTAGGGGTTAATGATCAGTTATTGATAATGGGAGATCCGTCCAGGTATTCCTGTGTCGGGTGATAGATAAAAAAACAGCTGCCGTTCTTCACCGTACGGATGATCTTGGGGGTAATGCCCGTAGGCATGGCCGGGCATCCCAGGCTGGTGCCGATGGTGCCGAAATCGGACATATACTGGGGATTCACATAGGGCGAGCCATGCAGGACGATGTTCCTTTTGGATGCCTTGTCGTTGTACCCGGTGTCCACACCGTTGATACGGAGCGAAAGACCATTGCGACCCACGTAGGTCCTTTTTGTCACATAGAAGCCCAGGCTGCTTTTATAGGAGTCCTGGTCATTGGAAAAAGATGTGGCATAATCCTCTCCGGAGTTCTGTCCATGCGCTACATAAGTGCGATACAGCAGCTTTTTGTGACGAACATCGATGACATACATGCGCGCGTTGTAGGACGGCTGGCTGAAATCACAGATGGTAAGCACGCTCTTCTTACGGATAAGTCCTTTCTTCAGCAGGTTGTGATAGCCCCTCCAGGCATATTCGAAAGCCTGTTCGTTCAAACCATCGTTCTCCAGGTCCATATAGCTATACATCAGTACGGCCTGGTTGATCACCATCTTCAGTTCACGGACTTTGGCGGCGCTGGCAGCGCTGGCCCTGGCGGCGGCGCTCATGGCGGTAGCCTTCACGCTTACGTTGGAGGCAACGGACAGCTTGGAAAGGTTGACGGAGGCCGCCACATGTATGCGCCGGACATCCGCAAGCGGTGAGGTCTCACTGGATTCCGAATACAACGGAGAAGCGGTCAGCGAAGTATAGTTGACGAATTTTTTGATAACGGAAGATGAATAATACGGTAGCATCAGGTCTTTTCCCAATGGTTTTTCGGCATCGCTGTCCTTGCTGTGACCCGTTAGGGAGGGTGCGGTCAGGATCATCGAAGATAGGGTGACCTTACATAAAAGGCTGGTCAGGATTCGCATGGAATTTGGATTTTAGGATAAATAGGATTTTAGCGTTGGTTTGTTCTCTTTTTTTTCAGGGGTCGGTTTTAATGATGAAAGAATTTTTTTCCACCAGCGTATTGTCCTTGAACAGTTCGTACTGAAAAAGACCCGCGTGGCGGAAATTCATTTTCTCAACGATCAACAAGGAGTCCCGGATATACCCTATTTCGAACAGGAATTGTTCCTGCTGGTCGAAAAAACGGATCTTGTATCTACCTCTGGAGGCAGGAACAACGATCGTCAGACTGCTGTTCTTTTCCCTCCTGACGTATTTCGAAGCTATCCGCTCTTCGGCCGGACTGAGCCATCCGGTGTCCTTATCGATACTGTATACCTTATCAATACTATATAACGGATAAATCCCGGAAATATGACTACACCGGGGATAAGAATAATAAAAATCAGCGTCATTGGCTTTAGCAACGGTGGCTAGTAAAAGTACTACGGCTAGAAAGGCAAGATACTTGTCTTTCCAGGATAATGGATCTGACATAGATTCACGGTTCTATATATAAAAAAAATCAAACATTCATCAAGCAGTGCCTTCTTTCATCTGTTTGATAGATACCACCGGCGAAGGAGCGTCTTTCGCTTCCTTCACTTTTGCTTGGAGCAGGCAGTACTCTTTTTGCACTTCGAGTATTTCGGCGCTGACTTCCGCCACTTCGCTCTCCAAGGCTAGGATCTGTCTCTTCTTTTTGGCAAGCTGCTTACTGCGCAGGAGAAACCCTAAAAGGGCAGCCAGTCCAAGGGATGCCAAAAAAGTAATGACATTCATGGTTAGGTCGAATACGGGTAATACGGGCATAACAAAAGATTTAAATGGGAAAATGGCCTGTGAAAACCGATTTCTCCATTCTTTACCAATTTGCCGTACAGGCTGACCAACCAACGGGGGAAGAATATCTGGCTAATGGCTGTTGCGTACCGGTGGTACGCAGGGAAAAGTAAATTTTACCCATAGAGTACAGATTTGTTTCCTATAAAATTACCCCCCCATCCTGCCCCACTTTACTCATTTTCCTAAAAATACCCCCTCATAAGGACAAATGGACCCTCCCGAGCTTTTTTTCTACCCGCTGGCGCTATATCGTTTTATTCGATTATTTTTACCCCTTTAACATCCCTGTTCAACAGGTCTGAAATAAGGTTAAGGCATGATAAAAATGGCTTTCTTGTTTACGGTCATTTCCGTCCTGTTTTTATCTGTAACACCTTCTCTGGGACAACAGCCAGAAGCCTCCAATGGATATTTTGTCCAGCATTTTACCGATGAGAACGGGTTACCGCAAAACAGCATCAACGATCTTCTTTTTGACGACAACGGATATCTATGGTTGGGGTCGCAGGTGGGGCTGATCTGCTGGAACGGATATTCCTTCAAGCTATTCTATCCGAACGACAAACCCATCATGGAATCCAATGTCCTGCTGCTGGGCAAGAGCGGCAATGGGCATATATATTTCCAGACGGACGACAAGAATCTGTACTGTTATCCAGGCAATAACAGCCACCGGCTGAGGCCCCTCAATACGGCAGTCCAGAAGGATCCCCGGCTGCTGAACACCCATAAGCAGGTGTTTGATTTCACGCATTTCCTAAAGGTGGGCTCTTCTTCCGAAAGCCGCAGACTTATCTTCCAGTACCTCTTCGATCACAATGACAGCTTCTATCCGCTGGACTCCGTCAGCACTTACCTGATCTATCACGACAGCTTGTATTATTATGATGGGGATTCCCTGGAGGAATTGACCAGGGCGGCCGGCAACAGCTTTCTCCTATCCGGCAGGAAACTGTACCAGTTAAAAAAAGGAGATATCACAGCCGTATATGAAGGCTCGAAAAAGCTTGCGGGCGGGAATACCATCGGCGGCGACCTTCCAAAAGACCTGGCCCAGGCTGGAAAGAAGTCACCCGGATACCGCTTTTTTTCTTCAGGTAATATCCATCATCTATTGGCGGGCAATCGTTTGTATCGTCTGTACCCCGGCAATGACGGCGTCCTGAAAAGCCGGTTCCTGCTGGACCTGGGGTTCATTACGAATATTACCACGGTGGAATATAATGAGGCGCTGGACCTGCTGCTGGTGGCTACGGAGACGGAAGGGTTCTATTACCTGCATAGGAGCCCCTTTCAGGTCAACGGCTTTTCACCTATATTAAAAAAGGAGCTGGGGGGCTATCTTTTTGGCCCCCTGGCGCTGTACAGGGATTCAGCGATACTTACCACTCATTTTGGGTTTGACGCCACCGGCGCTTATCGGCTGTCGAAGGACAGCGGGAATATATGGCACAGATGTATCTATGTCAGCCGCAAGAAAGAGATATGGGACGCCGCCTATAATTTTCCCCGTCTGCTGACGGCGGACATGAGGGTTATTAAAGTCTTTCCCGCCCTGGATGCCCCGGTGGTGGATTATAGAGAGGATGAACAAGGTGATTTGTATTGTCTGACGGAGCATTCGCTCTGGCGTCTGCAGGGGGATAGCTTCCGGCTCCTCTTCTCCGGCAGACAGCTGCCGTTGAAAGGCAACAACGAATCCTTCTGTCTGGTGGGGCCGCATCGATGGTGGATAGGGAATGTCTCCGGGCTGATGGAGTATGATCCTGACAAAGGAGCATTGACGGCTATTACAGCGCTTGCGGGCGCACATGTACGCTCTATCCATCTGTGCCGCGACAGTTCCGTGTTGATAGGCACATACGGGCAGGGGTACTTCTACTATCGGCGGGGACGATTCAGGCAAATGCCCATGGACAGGAATGAGTTCCTCATAACAGCGCACTGTTTCCTGGAGGACAAAGAGGATAATATCTGGATCCCCTGTAACAAGGGGCTGTTCAAGGTACCCAGGGCGGATATCGATGCCTGGTTCGACTCGACAAGCTCCCGGCTGTATTATTATTATTATGGACGCCGGGATGGGCTGCTTACCAATGAATTCAACGGAGGCTTTAACGCATCGGGAGTATTGACGACGAACGGATTTGCCGCGCTGTTATCCATGAAGGGAATGGTTTGTTTCCATACGGACAGCCTGTCCTCCGAATTCCCCGGGGGAAGGGTGGATATGGCTGCCATCGATATCGATGGGAATGCATGGGACAGGACCGACTCCATAAAGCTGCCTGCGGATTATAACAGTCTGCTGGTGACCCTATCCTGTCCTTTTCTGGGGGAAAGGAACAATCTGCACCTGGAATATACTATCAGGGGCTTGGATGAACAATGGAAAGAAGTGCCGGAAGACGGTGTCTTGAATCTGAGCCGGCTGGGGCCGGGACATTACACGTTGAGCGTACGTAAAGTGAATGGGTTTGGTAAGGATAATTATTCTTACCGGGAATGGCCGCTTGTCGTGGCCCCGCATTTTTATCAGGCCGCCTGGTTCTGGCTATTGGTGGGGCTGACCCTACTCGTGTTGGTGATAGCGGTGATCCAATTGTCGGTGAAGCTGGGAGAAAAAGGCAAGGAGGTGAAGGCAAAGGCGGAAGAGTCACAACAGGCCCTGATGCAGAGCGGCAATCTCCGGCAAAAGCTTATTTCACTGGTAATCCATGATTTGCTCAGCCCCCTGCGTTTCCTCACGATGCTGGCCGGCGATCTGTACGACAATCACGATCATTACTCCGAGGCGGAGCTAAAGGAGCGTATGTACTGGATAAAGAAGGGATCGCAGGACGTCTATAATTTTTCGGAGGATTTCCTGTTATGGGTCACCAGTCAGCGGGATAATTTCAGTATCAGCCGCCGGCTGATCCAGCTAAGACCGTTGTTACAGGAGATATATGATTTCTTCCTGGAGCAGGTACAACAGAAGGGGAACAGCCTTTCCTGCGAGGCGGCCGAAGACCTCCAGACCCATTCCGATCCGCATATACTCATTACCATCATCCGCAACCTGGTCGACAATGCCAATAAATATACGGACGGAGGTGAGATCGTTGTGCGCGCTTACGAAGAAGGAGCCTGTCTGCTGATCACTGTCAGCGATACGGGAAGAGGGATGAGCGCCCGGCAGGTCGAGTCGTTTCAGACGGGGCTGGAAAATGTCAACAGCGGGAGTCAGCTGGGACATAAGTTCATCTCCGACCTCACCCACCGGCTGAATGGGAAGGTATCTATTCAAAGTAAGGAAGAGGTAGGAACGACGGTGACACTATCGTTCCCGAAAGAATAATGTCTGTCCGCCGGACGAACCGCTTCCAGCGGTTCCGGAAGCAAAAGGCCGGATATTGTTACATCCGGCCATTACGCAATGGGTCGACAGGAAGCCAAGGGGTTTATGCGAGGTTGTCTATCTGCTTTTTATATTTCCCGGGTGTGATCCTGTAAATCTTCTTAAAGGCGAGAATGTAATTGCTGATGCTTGAATAGCCGATCTCATAGGCTATCTGACTAATGGATTTGACATTGTCAGCGATCATCTCCCTGGATTTCTCGATCCTTTTATTACGGATGTATTCCGAGATGGTCATACCATGTATCGACTTGAACAAAAAGTTCAGCTTATGATAGCTGGTATAGGTTTTTTTTAGGATGGAGTCTACAGTGAAGGTATCCGAACAGTAATATTCGGAGATATATGATTCCACTTCGCGGATCAGGCTCAGGTCATCCTCGTTGTCGATGCCGGTGGAAGCATTGACTCCTGCAAGGTTCCGTTGACGGCTACAGAAAAAGTGCTCCAGCAGGCAAAGCGCGTGGTTCTGGATCTCCAGCTGGCTGGATGTATCCATATCCGGCGTGGGGATATGACCTGTGATGGCGGAGAAAAGGGTCAGCTGTCTGCGTCCCAGGCGACAGGTGACAATGCTCCCTTCCCCTTCCAGGGCCTGTTCGATCTTCAGGTAGTTGGGGTTATGTTTCAGAAAAACGTCTATCCAGTCGGCAGATATAAATAAGGTGACGGCTGCAAGCTGGATGGGAGCAGTGCTGCGGAGCAGGAGGGGCTGTGCAGCCATGGACAAAAGACCCAGTCCGGGACTCGCCTGGAAAAGTCCATCCTTTCCGTCCCCCGAGGCAATGTGAAGATCGCCTTTATAATTAATAAAAGTCAGCAGCAGACCATTTTCCCCGGCGGCAGGTATGGAGAGGTTCAATTCGTCCGCCGATTCTTTCCAGCAGGTGATCTGCAGCCCTACTGGTAGTTTCTCAGTGAACCTGGGCGGGGGGTGGTTAGTAGTAATAAGGGTCATCAAAAACGGTTTATTGGGTTTAATGCGGGTTGAGATAATGCCAGGGTGAAAAGCCGTACTCCTTTTTAAAAGCCAGCGTGAAATGGCTGGGGTTGGAATAGCCGATCTCCGTCGCAACGACTTTTACGGGTACTTTGTTGTCGAGCAGCTTCCGGGCATGCTCCAGCTTATTTTTCTGGTAATATCCGAAAAGGGTCTCGCCGTAATACTTCTTGAATTTCGTCTTGAGGCTGGTGGGGCTCATGGCCGAGATCCGGGATAGTTTCTCGATGCCGGGGAATTCCTGTTTGTAATTGGAACAAAGGTGCTGTTCTACTTTTGACAGGTTGAGCGTGTCCTGCGTGCTGAGATAGTTACCATCCTTTGACAGCCGCTCCATCACGAAGAACTGCTGCAGGAGATATTCCACCAGGATGGATACATTCCTTATCGTGAACAGCTCGCGGAAAGGATGCTGAACGATGTCGGCCATAAAATCATTGAGCAGCAGCCGGTATTTGAATGTGATGGGCCAGCTCAGCGATGAAGTATTGTTGTGGGATTGCAATATGGATTGGATGGCGCCGGCGTCGAAATCATCTATGAGGTGTCCCATGCTCGATTTTTGCACTCTTACGATCAATGCGCGGATGGTCTTTTCCTTGGGATAGCTTACCAGCTTGCCATAACTGGCATCCGTGATCGATACGGACGAGTTATGCCTGTCTCCGGGAATGCTTGCATAGGTGAGCGGGAAATCGCTGTCCAGCTTGCCGGGCAGGCTGATATCGTCGAAACATAAGATGTAGGAAGATGCGCTAAGGGAAGGTAGGAAACTAAATGTCAGATCTTCGGTAAGGTTGGATACATTGATAGCCAGTACTTCGACACCGGTGGAGATGCCGGCGACAGTCATAAAGCCTTTCCCGGTTTTTCCTGAAAAATAAAGCACCGAATCAGTAACGATACAAGATTTGTCTTCTGCCATCACCTCAAAACATTTCAGAAAAGATTCTGAATTTTCAAGAGATACATAACTCATTGATGTAAATTTATTCTCCCTTAACGTAAAGAACTTATACAGGCTACTAATCTATATAAGCTGATTTTTCTGCTTCGACAAGTTATTAATAAGGTACCCGCGCTGGTATAGTACAAAATTTAATTGAATGTAGTTTTTTAACTACAAAATAGGGTCTGAAATTCGCATATTAGAAATCTATAATACATATCGTATTAAATAAAAATATCTTTTGTTTTTTGAGTGGGATAGGACGTTGTCTTCTTGCGTAAGCAAAAGGATGTAAACAATTATCGAATGTCTCGTTTTATGCAAATATTTACCTTGCATTTGTTTCGTGATCCATACCTATGACAATAAAAAATCCATACCCACATGAATAATTCCATGAAAAAAGAAGGTCCTGATCAGGATCTGAGATCTCTTCTTAAATCCCAGCACAAGAGAGTCTATTCCATCTGCCGTTTTTTTGCCAACAATTACAGGGAGCATCAAAAACTGTTTGCCGACATCATTTCTGCCGCTTCGCAGAATATCCGTTTCAGAAGAGGCAATGACAGCAAGCAGGTGCTTTTGCTGAGGGCATGCATCAATATGTCCGCCCTGCATTCCATTTGTCTGAGCATGCAACCGAATACAGGCGGGAGCATTCAGTTCAAATCTCCTGATTACCAGAAAAATATGGTCCAATTCAGGACGCGCATGGGGGAGGTCTCCGACTATGAGAAAATGCATCTTTTCCTGGGTTTCCAGAACGTATCCGAGGTAGACATCGACGATCTTACGGGCCCGCTGCCCTCCAATGTCGTTTCGAGTGAAGGGGTTAAAAAGAACTTCATCCCTTACCTAAAGGAAAAACTCATATGGAGCTAAAAAACCTGCAAGAATCCTGGGACAGCTTCCCGGAGGTGTCGATGGAAGAGCGTCCGGTGCTTTCATCCGACCTTGAAAAGATCGTAGTAAGGACCCCCCTATCCGACGCCTTTTATTTGAAAAATAAGATCCTTGCCCGGATCATCGTGGGAAGCTTGCTCCTGCTGTATACTATCTATCGGCTGCGTACATTGTACAGGTATGGCGGCCCGGGCATGGACCAGCAGGTGATCCTCTTTTTCCTTTTGACTTATTTTGTCTACTTCCATGTAAGGCTCCTGCTGTTCGCGGACTACTCTACCCTGCTGTCCCTGCGGCTTCTGCCCTTCCTGCAGAAGCTGGAGACCATCCTGGATAAGTATATATTGTCCTTTGGGATACTGAGTATCCTTTCGGGATTTTATACCCTGACCCTTTTTGGAAAGGTCTTTTATTTTTCCAGGAGCGGCGCTCCCCCTTCCCTGCTTGACAATGGGATCTACAAATGGCTGATCATTATTTTTCTATCCGTCAGCTTCTATATTCTTTTTCTTCATACATTGATCCCTAAGTATAAGAAGTTGCTGGCAGCCGTCCGGAAGTATAAAGCAGGTATCGGGGCCCTGCCGCAAAAAAAATAAAAACCCGACCCCGGACGAACCAGTCCGAACCACGGG
>DASZXP010000049.1:0-20488 GCA_035545935.1 Puia sp. | reverse complement strand
GAGCCGCCATGGGGCATCCGGAGCCTTTCCATTTAAAAATGATGGGGGTGGGTAATGAGCAATGGGGACCGCAATACGTGGAGCGTTATACTATATTCACGAAAGCCATCAAGGACAAATACCCTGATATTCGGCTGGTCAACAGCGTTGGACCGAACCCGGATGGGGATCTGTTCAATTTCCTCAACGATACGTTGCGAAAGCTGCATGCGGATATTTTAGATGAGCATTATTACCGGCAGCCGGAATGGTTCCTGCAAAATGCGGGGAGGTATGATCATTATGACAGGAATGGACCGAAGATCTTTGCGGGAGAGTATGCCGCGCAAAGCAAGGCGGTGGTATCGCCTCAAAATCAGAATAACTGGCAGTGCGCCTTATCGGAGGCGGCGTATATGACGGGGCTGGAGCGGAATGCGAATGTGGTGCAAATGGCATCGTATGCGCCGCTTTTTGCTCATGTGGAAGGATGGCAGTGGACGCCTGATCTGATATGGTATGACAATCTGAGGAGCTATGGGACCCCGGATTATTATGTTCAGAAGCTTTTCTCTACCAATAAAGGGTCGGTACTGGCGCCTTTGACGCTGGCGGGCGCGCCGTTGGAGGGACAGAATGGGTTATACGGGTCGGCGACGCTGGATAATAGTAAAGGGGAGCTGGTGTTGAAGCTGGTGAATACGACGGACAAGCAGCTGTCTCCTGTCATCATGATCGAAGGGGTGAAAAAGCTGCCGCCGCGTGCCTTCAACGAGCGTATCCATGTACAGCAATTGGATAAGACCAATTCTTTGGATGAGCCCACGGCGGTGAGTCCGGAAATAGATACAGTACCTATCGGGAAGAAGAATGCTTTTAGCCCGCTGCTGCTGCCTTATTCGGTGAATGTGATACGGGTGGAGATACAGATGCGGATACAGGAATCGCTGGAAGCGGTTCGTCCGTAACCGAGCCTTTGGCGAAGGTTACGACCGAGGAGGATCGTGACGAAGCAGATCCGACGAAGGCCCCAGACATTAGCGATTTGTGGGAATTGGGCTATTTTTCAGGCGAGACCAATTCCCGCACTTTCAATATTTCCTGATATTGATAGTACTTATTTGACGGCGTAGTGTTTTAAAGGGATAGTTTTCTCATGTGAATCTCACTATGCCGGCGGGTTGATCTCAACCTGCCTTTTTGTTTGGAAGACATTTGAACTTATCTGCCCTGGCGGGCAGATAGGCCCTTCGGGCCCTAACGTTGGCCTTCGGCCAACTGAAGATTTTACTCGGACGCTGTTTGATGGCCCTTCGGGCGATCGCGCCAATCTAACGATTTGGCGCGATCTTTGTGGCATTTTGTCACAATTAAACGTTAAAACTGGCCAAGGCCCCCGGTGAGGATTAGCCGTAAAGATATTCTCCTGTGATCAACCCCCTGAAAGTTCCATTTAGCGAACTCGCGTATTTGTGTTAAAAGTATCAACAGTTAAAGGTAATGTACGGCCTGCTGACCCCCGTTACATTACTTTTTTTTTGCCCCCAGGCGAACGAGGACTTTATGCCTGCAGGGCGACCATCATCAGAACACCTCTCCCAGATTGACGAAGAAGCCGCCGGAGCCATGCGTTCCCCATCCATAATCCACGCAGAGATTGGTCCTTGAAAATTTGTTCAGGCTGATGCGTAAGCCCAGGCCATAGCCGGGCGCTACGTATTCGAAGCGTCCCGAGCCTTGTTCGGAGAAGGATTGCGCGTTGGCAAAGACCACACCGCCCAACAGGCCGTTGGGCAGAACGGTGAACCGGTATTCCGACTCGAGATAGAGCATGTTCCGGCTGCGAAAGCGTCCCTGGATATAGCCTCTGGCCGTATTGCTATAGGGGTCCCAGCCCGTGCTGGGGAGAAGGAGGTAAGGGGGATCGCCCCCGGTGGTGAACCAGTCATAGCTCCATAGGGCCAGGACATTGTGGGCGCTGCCGGGCCAATGGATGTATTTGCGGAGGTCCAATGTCAGGGACTGCCAGCTGGCGTTACTGCCCAGGAAGGTGAAATTGGGTCTGTAGCTGATGCTGGCATAGCCACCGTTGTCCGGATTGATCTGGTTGCGGCGGCTGTCGTATAGAAAGTGCAGGGAAATACCGGAGGCCAGCTCGGTGGTGTGTAGTCCATAGTGTTGAAAATCAGTTACTTCTCCTGCGGGCGGGTCGACTTCCTTTATGTTCCAGAAATAATCCAGGTCGTAGCCGAGCCCCGCATATATGTCTTTTGTCACCCGCTGGAGAATGGCCTGGTGGAGGCGGAGATAGGTGTAATCTATATTATAACCGCTGTCCGGCGAACTGTTGCCGCCCAGGCCATAGGTCAGGGAAGGGTATTTGAGATAGCGCCAGTCGGTGACGATGTTGTACTTGTTGTTCTTTGTCCAGATGTCCATTTGTATGGGAAAGATGATCTGGCGATATTGAGAGTAGGTGATGCTGGTGAGGATATTGGAAATATTGGCCTGGCTCTGATCGCTGGTATAAAAGGCGAAATTGGAGCTAAGCACCCCCGCAAAGCCTGTCTGCAGGGTGTACCCTACCACAGGGAGGGCTGAGATGTGGAGCTTACCAGTCTTTTGATGAGAGCTGTCCTGCCGGGTGGTCTTAGCGCCTTTGAGAAAGCTGCGTCCAAGATCCACGAGGTCTACCTGGTCGTGCGCCTGAGGCCGGGCCGCGGGGGATGCGCCTATGAGGAGGGTAAGTAAGAAAATTATCTTTAGACGATGAATCAAACTGGTAGTGGTTGTGTATGACTATCAGTGTTTTACGTTAGGTAGCGCCGGTCGGCAAGAGTCCTTCTTTTCAATGGCAACAATACGTCATTTTTTCATCCAACGTTGTGTGCGTATGCAAAATTTCGGTTAATCCCTGCAGTTGGCGGCTATTGGACCTCCCGATATTCATTTAGTTTATGCAGCTCTAAAATAGTTTTCTTGCCATCGTCGCTCTCCCTGTACATGGGAACGAATTTGCCATTGAACTTTATTTCATGATAGGTATAGGAGGTGCGTTGCAGCACCTGGTTGGAGTACGAGATAGGCCCTGGGGCGTGCAAAGCGTCCATACATCAGACCTGTGGATGTTGAAGGTGCCATCCCTGTTGATGAACCGTCCTCCGTAGCTGCCGGCATTGGTGCCGAAGCCGGTGTCGTTATTGGTCTTTAAATAAGGGTAATGATATACAAATTTACACCAAATAAATTTGGATTGGTGTAAAATACGACTTATCTTTACTGAGTAAATAAGTCGTGATGATACAAATTACTGAGTTCAAATCGCTTATAGACCTGCTTAAGAAATTCCCAGATGAAAAGACTTGTATTGAGCATCTGGAAGCCATCCGCTGGGAGGGCAATGTAGTATCCCCCTTTGATCCAGTGTCTAAAGTATATAAATGCGCTGGCTTCAAATACAAGTGCAAGAATACCGGCAAATACTTCAATGTGCGCACTGGCACGATCTTCGAAGATTCAAAGGTCCCTCTCCAAAAATGGTTCATGGCTATCTACATTGCCAGCAGCCACAAGAAGGGCATTAGCAGCCACCAATTGGCCAAGGACGTTGAGATCACCCAAAAAAGCGCATGGTTCCTTCTTCACAGGATACGCTATGCGTTCGGCCATGAAAATTTTCAGAAAACCTTCAATGATGTTGTGCAAGCCGACGAAAGTTTCTTTGGAGGTAAAAATAGAAATCGGCATGCTGATAAAAGAATCGAAAAGTCCAAGGGGAGAGCCCACAAGGATAAAACGGCTGTCCTTGGGTTAATGGAATACGGCCATGTGAACCTTACGGTCATACCTAATACCCAGGCCGAGACCATACGGACGGTGGTAAAATCCCAGGTAAAGAAAGGCGCTATTCTGGTTACAGACGAATATGATGCCTACGGATGGCTGCGTGGCCATTGTTTCCATATAAAGGTCAACCATACCGGTGGTCAATATATCAATGGCGCTTTTCACACCAATTCCATTGAGGGCTTTTGGAGCCACATAAAGCGCGGCATTTATGGAATTTACCATCAGGTAAGCCGAAAGCATTTGCACCGATATTGCGCTGAATTTGCCTATCGTTATAACTGCCGCAAATTCTCTGATCCTTCACGGTTCAACTTATGTCTAGCATCAATTGATAAACGCTTAACTTATAAAGAACTTATTGCAAAATGAGCAAAGAAAAACTATTAAAAGCTACCCATGAAGGTAAGCTCACCATAGGCGACTTTGAAATTCCATGCGCTGTTTTGGCGGATGGCACGCGTCTATTAACACAAGGGGGATTCTTGAAGGCAATCGGCCGGTCGCGAACCCCAAAAGCAGGTACTGGAGGAAGTGTCGCCGAAATACCCTTTTTTATATCAGCAGCTAATCTTAAGCCATTCATTGACAATGAATTATTAATGTCGACCATCCCCATATCCTTTATTACAGTTAAGGGGATGAAGGCATGGGGATATAGAGCAGATCTATTGCCGAAAGTATGTGAAGTATACCTTAGAGCTAAGGATAACGACGCGATTTTGGCTAGTCAGCAACAAATTGTAAGACATTGCGAAATACTCATTCGCGGTCTAGCGCATGTTGGTATTATTTCACTTGTCGACGAAGCTACAGGTTACCAGTATACCCGCGAAAAGGACGAACTCCAAAAAATACTAACAGCCTATATCGCTGAAGAACTATTGCCATGGCAAAAGACATTCCCAGATGTATTTTATAGGGAGATATTTAGACTTAATAAGTGGGATTTTACTGTTTCCAGTATTAAGAAAAGACCCGGTGTGGTTGGGATATGGACGAATAAACTCATCTATGAGCAATTGCCCCCGGGGGTGCTAAAGGAATTGAAAGAAAAGACTCCTAAAAGTGAAGCTGGAAATTATACTGCTAGATTTTTTCAAAGCCTAACTACAGATATCGGAAACCCTCACTTGCAAAACCAGCTACAATCTGTAATAACATTAATGCAGGTATCGGATAATTGGAAACATTTCATACAGCAATTTAATAAACTAGTAGATCGTCGGAAGGGGCAAACTGAAATACCATTCACCGATTTAGAAGAAAAGCCACAAACTACACTGATTGCCAGTCCAACGAAATTTGATAAAGCGTTAAAGGGCTTTTTATCGGTTCCTCCCCCTCCAAAAGAGAAAAAAGAATAAAAAAACTTTACTTCCAGATAAAAAAAGACGGGATTTCCACAAAATGGGTGACGTATCACCCAAAAATATTTAGCAACAACCAAAAATTGGTATATTGCATATACAGCTCTTTTAAATGAGAACCCCCAGCTGGTAACTGGGGGAAATAATTAAGAACGGTTTCACAATGCGAAGTCAATATAATGATTTTCTTCGACATAGCCAACCTTAATTTGTTCTCGCCGAATTTATTTGTTGTTAACAAACTTGTTAATATCTTTGCGGTCCATTGGATGTAAATTGAACTTGTTTCATGTTATTGATTTGAAACAAAATTCTTAGCCCGGGCTGATCACCTGGGCTTTTTGTTGCGTCTCTACGCGATTGGCCTCGTCTGCCATGAAATGCGATTACTGAGTATTTCAATTTACACTCCAATGACTACAGAAGAACAGAAACCCGACAAGGAGAAACGGGTGAGCCTATGGCTCCAATTGGCCAATGGATTTCTATCCATAGCCAAGGCGGTTAAAATTCTCCATGATTTATTCTTTTAACCGGACAACGGCCGGCGGTCCTACCCGCTGGCCGTTTTTATTTAACGACAATGTATACAATTTCTTATACTTTTTCATTAAATGAGTAAGAAATTTGACCAATGGGGCTATATTTTGATCTTTATGCAATAACCAGACCCTTACCTAGAAAAGAATTCAGCCGGATCAATTCGCAAGGCTTCCGCCAGAAAGATAACCGTGGTCATGGACGGGTTGCTGTGGCCGTTCTCAATATTGGAGATATTCGTATAGTCCATGTCGGCCAGATCGGCCAGGGCGCGGACGCTCAAATTCCGCTCGTTTCGAAATTTCTTTAACCTTTCGCCAAATTCTTTCATTAATATCTTTTCCCGGCCTTGATCCATTGAGCGAAAATCAATCAAAGACTGTGAAATTTAGTTAGCCCATAGGCTAACATCGTGTAAGATTTTGACTATCTTCGACTAAAGGTCTAATAGGCTACGAGAAGGGTGTGTTTACATCCTGCAAAGCCAATTATTGTAGACGGACAGAGTATTTCCATACACGTGCTGTCCCCTTAAAAGGATAAGGTTTTAAGGGTAAGGACAGTCTGATAGTAGCATTTCATCATGGGACCGCCCGCCTAACCAGGGGCGGTTTTTTATTTTTTGGCGCGGTGTAACAATGTATATCATTACCTAAATAAGGATCGATCTTTTTACTCAGTGCCATTGCCGGGACATTTTAGGGTAAATTTAGATCAATGCTTCGTACAAAATTTCCACAGGATGTTTGGCCAATCGTCCTGTGCCGTCCTTGATCTGGTGGCGGCAGCTGGTGCCGGGTGCGGCGATGATCACGTCTTCGGGCTGACGACGGACGGCAGGCAGCAACACGAGCTCTCCTATCTTCTGCGAGAGGTCATAGTGCTCTTTTTCATAGCCAAAGGAGCCTGCCATGCCGCAGCAGCCGGATGGGATGACTTTTACGGAATAGTTCTCGGGTAGGGAAAGCAGCCTGACGGAGCCGGCCACGGAAGAGAGCGCCTTCTGCTGGCAATGTCCATGGAGCTGGATCTGCCGCGGAGCATTGGTGAACTGCGAGGGGAGTATATTGCCTTTGGCGATCTCCCTGGCGAGGAAGTCGTCTATGAAATACGTATTGGCCGCCAGCTTTTGCGCTGCCCCGAGCCATGCATCGTCCGCCAGATCGGGGTATTCGTCTTTAAAGGTGAGGATGGCGGAAGGCTCGATGCCGATCAATGGAGTGTCTTCCGTGATCAGCGGGCTCAGGGCCTGTACATTGGCGGCCGCGAGCTTTTTGGCGTGGCGTAACAAGCCTTTGGAGAGCCATGCACGGCCGCTTTCTCCATGACGGGGTATGACTACTTCATAGCCCAGGCGTTCCAAAAGAAGGATGGATTTTATACCTATCTCCGTGTCGTTGTAGTTGGTGAACTCGTCGCAGAAGAGGTATACGCGGCCTTTGGATGGGGCCGTGGCTTTTTTGTCTGTCTGATGTCGCCGATACCAGCTCCGCAGGGTGGTGGTATGCAGCAGTGGCATGCTTCTGTCGAGGGCGAAGCCGGAGATCCGCTTGATCAGGCGTCCTGTCAGCCGGCCCTTCACTACCTTGTTATAAAGACCGGGCATCAGCGAGCCCAGTCGTGCGGAGGCGGCAAAGTTGGCGATCAGCCTGCTGCGGAAGGGCACGCCATTGGCATCATAATAATGCTGGAGGAACTCGGCCTTTAGCTTGGCGACGTCCACATTGGACGGGCATTCGGACTTGCATCCTTTACAGCTGAGACAAAGGTCCATCACGTCATAGATCTCTTTATTGTCATACCTGTTGGGCTTATCCGAATGGGTGAGGAACTCGCGGAGGATATTGGCCCGTGCCCGGGTAGTATCCTTTTCATTGCGGGTAGCCATGAAGGATGGGCACATGGTGCCTCCCGACAGGTGGGTCTTGCGGCAGTCGCCGGAGCCGTTGCATTGTTCCGCGTGCTGGAGTATATCCTGGCGGTGGAAGCGAAAGATGGTGGGGAAGGCGGGTGTTTTCTGACCGGGTGTGTAGCGCAGCATGGAGTTCATGGATGGAGTATCCACGATCTTGCCGGGGTTGAAGATGCTGTGGGGATCCCAGGCTTTTTTGATGATGCGCATCAGTTCATAGTTGTGCCGGCCTACCATCTGCGGGATGAATTCACCCCTCAATCTTCCGTCGCCATGCTCGCCGCTGAGGGAGCCGCGGTATTTTTTTACCAGGGTAGCTATTTCTTCCGCAATGGTGCGGAAGAGCCGATTGCCTTCGGCCGTTTTCAGGTTAATGATGGGTCGAAGGTGGATCTCTCCACTGCCGGCGTGGGCATAGTGGACGGAGTAAAGATTATGTTTTTTTAATATCTCGTTGAAGTCCCGGATATAATCGGGCAGGTCCCGGACGTCCACGGCGGTGTCCTCGATGACAGGGACGGCCTTGTCATCTCCGGGGAGATTGCTGAGCAGTCCCAATCCCGCCTTGCGGAGGGTCCAGATCTTTTTGGTGTCATCGCCGAACAGAAGGGGGAAGTGATAGCCCAGTCCAGCGGCCCGCATATCGGCTTCGACCCTGGCGGCTATCTCTTTTATCTCGTCCCGGGTGTTGCGGGAGAACTCCACTACCAGTATGGCGCCGGGATCGCCCTGGACGAAGAAACGGTTCTTCCGTTGTTCGATATTATCCTTTGTGCACTCCAATATATAATGGTCGATGAGCTCGCTGGCGCTGGGGCCGTATCGTAAAGCGATGAGGTTGGCCCGGAGGGATTCGTCTATCGTATTGAAATGTACGCAAAGCAGGCCGGACTCGGCCGGAGGCAGGGGAGAGCAGCTGAGCTTTATCTCCGTGATAAAGGCCAGGGTGCCTTCGGAGCCTGCCAGGAGGGTACAGAAGTTGAAGTCGGGCATGCCTGCCGTGAAAGGGGCCGTCTCCAGCAGGAGATCGAGGGCGTAGCCCGTATTCCGCCGCTCGATGGAGGCTTTTGGGAACTCCTTGCGGATCTCCACCTGGTTGTCGTAGTTGCCCAGGATGCCTCTTACTGTCCGGTAGATGCTGCCTTCCAGGCCGGGGGCTTCGCATTTGGCATGAAAATCATCCAATGACAGGGATTGAAAGGTGGCTTCGGCGCCATCGCTGAGCAGGGCCTTGACCTCGAGCAGGTGTTCGCGGGTGCTGCGATATACGACGGAATTGGACCCGCAGGAGTTATTACCTACCATACCCCCGATCATAGCCCTATTGGCGGTAGAGGTTTCGGGACCGAAAAGGAGGCCGTGCGGCTTGAGGAAGAGGTTCAATTCGTCCCTGATGACGCCGGGCTGGACCCGGACCCAGCGTTCTTCCTTATTGAATTCCAGTATCCCCGTGAAATATTTGGAGACGTCCACTACGATGCCTTTACCCACTACCTGTCCTGCCAGGGAGGTACCGGCGGTGCGGGGGATGAGGGATATATTTTCCTTATGGGCGTAGGCTATCAGTTTTTTCAGGTCATCGATATTTTTGGGGACGGCGACGGCCAGCGGCATTTCCCTGTAAGCGGACGCATCGGTGGCGTAAAGGGTCCGCATGGTCGTATCATAGTAGAATTCTCCTTCCAGTGTCAGGGCCAGGTGAGGCAGTGTTTCGCTCATGCCGCAAATTTAACGAACAAATGGATATCCAGGGCAGGTGATGACTCCTTCCTAAAAGCCTGTTGGATAAGGAGTGAGGGTTGAAGAGCATCCGGTATTTGAAGGGAGCCAGGTCTTTACGTGTCAGGGGCGTATCCAGGATATGGATCTCTCCTTTCGGGGCCAGCTGCATCAGGGCGGCGGTGAGGACGTCCCGGAGGGAAGGAAAATACTGGATAGAGGCGGAGAAGATGATGGCGTCAAAGGTAAGCCCCTGTATGATACCCGAGTAGAAGTCCCCGCACATGAACTTGAGATTGGGCTGGTGACGAAAGACCCTGGCGGCCTGCTGCAAGACCCGGAGGTCTCTGTCGAGGCCCAGGACGCGATGGCCGGGGATAGAGGACAAATGATTGGAAAGCCATCCATTCCCGCAGCCCACTTCCAGGATGCTAAGGGCCCTTTTCTCAAAGGCCAGATGATGTATCAGCCGCCGACAGGACTTTTTACGCAGCTGCCAGTATCGATACTGCGAGTGTGTCTTTGGCAAATCCGGGAGCTGCTCCACCTCATCATCGGTAAAGCCCCGTACACACCTGTCGTGATGACCGGCGTGCAGCGCCAGTCTGCTGCTGGTCCTGTCCAGGCCAGGGATGTAGATATTGTTTGTCCCGATGCTCACCTCCAACGGTACGGTTAATTAAAAAGAAAGGATGCTTTGCCTGGCCGGATGTGCTTATTTTATAAGATTTTTTTTACTTTTAATTACAACGCCGGCTGCCATGGAAAATTCGGGTCCTGATATCACTTCATTGCTTTACAGCGTCTCCGTCGATGGGGATGAAGCAAGCTACAGACAGCTGTTCGATATTTTTTTCCCTTCGCTGCATCGATTCACCCGTTATTTTTTAAGATCCCCCGAACTGGCGGAAGAAGCTGCTTCGGATACAGTGATCGCTCTCTGGGAGCATCGGGACAAGCTGATGGCCATAGAGAATGTCAAGGTCTGGCTTTTTGTCATAGCCCGGAACAAGTGTCTGAAGATCCTCAAAAGGCAACAGTCCAATCCGAGCTTGTCGCTGGACAGCATTCATGTGGAGATCAGCTTCCCCGGGAAGGACCCGGAGCAGATCTATATCAATACGGAGATGCGCAGGAAGATGGAAAAGGCGGTGAATTCCCTGCCCCAGCGATGCAAGCTGATCTTCAAGCTGGTGAAGGAGGAGGGGCTCAGCTATAAAGAGGCGGCGGATATCCTTCATATATCTCCCAGGATGGTGGACGCGCAATTGGTAACCGCGCTTAGAAAAATTACTCAAGCTATAAGGCTGCTATGGACACACGGATCATACAATTATTAGCCCGAAAATTATCCGGCGAGGCGACGGCCGAAGAGCTGTCCGAGCTGGACGACCTTTTGACCCGCAATCCCGAAGGGGTCTATTATGCAGAGCTGCTCGGCCAGCTATGGGACGAAGAGAAAATGCGCGCTCCCGCGGATACTGATATCCATTACCTGAAACATATCGCCCGGCATCGTCCTGACTTCCGGGGTTCGAGGAAGCTGCCGGTGCGGCCTGTCATCGAGACGGACGAGCCGAGGGACCTATCTTTGAAGAGTCCTTCTGTGGGAGGGCGCCGATGGAGATACTGGATAGGATGGGCAGGTGTACTGGCTGTCGTCCTTATTACGCTGGGATATAGCCGCGCAGGCGGTAGTGACCGGGAGTACTGGCTGCAGCAGTTGGATAAAATGGCGCGGCCTGTGCTGTATCATCTGGCGCAGGACGATCTGAAGAAGACCATGCCGGTGGTCCTTTCCAAGAGGACGGACAATGCCGCTCAGCGGACGCGGGCTTCTTACCTGGAGGCGTTCGGCCGTGTGCTGTCTGGTATCGCTCCCTGGCTGCAGGGAGAAGGTGGTACGACCAGGGAGGTGGCGTTGCGCAATCAATACCGGACATGGGCATTGGCTGCCATACGGCATGCCACGGACCCGGCTGCGGCGGACTATATGGCGTGGGATGAGCCGGGGCAGGCCCTGGTGGATGCGGCTTTTTTTTCCTATGGCCTTGTACGTTGCCCCTGGTTGTGGGAACACCTGGATACGACGGGACGCCGGCATGTGGTGGAAGCGCTGAGGAGCACGCGGAATATACGGCCGGGCTTCAACAACTGGCTTTTATTCTCGGGGATGATCGAGGCCTTTTTCTGTCAGAACGGATTGTCCTGGGATGAGATGCGGGTGGATTATGCCATCCGTCAGGTAGAGCAGTGGTACATCGGGGATGGACTGTATTCCGATGGTCCTAAATTCCATGACGACTATTACAACAGCTATGTCATCCATCCATTTCTTACCACCATTGCGGAGATAGTGCATAAGAAGACAGGGGGATATGGGCCAATGCTGGAGAAGTTCAAGCAACGCGACGAGCGGTATGCGCTGATACAGGAGCGGCTGATCAATACGGATGGGAGCTACCCGGTGCTGGGGAGATCGGTGGTATACAGGGGCGCTGTCTTTCAGCATCTGGCGGATATGTCCTGGCAAAAACGATTGCCGGCGTCACTGAAGCCTGCCCAGGTGCGCTGTGCGTTGACGGCCGTCCTGCGGAAGACGATGGAATCCCCTTCCACCTATACGAAGGATGGCTGGCTGAATATCGGCGTATATGGATCGCAGCCGGAGCAGGCGGATACTTATAACACGACGGGCAGCCTGTATCTTTGTTCGGCCATCCTGCTGCCATTGGGGCTGCCGGATACGGATGAGTTCTGGTCGGGGCCCGCGGAACCGTGGACGGCGCAGAAAATTTGGAGCGGACAGGATGTATCCGGAGATCATTCCATAGATTAGCGTAAATATTTTGACAACCTTATGGTAAGAATTTTTTTGATAAGCGCGAGCCTTATGATTTGCGGCGGCGTTATGGCCCAAAAGCCCGTTCATCTTCAACCCAAGCCCACGCTTGTACGGCTCATCGATGGCAATCTGCGACAAGCGGCCAATCAGTATAAGGTACTTATGGGCAAGGTGCCGGCGGACCGATTGCCAAAGACGTATTATGCGATGCAGGACAGGCTCGAGACCAGCGACCCGAAGTGGTGGACGAGCGGGTTCTATCCGGGCACGCTTTTTTACCTCTATGAATTCTCCCATGACACTTCCCTGCTGCATGAAGCCACACGAAGACTGCGGCTGCTGGAAAATGAACAATTCAACAAGGGGACCCATGACCTGGGTTTCATGATGTACTGCAGCTTCGGGAATGCCCGCCGTGCGTTGAATACAAAAGAGTATGACGACATACTGCTGAACAGCGCGCGGAGTCTTTCTACGCGATTCAACCCGACAGTAGGATGTATCAAGAGCTGGGACAACAACAAATGGCAATATCCTGTCATCATCGACAATATGATGAACCTGGAGCTGTTGTTGTGGGCCACCCATGTCAGCGGTGACAGCTCTTTTTATAAAATAGCGGTGTCGCATGCAAATACGACGATGAAAAACCATTACCGGCCCGACTACAGCTCTTTTCATGTCGTGAATTACGATACGGCCACGGGAGCGGTGCTGGGGCGTGTGACGGCGCAGGGTTTTTCGGACTCATCGTCCTGGGCCCGTGGACAGGCCTGGGGTTTATATGGATATACGATGATGTACAGAGGTACGCATGACCCACGCTATCTGACACAGGCGGAAAACATCGCTCATTTCATTCTTACGAACCCGAACCTGCCCGCGGACAAGATACCGGTATGGGATTACAATGCGCCGGAGGGACAGCGGGCATTACGGGATGCCTCGGCGGGAGCCATCATGGCGTCCGCGCTGATAGAGCTGAGCAGGTATGCGAGCCCCGAGAAAGGTAAGGAGTACCTGGATGTGGCGGAGCAGATCATCGTCACGTTGTCCTCTTCCAACTATCACGCCATCGTGGGGTCCAACGGCGGATTTATCCTGAAGCACAGCGTGGGACATCTGCCCGCGAAGTCGGAGGTGGATGTGCCATTGACGTATGCGGACTATTATTTTATAGAGGCCATGCTGCGTTATAAGCAGCTAGGGGAGAAGGATGGGGCGGCCCACTAGGTCGAATGCTTTTATGGGCGTGCGGCGGATGGGATTCTGTTCATACTCCTTTCTTTCCAGCGACCAGATCATGGTGTCGACCATGTTGTCGTGAAGACTCCTTTTTATGATACCCTCCATCCGGAATCCCAGCTTTTCGGGGACGTGCCGACTGCGGATATTTTCCGGCGCACAACGGATCTCGATGCGGGATAACCCTTCTATATCGAATGCCGCTCTCAACAGGGCGCCGACAGCTTCTGTCGCATAGCCCTTCCCGATATGATCGACGCCGATCCAGTAGCCGATCTCGCGGGCATTCTTTCCTATGCGGGTGTGGAGACCGGTGCTGCCGATGACTTCTTTTTCTTCCCTGTCGAAGATGCCGAAAGCGTAGTCGAGACCCAGATCGAACTGTCCCCGGAACATGCGGATGAGGCCGATGCGGGCCTCCAGGTCTTTTGGCTCCTGCTGTACCCAGGGCAGCCAGGGACGGAGATGGTCGATACTGCGGATGATGGCCTGGTGGAGGCGGGGTGCGTCGCCGGGTTCGTAGCAACGGAGGACGAGCCGTTCCGTCCGGATCCTGTATGTTCTGGCCAGTTCCATCAGAAGGCTTCCAATATTTTTTTTACCATGCCATCCATGGCGTTGTTCTCTATCCATCGTACGACGGCAACCAGATCGTGTTCGGGGTCGACGTAGATCATGTTCGTGCCATTGCCGATGTGAACAAAGGCGGTGAGAGGTGCGCTGGGCAGCAGCTTATGATCCGTATTGAGGAACCAGTTCATGTATCCGTAGCCGGGGTTGGCGGTAGTGGGGGTGAGGGATTGTTTGATCCATTGTTCGGAGAGAAGACGACGGCCGTTCCAGACGCCTCGATGGAGGGTCAGCAGTCCGAAGCGTCCCATGTCATAGGCATCGATGAACATACCGCCGCCCCAGTGGCCGCCGCCGCTGACGGATTGTACGGGTTGTCCGTCCAGGACGATCCAGGCATTGCGATAGCCATTCCATCTCCAGGTGCTGGAAGCTCCGATGGGGTCCATAATAAAGGTCTTCAGTACCTGGGGCAGGGGTTTGCGCCATACGCAGGTGGCTGCCAGGGCGAGGGCATTGACGCGAACGTCGTTGTATTTCCAGACTGTGCCGGGGGCGTTATGGGCGCGTGCCGCCCATTCATCGGGGGCGCCTTTGTTCCCGGGGCGGTCAGCCCAGTCCGCCTTGCCCCAGAGAGTTCCTTCCCAATCGCTGGTCTGGCGGAGCATGACGTCCCAGGTGAGCAGCTTGTTATGCGGGGTGGAGAAGGGATAGAGGAGGGTGGATTTGTCGGGATCGAGACCTGACAGTGGGTTGTAGACCTCTATAGGAGGAATATAGGGGTAGACGGTGTCCGTGACGCTGTGGATGAGTCCCTGGTCTACGGCGACCCCCACGACGGCGGATAAAAAACTTTTTGTGACGCTGTTGGTCATGTCGATGCGTTGGGGCTGGCCCCATTCCGCCACGATGTAGCCTTTATAAATGATGATGCCGGTGGGGGCCTCTCTGTCGACAATAGGGCCGATGGGGGCGTCATTAGGTTCGCGGCCGAAGTCCTCTGCCTGAGCCAGCTGCTGGTTCCTGGTTTTTTTCGTTTCATTGTCGCGGGCGAAGACAATGGCCTGTTGCAAACGGGAAGAATCCAGGCCCAGTGTGGCAGGGCTGCGGTGTTCCCATTGACCGGGAGACGGGAAGTAAGGTTGTTCTGTGGGACGGGGCCTTTTGGATTGGGCAAGAGAGGAGAGTGCGCATAGGAGAATGGGGAAGAATACCTGGTATTTCATGTTGAAAAGGTACAAAATTCTCCGCGGTGGCATAGTTTTTTACTGTAGGCATATAAATGCCTTGTCATGCCTAAAAAAAGAAACCCGGACAGTCCTGCCGAGACGCCAGTTCCGGACCGCAATACTCCAGAGATTAGGCCTGATCCCGAGCCTGAATCTCCGATACTTCCCGATGAGGATCCTGGTGTGGCGCCGCCCAAGCTTCCGGATAATCCATGGCCGGAGAAATTGCCTCCAACGCCGCCATCTGCGCCCAGTCCAACGGCTTGATGGAGGCTTCCCAATGCTCATGAACGATGCGGCAGGAAGTTTTCGATGACCTCCTTGTATGTCTGTTTGATCATATCCCATGCATCGACGTCCCCTTTCAGGATCGAAGAGGTGAAGTTCTTTGCCTGTGTGAGGGTGATATGTGGCGGCAGCGGTGGTACGGAAGGGTCGCTGAGAACGTCCAGCACCACGGGTATACGCGTATTCATGGCCTGCTGCAAGGCAGGTATGATATCTTCCTCTTTTTCGACCCGTATGCCTTCGAGACCCAGCATCTGCGCATAGGCGGCATAGTTGAAGGCCGGCACATTTTGTGAAGCTTCGAACTTAGGATCTCCCACCATGACCCGTTGTTCCCAGGTGACCATATTGAGGTCCTGGTTGTTCAGCACGATGATGATCAGTCGCGGGTCCGGCCAACGTTTATAATATTTCGCAATGGTGATCAGCTCATTGATGCCCATCATTTGCATGGCCCCGTCTCCGACAAGGGCGATGGAGACACGATCGGGAAAGGCAAATTTTGCGGAGATGGCGTAGGGTACGCCGGGGCACATGGTCGCGAGATTGCCGGAGAGAGATGCCTTCATGCCTTTGCGCATTTTCAGGTCCATGGCAAACCAGGTGGCGATGGAGCCCGAGTCGGCGGATAGTATACAGTTATCGGGCAGCAGCGGGCTCAGCTCCCAGAAGAAACGCTGCGGGTTGATGGGATTGGCGCTTTTCATGGCGCGGGCCTCGAGCAGTCGCCACCAGCGTTCGATCTCTTTTTCGATCTTTTCACGCCAGGCGCGGTCTTTCTTTTTTTCCAGCAGAGGTAGCAGGGCCTGTAGTGTCTTTCGGCTGTCGCCCTGGAGATTGACGTCCGTAGGATAGCGCAATCCCAGCATCCGTCCATCGATGTCTATCTGTACCGCCTGCACCTTCCCATCCTTTGGCAGGAACTCCGAATAGGGGAAACTGGTACCCACCATGAGGAGCGTATCGCATTCCATCATCAGGTCGTAGCTGGGTTTTGTACCCAACAGTCCAATGCTGCCGGTGACGAATGGCAGATCATCGGGTAGTACGGCCTTGCCCAGCAGGGCTTTAGCGACCCCGGCGCCCAGTGTTTCGGCTATTTCAATGATCTCTTCGGCGGCACCCGCGGCGCCTGCGCCCACCAGTATGGCTACTTTATTGCCTTTGTTGAGGATATCGGCGGCTGCCTGAAGATCGGCAAAAGAAGGAATGATCTCCGGTACGGAGTAGCTGATGCCCGTATGTACGCTGCCATGTCGATGAGGCGGCTCGGTATAATCCAGCTCCTGTACGTCATTTGGCAGGATCACGCAGGTGACCGTTCGGTGTGTCCGGGCAATGCGGATGGCGCGATCGATGAGATGGCGGACCTGTGCCGGTGAGGTGCAGGTATGGACGTATTCATGCGCGACGTCCTTGAACAGCGATGGCAGATCCACTTCCTGCTGATAATCGCCGCCCATCGACATTCTTGCCTGCTGTCCTACGATGGCAACCACCGGCTGATGATCCATTTTGGCATCATAGAGCCCGTTGAGCAGATGGATAGCGCCGGGACCCGAAGTGGAGATGCACATACCTACCTCGCCCGTAAATTTTGCATGGGCACAGGCCATAAAAGCAGCCATTTCCTCATGGCGTGTCTGTATGAAATCTATTTTGTCCTTTGCCCTGTTCAATGCTCCCATTACTCCGTTGATACCGTCGCCGGGATAGCCATATATCCACCGGACGCCCCATGTGACGAGGCGTTCCACTATAAAGTCACTGACTTGCTGTGCCATGATAAAAATTTCTCATAGCGGACGGAAAAATTGTGCCAGGGGGCATCGGGGAATGAAATGCCAAATTAGGTAATGCTCCCAAAAAGATAATTTTTTGTTTTTAGCCTAGCGGGCTATCGCCAATAGTCGTTGAATTGATGTTTCCTTTATCCTCAATTGATAATATACAGAGCCATCCGGATAATATCTTTGACCTATGCACAGCCATCCAGGATATTCATCCTGGTCTTCATCTACCAATACTAATTGCCAAAATTACCACGTGTGATGGTTAAGCGTTTTGATAAATAGCAATGGTTCAACTCTACATTTATTAAAACAATACCTTATGCCTATTAGATGTGCCTACACTCCGTATGACGTCGAGCGTACCCATAAAGCTATTGCCTATCTCGACAAGAACTATAGGGAACATATATCCGCCGACCAGCTGGCGATAGAAGTATCAATGGATAAAAGAAGGTTGCAAACAGTGATGCAGGTGCTTACGGGCCTGACGATCCATCATTATCTTATCAAGATCCGGCTGGACCGGGCAACAGACGACCTGAATGAACGATTCGAGCTTACGGTAGAGCAAATCGCTTTGCGTCATGGCTTTCCTACATCGAGCTGGTTTATCAAACATTTCAAGGAGCGAATGGAGCAGACCCCGAAGGAATACCGTTATAATTTATTGAATAGGGGTAAAGCCTTATAAGATATCAATGGAAACAAGCATAAAAATTTGTATCGAAACTACTATAAATTGTATTGATTACGCTATCCTTCGAGTATATCTTGCATTTAGGTACAAAAGCAGATACATCCAGCAAGCGACATCATAATACAAGCCGAAGAGCTTATTCAGAACAGCCTAAAATTATTTACATGTACGAGATCGGTCAACCCATGGGGGCAGGCACTCCTATCCGGAGAACTCCCAAATATACGAAGCCGCAATCCGTTCAAAGGCCTATACACAGATTATCCATTATCATTCCTTGTTATAATGAAGCTTCTACCATTTCGATCATCCTGGATAAGATCAACGATGTGGAACTCTATTGTTCTGTGAAGAAAGAGATCATCGTAATAAATGATTGTTCCACGGATGATACGGATCTGATGATCTCCGAGTTTATAGAGGAGCATCCGGAGGCTGGGATCATATATAAAGTGCATGCGCAAAATGGCGGTAAGGGGTGCGCTATTCAAACAGGGTTAGCCGCTGCGACGGGGGAGTATGTGCTTATTCAGGATGCAGACCTGGAATATGATCCTAAGGAGTATAATCTGCTGCTCGAGCCTGTATTGTCGGGGCATGCGGATGTCGTTTATGGGTCGCGCTTTATGGGAGGACAGCCGCATCGTATCTTGTTTTTCTGGCATACTATAGGGAATAAGGTGCTGACCTTTATCAGTAATCTTTTTACCAATATGAATCTCACCGATGCGCATACCTGTTACAAGGTGGTCCCGCTGAATATTTTGAAGAATATACCTCTGTTGGAGAAAAGGTTTGCGTTCGATGCGGAGCTTAATGTCAAGCTGTCCTATATCCCCGGGGTACGGATCTATGAGGTGGGCATTTCGTATTATGGAAGGACTTTTTCGGAGGGGAAGAAGATACGTATGGGTGATGCATTTCGAACCATCTATTGCTTGATTAAATACACATTCTTTTCGTCTACAGTGAGTTTAAAAACTATCCAATTATCCGTACCAAGCAATTAGCATTCAAAAAATCCAATTTTTAGATTTTATGGATACCAGAAGCATTAAACTGATAGCATATAAGTCGATTCATGAAAAAAGGATGATCCCTTTCGCCGTACTGGCTATCAGTATAATCTTATTTACGATCTTTAAACTTTTCTATCCTTATCCGGATTTTTTCTCAGACAGCTATAGTTATATATATGGCGCGTACAGGGGATTGAATATAAACATCTATCCCATCGGGTATTCTAAATTCCTATCGGCGCTGTCTTTTATAACCAGGAACGATATTTTGTTGGTGCTGGTTCAGTATTTACTCATACAACTTTCCTGCTGTTACTTTTATGTCTTTCTGATCTCAAGTATTACGTTAAAGCCATCTACTCAACGGATACTTTTCTTGGTATTCTTTTTAAACCCCTTAAGTCTATATATAAGCAATACCGTCAACAGTGATGCGCTATTTGCCGCTGTCTCGCTCTTGTGGATCACCTCCTTGCTAAAATGTTACTTTAAACTGTCCTGGCAGCAAATATTGGTTCAAGCTTTACTGGTAGTTATCTGTTTTTCGATAAGGAATAATGCCTATTACTACCCTGCCATTTCAGTGATTTCGTTCTTTATAATTCGGGGAAGCATCATAAAACGTGCTGCAGGAATGACTTTGCCAATAGCGCTTATATGGGTGTTTGTATTTGAAACCCAGGAAGCATCTGTTAAATTCTCCGGGCACAGGCAATATTCTATGTTTACGGGATGGCAATTAGCCAACAATGCCCTGTATATATACAATCAGATCGATGTGGACAATAGTTTCTTCCCCACGAAAGGCTCGAAGGAGCTTAATGGTCTGGCGTTGTCCTTTTTTAAAGATCTTCGGACATACGACTATAATAAGTTCTTAGGAGGCTATGTAGGAAATTTTTTTATACGCCAGCCGGAGGCGCCTTTGAAACAATACTTTTCAAAGAAGTATGAATCACGAGATGAAAGACAATATGTGCTAGACTGGGCAGATGCTTCCGAAACGTTTAGAGTATTTGGACAGAAGATAATACTACATTATCCCATCCAGTATATGTTATATTTTGTTGTTCCAAATGTAAAACGGTATTTTTTTCCCCCGCTGTCGCATCTTGAGATCTATAATTATGGCGATCCGGATATCGAGCCGATAGCGCAACGCTGGTTCAATTATAAAAGCGATAAAGTTCATTGTATATCTCCGACGCTGCAGGGGGCAATATTGTTTCTATTTACTCCGCTGTTTGCACTTGCAAATATAGCTTTTTTGATATGTCTGTTCCTTGTAATTAAATTTCTCGCACACTTTAAGGATAATAGGGCTTTTATGTTTCAGACGATGTTTGCTGCCCTATTCCTGGTATTCAATTTTGCCTTTTCGATCATCAGTACTGTCAATATATTGAGATATCAGTATGTTCCAATATATGTCATTG
>DASZXP010000048.1:0-3726 GCA_035545935.1 Puia sp. | reverse complement strand
AATATATTTTGAAAACGGAAAGCCGAACGATCAATCATAAGATGCTGAAGGAGGCCCTGCGCATCCGGAAGGTGGAGGAAACGTTCCTGGAGCTATTTTCCCAGGGGAAGCTGAATGGGACGGTGCATACCTGTGTGGGGCAGGAGTTTTCCGCTGTGGCTTTTGCGGGCCAGCTGAAGAAAAAAGATTTTATTTTTTCGAACCATCGTTGTCATGGTCATTATATTGCTTTCACGGGCGATGTACGGGGATTGTTGGCCGAGCTGCTGGGCAAGGCTTCGGGCACCTGCGGGGGTATTGGCAGCAGTCAGCATTTATGTCATAACAATTTTTTCTCCAATGGTATACAGGGGGGGATCGTCCCGGTGGCGGCTGGGTATGCGCTGGGCAATAAGCTGAGGCGGAATGGAGGTATCGGGGTTGTGTTCATTGGGGATGGGACGTTGGGAGAAGGGGCGTTGTATGAGACCATGAACATTATTTCGAAATGGGAGGTGCCGCTGCTGATCGTCTGCGAGAATAATTATTATGCGCAATCCACGCCACAGCATATCAATCTGGCCGGAGATATACGGGCCAGGGCGGAAGCATTTGGCATAAGGACGGGACAAGGGGATACGTGGTCGCCGGAGGTATTGATGGGGCGGGCTCAGGAGGCCATCGACTATGTCAGGTCCGAGGTCAAGCCGATGTTCTTTTTGGTGGATACGTACCGGCTGAATGCTCATTCCAAGGGTGATGACGACCGTGATCCTGCTGATGTGGCCCGGTATAAGGAAAGAGATTATCTCAATATATTCCGTCAGGAGTCGCCTTCTTATTACCAGCTGTATAAGGAGGCTGTCGATGAGGAGGTCGATTCGCTGGTCAATGAGATCCTGCTGGAAGAGGATCTACCCATTGAAAAATATTATCGGCCGGAGGGGCATAGCACGGGAGACAGCTGGTTGCCGGTGGAGTCCATCAATAAGAGGCAGGTAGAGCTGCTGAATGCTTTTTTCCGGGAGGCCATTGTCGGGAATGACAGGTCGGTGTTCCTGGGAGAGGATATCCTTTCTCCTTATGGCGGGGCATTCAAAGTAGCCCGCGAGCTGTCTTTTCTGCGGCCGGAAAGGGTCTTTTCCACTCCGATATCCGAGGCTGCTCTTACGGGCATTTCCAATGGGCTGGCTTTGAATGGTTTTAAGCCGTATGCGGAGATCATGTTCGGGGATTTCATGACGCTGGCATTCGATCAGATCGTCAATCATGCTTCGAAGTTCCACCATATGTTCAATAAGAAGGTGAGCTGTCCCGTGGTGGTGCGGACTCCCATGGGGGGGCGGAGGGGCTATGGTCCCACCCATTCGCAGACCCTGGACAAGTTCCTGGTGGGTATCGATAATGTCAAGACGGTGGCCCTTAATACGCTGGTTGATCCCGGGATCATTTACCGGGCCGTGCAGGAGGAAGAGCATCCTGTCGTTGTGATAGAGAACAAAACGGATTACGGTAAGAAGATCGCGCAAAATAAGCTGTCCCAATTCATCTACGAGCGTAACAGGGATGCCTATCCGGTGGTCCGTATACGACCCGTTGTTTCCGCGCCTACGCTGACGGTCGTGGCGTATGGCGGCATGGCGGAGATTATTGCCGGGATGCTGGATCAGATCGTTGTCCAGGCGGACCATAAGCCCGAGCTGATCGTGCCTTCGCTGATCTCGCATTTGCCGGTGGACCTGGTGACCTGGTCGGTGGAAAGGACCGGTCGGCTGCTGGTGGTGGAAGAGGGTACTGGTTTTGCGGGAGTGGGCAGCGAGCTTGTGGCCGCGGTGATGGAGCGGGTGCAAAGGCAGGTGAGGGCTAAACGGGTGTCGGCGCATCCTGTTCCCATTCCTTCGGTGAAGTCGCTGGAGAATATCATATTACCTGATAAGAGCAGGATACTGGAAGAAATAAAAAGGACATTTCATTAATGGCTTTATTACAGGAGATACCGGTGCCGCTGCTGGCGGTGAACGATACGACGCTCACCGTCGTGGAATTGCATTTTTCCAATGGGGATAAGGTTAAAAAAGGCGATCCTGTCATGGTGCTGGAGACTTCCAAGACGACGTACGATATAGAAGCGGAGGCGGAGGGGTATATCCAGTATGTTTGCGAGGTGGACAGGGATTATGAGGTCAATGCCGTCATTGCGCGGATATACAGTGTGGCAGAAGAGGCTGTGGCGGTGGCTATGCCCGGCGCGGCAGGGCCGGCGGCGGCTGTCGTGTCTGTATCCGGAGGGCTGGTGGAAGAGGCTGTACAGCGGCAGTTCGGCGCTGTTCCGGAGGTGAGGGGCTGGGAAGGAGAGACTTTGTTCTCGGCGGAAGCGCGGCAGCTGATCGAAGTATCGGGGGTCGACAGAAGCGTTTTCAAAGGCAGGGATATTGTAACCACAGAGGATGTGCGGAATTTGCTGGAGCCTGCGCCAAAAATAGCGCGTGCGGATGTCGCGGTAAAAACCACGGCGCCGCAAAAGGCTCCGTTGCCTGTGGATCCGCAAAAGGTCATTCTCGAAAAGCTGACTTCCGGCAAAAAGAGGGAGATAGAGTATCTGGGAGAGGTGCAGGCTGATGGTCTTACCAGCACAATCAATATCTTTGTGGAGACCTCCGGCATTTTTACGCATATCAATCGTACTGTCAAGTATCTGAAGGATTCGCTCTTGCCTGTGATCCTTTATGAGGTTTCGAGGCTGCTGGCGGACTATCCTTTGCTGAATGCTTATTATACGGGTAATGCCATTGCATGTTACAAAGAGGTCAATCCCGGCTTTGCCATAGATATCGACAAGGGGTTAAAAGTATTGAAGGTCGGGGAGGCCGGCAGGCGCAGCCTGGTGGATATCGAGGGAGAGATCATGCGTTTGTCGGGTGCGTATCTGGATGATGTATTGGAGGTGGGGGATCTGACGGACATTACCTTTACTATCACAGACCTTTCATCGGAAGGGGTTGCCTTTTTCCGGCCGCTGGTCAACAAGATGAACAGCGCCATTCTGGGGGTGTCGGCCATCGATGAAAAGCTTCACCGGTGTACGCTGAGCCTTACATTCGACCATCGTGTGACGGAAGGCAAGCTGGTGGCGCGTTTTTTAAAGGAGCTCAAGGAGCGGCTGGAGTCTTACCGGGCGAATGCCGGGGTTGCGGCCCTGAAGGAAGTCAGCTGTTTCAAATGCATGAAGACATTGGAGGAGGATCTTGGCGGAACGGGTTTTGCCCGTGTGGTAACGCCGGAAGGCAGGGATGGGTATATCTGTCAGAGCTGTTTAAAAGGGTTTTAAGAAATGGAAGACAAGATAAAGGATATTATTTCGGTATTTATAAAAGTCCCTTCGGATCAGATAGGTCCGGCGACGGCCATTGGGCGGACGGTGGTGAAAAATTCTATTCTGCTGCACCGGATGTATGCCAGGCTGCAGGAGGAGGGCATTGTGGTGGATAATTACAGCCAGATCCAAACTTTTTCGGACCTGCTGGGTCGTGCCGGGGCTAACGGTAATGGGCGTGCGCCGGGAGAAGAGGCGGGGGGCTTGTATGAAGCGGCGCCGGCGGCTGTGCAGGTGGTGGGCACCCGTCAGGGGGGAGCTTCTATCGGTGTCGACATCGAGGAGATCGCGGCTTTCCCTGTCACCCATGATTTCAGGAAGGAGGAGTTCTATAAGATGAATTTCAGCCCTTCGGAGATCGCGTATTGTATTTT
>DASZXP010000047.1:0-31065 GCA_035545935.1 Puia sp. | reverse complement strand
TATTGCGGAGCCACCGTAGTATAGGCATTCTGTACGGCCCACAACCCCGGATGTCCCAGGCTGACGCCCTTGTTCCGACCGCGTTTCAGACTGTCCGGACCGAAATAATACAATGGCCAGCCATTGTAGACGATCTGTGATTTGCCGAAAACATTGGTCGTGTCGAATTTCGACTTATCGAGAAGGGTCGGTACGTTATGGATGGTCACCAGCGTGTCGCAAGGCCACATGGCATTGTTGGAAAAATCCGATTTGGTGTACGAGTTGTGTTTGAAATGATCATTACCAAAGGCATACAGGGTCCTGCCTCTGTCGTCGGTGATGTATTGGGTCATACCCAGATTGGGCTGGTACAGGCTGTCATAGGCTATGCCGTCATTACCTACGAGCTGTGTGTTGACCAGCATCACCGTATAGTCGGGTTTGGCTACATACCATACTTTTCCTACCAGGTCGCCATTGACATCCCCGGCCTTCGCATCGCTTTGAAAATAATACAGGGGCCAGCCTTTGTAGGTGGTTTGCGGCTTGTTGTCGCTACGTGTGATCGTCGCAAAGTCGCTGGCGTCCAGCCCTGTACCCAACAGGGTGCTGTTGGTATAGAAGACAGGCCATGCCGTTAGACAGTCGCCCGTGCATCCGGAGTTGCCATCCGCGTCGATGGTGAAGAAATACAAGGTATTTCCTGCGCTGTCCGTCAATATCTTACCAAATTTCGTGTTATCTGCCAGCTGTACGCCCGGCTTTGGCGCGGGAGGTGGTGGTGCGGGATTATTGCTGTTCTTGCTACAGGCGATAGCGCTCACGGTGACAGTAATGACAATAAGGGCCCAGAGCCGGCTTTGCCGGCCACGTTTCATGAATATGTTCATAACAAGGATTGTTTGCCAGTATGAACGGCAGCTTCATGCAGGCGGTTGGCTCCGTCCGTCACTCAATCTTTGCGTAGTTGATAATGAAATTGTTAATCAGCCAGCGGCTTCACCATGATGTTCCTGAAGTGCACCGTACTATACGGATCGTGGCCCTGTAGTGCAAAGGTGCCGCTGGAGATGATCCGGCCGGCCATATCGGCGGGACGTTGTACATTATCCGGCTCCATGTAGTCGACCACTACTTTATCATTGATCTTGATGATCACTCTTTTTCCCTGTACGGAAAATGATTCCGTGTACCATTCATTATCCTTGACATACACTTCTTTTACGTCCTGTACGGCATAGAGGCTGCCCGTCCTGCGCCAGTCCGTATGAGAGTTATTGACCTGTACTTCATAGCCTTTGGCAGGCCATCCGCTTTCCTGGTATTGTGTATGAAAATAAATACCGGAGTTGGAGCCCGGCTCCGTCATCACGTCTGCCTTGAATTCGAAATTTTTAAAGTTGTGGTCTTTCACCGGTCCTTCATAAAAAAGATGCGCCGTATTGCCATGGGCAATGATGGTCCCATTCTCCACCGAAAACGTTGCGGCATTTTCACCCACCTTCCAGCCATCCAGCGATTTGCCGTCGAACAAAGAGATCCACCCATTGCCCGATGCATGGTGGGGAGCATTACAGGAGAGCAGGGAGAGGCCAAGGAGCATGAATACAGCACTTTTCATATATCTTTGTTTAAGGATCCAATGTAGGGTTTTATCTTTTTAGCAAAATACTTTATGAAAAAACTACTGATCGCGTGCTCCTTTCTGCTGATCTGCCTGGCCTCGAATGCCCAGGTGGAAACTGTGCATCTATTCTCGAAAGGGCTTTCCACGACGGGTTTTGGGCTCTTTCTGCATCCCGGGTTCGCGGTGGGCAGTGGCAATGAGATCAGCACTGAATTCGCCTTCGACTATTTTCAGTCCGGGGAAAGACATATAGCCCTGGCCCCTCTCCTGGTGGGCTTTCGGCATAGTCTGGATGGCAGCGGCGCCGGCTGGTACCTCGAACCCCTGGTGGGTTATAGCTTTGGCGGCACCGATATCCCAAAAACAGATGCGGCCGGCAATCCTGTCCTCAACGACGGCGTGGAGGTCGATCAAAAGGTCACCGGCTTTACGGCAGCCATGGGTATTGGATATATTATTCCTTCCGCTGTCCTTCCGTTGAATTTCGGGCTTCGTTATGGGCATATATTCGTCCCTTCCGGGGACCCTTCACAAAATATGATCTCTTTGAGGGTGTCTTATTCATTGGCCATCGGAAAGAAGTATGCGGCGCGGACGGGGCAAACGCATTAGATCGATACGCTCTCGAAAATTTCGATGGAGCCATATTGCCGCATATCCCGCAGCCGGATGGCGCGTGGCGCGAAAGTCTTCCACTCTACATGTTCTTTGAGGTGAAAGCCTTTGCTCCAGGTATGTTTGGCCTTGTTCGTGGAAAAATTGTACTCCCATCCGTCGGAAACCCCGGTTACTCCATTGATCCCATAGTCGGAAGCCCCGATGAGATAGATATCCCCTTTCTGCCATCTGAATTTATATTCCACCGTCTCCCGTACAAATTCAATACTTACGGTAAGGATATTGTTACGGATGGCAAGAGGGCTGTATGGATCATCCACCATTCCTCCTTCGCCCTCCCGTATAGTGAAAGTGTTATTCTGACACACCGGACGATAGCCTCCCGTGACTGAGTCCCTGAGCAGGACCAGCAAGAGCCGGGGATGGTTGACAATTTCCATACTGTCGGGCCTCATTTCGCTGACCGTATCGGCGTATTCCAATACCATCGCCAGGTCGGCACGGCCATCTTTGTTGAGATCGCCCGAGACGCTGTCCTTGATATGCCAGCGGGCTGGCAAGAGCTCGTCCATGGATCGGACGGTCTTATTAAATGTCGGATAAACAAAGGATTGGGCGGATAACGCCACGGGCAGGAAAAGGATCAGACAGTAGAGGAGCTTCATAGCCTAAAATACGGTAAATCCGGACAATTATTGTATCGAAACCAGACGCCCGTCGGGCGTTAGTCCGCTCCATATGTCTAAAAATCAATAATTTGTACTCTGGCACTCTCTTGGTTATACCTCCTCTGTCTCAAAACGCATCTCATGTTCAGGAACTACTTCAAGATAGCCGTAAGAAATCTCCGTCGCAGCAAGGCCTTTACCGCCATCAATGTCGCAGGTCTGGCCCTGGGTATCGCCACCTGTCTGCTGATCGTGCTGTATATCCAGTATGAGTCGAGCTATGACAGATGGAATGAAAAGTCGGACCGTATCGTACGCGTCAGTCTTCGTGGGAAGATGCAGGTGGGTGAGCTCAACGAGGCCAGCGTCATGCCACCCGTGGCGGCCACGCTGCAAAAGGACTTTCCCGAAATAGAAGAGGCTACCCGTATCCAGGGAGGCGGATCGCCCCGCATCACCTACGGGGACAAGACCTTTAAAGAAGATGCGCTTGCCATGGTGGATTCCAATTTCTTCCGTGTCTTTTCCATACCCCTTCTCAAAGGCGATCCACGCACCGCCCTTGTCAAACCCTATTCCATCGTCATCTCCAGCGCCGTGGCAAAACGATATTTCGGCAACGAGGACCCTATCGGCAAGACAGTCCAGTTCAAGGATCAAAAGGCTGCCGCCACCGTCACCGGGCTGTTCGATGAGATCCCCGCCAACGCGCAGTTCCATTTCGGGGTACTGCTGTCCATGTCTTCCAATCCGGATGCCGCCAGCGATACATGGCTCAACGGGAACTATTACACGTACCTGGTCCTGCCCAAACATTATGATTATAAAAAGCTCGAGGCCAAGCTGCCACAGGAGATAGATAAATACATCGGCCCCCAGCTCAAGAAAGGCATCGGTCTTACTATCGATGAGTTCAGGAAGAGCGGCAACTCGCTCGACCTCTATCTGGAGCCGCTGACAAGCATCCATTTATACTCCCATACCACGAATGACATGGAGCCGCACGGCAATATCCAATACATCTATATTTTCGGTGTCGTGGCTCTTTTCATGCTGCTGATAGCTTGTATCAATTTTATGAACCTTTCTACCGCCGGCGCTTCCAAAAGAGCCAGGGAGGTGGGTGTACGCAAGGTGATGGGCTCCGTCAAAGGGCAATTGATACGGCAATTCCTGCTGGAGTCTTTTTTGCTTACGACGATCGCACTGGCGCTCGCGCTCGTCATCGTGCAGCTGGCATTGCCTTTCTTCAATCAGCTGGTAGGGAAGCAGCTGACCTTCAACCTTATCTCCAACCCGTGGATCTTACCCGGACTCATCCTGTTCGGTCTGATCACCGGACTATTGGCAGGCAGCTATCCCGCCTTTGTCCTTTCTTCCTTCAATCCTGTGACAGTGCTGAAAGGAAAGCTCACTTCCGGAAAGAAAAGTTCCGGCGTTCGCAGCGGGTTGGTCGTATTCCAGTTCTGCATTTCCATTGCCCTGATGATCGGCACCCTTGTCGTATACAAACAGCTGTCGTATATCCATAACAAGAACCTTGGCTATAACAAGGAGCAGGTGCTTGTCGTGGAGCAGGCTTATTGGCTAAAGGACAACAGGGATGCATTCCTGCAGCATTTGCGCCAGGATCCCCGTATAACCAGCATATCCTCTTCAGGGTATCTGCCGGCGGGCTATTCCAATAACAATAACTTTTTTACCTACTCCGATAACAATACCTCACAAATGATAAAGGGCGTCCAGTATGTGGTGGATGAGAACTATATCCCCACCCTGGGCATGCAAATGGCGAGTGGACGCAATTTCTCGAAGGACTTCCCTTCCGACAGTCTGGGTATCATCATCAACCAGGCGGCTGTGCGTTCCTACGGCTGGAAAGGCGATCCCATCGGGCACACCATCGTTCATAGGGAAGACGGTGGCGTCAATACAGTATATCATGTGGTGGGTGTGGTAAAAGACTTCAATTTCCGCAGCCTCCACGAACAGATCATGCCGCTGGCCATGACCCTGGGGCCCGACTACAACAATATCATCGTCCGCACCAATACGCAAGATCTGGCGGGTCTGCTCGGCTCCGTGCAGCGGTATTGGGACAATGCGACGAAGGAGTCGGCATTTACCTATTCCTTCCTGGACCAGCGATTCGACAATACCTACAAGGCCGAACAGAACATCGGGCTGATCCTGGGCATTTTCGCGGGCCTTACCATTTTCGTGGCTTGTCTTGGTCTCTTTGGCCTGGCCACCTTCACCGCCGCGCAACGTTTCAAGGAGATCGGGATCCGCAAGGTGCTGGGCGCCGATGTAAAGGGGCTGGTGACGTTGTTGTCAAAGGATTTTCTGAAGCTGGTGGGGATTGCCATTGTGATCGCGGCTCCTATCGCCTGGTGGGTAATGCACCGGTGGCTGCAGGATTTCTCTTATCGTACGACGATGAGCTGGTGGATCTTCGCGGCGGCGGCAGTGTTGTCCCTGCTGGTGGCATTGCTGACGATCAGCTCGCAGGCCATCCGGGCGGCGACGGCTAATCCGGTGAAGAGTCTGAGGGCGGAGTAACAAAAAAATTATGCCACTTTTAGCTTTACTACCTCCAACTCAGCACCTTTTTCAATAGCGTCATTCCCCGTCTGCATAATTGCACGGGTCGTCTCTTCCGAGAGATAATAATGACCACAATTGGTGCATACCTCGGCTGGAACGTTCTTAATTAAGACAATAGCTCCGTTCCGCTCTAAGGTCACCGTTACAGTTCCCTTTTCAGTGGTTCCTACTTTACACAATGCACATTCCATAATTAACTCCTTTTAGATTTAAAGCCAGGTTCCCAAATATTCGGATCCGGCTCATAAGCCGTAATAACAATACATCTTTCCTTTTCCTCATCTCTACCTACCACAATATGGATAGGTCTATTATTAATGCAAGCAAGCATTAAACAACTTGGATAGGGTTTGTCGCTTGAATATTCAGCTATGATCTCGCCCTTCTCTATAACCAGTTTCACATCATCCACCGAAATATTTCTCTTGAACATCTGGGTGATCGCATGATCACTGAATAGTACCTCCTTGCAAGTCATTGTTACAAAATTACCTATAAATATTCAGTTCTAAAAGTCAATAATAAAGACCGACAACTATCCAATGCATTTAAAATCAATTCATTAATTTATATTACCCCTAGCCTTCTCACCACTCGCGGCAGCACCACCGGCCTGGCAATCCCATTGAGATCATAGACGATCTTCCCTCCCCTGATGGTCATGGCGCACTCCAGCCGGACGGCCCCCTCTATCCGCCGGCCCGTATAATCGAAAAATCCAAACTTCCCTTTTCGAAGGTTCAGCAACGCAATATCCGCCCCCGCCCCTTCCGACAGGTGCCCCAGCTCCTCATGCCGCAGCTCCCGGGCAGGGTTCCAGCTCATCGCCGCAATGACGCTATCCAACGGCATCTTCATCGCCAGGAGCTGCGACCCTACATTCAACAGGTCCTTCGCCGAAGCATTCACATTACTCACATGCATATCCGTACTGATGGAGCTGGGATAAAAACCCTGACGGCACGCGGCCATCGCCTGCGAGAACGCAAGACTGATCGAACCATATCCTACATCGAAGATGATGCCCCTCCGGCGTGCCTCCCATACAAAGGGCTTCACCGACTGCGTCAGCGTATCCACGATAAACTCCCTGTCCCGGAGCTGTCCAAAACAATGGGTGAATACATCCCCCGGTCGCAGATGCTGCATAAACAATTCCTGAATAGACAAAGGAGGCTTGCTACTCCCAAAGTCGATCATCACCGGCCTGCCAATCGATGTCCCCCCTTTCACCGCCTCGTCGACAGGCTTCCAGGAATGACCCACATAATGCGCGACCTTGAACCCAACGACGATATCGGGATATTGCCTGGCCAGCTCCGCAGCCTTCTCCCCATCCATATCCGTCGTATCCTGTTCATAGTTCCCGCCACGCATGCCGCCGCCCACGATGTTCACCCAGGCCAGTACCCGTGTAAGGCTATGGTCGATGATCTGCTGTTTGAAAAGAGGAAAATTCTTCCATCCTGAACTTCCCGCGTCAGCCACGGTGGTAACGCCCGTCCGGAAAGTAAACCCATCCGGGATGATCCCTTCCCGTCCGTTGGAGTAGGCTGGTTCAGGACCGTAAAAAGCATGTACATGCATATCGATAAGACCGGGCGTCACATAAAGCCCCGTGGCATTCACCACCTGCGCCGCCTGTCCATCGATGGAAGGAGCCACCCGCACGATCTTCCCATTGCTCACCGCCACATCCATGACGGCATCGATATGGTTCTTCGGATCGAGCACACGCCCCCCTTTGATAAGAATATCATACGGCTGCGTCCACGCCGTGTGGAACGCCAATACAAAGGACAGAAAAAGAAGGGACCGTGTAGTATAGGTGTTATACATAAGCGATGCAATCCATCTCCACCAAAGAATTACCGGGGACCCCTCCCTTCGCTACCGCTACGGTCGTCCGTACGGGAGGCTTGTCCCCAAACCGTCCCTTGTATACTTCATTCATCCCCTGATAATCCGCAATATCGTTGAGAAAAACACTCACCTTCAATACTTTTTGCATGGAAGACCCCGCGGCGATCAGCTCCTTCTCCAGCTCCTGCAGCACGATCTCCGTATGCGCCTTGATCTCGAAAGGTTCAACGTGCGCGCCCTTGCCTGCGATAAATACCATGTGTCTGAATTTGGTATGGCCGGAGAACAGCGGTACATTCTGCTGATAGGCTTCTTCGGACATCCCGGCTACCCCCGCCTCATGCATTACGTCTGTAGCCCCGACGCTCGCAGACTGACTATTGGCAGCGCCCGTCACACCGGCATTACCTGCCGCGCGGACCAGGGCCGTCGAACCCAATACGCCGCCGACAGCCGCCAGCAGCTTTTTCAAAGCGGATCTTCTTTGCTTTTCCATAGTTGACTTCTTTTGAAGGTATTTGCAATTAATTTGCATGAATATATACCATTTCTTGCAAAATTTGCAAATCACTCATCGTTTTTTGTAGAAGCCGCCGTCGTGCTGAATTCGGCGTAATAGATCTTGCAGAGTAGCAGGAAATAGCTGACCAGCAAAGGACCGAAAATAAAACCCCAGAAACCAAATAATTTTAATCCCACGATGACGCCCAGCACCGTGATCACCGGGTGAATGTCCCCTATCTTTCGCAAAAGAGTGATCCTTGCCAGATAATCCACATTACCCGTAACGACTACGCTGTAGATAGCGAGTCCAATAGCCTGCCCCGTGTGACCGCCGGAGAACTGCGACACTACCAGTGGCACCCACACGATCATGGTCCCCACGATAGGGAAAAAGGCGAATACGCCCGTCAGGAATCCCCACAGCACGGGGTCGCCCATGCCAAAGATCTTGTACCCCAATGCGGCAAAAGCCCCCTGTATAATGGATATCAACGGGATGCCGATGGCGTTGGCCCGCACCATATTCTTTGTCTCTTTGGCCAGGATGTCGATATTATGTTCTTTTAAGGGGATATAAGTTTGCAGCACTTTTTCCATGGACCGGCTGCTCGTAAGCATAAAATAGGAAAGGAACAACAATAAGATCAGGTTGCCCAGCATGGTAGCCGTACTGTCGAGCAGGATAGGGATAAAATTGGTGACATATTTCTGTAACGCCTGTGTGTTTTGCTGGGAGAGTATCTCCTGCCCCGTCCATTGCTGCACCTGTTTTGAAAAGGATTGCAGTACCTGCAGCACCTCGTCGGTGTGGGAAAATAGCGAGCTGATCTTCCCCGACAGCATTCTCACCGACAGCCATATGGGCAGTCCGATGCAAAGCAAAAAAGCCAGGAGCATAAGTATGGCCGTCAGTCCTTTTTTCCATCCCCTCTTCTCTGTCAGATAGAGATAAAGGTCCCGGCTGAGGATATACAGCGTCACCGCCCCCAGGAATCCGGGGAAAAAACCATACAGCTCCAGCAGGAGCAGGCCCCCAAGAGCCGCCACCACCATCAATAGCAGCCACTGGCGTATCCGATTGTTATAAGTACCTGGCATCTGTATCAAATTTAGGTTAGTAAGGCGATATTTCCTTTGTATCAAATGTCCGGCCATCCAGTCAATAGTTGCATAAATTGGACATATTGATGTAGGTTTGACCCCATGTTTGAGCTGCTTTATAAGAAGATCACCGAAAAGATCCCTCTGTCCGAAGAGGAGTTCGAGGTGTGCAAGACCCTGTTCACGTCCAAAAAGGTCCGCAAGAAACAGTTCCTGCAGCAGGAAGGGGACGTGAGCAGGTACCAGTTCTTCGTGAATAACGGTCTCTTACGGAGCTATACCATCGATGAGAAAGGGGTCGAACATATCCTTCAGTTCGCCCTGGAAGGCTGGTGGACGGCCGATCTCTACAGCTTTTTTACCGAAGAGCCCTCTCTTTTCAATATCGAGGCGTTGGAAGACAGCGAGCTGCTGCTGATCACCCGCCCATCCTGGGAGACGCTGCTGGAAAAACTGCCCGTCCTGGAGCGATATTTTCGCATCCTCATCCAGAACAGCCTTATCGCCACCCAGCGCAGGCTTATGGAATCCCTTAGCGAAACGGCCGAAAAGAAATACCTCAAGTTCATGAAAATGTACCCCGAGAGCATTCAACGGGTGCCGCAGCATATGATCGCGTCCTATCTGGGCATTACCCGCGAGACCCTCAGCCGTCTGCGAAGGGACATCGCGTCGGGGAAGAGCTCGGCATAAACACCCGCCCTGGCCATGGCTCAGTTCTGACAGGGGCCCGCTCCCCGGTCCGTCCAGGTGTGACATAGATCAATGCTTTTATTTATCCTACATCAATGGACAACCCCTCCCTGGCATAGTAATTTTACTTCATCGAAAACAAAAAATCAAATACTATGTCACAAGTCAAATGGTCGATAGACCCCAGCCACTCGGAAGTTACCTTTAAGGTTAAACACCTGATGATCAGCACGGTCACCGGCCACTTTAATAAATTCAACCTGGACGTCGTCACGGAAGGCGAGGATTTCAACACCGCCAGCGAGATCCTTTTCACCGCCGACATCGACTCCATCGACACCAATAGCGATCAGCGCGACGCACACCTCAAATCGGAAGATTTCTTCCACGCAGCCAAACACGCTCAGCTCGAGTTCACAGGCACCAAATACGAAGCCAAAGGCGACGATGCAAAGCTGCATGGTAACCTCACCATCAAAGGCGTCACCAAACCTGTCACCCTCAACGTAGAGTTCGGTGGCATCGTAAAAGACCCCTATGGACAGACTAAAGCGGGCTTCACCGTCAGCGGTAAGATCAGCCGTAAGGAATTTGGCCTTACCTGGAGCGCTGTCACCGAAGCAGGCAGCGTAGTAGTAGGCGACGAGATAAAGGTCAACGCAGAAGTACAATTAATCAAGCAATAACCCCAAGTCCCGGCCGTTAGGCCGGGCTACTCATATGGAAAGAATATTAGGTCTTCATCACATCACCGCCATCGCCAGCAATGCCCGGCGTAACCAGGACTTCTATACCAGAGTCCTCGGTCTCAGGCTGGTGAAAAAAACGGTCAACTTCGACGATCCGGGAACCTATCACTTTTATTTTGGCAACGAGACGGGCACGCCCGGTACGATCCTTACCTTCTTCCCCTGGGAAGACATCGGCCCCGGCAAGACGGGTACAGGCATGGCCACTGAAATAGGCTATTCCGTTCCCGCAGGCAGCCTGGAATTCTGGAAAGAACGATTTATCAATGAGGACGTCAGACATGGCGAGATCGGCGAACGCTTCGGCGAACAATATCTCTCCTTCAAGGACCCCGATGGATTGAACATCAACCTCATCGTCAGCAAGACGGATGACAATCGTACACCCTGGACCACTGACGAGATACCTGCCCAATATGCGATCAGAGGTTTTCACAGCGTGACCCTGACCTTACGCAGCATCAAACCCACCGCCACTATACTGACGGAGATCTTCGGCTATCAGCTGTCACAGCAGGAAGGGGATCGCAGCCGATACAGCACGGACGCGATAGAGAATGCCTCGATCGTGGATCTGGTGGAAGCTCCTTCCGAGTCCGCCGGTTACAATGCGGCTGGTACCAATCACCACGTAGCATTCCGGGTCAAGGATGATACTATCCTGATGGAGTTCAGGGAAAAGATCGTGAAGAAAGGGTTGCATATCACGCCCAAGATCGACAGGGATTATTTCTTCTCTCTTTACTTCAGGGAACCCGGCGGCGTACTCTTCGAACTGGCCACGGACAACCCGGGATTCACGAGGGACGAGCCGCTGAATGAGCTGGGTACGCATCTTAAACTGCCGCAACGCTATGAATCCAGCCGGACCAGGATAGAAGCCGTGCTGCCGAAATTGGACTAACCCGTCCCGCCCGCCGACAGGCGGGACCAAAAATCGAATACTATGCACACACAAAATACAATCACCGCCGGAAGACCCCTTAGCCAGGCCGACAAGGCCCTCATACTGGTCCATGGACGCGGTGGACGCGCGGAGGATATCCTCTTCCTCGCGGACGAGCTGAATGTAGGAGATTTTGCCTTGCTGGCGCCCCAGGCCACGGGCAACACCTGGTACCCTTATTCCTTTTTGGCGCCTCCCGCTCAAAACGAACCCTGGCTTAGCTCCGCGCTCGACGTACTGAAGCAGCTGACGGCACAGGTTCAGGCGGCAAGCATCTATTCCGAGAACATCTTTTTCCTGGGTTTCTCCCAGGGCGCCTGTCTGACATTGGAATTCGTCACCCGTAATGCCACCCGTTATGGCGGCGTCATAGCCTTCACCGGCGGGCTCATCGGTGACAGAATCTATTCCGAAAATTACAAAGGCGACTTCAGAAATACGCCCATCTTCATCGGCACCAGCGATCCCGATCCACACGTGCCCGTACAAAGGGTCCACGCAACGACAAAGGCCCTGCGGGAGATGAACGCCTCCATTACAGAAGAAGTGTATCCGCTGATGGGTCATACCATCAGTCAGGCCGAGATCGATAAGGCCAATGATCTTATCTTTAATAAAGAAATTCCCCAGATATGAGAACGCTGAGCTTCCCCGCCTCCGCCAGAGGCACGAAAGACATCGGCTGGCTGAAAAGTAATTTCTTTTTTAGCTTCAGCGACTACTCCGACCCCACCAGGAGCGCTTTTGGTACGCTCGTCGCCTTCAACGACGACTACCTGCAACAAGGAAAGGGTTTTGGCATCCATCCCCACATGAATATGGAGATCATCTCCATCATGCTGCAAGGCAAGATGAACCATAAGGACACCATGGGTTATAACACTACGGTGGAAGAGGGTGGCGTACAGATCATGAGCGCGGGTTCGGGGCTCCGGCACGAAGAATATAATATAGGCGAAGAAGAGGTGAATTTCCTACAGATATGGATCCAGCCCAAGCTGCAAAATATCACACCCCGCTACCAGCAGCGCAGCTTTCCAAAGGCGCGGAGGAAAGATCAATTGAAGACCATTATTTCAGGTGAAGAAGGACAGGAACATTGCTGGATCAATCAGAATGCAAAACTATCGCTGGGGTATTTCGACAAGGGTAAGGATGTATCCTATCGCTTCAACCCTACGAATAAATGCCTGTTCCTCTTTGTCATAGACGGCAGCGTCCGGGTGGGTGATGTCGAGGTGGGACATCGCGACGCGCTGGGGATCTGGGACACGGACAATATCACCATTCATTGTACGGAAGAAGCTCAGTTCCTCATCATCGAGACGCCCGTAAACCAGAAATGATCATTGCTTTCCACCGCCACCGTTCGTGATAAAAGCTTCGATAGCCGGGACCAGATCAGGATACAGCGGTAGCTGAGGATCGGCATAAGTAGCCAGATTCCCGGACTTGTCCGCCGGCGCCGTCTTCAACACATGGTTCATGTTATCCATATACACCACCTTGGCCTTTGGTGCGGCAGCTCCTAATTTTTCCGCATCATCTTTGCCCACCTGGAGGTCCCTGAGGCCCTGGATGATCATCACCGGCGTCTTCACTTTAGCGATCTCCCGGGCAGGATCGTATTTGTCCCAGGACGCTATATACAATTCCTTCCCCATTTTCAGGCTGTCCAGCGATCTTTCCACACCGGCCTTGTCCAGGCCTGATTGAGCCAGCTGTTTCCTCAATACGGCATATGCCGGTATGCCAACTCCCGCCAGGGATATAAAACCATCCACCTTCTCTTCATGCGAGGCAATGGCGCCGATCAATGCGCCTTCGCTGTGACCGACAACAAACACCCCGGAAAAATTCGTGTCCGCCCGAAGCTGCCGGATACAGGCCCTTGCATCGTTGATATAATCCTCGAACCGAACGCTGTCGATCCGTCCTTTGAAATGATTGCTTTCACCTATCCATCGCTTGTCATAACGCAGGCTGGCAATACCCTGCTGCTCCAGGCCGACGGCCAATAGCTTATAACAATCCGTGCGCAATCCCATCATGTTATTCCCATTCCTGTCCGTTGGCCCCGACCCGGCAATGATCAGGACTACAGGAGGTTTATGGCCACTCCCGGGCAATAGCAATTCTCCCAACAGCTCCCCGTCAGGCGTAGGCACCTTGTAGTTGGTGGCATCTGATTTATTCGGCTTCTGTTTGGGGAATATGCCCTGTATCAGGTGGTTGGAATCCAGGGATAACAACAGCCCCATAGTGCCGGCAGACCCCCAGGCCAGAAAATTGACATATCCATTCCCGGTGGCATCCAGGTCAAAGTCACCCAACGTCTCGCCCAGCGCCATTTTTAATTGTGGGAATACCGACCGCCAGGCATCCTTCGTCACTTTGTCCCTGACCAGATCATTGAACAAGGTATACATGCTGTCGGTGGCATCGGCCGCATACCAGGCTTTGAACGATCGCAGCGTCTTTGCATAAGGAGACTTGTCGATAGGATGCTGCGCCAGGGCAACGGCCCCATACAGCAATGCCGCCAGTAGAATAGGTAGTTTTCGCATAGGCAATAAAATTACGGGGTTTTTATGTGGATTTTCTATCCATCCGCATCCCAGTCCCATTCAAACAGTATACTATGAGAAAAACCTCCTTACTGTTCTTTAATATTCTCATTATTTATAATGCATGGGCCCAGCCCCTTCGCGATACGGGCCGCCCGCCCCTGGCCCCCGCTTTCAAACCCTACTCCATAGATAAAGACAAAGTGCTGGGCTTTTTCCAGAACCAGCAGTTCGAAGATGCGCTGTCCTATCTGCAGCCCGCCGTATCCCTCGACTCCAATAATATCTCCCTTCTGTCCTGGATGGGGTACGCCAGCTATATGACGGACGACAAGCCCGCCGCGGAAAATTATTATCAGCGTATAGTGGGGCTGGATAGCAACAATGTAGCCGCCCTCTATTACCTCGTGACCCTCAACAGGGACGATGCATATGTCATAGCCATGGGCTATACCGCCCGTCTCATCACCCTTCAGCCCGAGAAGCCGTTGTGGTGGCGTACCATGGGCGATCTGTTCCGCCGGAGCAACGAGATGGATTCCGCCTTCAATTACCATCATCGCGCCTATGAGCTGGCGCCCTCCGACTACCGGAACGTCGTAGCCCTGGCCGACGATCTCATCGAAAGAAAGGATTATCACCAGGCCGACAGCATCCTCGACATCGGACTGGCAAAAGATTCGTTGAACCTGTCCATGCTGAAGTCACGCATCCACTCCGCCTATCTCGCACAGGATTATACCGCGGCGCTGATCCCCGGTGAAAGGATCATGCGACAGAACCAGCCCATCCTCAACGCCCTCACCTGGCTGGCCCTTTCCTATTACAACCTGAAGCGATACGACGAATGCATCACCACCTGTCAATATCTGCTCGACGCCGGATTCGATGTGGAGGCCATCTATTATTACCAGGCCAGGGCCTACGCTAAATTGAAAGAATATGAAAAGAGCAATCAGCTGCTGGCCATCTGTCTCAAAAAAGCCATCTCCGACAAGGCGGAATGGTATTACAACGGATTGTCGGAAAATAATGAGGCATTGAAGAATTATAAGTCAGCCCTTTCCAATAGCGACACCTCCTATTATCTCTTTAAGGACCCGTTGATGCTGTACAATTGCGGACGTATCAGCGAGAGTCTGCTGAAGAACGAGACGCTGGCCCGTAAATACTACCGGCAGTATCTGGCCGTCGCGCATCCGGCATCCCCGGAAGAGCAAAAAGCGTATAATTATGTACGCCGCCGCTGGGGAGCAAGCGCCCGATCCAAAGGCAACGCCAGGTGATAGCGCTACTCTGCCCGGAAGCTCCCATACAAGGCCCGGATCCCAGGATCCCGCAACTATCGGGTTTTCCGTTATCGCCGCCCACCTGAACGAATACGGCTACGCCCTGCTCCCGGAAGTCATCGATGCGAAAGAATGCCGCCAGCTCATCGACAGCTATAAGGACGAAACACTGTACCGCAAGACCATCACCATGGAACGATATCGATTTGGCAAGGGGGAATACAAATACTTCACGTATCCTCTGCCACCCCTGATACAATCCATACGCCAGGCGGTCTATCCCAAACTGGCTCCCATCGCCAACAGCTGGATGAAGGCATTGAACGATACCCGCGTCTTTCCGGCCGATCTCGCCGGCCTGCATCGGGAATGCCGCGCACATGGCCAGGACAAACCCACCGTACTGATCCTCCAATATGGCGAGGGCGGTCACAATACCCTTCACCAGGACCTGTATGGAGAGGTCTTCTTTCCCATGCAGCTGGTGCTGTTTCTGGACCAGGCCGGTAAGGACTATACAGGAGGAGAGTTTGTCCTGGTACAGCAGACGCCCCGCGCCCAATCCAAGGCGATGGTCCTCACTCCACACATGGGAGATATGCTGATCTTTACCACGAACTTCAGACCCGTCAAAGGAACGAGAGGTCATTACAGGGTCAATATGAAACATGGCGTAAGTCCTGTTCACGAGGGCTCACGCCATACATTGGGGATCATCTTTCACGACGCCGGCTAGGGCCTGGCCGGCCACCAGAGGGCGGGCCAAGTCGTCACCTCACGACGCCGCATGATAAGCAGGGCGCGCCCTGTCATGATCGGGTGTCCGATACTCCGACTCGGGGATGGTAGCCAGCCGTGAGCTGTGGATCTTTTCTCCCAATCCATAAAACTCCTGAAAGCTCATGATCAGCGGCCTCCATTTGTCCGGGTCCACCCGGTTGGGATGTCCTTCCATGATAATGGATTCGTCCAGGTGTATACGTTGCACACGCAGCTCCAGCGTAAGGATCCGGCCCCGCTGATCTTCATATTTATCCGCCAGCGAATGCACGTTCTCTACCACTACTTCCATCTGCACCGGGCACTCCATTACCCGGGGGGTCTTTATGGTGTGTGAATCGACAGGCGTCACCCCGGCCAGCTCGAACTTGTTGGGTTCATATCTATAGCCTTTCTTCAGCTTCCCTTCCGGTATGGGATTGGAACCCGTCGTCAGCGCCAGCGCATTTACCTGCCGCGCCTGTTCGACGGAGGGGAGGTTCAATACGCCCTCCTTGTTGCGGAGTAAATTCTCCGTTGTTTTGGAGAAGGCGGAGATGCCGATGATACAACGCCACCCCAGCCAAAAGATCGAAGAAATAGGCGCCAGGTTGTAGCTGCCATTCTCATTCACCGTGCTGATCAATACCACGGGTGTGCCGAAATATAAGATGGATGGTTCCGCGACTTTGTGCATGTGAGTAATTTTTATGGAGTAAAATTACGCTGCGTGTGGTGGGGATAAAACCCGGAACTTGCGGAGTTATAGGGCGTCCTGAAGCGCCTTCCTCACCCCATTCCGGAACAGCTTCCCTATCGGGATCTCCGCCTTCTCGATCTCTATCAGCTCATGCGTATAGGACCTGATCCTGTCGATGTTGACGATGTAGCTCCGGTGGGTGCGTATAAAAGATTGTTCGGGCAGCATAGCCTCCACGGAAGAGATGGATTGTTTGGTTATAATGATCCCATCGCTGGTATAGACCTTTACGTAGTCCTTCATGCTCTCGACGTATAGGATGTCCTGCAGCATCACCTTGACCATTTTACGATCCATCCGGAAATACACAAAGGAATCTTTTCGCCCCCCTTCGGAGGAGGTAGCCGCTGTAACAGCAGGACCAGGGGCCGCCGGGGAACTCATCCCACCGCCCGTCGGGGGCCAGGCCGCCTGGAATGCCTTGCTCACCGCCTTGACCCACCGGTCGAACTGGATAGGCTTTAGCAAATAGTCCACCACATCCAATTCATACCCCTCCAATGCATAGTCCGCATGCGCCGTGGTAAAGATCACCTTGGGAGGGTTCTTCAGGATCTTCACCAGCTCGGTACCTTTCAGCTGCGGCATGCGTATATCCAGGAACAGCAGGTCCACGGGACGGTGTTGCAATATATTCAACGCCTCCATGGCATTGCCGCACTCCCCCGCCAGCTCCAGCATCGGCATCTCGCTGATGTATCGCCGGAGGATATCACGGGCGGGAGGCTCGTCATCCACGATGAGACACCGGATGGTATTTGGTTGGGGTGTGTTCATAGATCATGATATTACGTCGCTCCAATTGCAATTGCAGGTTGACGATAAATACATCCTCGTCGTCTTTGATATTCAGCTGGTGTTTTTGTGGATAAAGCAGGTCCAGGCGGCGCATCACATTGGCGATGCCAATGCCGCCGGTGGAAGCTGATGTGTTGATCCCCGCCGCCTTGCCATTCAGCAGCTTCATCTTCATCCTGTCTTCCTCCACCGTGATCCGCATGCTGATCCAGGGCTGATCCAGCATATGGCTGGCCCCATGCTTGAAACAATTCTCCACAAAAGGAAGCAACAGCAAGGGAGCGATATAAAGCCCTTTCGTGTCGTCGGGCAGCTCCAGGTTGACATCCAGCTTGTTCCCATATCGTACCTGCTCCAGCACAAAATAATCCTTTATCATCTTCAGCTCCTTCTCGAAAGGCACCACGGCCTGATTGCCTTCATACAGCATGTAACGCAGCAGGTCCGAGAGTCCGGCAATCAGCACCGGCGCCGAGGCTGATCCCACCTGCGCATGCGCATACACGTTATTCAATGTATTGAAAAGGAAGTGGGGGTGCACCTGCGCCTTGAGCAGCTGCAGCTGTCCTGCGATATTTTCCTTTTGCAGTTCCAGGTTACGGGCCTGCTTGACATACCAGTATTTCATCAGCTTGATGGCGGCCGCCAGACCGGCGATGGTTAAGCCACCCCGCAATCCTGCCAGCAGGCTTAGAAAAAAGCCGTTCCTGTTGTAGTACATCTGAGACGGAGTTTTTCCCAGGATACAATACCTGGCAACGTCCACTACATAAAGCGTTTCAACAGCAGCGATGGCGCCTGTACCCAGGGCCAACAATATCGTCCATAGAATGGTCTGTACATATCTGCCCTTCACCACATATTTTGGGATGACAAAGTACATCAATCCGTATGTAATGAACATATGCGACAACAGAAAGACAATGGCATCGACGCTGGATATTTTTAGCGCCGGTAAAACCCCCAGCAGCAATAATCCCGGTGCAAAAGCATACAGGATGGACTGCGACATCCACCAGGCTATCCAAAAGGCCAGATGCCGCCGCAGCCGGTAGCGGGGTTCATTGGAAAATATGAAAGGATAAGCCTCCATACCTTAAAATTACGGTTGCCCGGCCGTACTTGTATCCCCATTCATCATTTGTCGATAGATAGACGGGTTTTGTCGACCAATGGACTTTCTGGCCAATCCCGCCAGCAATTGTCTGTTGCCCTGCAGGATATGGTCCTTCTCCCATGCCGTCACCACCTGTCGCAACGCCCGTTTGAGCCGCAGCTTCGTCCTTCGCCGATCGACATCCGGGGTCCCATCCAGCTGCTCCTTATACATAAGCTGGTGACTGTCGCTATAAAAATAGGCAATGGAGGAGTCGTTGCGGCTTTCGATGACCCAATATCCTTTTGCCGGTACCCAGCTGGGTGTCTTATGCGCTTTCTGCGCGACGGCTGGCAGGGCGGACAGCCAAAGTATAAACCCTGCGATCAAAATAGTCATTATCTTTTTCATACCCCTAAGCTACCCTATGAAAGGCCCCGCCGGCAGCATAATAGACAGACCTGCCCGCATCGTCCCTACACAGCTATCGACGATCTATCGAAGCTTCCCGTCTTCGCTCAAAGTTTTTCGTCGACGATTTTCTACTACCTTAGTCATATGAACACACGGAATTGGGCAGGCAACATCGAATACAGCACTCCACATATACATCATCCACGATCCATCGAAGCAATACAAACACTGGTGAGACAGCTAAAGAAAGGCAGGGTCCTGGGCACACGCCATTGCTTCAACAGGATCGCCGACAGCGAGCATCAGCTTATCTCTACTGCCGGATTGAACAGGATCGTTTCCCTCGACCCCGTCGCGCAGACCGTCACGGTAGAGGGTGGCATCAAATACGGCGAGCTGGCGCCCTGGCTGGATGAAAAAGGCTACGCCCTGCACAACCTGGCCTCCCTCCCCCATATCTCCGTGGCAGGCTCTATCGCCACCGCCACGCATGGGTCGGGTATGGACAACGGCAATCTTGCTACGGCCGTCACGGCCCTGGAACTGGTAACAGGCGACGGAGAGATAAGGACCGTCGACAAAAAAGACATGGTCCGGGCAGCAGCCGTCAACCTGGGTGTGTTGGGTGTAGTGACGAAGGTTACATTGGCGATCCAGCCAAAGTACCAGATCCGTCAGACGGTATATGAACACCTGCCCATGACGGAGCTGACAACAAATTTTAAGGGAATCCTCTCCGCCGGCTATAGCGTAAGTCTGTTCACCGACTGGCGGCAGGATGCCATCGACGAGGTGTGGGTCAAAAGCATGGCTCCCGCAGGTGGACCAGACAGGTCCGGCAAGTCCTCCGTACCGGACCAACTCTTTGGCGCCCGGGCCGCCACTCAACCCCTCCACCCCATCGCCGGCACTCCTGCGGAAAACTGCACCGAACAGATGGGCATCCCCGGCCCCTGGCACGAGCGGCTTCCGCATTTCCGGATGGGCTTTACACCCAGCTCCGGCACAGAGCTGCAGTCGGAATATTTCGTGCCCTTCCATCACGGCGTCGAGGCCGTGCTGGCTATCCAAAAACTGGGCTCCCGGATCAGCCCGCATCTTTTTATCTCCGAGATCCGCACCATCGCGGCCGATGAGCTTTGGCTAAGCCCCAACAGACACCAGGACTCCGTCGCCTTCCATTTCACCTGGCGGCAGGACTGGCCCGCCGTCAGCAGGCTGCTACCCCTCATCGAAAATGAGCTGGCTCCTTTCCAGGCCCGGCCACACTGGGGGAAACTGTTCACCATGCCCCCCGCCACACTGCAAAGCCGCTATGAGAAGCTGAATGATTTTAAAAAGCTGGCCGCTGAGCTGGACCCCGAAGGGAAGTTTAGGAATGAATTTGTAGCGACGTATGTGTACTGATGGCTTTAAGCGGCCTTTCTTTTTTTTCTCGGTGGGGCACACTTCTTTTTGGCAGCGGCAGGAGACGCCTTTACTCGGTAAGGATAAAGGATATTCATTGACTGACGTTAAGGCAAATGATTAATAAACAGCCACTTGGTAATGTAAGCAATTTTGCTTACATTTGTATGATGTTTGAAAGGTTTCAAAAATACAAAGGAATTCACCCCGGCGCGGTCATCGATCGTGAACTTAAGAAGCGAAACTTAAGCCAGCGTTCCTTTGCTATTTCCCTTCCGGAGCATCCTCAGAGTTTCAATGCTATTATAAAGGGAAAGAGAAAGCTGAATACAGGACTGGCATTAAAAATAGAACATGCCCTTGGTTTAGAAGAAGGTGCATTACTGATGCTTCAGATGTTTTATGATATCAATGAAAAAAAGCGCAGAGAGGCCTCCGGAAACCATCCGGATTTTACCAAAATAAGGAAGAATCTTTTTTGGGATACTGATATTCATTCCATCGACTGGGAAAAACATGCTAAAGCCGTCATTAGAAGAGTATTTGAGAGGGGAAATACATCTGAAAAGGAAGAAATAATCCGTTTCTATGGGCCTGAGAAAGTAAAGGCCGTTATGGGAAAGGAAGTACTAATTCATTAATCAATGTTATACTGGAATACTGTCACTCCGATACTAAAGAATAGTCTTCTACTCTTCATGAAGAGTCAGGCTTTTATTGAGTTTAGGTTGGTTGGGGGAACAGCGCTTAGCCTGTATAAAGGTCATCGGGTGTCCGTGGACATTGACCTGTTCACTGACGCAGAATATGGAAGCGTTGATTTCGACGCAATAGATAGATATCTGCAGAAACAGTTTCCTTACGTAGACTCTTCCTTTGGCTTATTGCCTGGCATGGGACGGTCTTATCTTGTAGGGTCTGATCGGGAGAACAATATCAAACTGGATGTATTTTATAGTACAGACAAATTTATTGACCTTCCCCATGAAGAAGATGGTATACGGCTGGCATCCGCAGATGATATTGTAGCTATGAAGATGGATGTTATTTCCAGAGGCGGGCGTAAGAAGGACTTCTGGGATCTGCATGAATTATTGAATGACTATTCTCTCCGGGAAATGTTGACCTTACACAAAAAGAGAAGTGAATTTACCCATGATGAAGCACAAATGCGGAGGAACCTGGTAGATTTCACAAAGGCAGATGAGGAGTATGATCCAATATGCCTACAGGGTAAATACTGGGAGTTTATCAAGGAGGATTTTGAAGAATTAATTGAAAAGGAGTAACTTCCTACCTCACACTATGATCATTCGGAAAATTCTCTCCAGAATTTTCGGTCATCCAATTTCGATACCCCAGCCGGTTTCCTCACCTCACCCAATATAGGCCGATCACTGCTTTCCAACACATCCTGCTCCGGCTTCAGCAGCTCGAACACTTCCACCTCATTCCTCCCCTTCTTAAGCCATTCCACCGGCACATACAATGTCTGCTGCGGGCCGATGGACCAGTATCTGCCAAGGTTATGTCCATTGACCCAGACCATGCCTTTCCCCCAATTCCGCATATCGAAATAGGTATCTCCTGTTGCGGAGAGATCGAAATACGCTTTCCTGATCACCGGCAGCTCCGAAGGAACCGCGCCGGCCTTACAAGAGATATTCTTCAGGTCCTGAAACGGCAGCCCATACATATCCCAGCCTTGCAGCGTTCGACCATTCAACGTCACCCCGGAAGTGATGCCCTTTTTATTCTTCAGCAGGTTGGGACCGAAATTGATCCGTCCCATGTTCTCCACCAATATATCGATGGTGACCTCGCCCGCAGGCAATTCCACAAAAAGGCTGTCCTGTTTTAGCCGTCTGTCGAGCGCTCCCGCTCTTTTCCCATTGATGAGCACGATCCCGTAATCTCTCAATTCCTTTATCGCCAGGATCCCGCTAACGCCGCCCGGCTGCCGGGTACGGTACAGCACATATCCATAGGGCTGCTGCAATGCCTCGAAAGTAGCCGGCATCGTGGCATGGACAGGTGCAGGCAGAAAAGACAGGAGATCCGCCGCCTGGCTGAAATGGATCTCCGGCAGTACGATGGCGGGTTTGGCGGCAGGCACAGGCGGCAACGCCTCACCTGATGGCAGATGTTTTTGAATGACCTCCCTGAATTGCATGAACTTCGGAGTGGCATTACCCGCCTCATCGAGAGGGGCGTCATAATCATAGCTGCTGATCTGCGGCTCATACCGGCTGGTGTCATAGCAATTGGCCCCATTCATAAAATCTCTCGTCGTACCTCCATGGAACATATACATGTTCACGGAAATGCCGGCGTCCAGCAGGCTGTCCAGTCTGCCCGTATACTTTTCCGCGGCCACTGTATGATGCCGCTCGCCCCACCAGTCAAACCATGCCGGATACCACTCCGCTACGAAGAACGGCCCCTTTCCATTATTGTATTTTCTTATGACAGCCTTGACCCTGTCAGGGTTATCCACGCCATTCACCGCAGCCATTACGCCCGGCAGATACCCTTTTCCCATGTCCCTGGCAGGATCGCAGGTATACAGCAGCCCATCGAAACCAGCCTCGATGAACATACGCTTATTGATCTCCAAATACTCTTTGTCGGCGCCGTACGATCCGTATTCGTTCTCTATCTGCACCATCAGGATATTCCCCCCATGGTTCACCTGCAACGGAGCCAGTTGCCGGCCCACTTCTTCGATATAGGCCTTATACTCCCGCAGGTACTTCGCCTCCTTGCTTCGAACCACCAGCCCTTCCTCGTTCTGCAGCCAATAAGGATATCCACCGAACTCCCATTCCGCGCATACATAAGGGCTGGGACGAAGGATGACCCATAGTCCTTCTTCCTGCGCCGTCTTTACAAACTCGCGCACATCGTTGTTCCCCGAAAAATCGAACACTCCTTTTTGCGGTTCGTGTACGTTCCAGAACACATATGTCCCGATGGTGTTCAGACCCATCGCCTTTGCCATTTTCATACGCGACCGCCAGGCCTCCCTGGGGACCCGGGTGTAATGAATCTCCCCCGAGATCACCACGAATGGTTTTCCATCCAATAAAAATACCGAGTCTCCCAGGGCAAACCTGTGCAGTGTCTTTTGAGCTTTTGCGTGTTCCTGAAATACCAGGAGAATGCTCAAAAAGATTATTACTATCTTCTTCATATTGATCTTTAAATCACCCTCTGTTAATTATAGCCGGGGTTCTGCTCGAGCTTCGCGTCCTTGTTGAGATCGATCTGGCTTTGCGGAATAGGCAGCAAAAGGTTCTTTGTCGTCAGACCGCTGATCGAATAAGTTGTTGGATTGGCAACGGCATTGTGTTGCAAAGCCCTGTCCACCAGCGTGCCGGTACGCATCAATGTCATCCGTCTGTTCTCCTCACCTACCAGCTCCCTGACACGTTCGTCGAGCAGGAAATCCATGGTCATATCGGAAGCATCCACCAATGGCGCCTGCGCCCTTGTACGTAGTTCGTTGATCGCCGCGGCCGCCTCCGCGGTTTTGCCCTGCTTGATCTGCGCTTCCGCCAGCAGCAGATAGGTCTCGCCCAAACGCATCATGATAAAATCCTTGATGGTGGCATATCCAAAATCGTCTTTGGGATCATAGCAGCCCCATTTGGTGGAGTAGGGACAGATGCGGAACACCGTATCGGCGCCCGTATAGGGCACGGGCTGGCCGTAATTGGCGCTGCCAGGCAGGTTGTAGTACATTTGCCGTTTGATATTGAATTGCGAGTTGCGTATATCGCCCGGCTGATACAGGTCATACAGCACCCAGTTATTCAGCCGCAGACGGGCAAGCCCCCTTCCACCCAGCGAGTCGCAGATGGCCATTCCGCTGATGGCGTAATAAGCCGATACCCAAACCCGGCGATGCTGTGCGTTGTCCACATTACCGCCCGCCACCGCGGAAGGGTTCTCTTCTTCCAGCACCCAGATGCCTTCCGTATTGCCCTGGCTCCGGCGTTCGTTGCCATACTGGAACATGTCGGAATAATAATCGCCGGCCACACCGGTCTTTATACCATAACGGCTCTTGATCAGGCTGAACTTTCCGCTGCCGATGACGGCCTGCGCCTGCTGCTCCGCCAGGTCGTTCTTGCCCATCCGCAAATAGGTCTCGGCTAGCAATTGCATGGCCTGGTACTTGTTGGCGCGTTCATACATCTTCCCCTTGGAGTTGGTCTTGACAGCCTCTATATCCGGAAGATTGGTAGCGCCGAAGCTCAGGTCTTCCACCATCTGGGCATTGACCGAATCCACGGACGTCCGTACAAAGTCCGTCTTGGCCGTGGTAATGGGTTTTGTCACCAGCGGTACTTTCCCAAAGCAGGTCACCAGCTGGTTATAGCACCAGGCGCGGAAAAAACGGGCTTCCGCATCGGTGGCTTTTTTGTTGGCGTCCGACATCCCTTGCAGGGATGGGTCCTCGATGCTGGCAATGATGGTATTGCAGTTGTTGATGGTCTGATAGCACCAGGTCCACACCCGGTTTGCAGCGCCGTCCGCCGGCGTCAGCAGGTTGTAATTGTAATACGGGGTCTCGATGCCTTCGGGCTGGCCGCTGTAAGCGATATCCGTACCCACCTGCCAGACACAGAGCCATCCCTGGTTGTTCGACCAGCAGATATAGGCCGCCAGGTTATTGTACAATCCCACGATAGAGGCTTCAAAGCCCAGCGAGTCGTTCAACGTCGATGGACTATAAGATGACTTCGGCTTTTCATTCAGCCAGCTCTTGCTGCAGGAAGAGAAAAAGAGCAGTCCTGCCAGCGCGAATGATAAAATGCAAATGATCTTCTTCATATAAAATGTTTTTAACAAATGCAGTTAAGTTTAGCGTAATGAAATATTCAACCCGAATACAAAAGAGCGGATAAGGGGATAGTTGTTGGTCCAGGACCCAAGCGTTCCTGCCGTGCCCGTCCCACGCATCGCCACATTGTTCTCGGGGTCCCATCCGATCCATTTCGTCCAGGTATACAGGTTCCTGCCGCTGGCATAGATGGTGGCGCTGCCCAGCTTCAGGGTATTCAGGATCTTTTGCGGCACGGTAAAGCTCAGCGTGATATCCCTCAATCGCGTATAGCTCGCATCCCTCGGATAAGCATAGCCGCGACGCGCGCTGTTGGCCGCCGTCGTCAGCGCGGGGAACTCCTGGCTCTTGTTCTGCGCCGTCCAGTAGCCTACCTCCGCCGGAGTATTGCGCCTTCCGGATTCATCCACATAGTTCAGATCGTTGTCGTTTTTGGTAATACCCTGCACCGTCTGGATGAACACGCTGAGATGGAAACCTTTATAATGAAAGGTATTGGTAAAGCCGCCCGTCCATTTGGGGGACAGCTGTCCCTGTATCACCCTGTCGCTGTCGGCGGTGATCTTGCCGTCGTGGTTGACATCCTGAAATTTGATGAATCCGGGCTTGGCCGTCGGGTCCTGCTTGGAAGGGTCCTCGCCATCCTGCCAGATGCCTGTCATTACATAATCGTAATTAACCCCTATCGGATGACCGATAAACCACTTGTTGCCCACATCGCTTTTCCTGTCCCCATAGATATCCACGAGCTTGTTCGAATTGGCCGAGTAATTGATCATGCTTTCCCAGCTGAAGTCCCCGATGGTAAGGTTCTTCGTATTCAACGTGATCTCAAAGCCCTTGTTATCCACCTTCCCGAGGTTGTCATACACGGTAGTGAATCCCGTCATCACAGGGATATTACGTTTGAGAAGGATATCGTACGTCTTTGTATGATAAACGTCGATGGAGCCGCTGATCCGGTTGTTCACCACCGAGAAGTCGATACCCACATTCATGCCTTTCGTGCTTTCCCAATGCAGGTCGTTGTTGCCCAGGTTGCTGGCTATGACCCCTGTCGCCACCAGCCCGTTGAAAGGATATCTGGCCGTCGCATCCGTAGTGATCGTGGAATAAACGCCGATGGCCTCGTTACCCGTCTTGCCATAAGACCCTCGTAATTTCAGGTTGTTGATAGCCGTTATGCTCTTCATGAATGACTCGTTGCTGATATTCCATCCCAGCGCCACAGAGGGGAATACGCCATATTTGTCGGTGTTCGAGCCCATCACCGAAGAGCCATCCCGCCTCACCGTAGCGGTAAACAAATAACGGCTGTCGTAATTATAGTTCAGACGTCCCATTTGCGAGTTGATGCGGTACAGGTCCGCATAGGATGCCGAGGTCTGTGTCGCCCCCGCTCCGAGGTTATTGAAGGACAGCTGGTCATTGATAAAGCCGACCGCACCGGCGGTGGTGGAGCTGTACGAACGCTGCTGCGCGCTGTACACCCCTGTAAAGTCGATATGATGCTTATCGATATCCTTTGTATAGGACAGGATATTCTCCAGGATATAGCTGCTGGTCGATGTAGTGGTAACGCTGGCCGTTCCGTTGAGGTCATTTGCCATCCTGCCCGTATAGCTTCCCACTCTCGTCGGCAGGTACGTATAGGAGGCATTCAGCCTGAACTTCAAGCCGGACAGTATCCCGGGGAATTTGATCTCGGCATATCCGTTGCCATTGGCATTTACGCTCCGGTTGAGCTGATCCGTGTACAGGCTAAGCATCGGGTTGGTGTACAGCAGCTCCGGGTACATGGGATAAATGATATAAACGCCATTTGGATCCGTCACCTGGGCGTATGGGCTCATGGCCGTCGCATTCAGCAGGTTGACCCTTCCACCATCATAGTTGTTATTCGCAAAGAAAAGGGAGGTCCCGATGGTCAAAAAGCTGGTAAGGTTCACATCCAGGTTGGAGCGAAGACTTATCCGCTTGTAGTTGAACCCATACAAAGGACCTTTCTCGTCCATATAATCGCCCGAAAGAAAATATTTTACATCCCTGGTGCCGCCCGTAATGCTCAGGTTGTGGTCCTGGATGATGCCAGGCCTGGTTACCACATCCATCCAGTTCGTCGTCTTCCCCGCATTGTAATAGTCCAGCTCGGCGGCATTGGGTACGGCATATTGCGGCGTCAGGGCCGATTGGGTATTATAGTCCGCCCATTTCTGCACATAGGCGGCGCCGCCCCTGGGTTGGAGGATATGCGCCAGGCTTTCCGTACCGGCATATCCATTATACCGGATCACCGCTTTCCCGACATTACCTCTTTTGGTGGTGATCAATATGACCCCGTTGGAGCCGTTGACCCCATAAATGGCCACAGCCGATGCATCCTTCAGGATCTCCACGGATGCGATATCATTGGGATTGATGTCGTTGATGCTTCCCCCCGTCTTGCTCAAGGGGATGCCATCCACCACGATAAAAGGGTCCGTGCTGGCCGTCAGGGAATTTTGGCCGCGTATCATGACAGACGGCGTGGCGCCGGGGACGGAAGAGGTCGTAGTTACATTCATACCCGCTACCGTACCCTCGATGGACTGGAAGACGTTGGTGGCAGGCAGCTGCGACAGCCTGCTCTTAGGCACCGATACCACGGCGCCCGTGACATCCGATCTTTTTTGCGTACCATATCCTACCACCACCACATCGGTCATCGTCTTTCCTTCACCCTCCTTCATCGTTATGGACAGCGGTTGCTCATTTTGCACGTGAAGGATCGTCTCCTGGAAACCGATAGCGGTAATGTGCAGGACAGCGCCCCGGGGCACAGTGATCTTGAATTCCCCGTTGGCATCGGAGCTTGTTCCACCGTTGGAACCTTCCGCCGCGATGGTGGCCCCTGAGATGGGAGCGCCTTTTGCATCCAGCACCCGGCCGGAGACAGTCAAACCGGGAGATTGAGCGAGGACGGTCAGTCCTCCAAAGAGAAAGCAGCAAAGAACTAAAAGCAGTAGTTTGGCCTGCCTGCGAAGGCAGTAATGTCTTTTCATATAACATTTTTGTTGATGAGCAATCTTGTTTCGACGTGTAATATTAGTCCCGAAACCTACCGGGAACAGGGGGTAAACCTTCGAAAAACAGGGGGTAAAGTCACAATTTTAAAGAAGAAGAGGAGGGCGGCGATCAGTCTTTTCCTTTGATCCTGATCGTATTATATGTATTGATAAAGGTATGCCTGTATTTCCGGATGTATTCCGAGGGCGTCATCCCGAACAGTTTGACAAACTGTTCCCGGAAGTAGCGGGCATCCCCTATGCCGACCAGCGTGGCGGCCTGGGTTATATTCATGTCCTCTGTCAGCATCATGACGGCCGCCCGGCGGAGACGGATAGACCGCATAAAGGCGCTCAACGATTGACCCGAGATGGCCTTGACCTTTTGATACAGCCTCGAGTGGCTCATGCCCATGGCCTTGGAGAATTTTTTTATAGTGAAGTCGTCGGTATCCAGGTTGTTCTCGATGACCTCGATACAGCGGTGCAGGAATTCCTGGTATTCGGCGGAGACCTTCACCGGGGAGCTGCGCAACGTGATATTGTCCAAAAAATATTGCTGCAGCTGATTGCGGCTGCGCAGGATGGCATCCACCCGGGCGACCAGCAGGTCCTTGTCGAAAGGCTTGGTGATATAATCGTCCGCCCCTCCTTCGATCCCTCGCAGACGAACGGCGGCATCGGTGGCTGCCGTAAGCAGGATCACGGGGATATGACCCAGACGGCCCGAGTTCTTTATTTTCCGGCAAAGCTCCAGCCCGTCCATCTCGGCCATATTGATATCGCTGATAACAAGGTCCGGCAGGTGCTCATCGGCCAGCGCCAGTCCTTCCACGCCATCGTCCGCCATGTACAAAATATATCGCTCCCCAAACAGCAGCCTCAGGTAATCGCGCACATCCGTATTGTCGTCCACCAGCAGGATGGAACGTTTTTCGGTGATCATTTCCGACGCGGCCTGGCCGGAGACAAGAGGTTCCGTAGCAGGTACTTCAGCAGGTTTCTCCTCATTGCCGGCCGCCAGCTCATTCAGCAGCTCGTTACCATCCGCCTCCCCATGGGAAAGCAAGCCGGGAGGAAAATGTTCCCTGCCCTTCTTCAGCCGGATGACAAAGGAGGAACCTTCCCCAACCTGGCTTTGAAAAAGGATCGTTCCCTTATGCGCCTCCACAAAATGTCTTACCAGGTACAGCCCGATGCCAAAGCCAGCCTTTTGCTTCACCGCATCCGACGCCTGTGCGAACTTTTCGAAGATCCTTGTCTGGTCCGCCTGGCTGATGCCGCAGCCGCTGTCGCGGATGGCAATATTCACTACATCGTCCTGCTCTTCGATCTCGAATGAAACGGTCCCGCCGTCGGGCGTATATTTAAAAGCGTTGGACAACAGGTTGAACAGCGCGATCTCTATCTTTTCGACATCCGCGAAAAGAGGAATGGCTGTGTCGGGCGCTATGAAGGGATAGTGTATATTTCGCGTCCTGGCCTGCTGTATAAAACATTGATAAACGCTGTCGCCAAGAGCAGACAGCTGGACCTCCGTGATCTTGAGGATATCTTCCCCGCTGTCCGCCTTGCGGAACAACAGCAGCTGGTCCACCAGGCTCAGCATTCGCCGCGCATTCCTGTAAGCAATGGACAGGCCAAGGTCCCGGGATGCATCCAATTTTTCCTTCAGCGGATTGATGATCAATGACAGCGGCGTTCTGAATTCGTGGGAAATGTTGGCAAAGAAGGACATTTTCCTTTCAGCCATCTCCCTGTCCTTTTCATTCTTTACATGCGCCAGCTCTATCTCGTACTTCAGCCGCTCCTGCCGGCGGGTATACCGGATATATCCGGCCACTATCCCCGACACACCCAGTACAAAAAGCGTATAGGCCCACCATGTCCTGTACCAGGGGGGCAGGATGCGAAGCTCCAGCAGCTGGGATGGTTTGCTCCAGATCCCGTCCGACTTGCAGATCTTTACGAGGAACTGGTAGGAGCCTTCCTGCAGTCTCGAATAGCTGGCCGTCCTTCCCTTATCCACATAATTCCAGGTCTTATCCCAGCCCTGCAGCATATAAGCATATTTGATCTTGTCCGCCGCGGAATAATCCAGCGCGACAAAATCCAGCGCAAGAGAGCTGCGGTCGAAGGGAAGAGTCAGCAGCTCCGCCATCGACAACGGCTTATTATCGACCTTTATACCCGTCAAAAACACCGCCGTATTATCCCTGGGCGCCGTCAGGCTGTCGGGATAAAATATATTGAACCCATTGATCCCTCCGAAAAGGAATTCACCCGTCGCCAGCGCCAGGCTTCCGTTAAAGCTGAACTGGCTGCTTTGCAAGCCGTCTGAAAGTGTAAAATTTCTACAGGTATACGTATCGGGATCGAATCTTACCAGTCCGTTGTAGGTGCTCATCCAAAGATGACCGGTCTTGTCCTCCAGCATGCGCAGGATCGTATTGCTCGGCAATCCGTCCGACGTGGTGAACTGCCTGTAGCGTCCCGATACACGATCGAACAGCAGCAGCCCCCCATCCTGTGTTCCCAGCCAGAAACGTCCCTTCGCATCTTCCTTGATACAGCGGATGGCATGGCCGATAGGATATACGAGATGCTTTTTGTGGTCCCTGTCTATACGGATCAGGGAAGTATAGTTACCGCCCCAAAAATTCCCTTCCCTGTCCTCCGCAATACATTGGAGATTGATAATGGACAGATCAAAGGGCTCGAACC
>DASZXP010000046.1:0-23679 GCA_035545935.1 Puia sp. | reverse complement strand
AATACCATAACCCCGATAGCCTCCCCTTCTTCTGGTCCTTTCAGAATAATGACAGCGTGCTTTATTTTCAGGATCAGTACTATAGGGTCCAGACCCTTACCAATGAAAAGCTCGTTATTTATGCCGATCAGCTCCTCGGCGCCGATCATTCACGCTATACCATTATCCTCAAGCACTAATATCCGTCGGCGCCCGGCATCCTCCCGCGCTGGCTCCCGAACGATCACTCCTCCTGCACCGGTTCGCCGATAATCCTCCTTCCATCCGCACCCGACCCTGGCCCAGGAATTGCATATGTAGAATATATTCCTTAATTAATTAACAACCAATCATTTAACCCAACCATGACACAACTTCGTTGGATGGTCCCCGGCCTGATGACCCTCATCGTCGCCGCCTGCAGCAAGAGCAAATCCGATAACAACAGCAACTCCCGCATGACCCTGATGACCCAGGCCATCTGGAGATACGATACCTCCGGCATCGACATCACCGGGGACGGCAAGATCGATCTTCCCGATACTATCGCACAACCCTGCTATAAGGACAATACCTATCAGTTCAAGACAGACAGCACCGTCATCGTGGATGAAGGCGCCACCAAATGTAACAGCGCGGACCTGCAGACCGCTACCTATGACTGGAGCATCAGCAACGGCAACCCCGCTATCTTCAAGTCCGATGCGGACCCCATACTGGAAGGAGGACTCACCGTGCAAATCCTTAATGGCAGCCAGCTGCAGCTGTATAAGGACACCTCCGTGTTGGGCGTATCCCTGCGGTATATATTATCGTTGAAGCATTAGGCGGACATCCACGTCGCAGGCCGGCCCTGGTCGATGCCCTCAGGAAAGATCGGCTCTCAGGAAAGATATTTCCCAACGATAGGCACCCGTCTGCCGACGCCGAAGGCCTTACAGCTGACGCGTATGATGGGACAAAACTGATTTCGCTTGTATTCATTGGTATTCACCAGCCGCAGCGCTCGTTTTACCAGCGCTTCATCGATACCCATGGCAATGATCTCTTTCGGACCCTGCCTCCGCTCGATGTATTGATAAAGCACCTTGTCCAGCACATCGTATTCCGGTAGACTGTCGCTGTCCTTCTGGTCGGGCCGCAGCTCCGCCGATGGAGCCTTCTCGAGAATATTGACAGGGATGATCTCTCCATCCCGGTTGATATACCGCGCCAGCGCATATACCTGTATCTTATATACATCGCCCAGCACGCTCAGCCCGCCCGCCATATCGCCGTACAACGTGCCATAGCCCGTGGACAGCTCGCTCTTATTGGAGGTATTCAGCAGTATATAACCAAACTTATTGGCGATGCCCATGAGGATATTGCCCCTCGTACGACTCTGCAGGTTCTCTTCGGCCAGGCCAAAGGAAGTCCCCTTGAACACCGGCTCCAGCGTATGCAGCAAAGATTCATATACTTCCCGGATAGGAATGATATCATAAGGATTGCCCAGGTTGCGCGACAGCTGTTCCGCATCGCTTACGGAATGACCCGTCGAATAAGGCGATGGTAACAATATAGCCCGTACATTATCCTTCCCCAGCGCCTCGCAGGCCAGTGCCAGCGTCACAGCGCTATCGATCCCGCCGCTGCTGCCCAGGATAGCCTTGGTAAAACCCATCTTGGAGAAATAATCCCGTATCCCCAGGATCAACGCCTGGTGTATCTCCCGGATATTTTCCACATCCACCAGGTATTCCACCACCTTCTCCGGGTCCTTCAACTTCGATACCCGCATCTCCTTGTCGAACACGGCAGGTTCTCCGCCCTCTTTTTTGGGCGCCGCCGTACCCAATGCTTCTCCCGCGCCGACACCCGTCACTTTTCCCGTGGGCGCCGACAATTCCTCGCGGGCCTCTTCTTCATGGATAGGAATGGAAAATCCCGGCAAGATCTCTTCGAAAAGAGGCGGCACCGGAGCAGGCAGCTCCACGACAGCCCAATCCTCCTCAAAATATTTCATTTCTTTTACCAGCCGCCCCTTCGCATCGTATACCAGGCTGCCCCCGTCAAAAACGATCTCCGTCTGTGATCCCACCGCATTGCAGTAGTACAACGGCAGCTTGTACTTCAATACATTTTGCCGCACCACTTCCTTCCTGTCCTCGTCATGATCATAGTCGAAAGGACTGGCCGAAATATTGATGATCACATCCGGCTCCTGCCCTATCAGCTGATCCATGGGACAGACCCTGTACAAAGGATTATCACCCAGGTTCCAGATATCCTCACAAATAGTAAGAGCGATCCTTTTGCCTTTAAAAGGGATCACATTCCATTCATAGGCCGGCTCGAAATAACGGTATTCGTCGAATACATCGTAGGTGGGAAGACAGGTCTTATGCGCGACACCCTTGACCTCTTTTTCATAAAGGAGCCAGGCCGCGTTAAAAAGATCCTTTCCCTGTAGAACGGTATTGCGGGCCGGCGATCCTATGATGACCCCGATGGTGTCCGCTTCCTCTTTTATGCGATCTACATGAGCATAGCATTGCGCGATAAAGTCCTCGAACTCCAAAAAATCCCGGGGAGGATAGCCGCAAACACATAGTTCCGAGAATACCACCAGGTCAACACCCTCCGTTTTGGCCTGCCGGATGGCTTCGATGATCTTACGGGTATTTTCCTCAAAGTTCCCGATGTGATAATTTTGTTGGGCCAGCGCGATCTTCATAACACAAATTTACACTAATATCAGGGCATTCGCGTTATTTCGCAGTATGAAGAACCATTCGCTTACAGCTGTCCATATCCCCCATCGGCGCTTCCCACGCAGTCTCAGCCTGTCCCTGTTCGGGATAGCCCTCATTTTCAGTTTTTTACTTTCCTCCTGTGGCGGCAATAATGGCCCCGACCTGTCCGGCGTGAACGTAAGACCCGTACAGATCATTCGCTTCGACACCGCCTGGTTCTCCCTCGACTCCAATCACATCGGACCCGGCCTTGACAGGCTCGCCGCTGAGTACCCCTATTTTATGCCGGATTTTATATACAATATTCTCGGCGTACCCCCGGACAGCAACAGCAGCGCCATAGCCCTTGCCGCCAGCCGTCAGTTCCTCGTAAGCTATCAGTCTGTAAAAGACTCATTGGAAAAAAAATATCCCGACCTTCATTGGTTGGAAAAAGAGCTCACTGAAGGCTACCGCCATATAAAATATTATTTCCCCCACTATACCCTGCCCCAAAAAGTAGTGGCTTATATCGGTCCCTTCGACGCACCCGGCGTGGCCATTACAAAATATGCGCTCGCCATCGGTCTGCAATCCTATGCCGGCAAAAATTTTTCTTTTTATCTCAGCGGGAAGGGACAGGACATGTACCCCATTTATATCTCCCGCAGATTTGAGCCCCAATACATCACCCCCAACTGTATCACTGTCCTGGCGCAGGATATCTTTCCCGACAGCGGCGAAGGCCGTCCCATGCTCGAACAGATGATCATAAGAGGAAGATACTGGTGGCTCTCAGGCAAGCTCCTTCCATCCCTCCCCGACAGCATCACCACCGGCTTCACCACATCACAGCTCAGCTGGTGCTCCGGCAATGAAGTAGGCATCTGGAACTATTTCCTGCAAAACACCGACCTGTACACCGTGGACCCCGACATCATCAAGAATTACATCGGCGAAGGACCCAAGACCCTTGGAATGCCCGACGCCTCTCCCGGCAACATCGGCACATGGGTCGGCTGGCAGATCGTAAAGAAATATGTACAGCTGCACCATGATATCACTCCCGAAGCGCTCATGCATACACCCGTCCGTCGCATCATCGACGAGGCAAAATACAAACCCAAATAGGTTATTAGATTATTTTGGCTGGACTTACTTTTCCCAAAAGGACAGACAAAATAAAGGCCCCCGCCGCCAATGCAAGATCCAGGAACGCATTCGTCCACTCACCGCCATTGTGCGGACTGGTCACCAGCAACGGTACATGCCGGAGTAAAGCCAGCGCAGTCAGCATGATCCCTAAAGCGCCGGCCGTCCAACGTCTCGTCGATCCTTCGGTCCGGGGCGGAGCGAACAATATACCGTACACCGCCGCTATCAACGCCGCCCCGATAACATAATCCCAAAACTGTACAAAGGGCGCCCAGTCCGGCACTTTCGCCGTCACAAAAACATTGTGGGTAAAATGCTGGGCGCCCAATACGATAAAAGGCAGCGCATAACAATAACGCACGATCATCGACGCCCTGGGTGAAGCCAGCCACGCACGCCACCCCCGCAGACCCGCGGCATCCGTACCCCAGTTCTTCGCCACCTCCCGGCGTGATCCAGACACGATAGCCAGCGCAAAGGTCGCCGCCATGATGGCTATATCCTGCATAAACCTCGTCCAATGCTGACCCACTTGCGGCTCTCCCGACAACATCAACGGATGCACCATAAAAAGGTACAGCAGCATCAGACACCCTAACAAGAACGCCGCCAGCTGCACCTGTTTCCGGATGACAAAGCTCACTCCTGCCGCCAACATTGCCGTCCCCGTAAAATAGGCCCAGAATAATCTCCACGGCATATACGCCGGCACCAACGTGCTCACGAAATCCGCATACATATAATGCTGTATCCCAAAGACAATCCAGGGGATGCCGAATAGGACAAGCACCGCATATTTCTGACCGGGAGTTATCATAACCCAATATCCATTATTGTCCACACACCCACATCGCCGCTCTACAGGCGCATAACCACCGATTCCATAAAGGCTGATTTTCGACATAAGCGCTGTTCGTGGGTCGATGCCCGCCGCTCGTACGACAGGCGCTGCTATCCGGCAAATTTTAAGGTCCCGACGACTTTTTTTTCCGACTTTTATAACCCATGAGAAGGGTATGGTTGCATATAGCGTTTTGGGTTGTGTATGTATTGCAGGACACCGTGCTGGCCTATACCTGGGTAGGACCTGCCTTTAAGGACATCCCCCAGATGAAAATGCTGGGCATCGCAGCACAGGCTGCCCTGATCAACATGCCCTGGAAAATAACGCTCAGCTACTTCCTGCTCTATGTGTCCATACCTAAGATCTCCGCCGGAGTACAACCCATGGGACGCATCGTCACCGAGATCATCCTCGTCTTTGCCGGCTGTGTCTTATGCTACAGGCTGGACTCGCATTATATCCTGTATGCGATAGTCTATGGCAACGCCATCCCCGATGGAAATGCCCTTGGCATCGGTAATGTCATCGTCGCCACGATGGACATCGGGTTTATCGCAGGACTGGCCGCTACGATAAAATTTGTACGCATCCAGCTGGCCGGCAAGGAAAGGGTACAGAGCCTGATAAAAGAGAAATTAGGAGCGGAACTAAAGTTCCTCCGCAATCAGACCAACCCCCATTTTCTGCTCAATACCCTGAACAATATCTATGGCCTTGCCCGGAAGAGATCGGACGAGACAGCCGAGGTGGTGATGAAACTATCCGAGCTGCTCCGGTTCATACTCTATGAATCCAGCAACAACCTTATCACCCTTGCCGAAGAGCTCAAGGTCGTGGAAGACTACCTGGAACTGGAGATGATCCGCTATAACGACAGGCTCTCCGTCAGCTTCAACAAATCCCTGGATGGCAGCGGCTACAGGATCGCCCCGCTCCTGCTCCTGCCCTTTGTGGAAAACGCGTTCAAGCATGGCGTCAGCGAAACACGCTTCGAATCCTTTATCCAGATCGACATCTCCGTAAAGGAGGGACAGCTGCGCTTCCGCATCGAGAATACAAAGGACAATGGCCAGCACGGCGTCAATGGCAACAGCATCGGACTGATCAATGTAAAAAGACAGCTGGAGCTCAGCTATAAGGAATATGACCTCAACGTACTCGATGAAGACAATCTTTTCACTGTCAACCTTTTTTTAAATTTGGAGAGCCATGTTGAAATATAGTTGTCTCATCGTAGAGGATGAACCCCTCTCCGCGGAAATACTCACCGACTACATACGGCAGGTGCCTTTCCTGGAACTGCGATCCGTATGCGTCGATGCCATCTACGCCATGGAGCTGCTGCAAAAGGAAAAGATCGACCTCCTCTTCCTGGACATACATCTTCCCAAATTGAAAGGCATGGAATTCCTGGAGTCGCTGCGCAATCCACCCCGCGTCATCATCGTATCCGCCTATAAGGACTACGCCCTGCATGCATTCGAGCTCAACGTCGTGGACTACCTGCTAAAGCCCATCCGGTTCAGCCGTTTTCTCAAGGCGGTGAATAAGCTGGATCAGCAGTCCGACAACAGACCCGTCTCCCCACCCGCCGAGACGAGGGAAAGGACCTATTTTTTCTTTTCCGTAGGCAAAAAGAAGGTAAAAGTCTTTCTCGACGAGATCCTTTATATCGAAAGCCTCCGGGAATATGTACGCATCACCACCCGGGACAAGAATATCCTCACCAAATTCCAGCTCAGCGCCATCGAAGAGCTGTTGTCCAGGAACAACTTCATCCGGATACACCGCAGCTTCATCGTGGCAAAGGACAAGATCAGCGCCTTCACCGCCACCGATGTGGAGATCAACAACAAACAAATTCCCATCGGCAGGAGCTACAAAGAGCTCGTCATCGGCATCCTCGAAAGAGGCGCTTAGATGGTATTCTCAATGTTGGCCCCGACAGTATCGTTATATGGAAGGCTTCTTCCCCAATCTCCGCATCTGGCCGAAATGGGAACGCACGGCATCCCGCATGGTGGGGAATTCGTTGTACTCGATGTTGAACTCCCGGCATGTTCGCTTGACGATGCGATTGATCGCCGGATAATGTATATGACTGATGCGTGGGAATAGGTGATGCTCTACCTGGAAATTCAGTCCGCCGACAAACCACGAGATGACCTTATTACGCGGGGCAAAATTCGCCGTTGTCCTCACCTGGTGTATGGCCCATTCTTCTTCCAGCTTCTTCGTCTCATCTACCCCGATATGAACAAATTCGGGTCCTTCCACCACATGCGCCAGCTGGAACACGATAGCCAGGGTGAACCCCAGTGCAAGATGCATACACGTGAACCCGATAGCCCAGGCTCCCCAGCCCACGCAATACACAGGCAGTCCGATATAAAAAACAACGTATAGCAGCTTGCTAAGCCAGAAGATGATATGCTCCCTGGCGTCCATTTTGGAGAGAGGCGTAGAGACCACTTTCCGGGAAAAATATTTATGAAAGTCCAGCAGCAGCACCCAAAGAAAAGAAGACAGCGCATAGAAAAGGACTACATAAATATGCTGGAAACGATGCGCAGGCACCCATTTCTGACTCTCGCAATGCCGCATAAAAGGGCTCTTGGCGATGTCATCGTCGATGCCATCTACATTCGTATACGTATGATGGACGATATTGTGCTTGAACTTCCAGATAAAGGCATTGCCACCCAGGGCATTGAGCGAAAGCCCCATCAGCCCGTTGACCCATTTACGACTAGAGTAGCTGCCATGACAGGCATCATGCATGACATTGAACCCTATACACGCCAGCACGAACCCAAGCAATCCGCTAAACAGAGCGCCCGCCCACCACATATATAAAGGCAGCGGCGACCCGCCCGATCGAAAGGCGAACAACAGACCCAGGTAAATAAGTACGGCGGCGGGTATCAGCACACCCGTTTTTGCGTACAACCTCCAATCCCCTGTTTTTTTAAAGCGGCTATTGCTAAAATATTGATCCACAGACATTTTCAGCGACTTATAGAAGGCATTCTGCGTATTGTTGAAAGAGAGTTTGCTCATTGATGCGGGAAATTGGATTTGATGGTTATTCGCAATTCGCCAAGGCAAGGTAGAAAACTAATCTTATATGGTTATGTTAAGTTTGTATCGCGCTATGCCTTCCCCTTGATATGGCTCTTCAACAATTCACGTGCAACCTGGATCTCCGGAAGGTCTTTGAAGGAATCCTTGGGAATAAGGAAAAAGCTCTTGGACGTGAAGTACAGATGAAAGAAATAGGCCGTTTCTTTAAACGTGCTGATATTCTCCCATTTCCACTGCTGACGTCCTCTTGTGGTCTCCAGCAGCACCCCTTCATCACCCAGACTAAGGGTAAAATGGTCTTGGAAGGTGGAATTGCGTCGATAAATGCTCAGCGGAAGGAACCTCCGGATGGACAACCAGAGGAAAAACCATAAAAAAGAGAAAAGTAAAAAGGGAAGAACTTGTATCTTCTTGAAAAACAATAAGATAGCCGATAATATTGCAAAGACGTTGATGATAATGACGATGAACCTGATCTCCGGCTGGCCAAAAAAGTGACCGCGTAATCCATCCAGTACCTGTTTTTTGTTGTAACCAAATTGAATTGTCATTCCGCCATGTGTAGATTGGCGGTAAAAATAAAGGAAATCTCTTTCCCCGCCCCAAACAAAAAAGCTACCCCACAGCCCGCGGGATAGCTAAAAAATGTGCGGGAATTAGGCTCTGAGCTAATTTAGCCCAATTCCCGCAAACCGGCCTTCGTCGGAGCTGCTTCGACACGCTCCTCCTTGGTCGGAACCTTCGCAAGGCTCGGTTCTGTCTGTCCTTCGGACGAGCCCCTTCCAGGGTCTCCCGTGATGTCTGGCCAGACTATTGCCCAGTCAGTTCAGGCACTCGCTTAGCGAACATTCCTGCAATGACCATAATGATGATTAGCTGCTTCTCCGGGAGTAACGCTACGGCTACAGGAAGCTAAGAATGAGATTACGATGACGGCCACCAGGATACGTTTCATGCTTTTTCAATTTAGGTTATTAGGATTACATAACGTAAATAAACACAAAGTATTATATGCGCTTATTCCATTTGGATAGGTGAAAATAATAATATCAGGGGGAATAAAATAACCATGATTTTAGGGGTCCGCGGGCAAAAGGACAGTCCTACTCCTAAATGGCCCGGAAACAGCCTTCCCGGCTGGAAAATAAAGAACCCCCCATGGAAATGGGGGGAACTGCGAAATGTTTATGATTAAGTTACCGTAGAGACAAGTCTGTCCCGGCCGTTAGGCCGGTCGTTTAGCTGCATCCCATGCTATTCCCGCAATTCAGGCATTTATAGCAGGTGCCGCTCCGGATGGTGATATGCCCGCAGGTATTACAGGCCGGCGCATCGCTTTGCATACTTTTAGCGGCCGCATTGACGGCATCCAGGCTCGTTTCCGCCTTTACCGCCACCTTCGACGCCTTGGCAGCCGGCTGGCTGGATTGTACTCCCCCCGAAGAGGAAGTCCCACCCGCCTTGGCCACGATCCGCACATCGCTCAGCTCGGGCGTGCTCTTATCATACTCCAGGGAGGAGGGGATCTCATCCCAGTCATCCGTACCCGTATTGGCTACTTCCGGTCTGTCCAGCACATGCACCAGATCCGTCCTTCCCAAATATTCATACGCCAGGCTGCGGAAGATAAAGTCCACTATCGAGGTCGTGCTCTTGATATTCGGATGGTCTACCATACCCGACGGCTCGAATCGGGTAAAGACAAATTTCTCCACGAACTCTTCCAGGGGAACACCGTATTGCAATCCGATGGAGACCGCAATGGCAAAACAGTTGGAGAGACTACGCATCGTGGCCCCTTCCTTCGCCATGTCGATAAAGATCTCACCCACCGTACCATCGCTATATTCACCCGTACGCAGGAAAAGGGTCTGACCATTGATCTTTGCCTTTTGGGTAAAGCCTCTGCGTTTGGCCGGGAGTGTCCTGCGCTCCACGATAGTAGCCAGCGCTCTTTTCAATTTCGTATCCGGCGAAGCCTGTACCCGCTTTTGCACTTCTTCCAGCAGCTCCTGCACCGTCAGCTTGCTCATATCCACGATCATCGTCTCCTGGGCGGCAGACGCTTCGAGGGATTGTTTCTCTTCTTCGACCTCTTTCTTTTTCTTGTCCGACTTGGTGCTCAGCGGCTGCGACAGCTTCGAGCCATCACGATACAGTGCGCAGGCCTTCAGCCCCAGCTGCCAGCTCAGCATATAGGCATCCGCGATCTCTTCCACCGTCGCCTCGTTGGGGAGGTTTATCGTCTTGGAGATAGCGCCGCTGATAAAGGGCTGCGCCGCCCCCATCATACGTATGTGACCGTGTGCATGAATATAACGCTGGCCTTTTTTCCCGCATTTGTTGGCGCAGTCGAACACCGCCAGATGCTCTTCTTTTAAGAAAGGCGCTCCTTCCACCGTCATCGTACCGCACACATAATCGTTGGCCTTCTCGATCTCCTCCGCCGAGAACCCAAGGGCTTCCAGCAGGCTCCACTCGAGATTGTAATATTGTTCGGGTTTGAATCCCAGCCGTTGCAGGCATTCCTCACCCAGTGTATAGACGTTGAATACAAAGCCGATCTCGAACGCCGAACCTACCGCCGCATCCAGCTTCTTGATCTCCTCCGCGATAAATCCTCTTTCGCTCAGCGACTGGTGGTTGATAGTGGGGGCGCCCGCGAACGAGGCCGTACCTACCGCGTATTTTACGATGGCGTCGATCTGCTTGTCTGTATAATTCAGGTTCTTCAACGCTGTCGGTACAGACTGGTTTATGATCTTGAAATAACCGCCACCCGACAGCTTCTTGAACTTCACCAGGGCGAAGTCCGGTTCCACGCCCGTCGTATCGCAATCCATGACCAGCCCGATCGTACCCGTAGGCGCGATCACCGTCGACTGTGCATTGCGGTAACCGTATTTCTCGCCCAATCGCACCGCTTCATCCCATGCCTTGGTGGCCGCCTTCAGAAGATAGTCCGGGCAATAACGCGCCTTGATCCCCTGCGGCTTGGTCCCCAGTCCTTCATACTCATCCGCATCATAAGCCGCCAGACGATGGTTACGCATGACACGCAGCATATGCTCCTTGTTCTCTTCGTAGCGGGGGAAAGGACCCTGCACAGCGGCCAGCTCCGCGGAGGTCTTGTAGGCCACACCCGTCATGATGGCGGTGATAGCTCCCGCAATACCGCGCGCCTCCTCGCTATCGTAGGGGATGCCCATGATCATAAGCATCGATCCCAGGTTCGCATAGCCAAGACCCAACGTACGATAATCATACGACAGACGAGCCACTTCCTTGGAAGGGAATTGAGCCATCAGTACCGATACTTCCAGCACCGTCGTCCACAGACGGCAGCAATACTCAAATCCTTCCACATCGAAAGTGTTGGTGTTCTCATCGTAGAAACGGCGGAGGTTTGCGGAAGCCAGGTTACATGCCGTGTTGTCCAGGAACATGTATTCGGAGCAGGGGTTGGAGGCCCGGATGCGGCCACCTTCAGGGCACGTATGCCACTCATTGATGGTGGTGTCGTATTGGGTACCCGGGTCAGCACAACGCCATGCTGCATACGCAATTTGGTTCCAGACTTCCTTGGCCGGAATGCGTTTCATGATCCTTTTATCGCTGCGGGCCGTCAGTTCCCAGTCTTCGCCCTTGGCCAGCTTATCGAAAAATTCATTTGTCACACGGATGGAGTTATTGGAGTTCTGCCCCGACACGGTACGGTAAGCTTCTCCTTCGTAGTCGCTTGGATAGCCCGCCGCGATCAGGGCCCCCACTTTCTTTTCCTCCTCCACTTTCCAGTTGATGAACTCCATGATCTCCGGATGATCCAGGTCCAGGCAGACCATCTTGGCAGCCCTGCGCGTAGTGCCCCCGGACTTGATCGCGCCCGCCGCCCTGTCGCCTATCTTGAGGAAACTCATCAGACCGCTGGAAGTGCCGCCTCCGCTGAGCTTTTCACCTTCTCCACGAATGGCCGAGAAATTGGTGCCTACACCAGAGCCGTATTTGAAGATCCGGGCCTCACGAACCCACAGGTCCATGATACCGCCGTCATTGACAAGATCATCTTCCACGCTGAGAATAAAACAGGCATGCGGCTGTGGCCTTTCGTAAGCTGAAGTAGATTTTTTCAATTCCCCATCCGCAGGGTCCACAAAATAATGCCCTTGGGGCTTACCCGTGATACCATAACTCTCATGCAATCCGGTATTGAACCACTGAGGGGAATTGGGTACACAAGCCTGGTCCAAGATGCTATAGACCAGCTCTTCGTAAAACACCTGTGCATCCTGCTGGCTGGCAAAATAACCATAACGCTCACCCCATACCCGCCAGCAATTGGCCATACGATGCGCCACCTGCTTCACCGAGGTTTCCCTCCCCACCGATCCGTCCGGCTGCGGCACGCCCGCCTTACGGAAATATTTTTGCGCGAGGATATCCGTAGCTATCTGGCTCCACTGTTTGGGCACCTCCACATTGTTCATTTCAAAAACCACTTCCCCGCTGGGATTCCGGATCACAGAGGTCCGATAGTCATACGTAAATTGATCGAATACATTTATGTCGTCCTTTGTATTACGGCGGGGAAACTGCATGCCCTTCGTGGATTTTTTGGTTGCCATAAGTCAGTGCCAGATTTAAAGAGTTTTAGAATAGTTTTCGTGGTGTTAAGGGCGGGTAACGAAAATATTTTTTTGAGTCCGAATTTCCGCCTTTATCTTTTGCACATCGACCTCGAAACATGTGGAAAATGGCTGTATCCCAGACTGGTCGCGCCCGTAATTTTATACACACCCACATTCATTAAAAAAAACACGCTATCCATTGAATTAGTTTTCATATTTCCCCCGCAAGCTTGAATTTTATCTACCCAATCTCCATTATATGCAGTACAAGGTTGTGATATATATTCTCATCTTATTGGCTTTCATTAGTTTCTCGACTTCCCGGTCTTCTACGCCCACAGCCGCGGCCGGATGGCGTCCCCTCTTTGAAAATGACTCCAGCGGTCACACCATATATGGCAATAAAAAAGCCCTCCTCCAGGCCATCAAACAAGGCTGCCCCATCCGGGTGGCCTGGGGAGAGAAATTACCCGATGGCACATCCGATATCGAATATGCTACTCCCGACTTCATTTCTCTCGTGGCCGATTCAGACCTCGTGATACAATTCCCCGCCAGCGCTATACAAACAGATTATATGAATGCACACCGGGCGCTGTTAAAGACCAATCCGCCCACCTCCTGGAAGGCGCTCATGAGCACCGATGGGCATTATCACCAGTTCCACCAGGACCTGACCAACGGGCAGGTCAAAAGGATCATGTATCTAAGGGCTTTTATGCTGTGGTATGCCTTTACCGATGCCGCTCCCGGGGGCCGGGACGCCAACTCCCAGGGCCGTGATGCCGATCGTATCCCCGACATGGCCATCCCCGGCGGCATTGTGCTCGACAGCCTCGTGCATCTTTGAAATTTAGGATTTCTTTAAAATATAATTCCTTCTCTTTACGGGATGAACCCGAGCGCCACCAACTATTATGATGGCTGCAAGGCTCCATTCGACCATTAAAAAGACATCTTGAACGAATGAAAAGCACCCTCCAACTGACCTTGCTGGTGATCTTCCTAACCATCATCGGCATCCGGCCCGCTCATGCACAAACACAATTCACAGGCTGGCTGGCCACTTTCCAGAACTATAAGCTGTCCCCTAAATGGGGTTTTTATTTCGACATCCAGTACAGGAGCACCGACCAGTGGAAACAAATGCATTCCCTGCTCATCCGCCCCGGCATCAGCTACTATTTTAAACCCAACCTCATCGGCACCGTCGGTTATGCCGTCATTCCCCAGCAACGCATATCCGGAACAGCTACAGGGTATTTACCCGAATCCCGCTTCTGGGAACAATTCATCGTCAGCCACAACGTACATCTGTCCAACAAAGCCCGCACCACCGCCGTTCAGCACCGTTTCCGCCTGGAACAACGCTCGATCCCAAAGTTCCATTCCCACGATGGGGCCATCGTGCATGACAAACACGTCTACACCGGCAGGTTCCGCTACTTCACCCGCGCCGTCATTCCTTTCGCGGGAGTACATACCATAACAGCGCCAGCCACAGGCCTCGCCGCCAACACACCGGCAGCGCCTTCCCGCGCCTTTACACAAGGCTTTTTCGCCGCCGTCCAGAATGAGATCTTCCTCAACATCGGAGACGCTTCTCCCGTCAATGGAAAAGTCTTCGACCAGAACAGGGCTTATATGGCCGTGGGCTATCGTTGCAGTAAACAATTCGATGTGGAGATGGGCTATCTCAATCAATACATCAGCGGGGCAGGTAACAGCCCCACCAACAACCACGTGCTCCAGGTAGCCACCTACGTGCGGCTATAACGAAGATCGCTGTACGAAAGGATCAACGTTGCAGATTGGGATGATCATCCCTGTACTTGGGGTCCAGCACATCCCTGAACTCAGTGGGGTGCTTCTTCAGCCAGCCGGCGACAAAAGGACAATAGACCATCACCGGTAGCTTATGCTCGCGTGCATATGTCAGCGCATGTATCGCCAGCGCCGATGCGATACCCCTGCCGCCTATCTTTTCCGGTACTTCGGTATGCATAAGGGCTATGTCTCCTTTATACATACGGTATTCCAGATAAGCCAGCTCTCCATCCACCTTTACCTGGAATTGTTGCTGCTGTTCGTTGTTTATAATGTTCACAATTGGACTTTTCGGAAATTTAGTCCAATTGTTCCATACCATCTAAAGTCTGGCCTTCGGCCGACGAACATCCTGTTCGTTTGGATTGTTAATGGCTCCATAACTTATTTACATAGATGGTAAAAATCTATTACATTTGTCATACATTGGTAGTTCGCATCCCTGGGATGCGTATCTTACGCAAATGAATGTGATTAATACGTAAAACCATGCAGGTCACATCGTAAAAAAGGCACATTTCCCCGGATTTTACTCCCTTAAAGCGGAAAACTTTTCGCATTTTTGCATTATGCATGAGCCCCTGAAAAGGCAGCGCATTTAACCAACGGCAATCAGCGAATGAAGCAATTTATTTACGAATCCTTGTTGGCCAGGAAAAAGAAAGGACAGCGGTCTTTCGCCGTCCTGATAGATCCGGACAATGTGAATGCGACGAAAATTGACGAGCTCACAAGTCTGGCTGTCAGCGCCGGAGTCGATTATCTCTTCGTAGGCGGAAGTCTTGTCATCTCCAACCATCTCGACGAGGTAGTTCAACGGATCCGCAGGAACTGTTCCATACCCGTCATTCTTTTTCCCGGTACGCCCTCCCAGGTATCCCGCTATGCCGATGGTCTTCTTTATTTATCCCTCATCTCCGGAAGGAATCCCGAACTGCTCATCGGTCAGCATGTCATCTCCGCCCCCGCCGTACGCAGCAGCGGACTGGAGATCATCTCCACCGGCTATATGGTCATCGATGGAGGAGCCCCCACCACCGTATCTTATATCAGCAATGCCTCACCCATCCCCGCCGACAAAAATGAGATCGCGCTATGCACCGCCATGGCCGGTGAAATGCTGGGCATGAAATTGATCTATATGGACGCAGGCAGCGGCGCCCGTCATCCTATCCGGGAAGAAATGATAGCAGCCGTGGCCACACACATCGATATACCCCTCGTCGTCGGCGGAGGCATCCGCGATCCGGAAAAAGCCTATCGCAACTGCCGGGCAGGCGCGAATGTCATCGTCGTAGGCAACGCCATCGAGAAAGACGCCAACCTCATAAAAGAAATGGCCGCGGCCGTGCACTCCGTGCCGGTGGAAGACCCATTGGCCTGACCATTTTTTGATAAATTTTTATAACTAAAAATTTAGTTATTATATTTGGTGGTATAAATGCATCGTATGCTCACCAATTATCTTCTCGTAGCATGGCGGCAGCTGAAAAGACACCGGCTGTATTCATTGATCAATGTCTCCGGTCTGGCGCTGGGTATAGCCGTTGCCATGCTCATCGGGATCTGGGTTTGGGACGAGCTGACCTTCAATCACGGACATTCCCGCTATGCGTCGCTTGCCCGTATCCAATCGATCACTCGGGTGAATAACGAGGTGACGGTGGATAGCTATGCTTCCGTTCCCATGGAGGCAGCCCTCCGCTCGAACGCCCCTTCCGCATTCAGGGACCTGGCGCTGGTCAGTCAGGGTGGCCATGTTATAGCAACACAAGACAAGCAGCTCTCGCAATGGGGTATGTGGGCACAGCCGGCATTCCCGGTGATGTTCAGCTTCCGGATGGTCAGCGGCAACGCCGCGGCGCTGAAGGACCCGTCATCGCTTCTGCTCAGCCAGTATGCGGCACAGTCCCTGTTTGGTAACACCGATGCATTGAACCAAACGGTGACGGTGGATGGTCAGACGCAAATGAAAGTTGGCGGCGTGTATGCCGATCTGCCGGAGAGTTCAGAATTCTATGGTACAGAGGTTGTGATGGCCTGGGATAATAAAAGCAATCGGGGCACCACCATGGACGACGACTGGTACGATCATCATTTTGAATTGTATACGGAATTGGCCGATGGCGTAACCGAAGCAGATGTCACCGCCCGGATCAAAGACGTCTCCAGGTCCCATATGAAGGGTGGGTTTGAAGAGCTGGCCTTGCAGCCGATGGACCAGTGGCATTTATACAATGAGTTCAGGAACGGCAAACCCGCAGGAGGCGCCATCCGCACGGTAGGGCTGTTTATGGCCATCGGGTGTTTTATTTTGCTGCTGGCCTGCATCAACTTCATGAACCTTAGCACGGCGCGGGGCAATCTGCGGGCGAAGGAGGTGGGATTGAGAAAGACCGTTGGCTCCGGCCGCGGGCAATTGATTGCTCAATTCCTGGGCGAGGCATTGCTCATGACCTTATTTTCATTGGCCATCGCCATCGGACTCGCAGCGCTGCTGATGCCCACATTTGATCGCCTGGCCGGCAAACAGCTGGTCTTCCCCTGGACATCCCCCGGATTTTGGTTGGCCGCCGTCTGCTTTGCAGCCCTGACCGGATTGCTGGCTGGCAGCTATCCGGCATTTTATCTGTCCGCTTTCAAGCCGGTGGAGGTGTTGAAAGGCGTATTCCGCACAGGCCGTAGCGCGGTGGTAGCACGAAAAGTCCTTGTCGTCGTACAATTCACCATTTCCATTGCGCTGATCATCGGTATTCTCGTGGTCCATCGGCAGATCCGTTATGCACAGGATCGCCCTGTCGGCTATACGCGCGCGGGACTGATCACCGTCGCCATGAGCGAGCCGGGTCATATGGAACACTTTGATGCGCTGCGGACAGCCTTGATACAGTCGGGTGGCGTGAGCGAAGTGGCGGCATCGTCCAGCCCGGCTACGGATGTAGAAAACGATATGTTGGGCTACAATTGGAAAGGGCGCGATCCCAATACGACACCGGTCATCGGGACCTTATTTGTAAGCTATGAATTTGGGAAAACCCTGGGTTGGCATTTGAAAGAAGGCCGGGACTTCTCACGCGACTTTCCCACGGACAGCGGCGCCTTTGTCATCAATGAGGCGGCAGCCCGGTATATGGGTCTTACGCATCCTGTCGGCGAATTCATCCGGTGGCACAACGAGGACCATCCTATCATCGGGGTCATCCACGACATGGTAATGAAGTCGCCCTACCAGCCGGTAGAACCTACTTTCTTTACGCTTCGCACAGACAGACGCATTCACCTGATCATGATCCGGCTAAATCCAACCCTTACCCAACGGGCAGCGCTGTCCATGATCGAACCTGTCTTCCGCAAATATTCGCCCGGCAGTCCGTTCTCTTACTCGTTCACGGATGAGGATTATGCGGCCAAATTCCGCGCCGAAGAACAGATCGGCAGTCTCTCCGGAATGTTTACTGTACTGGCCATGCTCATCTCCTGCCTGGGACTATTTGGTCTGGCTTCCTTCATCGCCGAACAGCGCACCCGCGAGATAGGCATCCGGAAAGTACTGGGAGCAAGCGTTGTGCAGCTTTGGGGTTTATTGTCACGGGAGTTCGCCCTGCTGGTGCTGATCGCCTTCGCCATCGCGGCGCCGATTGCCTGGGTTGGTGGTCAGGAATGGTTACGCGGATTTGATTATCGCGCGAACTTCTCCGTGTGGATCTTTGTCGTTGCGGGCATCAGCGCTATTACGATCACGCTGCTGGTGGTAAGCTTGCAATCCATACGGGCCGCCCGCGCCAATCCGGTCAAAAGCCTGCGGGCGGAGTAGGGCTATCCCTGTATGGCTTTTAGTAATTCTTCCGGCTTGTCCACCGCAAACAGCAATACCGAAGCCCTACGCCGGATGCCGAACATACGCACCACCGTCACCGGCTGACACAGCCGGACACGCACCGTATGTCCCTCCAACGCTCCGAACAAGGCCAGCTTCAACACTTCCTCGCCTCGCACCATCCGTGTCGTCAAGGTGATCTCTTCAATAGCATTTATCTCAATACATACATCTGCCGCCAGCCCATTACGGAGATACAGCTTCCCATCCTTCATCTGAATAGGCCGCGCCCTCATCGCCCGCATATGCGCATATAGCTGTAACATGGTGTAAGCGCTGAGTCCCGTCAGTACCCAGGCCGCCACCACACTCCACCGCGCAATTAAAAAGTGTAACCCTACCCCTTCCGCCAGCATGGCCATCAAAAAAACACCCAGCACAGGCGCCGCGCCACTCGCACGGGCATACGAAAACTCTCCGCCCACCCTGTCACCTGGTCCAGACAAAGTATCCAACGACCCGGCCTTCGCAGGTCCTCCCGCCACCGCATAATAAAACACCGCCAGCTCCGATCCCAACACATCGCCCAACCGCTCACTACCCAGCACCCCGGCCATAACGGCCCGCAACCGCGTCAGCATATCGACAGACCCGGCCTGACGCCGTGACACACGTATCTTCCAGATCACCACCCCCACGACTACCCCCTCTATCACAGGAGAGATCCATGTCTTGATACCATGCAGCAATGAGCTCCGCCCGCCCAGCAACAACCCCGCCACCAGCACACCTGCTACAAAGACCCGTATCACCGTCATCCTCGACACGCTCGTCCTCCGTATGACTAAAAAATACAACAACGGCGCCGTCACCGTCAGGTCCAGCGTAATGGCCGTGGAGAGGCGGACGCTGTTCAGCGCAAACAAAGGACTAAAAACAATAATTATGCAGATAAGCATCACCAGCAGGGGGAGACCCAGCGCCAGCGACCAATTGGGGCGGGAGGTAGTCATAACTCTATAATTTAATCCTTTTTGTAAAAAAGCTCCTGACCAATCTTAACCTGCCTTAGGATAACAGCTACAGGTTGTATTAATTCCGGCGGCATACTAAGATTCTTCTTCTTAATATCCTCAGTTACTAATAATTGAGTTACATAGTAGAAAGGTAACAATTCATCCGTTAGTTGCTCTCCAAATTTATCTTCCGAAAAAAGCTTGTTTACCAACCTTGCCTGATGATGGATCAACATATGCAATAACGTCTCCGAAAACATTGAATTTCTATTCTTGACCAGGCCTTTCAAATCACTTTCCAATCCCTGAAAGTCGGCATTCCACACCTTGATGACAGGCAATAAGCTTAACAGCTTTGAGGTCGGCATTTCTTTAACTTTATGCTTTATCATTACAAGCATTTCTTGTCGTGCTTTGTTCTGATAATAATGAATTAATATATACAAAAAATAAGTGTTTGGATTTCCCTCTCCTTCTTCCAATGCACGTTGAATATATTTTTCTGCAAGATCCAACCTTCCCAGCAAAAGATATAGCTGTGCAATAACTCCCGCAATGCCTGCGATCCCCTTTTCATAAGCGCTCAACAGATAAGGCTCCGCCTTTTTAGCATCTTTTTTTATTAAATAGGTGGTGCCAATCAAAAAGTCTTTAAACCCTCCATCCTGTTCTAAATTTTCTGCAAGCTCGAGCGCCTTCTTCCAGGCCCCTCTATGTGAATAATGCATTACGTCTCGCAAAATATCATTCAAACTGGCCGGCAATTGCTTTTTTAGATCTTCATGTACGCCCGGAAGTAATAAGGTCTGTGCAATAAGTGACTCTCGCAACATAATACTTATATACCTGGATTGTGAATACGCCTTCGTCAACAACGCTGCTTTATTAGCTTCCATGTCTCCATCTTTCATCGCCGTCAAATGTTCTTCCGCCAATTTTCTCAATTCCCCGGAATCATAAAAATTCTCCAGGAACACCGTCAAATATTTCGCCTTTCTTTTTTCTCTTGGGCTACCTTGCGTAAAGATCAGCCAAAGGTTGAAAAATCGCTCAGCCAATCTGTATAAATGATTCCTCCCTCCAGTATCGATCTTCTCAACGATCCCCTTCTCCGCCAATTGCTTCAATTGCGCGGAAACAACATTATTCACCATCCTGGTACCAATGGCAATATCGCCGGCTCCCGCCGCCTCCCATATAAAAGCCATTTGCAATACTATCTTTCGCTGAGCAGGTGGAAGAATATTCAACCTCTCCTGGTATAAAGGTGTCATGTTATCCATGATCAATTTAAGGTATTCATACCCAGTCTCCGGGGCACGGGTTAATAAGATATTTACAAAGAATTGCAGCGTTCTTGGCAATCCATCTGTCAATAACCTGATCGTCTCCAACTGACCAGGCTTATTAGTCACAAACTCCTTTATCTGAGGGAGGTTAAGTCTCTCGCTCCAATTCAACAATAACGTTTTTACCTCCTCACTCGTCAAAGGTTTCAACTCCAAAACCCTGAAAAATTCATAAAAAGGCTTATCATATTTCCAGAAATGCTCAGTTAGTCGCGTACTGCCGCCAATTATCTTGATATCTCCATAATTTAACAGATCCTCTCTTAACAAGTGCGCATCAACCCCAACATTCTCGAAAATCCGATCTATATTATCCAACAATAGTATCAACTTCTTCTCTTTGGTCTCCAATGCTGAATGGATCATTGAAAACAATTGCCTTATATACGCTCCCGTATCTTCATGAAATTCATACTCCCCGACTTCTATCCCACGACATTCCAACTCCTTTATGATCTCCTCAAGCAAATCAGATAGCCTGTAGATATTTGCCTGTTCCTCCGCGGGATTGATAGCAATATAAAGTTCATCCAGCTTCTTATCGGAATCTATTTCCACCTGCAGCCGTCTCAATAATGTCGACTTGCCGCTACCCCGTCTCCCCAATAGCAAATAATGTTGAGTGGATTTCTGCTTTTGATTCTGTCGAATATCATCAATGATGATCTGATACTCATTCTTTCGAATGAGAAAATTGCCCTTTATAGACGACGCATCAGCATTTGCGTTCTGATAAAAACTAAAATTGCTATTGTATAAACTGTTGGTCATAAATAGGATATTTTTTTAACCAGAATTGATGTAAGAAAGGGCTGGTAAAAGTATACACATGAGTATCCAATTCCATCAGGTAACCATCATTGATGAGCTGATCTACAAAGGTCATATAATCCTCCGTACGCTGATATTTTTCATCACTGGCTTTATAATAAATTTCCTGTACTGTTATTCTCCCCTTATGAGCCGTATGTTTCAAAATATCGTTCAGAAAAGAAAAATGATTTACATGGTACCTTTTTAACCTTTCCAGCCAATCCTCAAAATTCTTATTTTTTCTCAGCACCCTTTTAAAAGCCATGCCTACCATTTCTTCTGATATTGTAGTTTGTTCATTCTCACGAGCTAATAGATCTATCTCCTCCAACATTAATTGAATATAATAAGGCAACAAATGACCAACGGTGAAGTTAATAGCATTTATCACCTTTTCTGAAAGTTGAATAGTCGCCTCACCAGTCAACTGGTGAATTAATTTTATAGCTTCGTCATCTCTCAAAGGTCCTGTAACGATCGGATGAAGGTCATTAATCAGTTTAGGTCTATCAACAGTTGTAATTACATATTCCAATCCTATCGACCCTGCAAATACCAATGTAAAGTGCTTGAAATTATCGTCGCTTCGGATCTCACGCAGCGTATGAAGTATAGCAATAGCCTCTTCTTGTTGTCCTTTTTTGTTAAGCGTGTTTACAACCTCTGAAAATTCATCCAAAAAGATCACTGTATGAACTTCAGCGTCTTTGAGCTGAGGAATGATATTTCGGACCTCTCCTTCATAATCCAGTTCTTTTTCGCCGAACTTAATACCTGCACGAGTGATCTCCTGAATATTGTATTTCTTTCTGCAATTAGCTATAAAGGCTTTTGCTTTATCGAGCGGGCTCCTATCAATGCATTGAAGTATTAAGCTAAACAGCCTTTGATAAAACTCATTACCAGACTTTACTCCTTCAATGTTCTGATATATAGCAGCAAATCCTTCCGGGCAGTTTTCAGCCAGATCCTTCATAATAGACGTTTTCCCAACTCGTCTTGGCGCTACAAAGAGAATATGATTGCCCTTTCTGACCTCTTCCCAAAATATATCGTTGATATAGTCTCGTCTAAGATATCTTTCACCCGTCGCCGCATCCCCAGTTATTGTCTTAGGCGAGATCCATCGCTCTTTCATTTTGCAACAGTTTTATTGCAACAAATATACTGCAATAATTTTGTTGCGAAAATATTTTTGCAACAGCCTCATTGCAAATTTTCACTCCGCCCGCAAGCTTTGTATTAGGGTCCGGCCTGTGGGTAAATATAGGCCTCCCCCTAATACCATTGATGATTGTCGTTCCGACGAAGCTTGCTATTCCATACGCAAGCTTTCCACCGGATTGGTACGAACGGCGCGCACTACCCGCAATCCGGTGACAGACAGCGTAATAAGGATCAGCATCCCCAGCGGCAGACCAAAGATCCACCCATTCAGGGAAGTATGATACGCATACGAGCTCAACCACCGCTGCAACCCCCACCCCGCCAGGGGCAACGCCACCAACGCCGCACAGCCAATCAGGATCAGGAACTCCCGTGTCAGCAGCAACACCAGGTGCCCTCCGGGAGCGCCAAGCACCTTGCGGATGCCGATCTCTCGGGTCCGCCGCGCAGTGATCAATGACACAAGTCCGTACAGACCGAGACAGGAAATAAGAACGGACAACAACGTAAACCCATTGAACAATGTCATCATGATCCTGTCATCGGCATATTGCGCCTCGAACGACGCGTCAAGAAAATAATAATCGAACACCTCCGAAGGATAATACTGCGACCACAAGGTCTTCAACCGCGGCAATATGGACGGAGCAGCCTTTATCAGCAGTGTGGACCGCTGACTGTCTGTATAGACCATGATCATCGGCTCGATGATATTATGAAGGGATTTAAAATAAAAATCTTTTACCACACCCACCACTTTCCCCGTATGCCCGCCACCATCCATTTTCTCTCCGACACCCGATCTCCAACCCATGGTCCGGACAAACGCCTCGTTGACAATAAATGACTCCTTTTTGTCCGTACGAAGACTGTCCGAGAGATTACGCCCCTCCGCCAGCTTGATACGCAACAGCGGAAGGAACTGCGGGTCTATATAAAAATAGTTGCACATCAGCTCCCGCTTTTTACCACCCGGGCCATAGGCGATAGTACTCCCCATCATAACACCCTCCACCGGTATGCCACTCCCCATCGACGTACCACGGACCCCGCTTTCCTGGCGCACGGTCTGACGAAATGCTTCTTTCTGCCGGCTTGCCAGGCTGTCGTTCGGCAGGTTCAACGCGACCATCTGGCTTCTGTCCGCTCCCAGGTCCTTATGCAATATAAAATGCATCTGACGGTAAATAACCACGGTGCCTGTAAGCATGATCAACGCGATGATAAACTGCACCACGGTGAGCACCTTACGCAATCCCACGCCCTTTGGCCTCATAACCACTCCT
>DASZXP010000045.1:0-18111 GCA_035545935.1 Puia sp. | reverse complement strand
GATGTTGGACAGAGCTGACGAAGTGGAGGTTCAGAAGATATTGGGCAAGGCTGGCAAAGGGGAGGATATTGGATTGGCAGGCCTATTTAAAGACGAAGCGGATGGTGAGGGCGAATGCGTCGGGTACGAAATTGATCTTTGGGATGATGTCGAGCTCGGGTTTCCAGTCGAGGGAGAGGTTGAGGGGGGCGTTTTGAAATTTGTAGTCGAGGCCTACGATGCCGGTGGGGCCGACGAAGCTGGTGCCGTGTTCGAATCCCACATAGCCGCCTGCGCCGTAGAACCAGGTGAAGGCCGGGGTGCCGCCGATGAGCTGGTGTTTTTCGTACAGGGCGCCGATGCCAAAGCGGTCGTTGTCTCCTAGGGAGATCAGGCCTTCCAGTGCGCGTGTCTCATCCATAAAATATTTTACGCTGAAGGAGTTGCCCAGGGTGGGAGACGCCGAGCTGAGCCGGATGCCCATGGCCACCTTATAGTCCTGTGCATGTAAATGATTGGACAGGCCGGTGACTGCCAAAAACACCAGGCAAAGGGTGATTACTCGCATAAATAAGGAGGTTGTACGCCGGGTATGGTTTGTTCCGAAAAGTAACCCATCCCCGGCGCACGTCTAATGATGGGAACTTCGGCCAGCAGACCTGTGGTCTGCTCTGCTTATTGGAACGGGGAAAGGGCCTAAAATATTAATGGGTCTCTGTTAGGGTTTTCTTAAAATGGAAGTCTCATGCAGCGGATGGGCGTTACTCGAAGAGCTCTTCTTTTGTCTTGGGGCGGCGTGCTTCCTGCCATTTGAAGCCTCGGAGACGCATGTCGTCGAAGTTGACCTTTTTGAAGGGTATCATGCTGCCTTCGGCATCGTTGCGCAGGATGACCTTACGCAGCTCTCTTCCACCGGTGTCGGACTTGGCGGCGAAGATCATGTCGATGATGTCGGCGTGCGCCTTGTTGACGCCAGTATAAGCCTTGTTATCGTCCTGTACGTAATAGATACTTTCGGCATTGCCTTTGGCGCGCATATAGTCTACCTGTCCATCTTTGAAGTAGGCGTTGATGGTGGTGCCTTTTATCTGGTTGTAGAAATCTCTGGCTACCTTGTTTATGGCCAGTCCGTTCTCGAAGACGTACATTCTGTTGGCCTTTTTGTTCTTTGTATAGACATACATCGTATCGCCCGTGATCTGGTAGTTGCCGCTGCCCCAGGCGATGGGGTTGTAGAAGAGCCGGAAGACGGAGTCCTGTCCTGAATAATACATGCTGTCGGCGACGGCCTGAAGGGAATCGGAGAAGATGCGGACATGGTGATAGGCAAGAATATAGCGCAGGGTGCTGTCCGTGATGGGCGCTTTGGCGGTGTCGGTATATTTTTCGTGATCCCGGTCGGGCTCCTGCTTTGCCGGCTGTACCGGCGGAGTGGCGCGGGCTTCGAGCTCCATGGGGGGCGGGGCGCCGGGCTTGTTAGGATTGAGCTGGCCGGGTTTGCTTAGACCGGGTTTGTTCAGGGTGGGACGGCCGGGCGGCTGGTTGCGTTTGCCTTTGGGTTTTGCAAGGAGCGTGCTGTCGGCGCGTTTGGTGCTGTCGATGAGCCGGGCAAGCTGGGAGCTATCGGAGAGCTTTTTGGAGAGACTGTCGATATGCTGGACAAGCTGAGTGCTGTCGGGAAGTCTTTTTGAGAGACTATCCGCGGTCAGCTTTTGGGCGGTGCTGTCGAGCGGGGGTCTTATCATGCTGTCGCCCCGGACCCTGACCACCATGGGGTGGGTGCTATCGGGGCTGGATGCCGACAGGGTGTCTTTTGCATTGATGCCCTCGGTGGCGGCCCGGTGGAGGCTGTCGGAGGAGTTTTTATAAAGGCTGTCGACATATTCTCGATGCAGGCTGTCCAGGGTCTCCACCTTTTCCTGCACTTTGGGTCTGTCGATGAGCCGGGCGGAATAGAACGTATCGGCGGCGATATAAATGGAGTCCTTGTCCTGTTTGAGGATCATGATCGGCTTTTCCGTCGCCAGGAAATAGTTCTTCTTTTTGTTGTTGTACAACCGGCCGGCGACGATGGCCACGCCTTCCACCGAATCGGAGTATCTGGCATTGCCAATGGCGGTGCTGATGCCGGTGCTGTCATCGATGTTGACGCTGTCGCCTACCAGCTTTTGACCGCCGTCGGTGATGACGGAGCGCTTCCCAAAATAAGCTTTGTGCGTAGGCAGATCGTAATATCCTTCTTTGGTGCGGACGGTGCGGCGGGTGCTGTCCTTGAACAGGATAAAGGTCTCGGTGATGAACGTGCTCCGCTGGGTGGCGGTATTGTATAACAGCGAATCGGCGGAAAGGTCATATTGCGGGTCCCTCAGCACGACATTGTTCCTGAAATAAACATCCTTTGTCGTCTCGTAATAGATACCTCTTTCGCTGGTGAGGACGGAGCCCTTGTTGTTGATCTTTCCTCCATGTTCATAGGTACCTACTTTCTGATTCATATCGTAATTCAGCTCCTGGGTAGTAAGGGTACCCCTGTTATCCTCCAGCCGTACGTTCTTCAGAAAGTGTATGGTCTTTTTATCGACCTCGTATTTCATGTAGTCGGAGAAGATATTGGTGGAGTCGTTGTCGTTGATGTGTACGTGTCCAAAGGATTCTATGAAATTGTTCTTTGGATCGAGGATCATGCTATCGCACATGATGATGGTGTTCTCCTGCTGGATCTTTACCTCGCCAACCAGAAAGGTGAGCTGGCTGGAGTCCGGCTTTGTCTCGGAATGGTAAGATTGTGCGTTCAGGATCTTTACCACTTTCATGGAGTCGTTGCCGGGTGTCCTGAAGGGGATCCCGCCCTGTGTGCGTTGTGAAAAAGCCGCCTGGCTGAGGAAGAGCCCAAGGAGGGCCATACAGGCATGAATAAATGTCCGGACCCGCGTTGTCATTACTTATTGGGTTTCACGGTGGAGTCTACGGGAGCCATCAGGGGGCCGGTCTTATCCTTTTTGCCGAATACGGAGATATTTACATACCGCTTGGGGTGAATGCGTACGTCGTCCAGCAGGATATTCAGGCTGCGGGCGGTGGATTCCAGGTTCTGATATAGTTTTTTATCGTTCAATAACAGGCCCAGGGAGCCATTGCTGGTGTTGACCTTCGATACCAGTCCTTTCATCTCATTGACCGCGGACTGCAGGCTTTCCACCGTCTCGGGGATCTTGGCGGCGGCCAGGTTGGAAGTGGTCTTTTCCACGTTTTCGAGGGTGTGGGTGATATGGTCGTTGTTTTTGGCCAGATTGCTGGTGAAGGTATTGACGTTCTTCAACGATTGGGCCAGGGCGCCGGTTTGGGCGTTCAGTAAGATCTGCAGCTGGGCCGTGGAGGCGGCCAGATTGGCGATGGTGGCGCTGAAATTGTTCTTCAGGCGGGGATCGAACATAGTACCGATGGCCTGTATGAGGCTGTCCAGGGATTGGAGGGTGCCGCCTAATTTCAGGATGACGGGGTTTACGCTTTCCTGTACCTGCGCCAGGAGGTTGGATTTCCTTTTGGTCTGGAGGGTATCTCCGTCCTGGAGGAACTGTGTTTCATCGCCTTTGGTAATGACGATGGAGGCGGCGTTGAGCAGTCCTGAATTGATGACCCCTATGGAATTCTTTGGGATATGAACGTCCTTTTTCAAGGTAATAGTAACTACGATGCCCCGGGTGAGGTCCTGGTCCGACTCGTTGATAGCGCCAACGGTGCCTATTTGAAGACCATTGATCAATACGGGATTGGAGACGTCCATGCCTTCCACGTTGTCGAATACGGCATAGAGCTTTTTGTTGTGGTGGAAAACGCTGCTGCCTTTCAAAAAGTTAAATCCCAGTATCAACCCGGCTACGGCCACAACGGCCAGTACTCCGATCTTAAATTCGTTAGAAATTTTCATCTGTAAAATTTGATCAGTACTTTATTTGTTTATATCTCCGGTGACAAATGTAGTGAAATTGCCGCTCCCGGCGTTTTCGGGAAAGTTAAGATTGTATCTCAACGGGAAGGGGTGTTGGTGGTCCCACCGGAATCGCTGCCGGATGCACGTCCCTCGATGGTGTCCTTGTATCTCCTCAATGCGTCCACGATATTACGCACTATTTCATCCTGTCCTTCCTCGCTGTTGAGATAGATCTCTTCTTCCTTGTTGCTGAGGAAGCCTGTCTCTATCAGTACGCTGGGCATGCCCGTGGCCTGCAGAACCTGTATGCCTTCGTCCCTTTGCATGACGCCGTCGCTGTGGCGGCCGGCCTTTACAAATTCATTCTCCACCAGGGTGGCGAACAGGGCGCTGTTGGCGAAATATTTCTTTTCGTATAGCTGTGCTTTGATCTTGGCTTCGGGAGAGCTCATGTCGAAGGCGTTGGCGGCGACCTCGGTGCTATCGTCTACTTCACCTCCCTCGGCTTCGGAGATGGCCTTGCCTTTAAAAACATTCCGGTCCGCCTTCCAGATATAGGAGCCCGTGCCTACGCGGGTATTCTTTACATAATAGGTTTCGTAGATGGGTACCCGCCTTCTCCGCTTGCCCTTGCCAACATATTTATGTCCAACGACCTTATGGACGGCGTAGGTGCCGGGAGTATGACCGTCGTTGTTGGCGTGGATACAAATGAAAAGGTCGCCTTTGGATTTATTGGCGAGCTCGGCCCTGTAATGCAGTCCCTGGCTTTTGGTGGGCATGTTGCCGGGCATGATGTCGGTGGTGCGGGTATATACGAGCTTTATGTCGGGGAAGGCTTCTTCTATCGCCTTGCCCAGCTTGAGGGATATGGACAGCGCCACATCCTTTTCCTTGGAAAAAAGGCCTTCCGTACCCGGATCGAAGCCACCGTGACCCGGGTCTATTATAATGGTACGCAGAATTGTTTTTTGTGGAGGACGTGTCGTGAACGCAGTAATGAAACATAGTATTACCGGCAAGATCAACAAACAGGTCATCTTTTTCATCATAGTCATTTGTTATTTTCACTAATTACAGGCAATCTTCACATAATCTTAATGGTGTAATGGCTATTTTTGTGCGTCCGCCTATTGGACAGAACCCGCTAAGTATGAATATTAACGGACGCAAAATTAGCTCAAAATATTTACTGACATTGATTTTTACTGCTATATTCTTTTCAGTAACGTTCAATAGTCCCGCAAATTATTCGTCCGCAGCACGTTTTTACAATTTTTTAAGTTCCGGCCAATCGGCGAGGCCTACCGGTTCAAGGCCCGATGGGCCGGAGGCCGGGCCTGCCACCGACACCTCCAAACCAGGCTTTCGGCTCCTTCCAGGCTCTTTTCACAAGGACGCCCTTCTCAAGGACACCATTCCCCGGGACTCCTTAATAAGACTCAGGGACTCGCTGCTGAAGCTCGGGGACACCGACACCGCCCGTCTGGACTCCCTGGGCAGGCTTCTCGATAGCATTCCGGACTCGCTGCATCGAATAGTGGATACGCCCGACTATAAGATCAGCAAAGATACCATGGCGGCGGCCATCGACTACAAGGCTTCGGATTCCGTGGTCATGGATATTCCTACCAAAAAGATAACTCTGTACAACAAGGCCGATGCCAAATACCAGGATGCGGACCTTACTGCCTACAAGATCGAATATGACCAGCTTCGCAACCTCGTGACGGCCACTCCCACCAAAGATACGACGGGGGCTGTCATCGGTCTGCCCAAAATGGTGCAAGCGGACAATACCATGACCTCGGACACCATTGTCTATAGCGTCAAAAGCCAAAAAGGGGTTACGAAGAATACCTATACCGTTGCGGGCTCGGATATGTATGTCCATGCCAAGCAGATGAAAAAGATCAGTGCGGACGAATATTATGGCTATCGGGGCCTGTTTACTTCCTGCAATCTGGATACACCCCATTTCGCCTTCGTTACCAACAAAATGAAGCTGATCAACAAGAAGTTCGCCATCACGGGGCCGATACATCCCGAGTTCGAAGGGGTACCTATCCCGATCTATATCCCCTTTGGGTTTTTCCCGATCTCCACGGGGCGTCATTCCGGTCTGCTGCCACCCCAGTTCACGGCCAATGACCAGGCGGGGATCGGACTCGAGGGGTTGGGTTATTATAAAGTGATCAACGACTTTTTCGATGTGACGGTGCGAACCAATCTTTATTCCTATGGAGGGTGGAACCTGTATGTGACCCCGACCTACCGGGTGCGATACCGGTACAGCGGTCAGATGGCCTTTGCCCTGCAGAATACCCGGCTGCTGAGCAGCTCGGGCAAAGATGAGTATACGACGGGGAGGACCTGGAGCCTCAACTGGAGCCATTCGATGGATTCCAAGGCGCGGCCGGGGACCAATTTTTCCGCCAGCGTGAACGTCATGTCCACGAAGTACAATTCCTATGTACCCAACAATCCCACGGCGGCCTATAATAACCAGCTGGGATCTTCCATCACGTATTCCAAGACCTGGAACGGCAAATATAACCTCACGGTGGGCGCTACCCACAGTCAGAATAACCTGACCCGTCAGATACAGGTGAGCGCGCCCAACCTGACCTTTACGGCGCCTACTCTCTATCCTTTGCAAAAGAAGGATTTTGCGGGGGAGGCAAAATGGTATGAAAAGCTGGGGATCGGCCTTACGACCAATATCTCCGGCGGGGCTAATTTCTACGACTCGGCCGCCAATTTCAAGAAGGTGATCGATACCTTCCAGTGGGGCGTTCAGAACAGCATTCCCATCAGTCTGGCATTACCGTTGAAGGGACCCATCCAGATCACGCCGGGCATGAGCCTTTCGAACAGGCTATTCTCAAGGAAGCTGCTCCGGCGGTACAACTATATCAGGGGAAAAGTAGATACGGTGGGAATAGAAAAAGGTCTCTGGTCGATGGAGGATATTTCTTTCAGTCTTAGCCTGAGCTCGGCTATCTTCGGAACCTTCCAGAAGTTCGGAAAGAACAGCACGCTGATGGGCATACGACATGTCATCCGGCCTACGGTGAGCCTTAGCTATAAGCCGGACCTGGCCAGCGCCGCCTATTATAACCTGCCTGTGCCGACGGGGGACACCATCAATAAGCGACCTATCTATACCCAGCGGGTGTCCTATTTCGACGGAGCTACGTACGGCGCTTTTGGGGAAGGTGTGTTCGGTGGGATCTCCTTTGGGCTGGATAACCATTTCGAGATAAAGACCCGATCGAAAAAAGATACGACCGACGGCGGTATCAAGAAGACCACCATCATCGATGGGATAGGGTTCAACGGCAGCTACAATTACCTGGCCGATAGCTTTAAGTTGTCGAATATCTCTTTTTACTTCCGGAGCACGTTGCTGCAAAAGATCAATATCACGGGCGGCGCCAACCTGGACCCTTATATAACGGACACGCTTGGCCACCGGCGGAATATACTGGCCTGGCAGAACCCGGGAAAAGGATTCTCATTGGGCAGGATCACGGGAGGCAATCTGGCTATCTCTTCCAGCTTCAAGAGCAAGCCCAAGGATGAGAAGCTGGAGAAGGACAAGGAGGCGCTGCAGCAGGATCAGATACCGATGACGATGGAGGAGCAGCAGGCGCAACTGAATTATATCCGTAACAATCCCGCGCAGTTCGCGGATTTCAATATACCCTGGTCGCTGAACCTTTCTTTTGCCTTGAACTTTTCAACCACGCTGAAGCCCGATTATTCGGGCTATATGACGACCGTGACCTCGTCCATCAACTACAGTGGGGATTTCAACCTGACGGAGAAATGGAAGATAGGCCTGAACGGCTTTTATGATGTGCATGCCGAAAAGATGCAGTCGCTGACGACATCGATATCACGGGATATGCATTGCTGGCAGATGTCGATCAATGCGACGCTGATAGGGTATAGTCATTTCTTTAACTTCACGATCAGTCCGAAGGCGGGTTTCCTGCAAGACTTGAAGATCAACCGGACGAAATACTTCTACGATCAATAAGACATTTGGCGGCGGCCCGGGGGAGCTTTTGGCGGTCAGGCATGATGTCGACGGCCAGGGGCTTTATTTCTGATGCGCCGAATAGTAGTTCCACATGATGTCGAATACTTTTTGTTTGAGGGTATCGACGGTGTCGTCTTTTTCCGGCGTCACCGGCGGAAGGAAGTGCATGGCCAGGGGATGGGGGCGGAAATAAAAGGTCTTATTGGGCGGCATGACCTTGCGGGTGTTGAAGATCAGCGCGGGAATGATGGCCTTGCCCGTAGTGAGAGCGAGCCGGAAGGCGCCATTGTGAAATTCTTTTAACGGCATTTCGGTTTTATTCCTTGTGCCTTCAGGGTAAAGACACATATGCAATCCCATGTCGAGCACTTCTTTCATTTTGGAAAAGCTTTCCTTGCGGCTGTTCTCATCTTTCCTGTCGACCAGCACGCTGCCGGTGCGATAGAACAGGCCAAATACGGGGACTTTCGCCATTTCGATCTTGGCGATGGTCTTGTTGCCGCCGGGGATGGCCGGATAGGATACGGGTACATCGAGGAGCGCGTTGTGATTGCACAGGACGATATAGGTCTCTCCTTTTTTAAAATTCTCTTTCCCTTTTGTCCTCAGCGGACAGCCGGCCAATGGCAGGAAAACGCCCATCCATATACGGGAGAGGCGAACCCAGACGCTCGTCTTTTGAGGTTCGGCCCTGAAATAGGAGAAGAGGAGAAAGGGGATCAGCAGGATGAGCATGGTGACGACGAAGACGATGATGACCCATACGGCCCAGAGGCTGCAGAGAAAATCCGTGAAACCCGCTTTCTGTACGGGAACTGTCCTGTCGCCCGGGAGACCTGTTCGTTGTTGTTCCTTCATATGTTTTGCAGCTTCCAATCTATCGGGTCGATGCCTTTGCTCATCAGCCAGGTGTTGGTCTTTGAGAAATGTTTACATCCAAAAAATCCTTTGTCGGCGGAGAAGGGGGAGGGGTGGGCCGCCTTGAGCACGAGGTGTTTTGTTTCGTCCACCAGGCTGATCTTTTCCTGTGCGAATTTGCCCCACAACAAGAAGACGACGTGCTCTTTCAGCGCGGAGATCTTTTCGATGACGGCATTGGTGAATTCGGCCCAGCCAATCCCTGCATGGCTCATCGGCTCGTTGGCTCTTACCGTCAGGGAGGCGTTGAGGAGCATCACTCCCTGTTCGGCCCAATGCGTGAGGTTGCCGTGGTTGGGGATGGGTACGCCTATATCGTTCTGCAGCTCTTTAAAGATATTGATCAGCGAGGGTGGAGGCGGGATGCCTTTGGGCACGGAGAAGCTGAGCCCGTGTGCCTGTCCCTGGCCGTGGTAGGGATCCTGTCCTATGATGACGACCTTTACGTTATCGAAATGGGTAGTGTTGAATGCATTGAAGATAAGGCTCCCCGGAGGGTAGATGGTTTTGCCGGACATTTTTTCCGCCTTGAGGTAGGTAGCGATCTGGAGGAAATAGGGCTTGGTAAACTCCTGTTTAAGCGTCTCTTTCCAGGTTTCTTCTATTTTTACGTCCATGTATGGATGTTTAAGGGGCCTAAGATAGGAATTCCTGGCCAACCCCGGCATCCTGGGCTCAAAGCCAGGACGGATCAGGGTTATACATGGACTAAACTTCCTGATGGTGGTGGGCGGCCACCTTGGTGTATTCGTCGATGAGCTTGCGTTGCAGGTCGAAAGGCACCGGCGCATATTCCAGGAACTGCATCCGGAACTTGGCACGTCCTTGTGTGAGACTTCGCAGGGAAGAAGAGAAATCGTGCATCTCGGATAGCGGCACCCTGCCGATGATCTTGGTAAAATGTCCTTCAGAGTCCATCCCTTCGATGATGGCGCGGCGGGTCTGCAGGTCGCTGATGATGCCGCCTGTCTGGTCGTCGGGGCAGAGCACCGTGACGGTGTAGAAGGGTTCCAGGATCTGTGGGTCGGCCTGTTGGAATGCCTGTTTAAAGGCCATCAGTCCGGCGATCTTGAAGGAGATATCGTTCGAATCCACGGGATGCATCTTCCCGTCATATACGATGACGCGCACATCGCGGACATAAGATCCTGTCAGGGGGCCTTCGTGCATCTTTTCCATGACGCCTTTCAATATGGAGGGGAGGAAGCGTTGATCGATGGCGCCTCCCACGATGCAATTCAGGAAGATGAGCTTTCCGCCCCAGTCGAGGGTGTATTCATCCCTGCCGCGTACGGAAAGGCCTTTTGGATCGGGCATGCCTTCATACCAGGGTTCTACCTGCATGTACACTTCGCCGAACTGACCGGCTCCGCCCGACTGCTTTTTATGTCTATAGCTGGACTGGACCATTCTCCGGATCGTCTCACGGTAAGGTATACGCGGGCGGATGAAGTTGACGTGCAGGTTTTTCGAGATATGTTCCAGCTTCCACTTGATGACGGAAAGGTGCAGCTCGCCCTGGCAATGGAGCAGTGTCTGTTTCAGCTCCGATGAGACTTCCACTATTACTGTCGGGTCCTCTTCCTGTACCTGGTGGAGTGCAGTGGACAGTTTTTCCTCATCCCCTTTTTGCGCGGGCTCGATGGCAATGGTCAGCAGGGGGGCAGGGAATTCAATGGGCGCCAGTTCGTAATTGTGTCCACGGGCATGGAGGGTATTGTTGACATGCGTGTGCTTTAATTTGATCGTAGCGCCGATGTCACCCGCGGAGAGCTGGTTGACGGCCGTGCGTTTGCTGCCTTCCACGACAAAAAGCTGATTGAGCTTTTCGGTGACGCCGTTGGATTCATTGACGAACTCCATGCCGGATCGTACGACGCCGGAGTAAACCTTGAAAAAGCTCATATCTCCGATATGGGCTTCGGAGATGGTCTTGTAGATGAATATACAGGGCGGTCCATCGGGGTCGCAGGGCAGGACATCGCCCGAGAGGGTCTTTTGAGGAGGCATTTCGGCGGGGCAGGGGCATACGTTGTCGATGAATCCCATGATGCGGCCGCTGCCCATATTCTTTTTTGCGGAAAGACAGAAAAGGGGGAAGAGGTCGTGGTTGATCATGGCTTTTTTTAGTCCGTCCCGCATTTCGTCCTCATCCAATTCTCCTTTTTCAAAATATTTTTCCATGAGAGTCTCGTCATTGCCGGCGATGGCCTCGATCAATTCTTTATGGAGTCTGTCGGCTCTTTCTCTTTCTTCTTCGGGGATGGGCAGCTTTTCCGGCTTGCCGCCTTCGGGTGGGAACTTATATTGGGTCATCCGGAGCACATCGACGATGGAGTCGAAGCCGAGGCCCGGGTTGAGAGGAAATTGAACTACTACGACGTTGGGGCCAAAGTGGTCGCGGGCTTGAAGGACCGTGTGGTCGAAATCCGCCTTGTCCTGGTCCAGTTTGTTGACGGCCAGCAGCATGGGGGTTTTGAACTTCTCGGTGTATTCCCAGATGAGGTCGGTGCCTACCTCTACTCCGAAATTGGCGTTAAGCAACAGGACCCCGGTGTCCGCCACACGCAGGGCCGATACCACTTCTCCCACGAAGTCGTCGTAGCCGGGCGTATCGAGTATGTTGATCTTGTAGCCGCGCCACTGGGTATGGAGGAGCTTGGAGAAGATGGAGTTACCGCGCTGCTGTTCCAGTTCATAGAAGTCGCTGACGGTATTTTTTTCTTCAACGGAGCCGCGGCGGGTGATGAGTCCTGCTTCGAAGAGCATGCATTCGGCGAGGGTAGTCTTGCCGGAGCCGGCATGGCCTAACAGGACTATGTTCTTGACGTGAGAGGTGTCGAAGCTAGTCATGGCAAGCGAATTTGTTATTAAGTTACGGAGTTTTTTTATTTTTAAAGCATGTTCCGCCGGCAGATCATAACCATTCCTGAAAGATTACGCGCCTTTGTCCGGCATGTGTGGGCGCTGGAGCCCGCCCGGGACCCGTCGGGGGATCCGAGGGACCCTTCCGCTCCTTCTATGGGGAGCCTGTTCTCCATCTATGCGGACGGCTGCCCGGGGATCATCTTTCAACAATCGGAGAACGGATTGTTACTCAATCAAAATGTCCGGAAAACGAGCCTCCGGGGAAATATAGCCCGTTTTCCGGAAACGGACCTTCGTCGGAGTTCCGAGCCCTCACTCTTCCTCGATGGTGACCCTGCGGTCATATCCGATCCTTCGGACAACGAGCCTCTGGCTCGTTCTAAAGAGCTGTCGTCCCTGTTCCTGTATGGACAGACGGTGGCTCCCATCGACATGCATTCGGCGGGGAGGCTGGGGATGATCGTGATCAGCTTTCATCCTTATGCGATGCATAGCCTGTTCCGGCTGAGCGCGAAGGAGCTTACAGACGACTGTCTCGATATAAGCCTGTTGTCGGCTGTGCAGGGGCGGCTGTTGCGAGAGCAGCTTTGGAATATGGGAACTTCGCTGGAACGGGTGTCGGCGCTTTTCGACTACCTGGAGCAGATGGTCGAAAGGAATAAAGCCGTGGCCGATCCGGGTATGGCGCATGCTACATCCAGCCTGCTGCAGTCGAACGGGAAGATGCCTTTGCCGGCGCTGCGACGGACGTTGAATCTTAGTCCAAGGACCTTCGAGCGGAGGTTCGAGCAATATATCGGGGTATCGCCCAAGCTGTTCTCCAGGATCTCTCAATTCCAGGCTGCGTTGAAACATTTGCAAAGCGGCAAATTCGATAAGCTGTCGGATATAGCGTATACGTATGGCTATTCCGATCAGTCGCATTTTATCCGAAACTTCTCTCAATTCACCGGGCTGTCTCCCCTGCGCTGGCAAAAGCACGCAGGAGGAGAGGTAGGAGAGTTCCCCGGCCTTGTAAGGACCGGTGCTGCTGATCAGACCGTTGCCGGGTAAGCCATTTCTGACCAGGGTGTTCCAGCCAGACCAAATTGACGTTTTTGTTCTATTTCCGGGGCTGACATCCTTTTAGTATTGTGTTAAAATACAATGCTATGGGGATCAAGTTCGTTGTGGTGGGAGTGCTGGCGTGGGTGGTAGGGGTGCAGACTTTATTACCTGGTGAACCTGTTGCCAGGCCGGAACAGCCTGGGGAAGCCGGCCTGCCGGCCCGGTTGTCCGAATATCACATCTTCGAGGGCAGTCCTTCCGATCTGAAACCCGCCGCGGGCTTTACCATGTACGATTTAGCGACCACCTTGTTTACCGACTATGCCGAGAAACAACGGCTGATCAAGCTACCTCCGGGCAGTCAGCTGCGGAAGACGGGGGATGGGCTGCCTGTCTTTCCGGATGGGACGATGCTGGTAAAGACCTTTTATTACTACCATGACAAGCAGGATACGGCCAGGGGCAAGCGGCTGATCGAGACGAGGGTGATGGCGCTGTCGGATGGACAGTGGATCTGGGGGACTTATCTGTGGAATGCCGATGGAACGGAAGCCATGCTGACGAATGCTTCTTCCAGGGTCCGGATAGAGTGGCGGGACGCGCTGGGTGCGAACCGGGCCGTGCGGTATGTAGTGCCTTCGCATGGTGATTGTGCTAAATGCCATAACACTGCGGGGAGGTTTATGCCGCTGGGACCTATGGTCCGGAACCTTCGTTTGGGGCCGGTATTCACTTCTTCACTGCCTGACTGGCGGGACAGCTCCTATTCGTTGCAGCAAAGGGTGGGCTCTTATCTGGACGTGAACTGTGCGCATTGTCATAACCCCGATGGTTTTTGCGCCCGGAGTGGACTGGATCTTCGCTGGGGAGCAGCTCTGACGGATGGGCGTGCGCTTCGCAAGATGGTCAAATTTATGAAGAAGGGGCGGATGCCATTGATCGGGGCTACGATCGTGCACCAGGAAGGAGTAGCGCTTATGGAAGCATATCTTAAGAATCTATCAAACAAATGATCATGAAGATGCTATTTATTACCATCACGCTGGTGGGATTGAGCGCCGGTGTGTTTTTCGCATGGAGCTGTTCGGTGTTGCCGGGGTTGAAGCTATTGGCTCCCCGGGAGTATATCCTGGCTTTTCAGTCGATGAACCGGGCGATACAAAACCCTGTTTTTCTGCTCTGTTTTTTAGGGGCGGGGGTTGCGCTGGCCCTGGCTACCTGGATGTATAGAGGGGATAGTGTTCGATGCGGGTTGCTGCTGGCGGCGAGCGTGCTTTATATCGTCGGGGTATTGGGAGTGACGATGGCGGGTAATGTGCCGTTGAATGAGGCGCTGGACAAATTCGATGTGGGGGCGGCGACCTCGGAGCAGATGGCCCGGCAGCGGGAGCTGTTCGAGGGGGCGTGGATGCGGCTGCATAATTGGAGGAGCGTGGCGGCGGTGGTGAGTTTTGCGCTCAGCGTGCTGGCGGGATCGCTGGGGCGATGAAGGGTTGGAAAAATTTGCATATTTCTGCAAATTTTTTGCAGAGTTGGTCCCTAAAAAGTTATATTTGATCAACACTGCTTAAATCAATTCGATATGAACCGCCGGGATATCCTCAAAAGGCTTTCTTTTTTGACGCTGGCCACTACTGCTTTCGAGAACATGCAAGGTTTGGCTGCGCCGGTGAGAACGTTGCCTGTTCCTCCTACTGTCACGCGGGATCTTTTTGCAGAGCTGGGTGTCACAAAGGTGATCAATGCCAATGTTACGATGACATTTTTATCGGGGTCGCTGATGCAGCCGGAGGTGCTGGAAGCGATCAATTCAACATCGCATGATTTTGCCAATATGTTCGAACTACAGGACAAAGTTGGGGCAAAGATCGCTGAAATGCTGAAAGCAGAGGCGGCCATGGTGACTTCCGGTGCAGCCTGCGCCATCCTTTTAGGGACTGCCGCCGCTATCACGGGCGCCGACAAAGAAAAGATCCGGCAGCTACCAAATCTTCCAGGCCCGCGACCCGAGGTTATTATGCAAAAGAGCCACCGGTATCTTTTCGATCAGGCGGTGACCACTACGGGTGCCAGGATCGTGGAAGTAGAAGGGGCTGAGGAAATGGAGAAAGCTTTTTCCGAACAGACGGTGATGGCGCTTTTCTTTAATGCGGCGGAGAAACACAGCGTGATGCATGAGGAATTCCTGACCATCGCCAAACGGCATAAGATCCCCACTTTTTTGGATGCGGCTGCGGATGTGCCCCCGGTGGAGAACCTCTTCAAGTTTCAGAAGATGGGCTTTGACCTGGTCACTTTCTCCGGCGGCAAAATGATACGAGGACCTCAAAGCGCGGGACTGCTCTTTGGACGTAAGGACCTGATAGAGGCGGCCAAGCTCAATCACAGCCCTTATGAAGCTCCTATCGGCCGACCGATGAAAGTGAATAAGGAAGAGATGTTCGGCATGTATGCGGCTTTGAAAGCTTATCTGGAGAGGGATCATCAAAAGGAATGGAATGAGTGGCTTGAACGGGCAAAACACATTGCCGCCCGATTGTCGACCATACCGACGCTCAAGACGGAGATAATAGTAGACCCGGGGCCCGCGAATGCATTCCCAAGTCTGGCGGTCGACTGGGACCAGCAGCGGGTGAAGACCACCCCCAAAGAAGTATTGACCGCCCTGAAGCAAGGCAATCCAAGCATTGTCGCGGGAGGGCATCACAACAGGCTGACGATCGGGGTTGTCCTGCTGCGGCCTGATCAGGTCGACATCGTAGCGCAACGCGTAAAGGATATATTGGAGCATGCTATCTAATGTCATTGTATCTTTCCCTTATCGGACTTGACAAGCGGATGACCGGATGAGCTGTAAAACGGTTTGGCCTCTTGCGGGTTTTTTTCTACATTTGCAGCCATTTGGGCCGGTGAGGGAGACCTTTGCCGGTGAGTGACGACCCGGTAGCTCAGCTGAATAGAGCACCTGCCTTCTAAGCAGGCGGTCATTGGTTTGAATCCAATCCGGGTCACTGGAATGGACAGAGCGGATAAATGTTCCCTCTGTCCATTTTTATTTTCGTCTAACTCTTTGTTTAATAAGTAGACCAACCGGGCCCCTTCGTTCAATCGGGCGGTTTGAAAGTTATATCCGTCAAAAGTGATTTTCTCCGGGTATAACGCTCCGATGATCATTCTCTTCTTGTCAGCCGTGGCATCCTGCCAGAGCTGGTCCAGCTGAGCAAGGGTCTCGAAGGCTTTCTTTAACATCGGCTCAATATTGGGGTCCTGCTTTTGGGCATCGAACAAGCGGCATTCCAGCTGTTTGATCTTTTGCTCACACTCTGCCTTTATAGTCTTATAATCTGCCGCGTCCAGCTCGTCATTTACCAGCTTGTTCCTTGCTTTCACCAGCCAGGCGTTCACCTGCTCCAATTCCTCCCGGATCAGTCTGACATTGTCCCGCTGCCCTTTTGTTTGCTCCTTATAAAGACGACTTACCACTTCCGTGTACAGGTCGACCATTCCCGGACGAGGAATATACTTTCTTAGCTCCTGGCCAAATAGCTCATGGGTTTTGTCGGTGTGGAAACGTGCTTTGCATGGAAGGATGCAGTGATAATAAAAATACTTTTTGGATCGTCCCTGAGAAGAGCTGCCGGTCAATAGGCGTCCACAATGCGGACAGACCAGATGCCCGCGCATGGGATAATCCAGGGTTCTTTTCTTCGGAACATATACCCTTTTCTTACCGTCCAGCTCATCTTGCACCTGATAAAATAAGGACTCAGTTACCAAAGGTAAGTGCTGACCCTTTACCCATTGGGTATCCTCATCCTTGAATTTCTTGATGTAGATCTTCCCGATATAGGCCGGATTGCGGAGGATGATCCAGAAGGCACTCCTACTGCAAGGCAAGCCCTTCTTCCTGGCCTTTTGCCAGATACTTCGTACGGAGTCCCTACCGGCCGAAAGGACCTCATTGAACGCCCATTGGATGACGGATGCTTCCGGTTCTTTGGGGGCTATATACTTCTTTCCCTCTTCTGTCACCCTATTGGCATATCCATATGGAGCCGGTCCCATCCAGCGGCCTTCCTTTCGGGCACGACGCATCCCATGGAGCGTGTTCAATCCACGCCGGTCATTTTCTACTTCAGGAGTGGCCAAATAAACGGCCAGCATTATCTTATTTTCCGGTACAGAAAGGTCAATGGGTTGTTCGATGGCGAGGAGTTCTACACCTAATTTTCGAAGCGTATTCAGCATCATGTACGCATCCCCGGCATTGCGGCTGAACCGGTCCCACTTGGTAAACAGCACCAGGTCTGTCTTGCCTTTGTGGCGGCGAAGATCAGCCAGGAGACTTTGCCACTGTGGTCGATTAAAAGTCTTCGCGGAATGGTCTTCAAAGATCACGCGCCGGACGATGATCTTATTGTTTTCACAATATCTTTTTAAGACTTCTTCCTGGTTTCGTTGGGAGTATCCTTTATCGGCTTGCTCGTCCGTGCTCACCCTGATATACAGGTCCGCTGTTTTCATGATTGAGGTATTGAGATAAAGAAATGTTAGCTAAGTTAACCATAAAGTCGAGGATAATTTTTGCTTCTTCTTCACTTACGTGCGTGCCATGAGCACGCAATATTTCCACTGCTTCTTTCGGTGACAACATCTCCATTCCTTACTCTCCTCTTGCCTTTATTTTGCGTCAATGGAGATAAAAGTAGTTCTTTATTCAGCAGACAGGTTGACCAAAAAATGGTCAAGCAAAAAGTCACTCAAACTACTTAGTCGTCAATCCTGCAAATAAGCAGGATCTCTTTTTTAGTGATTTCATAAAAGGCAAGATAGGTAGTGCCATCCTCGTATTCTTGGATAAAATATTCATCGGTAGGACAACGTTCATCCCGATAGGTTATAGGAATACCTTTGCCCATGCCCAAAATTTTCTTTTTAAATTCCCTTAATCGTGCCAGCAATCGATCGTATCCTTCTTTGGGTGACAATGTATATATGAATGCGTTGTCTTCTTCGGGCATAGGCAAAAAATCATTAGGTGAATAATTTTTGCCTTGATTTGTCCGTAATGGCCGCCTGATACAAAGACGGTATTTTAGCTGACTAAAAGGATAATCGAAAAGAAACACTACCGGTAGCGGCTCTGGGCCATATATTGATTTGGGGGTGCACAGGAGATGTGGTTTCATATGTTTTTTTGCAAAGGTACAACACCATTCACTTACCTATAGGAGATTATTTCAAAAACATTATGTACCTTTAAAGTAGTTTAATCAGCGAGGTAATTAGAGAGGCTTTTTAGGAAGAAAATCCTGCGGGC
>DASZXP010000044.1:0-6734 GCA_035545935.1 Puia sp. | reverse complement strand
ATCCATAATAGACCAGAAAAAATACCAGGGCGCCCTGGCAGCCGATGACGGTGAGATATCCGATGACGGGCCATCGTTTGAGCCGTATGCCTCTATAGCTGTAGGCCCTCGATGCAAGGATATAGACGGCCAGCCCCAGGACAAACAAGGGACTGATAAGAAAACCCGCTAATAAGGCGAGTGTATCCATTCCTACCGTCACCAGAAATAACTGACGGGTAGGCTGCGGGGGATGTTCCAGGCCGCCGATGGGGGAAGTATCCCTGTCCATATAGCTGTTGTAGCCATTGCTGGCAGGATACACCAGCAGATGCAGTATAACGAATACCAGTATCGCCCGGGGCCAGTCCTGGTCTCCTGTCTGGCTGAGCGCAAACCAATATACGGGCATGAGGAAGAAGGAGAAATGAAAACGCAGCAGCTGTGAGGTGCTCTTTTGTAAGCCCATTCTATATTTTATTTGGCATTACTACTAACGAATATTAATTCCCATACGTTGCCATGCCGGCGCAATCACAGTCTTTTTCCACGGAGACGCCCAGGGCGGCGGCAAAATGTTTATAGAACCCGATCCTTTCCTCCCTCGCGTCACGTGCGGCGGGGGTGTTGTCCTTGCATTCCACGCCCCCGTTGATGATATTGATGGTCATGCCAAAGCCGGGCTTGCGTCTACCCGCGCGATCTGCCGGAGCGGGCTGCCATTTGCCGCAAATGACCTCATGACAGGAAGGTTTGGGTGTCTGGGCCTTCATCCAAAACCAGAGGGCTGTTTCAAAGGCCACTACGCCATCGCTGCTTACCATTTCCGGATGGGCCAGCAAAGGCAGCTTCAGATCCTGTCCGGCGGCGCCATAGTTATAGGCATATGTCAGCTGCAGCGGGCCTCTTCCATAATAGGACTTGCCGGGAACGGGTTTATAAGGGCTGGAGCCACCGGTGTTATACTGTGTACAATGTCCGTCCTTACATGCCTGTTCCTCGATGTAGACCAGGCCCCAGGCATAGGGTCCGCCTTTTGCTCCGGACCAGCCGCTGGTAGTTTCGTGTGCGATGTGGGCGAAAAAAGCGGCCAGCTCCCGCAGGCGTACTTCGCGTGCGCCTTCTCCGGCAAAGGCTGGAAAATCCGCGGCAGCCTTGATCAGGGACTCGTAAGCATACAAAGGATGGTGATGCGGGAACAGCTGTTCGTACTGCTGTTTGCTCAATAAAGATGAAAGCTCCTCACCGGAACTGCTGCCATCTAAGGCAGGGGAAGTCCAGGAAAGGAGCATTATCAGTGGGAGACAGTAAGCTGACATAACCTAAAGTTACGTATTTAGAAGCCGCCATGGGCAGCTCATCCTACCACCGCTCGTCCCCCTCGCTCTGGTTGAGCTTTATATTATTGAAAAAATCCTGCTGCGTCTCGCGCTCGCGCTTCACCTGTTCATGAGGCGGATGACCTTTTTGAGGTTCATGTTTGGCTTTGTCGTGAGGTGGATGTACTTTTTTCTTGTTGTCCGCTCTGTCCGTTTTGTCCGTCCTCCCGTCCTTGTCGGTCCTGTCCGTCCTATCCGTTTGCTGGGGCTCCCTTTTGTGATCGCGTCTGGATGGATCGTGATGTTTTTTGGGATGCTCGCGCCTGGTGAGATCGGGCTGACCTGTCTTCAGGGGTTGCTCGGGCTGTGATTCGTTCTCCAACGCTTCCAGCTCGGCCAGGGAGGAGATGGCGCCCTTGCGGATGATGTCCTGCGGGGGGCGTTGTGGCATATCCTTTCGCTGGGGAGGATTATTTCTCTGTTGAGAGGAATTATTCTTTTGTTGGGTGTTGTCTCTTTTTTGAGAATGATCATTTCTCCGTTGGCCCGGGTTCTCCCTCCGCTGAGGAGGATTGTCCCTTCGTTGAGCGTTGTCTCTTCGCTGTTGGGAGCCTTCACTCCGCGCCGGCGCCGCCTCGACATAATTATCCAGCGGATGCGGATGATCGGCGACCACGGGGACTTTCAGCCCGATCAGCTTTTCGATGTCGCGGAGATATTCTTTTTCCTCCGCATCGCAGAATGATAAGGCGGTGCCGCTGGCGCCGGCACGGCCCGTACGGCCTATGCGGTGTACATAGGTCTCGGGGACATTCGGCAGTTCGAAGTTGATGACATGCGTCAGCTCATCGATGTCGATGCCTCTGGCGGCGATGTCGGTGGCTACGAGTATCCTGGTTTGACGGCTCTTGAAGTTCAGGAGCGCGCGTTGCCGGGCATTCTGCGATTTATTGCCATGAATGGCTTCGGCGCGTATACCCGCCCGCGTGAGTCCCTGCGCTACTTTGTCGGCCCCGTGTTTGGTACGGGTGAAGACCAGCGCGGTAGGGATGGATTGGGTTTTCAGTATGTGCAGCAACAAGGAGCGTTTGTCTTTTTTGCCTACAAAGTACATGGATTGCCGGATAGTCTCTGCCGTAGAGGACACCGGTGTTACTTCCACTTTCAGCGGGTTTACGAGGATGGAAGCAGAAAGCTTCTGTGCCTCGGGAGGCATGGTAGCGGAGAAGAACAGGGACTGCCTTTTCTGGGGCAGTTTGGCGATGACCTTTTTTACGTCGTGTACGAATCCCATGTCCAGCATCCTGTCTGCCTCGTCCAGGACGAAGTAGGCGACGTCCTTTAGCTGGATGTGCCGCTGGTCAATGAGGTCCAGGAGACGTCCCGGTGTAGCCACGAGGATATCGATGCCCTTGCGGAGAGCCTGAACCTGGGGTTGCTGGGGTACGCCGCCAAAGATCACGAGGTGCTCCATTCCCGTATACCTGCCATAGGCGGCAAAGCTGTCCGCGATCTGGATCGCCAGTTCACGGGTGGGAGTAAGGATCAGCGCTTTTATAGGACGATGAGCGCGGAGATTCGTGTCCGGAGTGATCCGGGAGGCATCTTCGCAAAGAAGCTGCAGCATGGGTATGGCAAAGGCGGCCGTCTTGCCTGTGCCTGTCTGGGCGCATCCCAGCAGGTCTTTTCGGCTAAGTACAATGGGTATGGCCTGTGCCTGGATCGGTGTAGGAGTTGTATAGCCCTCCTCCTTTACAGCCTTTAATAAAGGCTCGATAAGCTTTAAATCTTGGAAAGACAATTGAAATACTATTTAAATGAAAATTGACCCGTCTACTCACAATATCCTTCAGGAGTTGAACACGAAGGTTGTCACGAAAGCTGATAGAAAGGAATTAATAACCGGGAGCAAAATTATGAAAAAAAATTGAGACAAAAAATTTTGTGGTCTAATAAGACCACGTTATATTTGTGTTGTCAACGGTGAGAATAGAGAAAACAGCCATCTGGTTAGGGCTTTTAAGGCTGATTCAGTACCGGAGACGATTCAAGGACAGGTGATTCTAGCCTGTCTCGCAAAAGTACCTGAGATCATACGAGAAACATTCCGGCATCTTCAGGAACCGCTAAAAACGGTTCGCCCTAGGGATAGACGTATTACTTTGAAACACCTGTCGCAGGAGAATGTTTGCGTAATTCCTTTAAAATAATTAGTGAGATTTTTAATGTTTGGTTGGAATAGCAAGGACACAGTTCTGATAGGGCCGCTGTTTCTACAGAAGACGCCTTAAAAGGATAAGGTTTAAAGGGCAGCCTATGTCTATAGGATGCCCTCTTTTTTTATTTCGAGGGGGAGATTTTTGCTGGGCGTTAAGATTTTTGTTGAACGTTAAGACTTTTCACGGCTTGCGGACCTGAAGGTCCGGGATTTTACACGGACGCGGTTTTATTGCCGTCCTTCGGACGGCGGAGGGCCCGTGGCCCTCCCTGGTAGCCCTCCTTATAACATCATCCTTAAAGGTTCTTCCAGGAGCGATTTCACCGTCTGTAAGAATGCAGAGCCTACGGCTCCATCCACTACACGGTGATCACAGCTCAATGTCAGCTTCATGATATTGCCCGGAACAACGGCTCCGTTCTTCACCACGGGCACCTGCTGGATAGCGCTTACCGCCAGGATACAGGCGTCGGGAGTATTGATAATGGCGGTGAACTCCTCCACTCCGAACATACCCATGTTGGAGATGGTAAAGGTACTGCCTTCCCAGTCGGCGGGCTGCAGCTTCCTGGCTTTGGCACGCTGTGCGAGGTCCTTTACTTCAGCGGCTATTTGCGACAGGGTCTTGGTATCGGCAAATCTTACTACGGGCACTACGAGACCGTCCTCGATGGCCACTGCCACTCCTATATTGACATGATGATTGACACGTATCTTATCTCCCAGCCAGCTGCTGTTGATAGCGGGGTGCTGTTTGAGAGCTACGGCCACGGCTTTGAGCACGAGGTCGTTGAAGGAGATCTTCACCGGAGATACTTCATTCAGCCGTGTCCTGCTTTCTATGGCCTTGTCCATATCGATGGCCATGGTGACATAGAAGTGGGGGGCCGTGAATTTGCTTTCGGACAGGCGTTTGGCAATGACCTTACGCATTTGCGATACGGGGACATCCTCGAAGCTTACCTGACCGGCCGGAGCAGCGGGAACGGTACCCCTGGCGGCAGCGGGTTGTGCTGCAGGGGCTGCGGTCTTGCCGGGGACAAAATTGTCGATATCCTTCTTCACGATCCTGCCATTGTCTCCGCTGCCGGCCACCTGTGAAATATCGATGCCTTTTTCGGCGGCTATTTTCTTTGCCAGGGGGGAAGCCTTTATACGGCCATCCGCGCTGACGGAAAGCGATCCTGTTGCAGGAGCCGCGTTAGCGGCGGGTGCGGCGGTGGCCTGAGCGGATTGGGCCTGCTGCTGGCCTCCCTGGTTGCCTCCTGCGGCGACGGGTCCGGGGACGCCTTTGCTCTTAGCTCCTGCCAGTATCCTGGACAAATCGATCTTCGATTCATCTCCGATGACGGCCAGCAGATCGTTGACGGCGATCTTTTCTCCTTTCTGGGCGCCTATATGTAATAGTTTACCGTCCTTATAGCTTTCCAGCTCCATGGTGGCCTTGTCGGTCTCGATATCGGCCAGGATCTCGCCTTTCCTGACGGTGTCGCCAACTTTTTTATGCCAGTCCGCTATAACGCCTTCTGTCATGGTATCGCTGAGGCGGGGCATCAGGATGACGCCGTCCAGTTTGGAGATGTCTTCGCCTGTCGCGGCGGGGGCTGCGTTAGCAGCCGGAGCGCTGGCCGGGGCCGGAGTGGCTTTTTGCCGGTCGGCCGCAGCGGGAGCGGCGGCGGCAGGGGCCGGAGCAGCGGCAGATGCGGCACCACCTTTTACCAGGGAGGTGATATCTTCTCCGGGAGCGCCTATAATAGCCAGCAGTTCATTCACTTGTACTTTTCCCCCCTTGTCCGTGCCTACATATAATAAAGTGCCGTCCTTATAACTTTCCAGGTCCATTGTCGCCTTATCCGTCTCTACTTCTGCCAGAAGATCACCTTTTTTGACGGTGTCGCCCACTTTCTTATGCCAGGAGGCAATCACCCCTTCCGTCATCGTATCGCTCAACCGGGGCATTAAAATAACTTCAGCCATATATTTATTGATCTTGTTTTGTGTGTCCGCTTAAAAACGAGCCGTGAAATTACGGAATTTTTGGTTCCGACAGGTGGATAAAGGGTCACGCTGCCTTTACATTTCCCGTACGTTTGAGGACCCCCCAATGTTGCAGCTCGCCTTTGAACGCCCGGCGGACAGCCCGAAACAATACGGACCAGGTAAGCCAGCGCCAGATCAGGCGTTGCGGGATCAGCCATACCAGCTTGATAAGCTTCTCTCTCTCGAAGGAGAAAGCCAGCAGGGCCACCAGCAGATCCACTATCATGAACACCAGGTAATAGCCTGCGATCTTGGACGCATTGCCTGTCAGTAGTCCCACGAGCATAAAGAAATCGGCCAGGGGAATGACAAAAGGTATGATGTATTGAAAGATGAGGATGTTGGGCAGGGCCACATAACCGAGCCATCTGTATTTCCAGTTCAGCAGGGCATCCCTGTTCTTCCAGAAGGTCTGCATGACGCCATAGCTCCAGCGGAACCGCTGTTTCAGGAACATCTTCAGGGTCTCGGGCGCTTCGGTCATGGCAATGGCCCTGTTGTCGTTGTCGATGATATAACCGCAACGAAGGATACGCACGGTGAGATCGCAATCTTCCGCCAGCGTGTCGGTGGTAAAGCCACCCGCGTCTTCGATAGCCTTTTTACGGAAGGCCCCGATCGCGCCGGGCACTACGGTAATGGCATTGAGATAGGCAAAAGCTTTTCTGTCGAAGTTCTGGCTGCTGATGTATTCGATGGATTGCCACCGGGTCATCAGGTTCACTTGATTGCCCACTTTTACATTCCCCGCTACGGCTCCTATGATGCCTTTCCCGGACATCCCTTCCTCCGTCATGTGGCGTAACTTTTTCCCTTCGTTGTTCTTGTTCTCTCCAAAATGCTCCATCAGCCGGGATACGGCATCTTTTTTCAGCTTGGTGTCCGCATCGATGCAAATGACGAAGTCGGCCTTCGACTGCAGGATACCGTAATTCAGGGCGGAAGCTTTTCCGCCATTGGGTTTGGTAAGGACTCTGACCTTGGGGTTGCCGTCAAAGGCGGCGCTGACACGTCGGTAGGTCTGATCGACGCTGCCGTCGTCCACAAATATGATCTCGAAGTTGGGGTAGTCGCCTTTTAGCAGGCTCTGGACGGAGCCAACGGCATTCACCTCTTCATTGTAAGCCGGAACGATGATGCTCACCAGGGGAGCGCCCTGGCCATCGGGGGACCAGAAG
>DASZXP010000043.1:0-63420 GCA_035545935.1 Puia sp. | reverse complement strand
AGAAGGTGTGGTAAAATACAGCTAAAGCCCAAGGCAAGCACGTTGAGCGTGTTTTCTGCCAAGGCAGGGTCGGTGATGATCCTGGAGTATTTCAAGAAGGATAAGCGGCTGGATTTCCGGCTGGAAAAGCCGGGATAGGGTCAGGCTGCCATACAACATTCGTTCTATTGTTTTTGCTTCCGGCATCCTCTATGTTTGAGGAAATGCACATCTATGAAAGAGGCGATCATGGGGATGCTCTTCCTATGCCTGTATACATCCGTGTTGCCCCAGGGGAGGCCTTCGCAGGCCCAGATCGACTCCGTCTTCAAGAATCTCAGGAATAGCCAGCGAGTGGCGGATTCCATCATGCATAGTCCCAAGATGCAACAGATGATCAAGGACAGCAAGGCCGGGTCCGGCTATAGTACAGGTGGCGCCCGGCGGGTAGATACGACCAGCTACAAGCTGCCTCCCAGGAATGGAGGAGCGCTTGCCGCACTACCTGTCAAGCCTTTGTCCGGGGCTTCGCTCCGGCAGTATATAACGGGGGTGGATAAAAAGCTGACGGCAGCCTTTGGCAAGGCATATCATACACCTGTTGTCAATACGGACAAATACAGTCCATCGATGGTTGGGAACGCCGCCGCGCTGGCCGCGGCCATGGGATATCTCGACCAGGCCGTACTGCTGGCGTTGAAGTCTGTAGAGCGGAGCCCCGATGATCCTACGCTTCTGAACAATGCAGGCGCCATTTTGCAAAAAGCCGGAGCGCCCGTACCGGCCATTGTCATTTTGGAGTCCGCCCTTCAACAACAGCCTGGCAACAGCACGGTGACCAATAATCTGGGGCAGGCTTATCTAACGCTGGGAGACAAGAAAAAGGCGCTTGGGTATCTACAGCAGTGTGTCGGCTCCTGCCCCAATCATCCGCTGGCCAACAGTTCCCTTGCCATGCTGGACCTGGACAGGGGAGACAGGTCATCCGCCTTGCGACATGTCGAGAGTTCCCTGCGGGGCGCCTTTACGGACAAGGCCTATCATCTTTTGTACCAATTGAAGCAGGATGCTGTCCTCATGGACTATTTCAAACAGCGGTATAAACAGCCCGAATATTTCAACGAGAATAAATACCAATTGCCTCCGCAATGCGAGAGCGTCGCGGATATATCCAAGCTTACGGCCCGGTACGATGCCTATCGCGCCATGCTGGAAAAGGTAAAACGAAATTTCGATGAGGAGGGGAAGGAAGAGACGAAGCTGGGAAAGGATGCGATCCTGCAAAAGGCCAGAAGCATGGGGGCGGGGTCTTATTTGGGTAATTTCATGCCGCCTTTTATGGAACTGGCCAATGCGATGCTGATGGATATCTCACTACGGATGAGCAGGGGGGATGCGGATGTCATTGCCAGGAGCCAAAACCGGTACAAGCAGCGCATAAAGGAGCTGGAGGACGAATATCATCAACGAGAGCGGGATATGAAGAGCTGTGGGGCACGGATCGAACTGGCGAATAGCTATATGGAGAAAATGGCAGTGGAGACAAGGGACTATCAGAAAGAGTACCTGCGTATCTACAAGGATTTTTACCTGGACAATGCTTACTGGAGCTTTTTTACCACTTTCGACCCGCATATGCGCAGGGGCGAGTTCTGTCGTCTGACCAGCAGTTTCCTTTCCGTGCTCCAGCAGCTGGCTGTGACGCATTTCCTGCCCGTGTCTCTCGATTGTGCTGCTGATGAGAAGCAAAAGGGCGATGCGGACGAGGTCCAGGTCAAGGCTGATTGCCCCCTGGGAGACGACGGTATAGAGATCCCTTTTATCATCGGGAAGTACAGTCTCAATTGTGAAAGACAGGAGATCGAGTTTGGTGAGCTGATCATCGTGAATGTCTCGCATAAGTTCGGTACGGGCGAGACGATATTGGCCGTGGGGCCGGGTGTGGCGGCGCATACGCCGGAGCTAAAAGCGGGGCCGTTACAGTTTGGCGTCGAGGCGGGGCTTAAGGGCCAGGTATTTTTGGACTTCAAGAACGGGTCGCTGATGGACTGGGGCGGCGTGTTCGAGGCGGAGCTGGATCTGAAAGGAGTCGCCCACGAGTTCAAGACGGGCTATACGCTGGGGGCGAACAGCGGGCTCCAGATGGAAGAGGGTATCGTAAAGGACCTTATCGATGATAATTTAGGACCGCCGAAAGAAGCCTCGCAAATGAATAAGAATGTCAAGCTGTATAAACCCTAAGCTATGCGTAAGCTGATCTTTTTTCTTATATGGTTGTTTTTTGCCGATGACATGTCGGGCCAGGAGGTTTGCGACGATGCGGCAATCATGAGCAAGACGGGCAGCTGGAAGCAACATTCCGATGCCAATATGCAGGGTGGAAAGGACATGACCGCCGTCAACCATTGTCTGGACCGTATCAGCCAGCTGTTCCAATCCGCCTATCCGGATCTGAAAGGAATGGAAGCTACCTGGCACCGTGGCATGAGCGATCCTCTCTTTGCCGGCGCCCCAACGGCCTATGAATATATATCAGAATACAAGGCCTGGTATTGCAATGTGCATGTACACCAGTTAATGTTAAGCGGTGAGACGGGCACCTGGGCCTATGTATTTGTCAATTCGCTGGTATGGTTCTTTCAGGACGAGCGCGAGCCGTTGAAGCTGAATGGTTCGGTCCTTTATATGCTGCCAGTGAAGAAAGGCAGCTGGAAGGGGTATGATCTTTATCAGCCTTATTTCCACCGTGAGGCCTCCTGTATCGTGCTGACACGGGGAGGGCGGATACCCTGGAAGCCCGTCACGCAGGAGCAGTATCTGGGAGTGTGCAGGGCATTCCTGGAAGGACAGAAAAAGCAGTTCCCTAATTTGTCCTGGCTGGATCAGAAGATACAGACCATCGACAATTATTTGCATGCCAGCAGCGTGGCCAGCCTGCAACAGCCGGCGGTAGTCCTTCCCCGGGATAAATATGATTTCAAGGGCGGCTTTTCGACGGAAGACAAAGGGGGCTGTCAAATGGTGGTCCTCAATCCTACCTATTTTTCTCTATCCGGGTCTGCGCCGCAGCTGATGGTGTTGTACTGGAGATGGGAGAAGAATGTCGCGGCTCAATATTTCAAGAAGCAATTGGAAGAGCATTTCCCGGTGGACAAGCTACAGGGGATGATAGATGGGTTATCGGGGGGTATTAAAAAATAATAGTATGAAGACTTTACTTTTTTGGCTCGGCATACTGGTTGCCGGCGTCGCCAGCGGGCAGACGGGACCAGGTTCCCTGGACGATTATATCTATACTGCACCGCCTGGCTGGACCCCTACGCGGTATTCGGATGGCATCGTGCTTTTTGCTCCGGAGGGAAATACGAATGAGCGGTGCAATATAACCTTATGGCCCATGCGTACCGCCGGAGCGAATATCTCCGCCGATGTCAACGCCGTCTTTGCGGAGGTGTTCAAGGTCTATGCCCTCCGGGACGGGATGACCCGGAACTCCATGATACGGGGCATATCTCCGCAAGGGTGGGAATACTTTATGTTGAAGAACGCCCTTCAGATACCCAACGGGAACTACCAGATGATGTATGGATTTATATTCGTGGCTGTGCTTGGACCCCGGCTGGCTATCATCTCGGGGATCTCCAAGGACCCGCTGGTGAGCGCCTGTTTTGGGCTGAACCTGACGGATGTGTGGCCTCACTTTTTTTATAGCCTGCAATTTAAAAACTGGAATTCACCCGTGTCCGCTCAAAAGATGATGAACAGGATGGCGGGGGTATGGATGAGTGTCACGGCGACAGCGGGCGACCGGTGGGTAATGGCGCCCAATGGACGTTATGCCAGCGCAGCGGCCGCGCAACGTTATGCGCAGGCGTCTACGGGAGAGGTGTTACGGATAACGGACGCCTATTTTGGCAATGGGAGCTATTCCCTGCAAGGATATGCTATCACTTTTACGTCCGACCAGGACAAGGACCATCCGGAAAAGGGATGGTGGCGCCAGGAGCAGGAGAGCTATGACCGGGGCGCTACCTGGGTGGATAAGCTTTATGTCCTGCGGGTCAGCAAGATCGATGGGAAGGAGTATGAGGCGCCGTATTCAAGGGCCCAATAGATATTCCTTCAACTGGCTGAACTCCGGCTTGATCTTAATGCTTTGTTTTTTCTTTCCAAGCAGATGGCTAACGCTGTCGGGGATAGGGACCTTTTGGCCTGTCACGGTCTCTACGGTGTCATAGAATTTTACCGGGTGGGCTGTTTCCAGGAATATGCCTTTATCGCCTGGATGCTCTTCGAGGTATCGTTGGAGCGCCAGGAACCCTACCGCACCGTGGGGATCGGGAAGATAATGGTAGCGGCTGTATACGTTGTGGATGGTAGCCTTTGTCTCCTCGTCGGAGATGCTATAGCTGGTCAGCACTTTTTTCAGGGAGCTGAATTCGTGGTTGAAGATCTCCAGTATACGGACAAAATTGCTGGGGTCGCCCACATCCATGGCATTGGAGAGCGTGGGGACCGCTGTTTTGCTGGCATAGGCGCCTGTCTGCAGGTAGGCCGGGACGACGTCGTTGGCGTTGCAGGCGGCGATGAAGTGTTTGACGGGGAGGCCCGATCGATGGGCCAGAAGGCCGGCGCAGATGTTGCCGAAGTTGCCGCTGGGTACGCTGATGACCGGGGGATGTGCTTTGTCCGTCCATTGGCGGTAGGTAAAGAAATAATAGAATTGCTGGGGGAGCCAACGTGCGACATTGATGGAATTGGCGGAGGTAAGGAATAGCGATCTGTTCAGATCGGCGTCTACAAATGCGGCTTTTACCATCCGCTGGCAGTCGTCGAAGCTGCCGTCAACCTCCAGCGCGGTGATATTCTTTCCCAAGGTAGTGAGCTGCAGCTCCTGTACGCTGCTGACCTTTCCGGAGGGGTAGAGGATGACGACCCTGACGCCTTCGACGTCATAGAAGCCGCTGGCAACCGCGCCGCCTGTATCTCCGGAGGTGGCGACCAGCACGGTTACGGGCTGGTTCCTGTCCTTTACAAAATATCCCAGACAGCGGCTCATGAACCGGGCGCCAACATCTTTGAAGGCAAGGGTAGGGCCATGGAAGAGTTCCAGCGAGCTGATATCGTCCGTGACGGGTACCAGGGGAAAGGGGAAGCTGATCGTCTCTGCTACGATGCGGCAGAGGTCTGTCTTCGGGATGGTATCGCCTACATAAGGGCTGATGACTTTTTCCGCGAGCTCTTCGGGTTCGACGCGTCCGATGTCCCGGATCAGCTGCTCCGGCAGGGTAGGTATATATTCGGGGAAATAGAGCCCTTTGTCGGGCGCCTGTCCTCTGATGGTGGCTTCCTTGAAGGTGACCTTTTCGGAGGAATTGCGCTGATCAGGATTGTTGAGGCTATAGTAGTTCATGTTATGCTATTTTTACGCCTGTGTGGTTGATGGTGGTCACATAGGTGTGGTAATCGAGGCCAATGTCGTTGTATATTTTTTTCATCACCTGCTCAATTGCCTGCGCCGTGCCGATATCCCGGCTGAGCATGAAGATAGATGGTCCCGATCCGGAGATGCCGCCACCCAGGGCGCCGGCGGCCTTGCACTGGCTTTTGACCTGGTCGAAGCCGGGTATGAGCATGCTGCGGACGGGCTCGATGATCACATCTTCCAGGGAGCGGCCTATCAGCTCGTAGTCGTTCTTCATAAATCCCGCCACCAGTCCGGCGATATTGCCCCATTGACGGATGGCATCTTTTAGCAGCACCTCCTTGCGGAGTATCTGTCTTGCGTCGGCCGTTCTTACTTCTATCTGGGGGTGGACGACGGTGACGTGCAGCAGAGGGGCCGGTATGGATACAATGTCCAGGGGGAAGATGGAGCGGATCAGGGTGATGCCTCCATAGATGCAGGGGGCGATGTTGTCGGCGTGTTTGACGCCGGAGGCTACTTTCTCTCCGAACATGGCAAAGCGGACCATGTCTTCTTTTGAAAATATATTTCCCAGCAAATGATTGGCGGCTACTATGGAGCCTGCCGCGCTGGCGGCGCTGCTGCCTACTCCGCTGCCGGGTTTTATTTTTTTATGGATGACGACGTCGAATCCGACGGGTCTTTTCAGCTCTTCCTGCATGGCAAGGAGCGGGGCTCCTGCTGTATTTTGCGCAGGGTCGGAGGGAAGGGGGAAGCCGTCGCCGCTGCTGACGCGTATGATGGGTTCGTCCAGCAGGCGTACTTCCATGATGTCGTAGGGCTCTTCCAGTGCCATTCCCAGCACATCGAAGCCGCAAACGAGGTTGGCGACGGTGGCGGGGCATTTTATAGTGATCTCTTTCATTGTTGTTGTTTGATTGGTATTATGATGGTCCTAGACTCTTGCAGCTCTTATGATATCCGCGAATACGCCGGAGGCTGTCACTTCGGCGCCTGCGCCTGCGCCCTTGATCACCAGGGGCTGTTCGGGGTAGCGGTCGGTATAGAACAGCACGACATTATCCTTGCCATACAGGTGATAAAGGTCGTTTTGGGGACCGATGTGCTGCAACCCCACGGAAGCTTTACCATGCTGATATTGCGCTACGAATTTCAATTTTTTCCCTGCTCTCGAGGCTGCGTCGTACAGCTTTTTGAAGTGGGGCTCTTCCTCCTCCATGGCTTTATAGAAGTCCTCCACGCTGCCTTTGAGACAGGATGCGGGTAAAAAGGAATGGTTCTCTATATCTTCCATTTCAATTTTTTCCCCTGCCTCCCTGGCGAGGATCATGATCTTACGCATGACATCCGTGCCGCTGAGGTCCAGGCGAGGATCCGGCTCGGTGTAGCCTTCTTTTTGCGCCTGGCGGACCACTTCGGAAAAAGATCTTTCCCCGTTGTAGTGGTTGAAAACGAAGTTGAGGGTACCGCTGAGCACCGCCTCGATCCTGTTCACCTTATCACCGCTGCGCAGCAGGTCGTTCAGGGTGCCGATGACCGGGAGCCCGGCGCCTACGTTGGTTTCGAAGAGGAAAGGGGCGTTGTATTCGCGGGAAAGGTCTTTCAGGCGGCGGTAATAGCCATAGGGAGAAGAGCAGGCGATCTTATTACAGGCCACCACGGCAATGCTCTTTTGCAACAGGCTGTCATAGCAGACGGCCACGTCCGGATTGGCGGTGATATCCGCAAATACCGAGTTGCGGAGATTCCTCGACGTGATGCCTTTCACCCATGCGGGGAGGCTCATCGGGATGCCTTCTTCCAGGGCTTGTTTCCAGCTGTCCAGCGGAATGCCATCGTCATTGAAGGCCATCTTCCGGCTGTTGGCTATACCGATGACGCGCACCTGCAGATGAAGCTGCTCACGCAGGTAGTCGTGCTGCTGCCGCAGCTGGTCCAAGAGACGGCGTCCTACATTGCCCGCACCTGTGATAAAAAGGTTGATCTGTTTGTAGGTGGTGGAGAAAAATCCTTCGTGCAGTACGTTGATGGCTTTTTTTACATCGGCGGCTGCGATGACGGCGGAAATATTTCTTTCCGACGACCCCTGGGCGATGGCGCGTACGTTGACCCCATTGCGTCCCAGCGCGCCGAACATTTTTCCGCTGACCCCCGGATGGCTTTTCATATGATCGCCTACGAGGGCTACGATGGAGAGGTCTTTTTCGATGATAAGAGGCTCTACTTTGCCTGTCTCTATTTCATGGTTAAAAACATTGTCTACGGCCGCCTTCGCACTGGCGGCGTTGTCCTCATCCACGCCTACGCAGATGCTGTGTTCGGAAGAGCCCTGGGTAATGAGTATGACGTTGATCTTTTCATTGGAGAGAGCTTCGAAAAGACGTTTGGAGAAGCCGGGTATACCGACCATGCCGCTGCCTTCCAGGCTCAGGAGCGCGATCCTTCCAATGCTGGAGATGCCGCGGATGCTGCCGCCTCCGTTGCGGGCGGACGCGTGTTCTATCAAGGTGCCGGCGTCGGCGGGGGAGAAAGTATTTTTTATCCAGACGGGGATGCCTTTTGCCATCACAGGCTGGATCGTAGGGGGGTAGATAACCTTGGCGCCGAAATGGGACAGCTCCATGGCCTCCTGGTAGGATATATGCGGGATGAGCTTTACGTTGGACACCAGCCGTGGGTCTGCCGTCATCATACCGGAGACGTCTGTCCATATTTCCACGACGCCCGCGTCCACGGCTGCGGCGAGTATGGCAGCGGTATAGTCCGAGCCGCCCCGGCCAAGGGTAGTGGTGATCCCGTTGCTGTCGGAGGCGATAAAACCCGGCAGTATGAAGAGATCGCCGTTATTGTTATCGAAATAGTCCCGGATCTTTTGATTGGTGAGCGTGAAATCCACCGCGGCATACCCGAAGCTGGAGTCGGTGCGGATGAGCTCCCGGGAATCCTTCCATGTATTGGGAATTTCCAATGCGTCGAAGCGGGCGGCGATAATGAGAGAGGAGAGCAATTCGCCATAGCTGACGATCTTGTCGCGGGTGCGGTCCGACAGCTCGCTGAGGAGGAACACGCCATTACAGATGTCCTCTATCTCATTGCATTTTGTTTTTACGAGGCTAAGGATGCTGCTCTGCCGGGTGAGGGGGATCAGCTCTTTTACGGCTGCCAGGTGACGTTGTTCCACCACGTGTAATTTCTCTTTGTAGGATTCGTCGCCTGCCGCGGCGGCCAGACCGGCCTGGATGAGCATATCGGTGACCCCTCCCAGCGCCGAGACGACCAGGATCGTCTTGTCCTTTGCCAGCGCTGCGCGTACCAATTGAACGACCTTGTTTATATTTTCCCCGCTGGCTACTGAAGTACCTCCGAATTTTAAGACCTGCATATAATGATTTTGTAAATGGATATAAATAAAGAATGACTCTTTCTGATTTGGGAAGCCTTGACCAGGCCCATGTTATGATATGGAAATGTACAACCCTTAACGGGTTGTGGATGTTGTCGTGGAGGTGATAATAGTTGTAACTTGCGCAGTGGAAACGAGTTCTGCGTGTGTTGTAAGAGGAGAGATAGTATGGTTGTTGAAACCGATCACCTTGTTATAAAGTGGAGTAAAGGTAGTGGTTGTTATTCAAAAAACAACGAATGAGCCAGTTTTTTGATGAAAATAAAGTAATTTCGGTTCCTAATTAAATTATTGCTGCCATGAAGCTAATTTCTTTGAACAATAACAAACCGAGGGTAATAATATGAGCATTCAGTCTTCGCAGGGATTGCAGCAATTTAAGAATCTGGTCGGGATCAAGTTCCAGCTCTATAACAGTCTTTTTACCTCATTGCCTTTTCATCGTATAGAGAAGACCGGTATTCTGCTTTCCCTGTTGTTGACCATTTGCGAGGACGGCTATAAGAAGAAGCAGAGTCCCGAGCAGATCATGGAAGAGTTCTTTCGCAGGCATACGGCATTGTCGGGCGATCGGGAGAAAGCGGATATCCTTTTTCGATTTGTCCAATATGTGGAGCGTCAGATCGTATTGTTCGATGCCCTGGAAGATGCGGCTTTCCGGCATGTCAATGATATGGGAGGTGCGGGGACGTTGAAGCATCTTATTTCGGAGGTGCTGCAGACGGGGAAAGAGGAGGAACTGACGGACAAGCTAAAAGATTATTCTGTACGATTGGTGCTTACGGCGCATCCGACACAGTTCTATCCGGGGCCGGTGCTGGGTATCATCAATGACCTGTCCAGGGCTGTCATCGAGAACAATGCGGCCGAGATCAACCTATACTTACAGCAGCTGGGCAAGACTCCCTTTTTGAAAAAGCAGAAACCCTCGCCTTATGACGAGGCTATCAGCCTAATCTGGTATCTGGAAAATGTATTCTATCATGCCTGCGGGAGGGTCATCGCCATGTTGCAAAATCAATTCCCCGATGCTATCGACAAGCGTAATGCCGTTATCAAAATGGGATTTTGGCCGGGAGGCGACCGGGACGGGAATCCTTTTGTAAAGACGGACACTACCTTAAAGGTGGCGGAATCCCTGCGAGGGGCCATCATCAAATGTTATTACCTGGATGTACGGCGGCTGAAGCGCAGACTGACCTTCAAAGGCGTGGACACGATCATTGCGGAGCTGGAACAGAAGCTGTACAACAATCTCTTTATTCCCGAGCAGAAGATGGAGCTCCATAAGGAGGAGATACTGGATCCGCTGATCCAGATACGGGAGATCATTATTTATCAGCACAACAGCCTTTTTGTCCACCTGGTGGATAACCTGATCGGCAAGGTAATGACCTTCGGGCTTCATTTCGCCACGCTGGATATCCGTCAGGATAGTTCCGTTCATGGGAATGTGCTGGAGGCTGTAGCCGCCAAGGAAAAGCTGCTGCCGGAGAATTATAAGAATATGTCCGGGGCCGAAAAGATGGCGGTGCTTACGGAGCTTGGCGGAACGGCGCATCCGGACTTATATGAAGATGCGCTCGTAAAGGATACGCTGGAGTCTATTGCGGGGATAGGGACCATACAAAAGTACAATGGAGAAGAGGGCTGCAACCGGTATATCATCAGCCAGTGCAACAGCGCTCTGAATGTGCTGGAGGTGTTCGGCCTTCTCCTGCTCAGCGGATGGAAGAAAGAGAAGATGGCAGTAGATATCGTGCCGCTGTTCGAGACGGTGGATGACCTGCAGCATGCCGCGGGTGTGATGAAGCAGCTGTATGAGAACAAGGTCTATTACAAACATCTGCTGGGGAGAGGAAAGACGCAGACCATTATGTTGGGTTTTTCGGACGGCACCAAGGATGGGGGGTATCTGATGGCCAACTGGGGTATTTATAAGGCAAAGGAAGAGCTGACGCGCATCTCCAAGGAATATGAGATCGATGTGGTTTTCTTCGATGGTAGGGGTGGTCCTCCCGCCAGAGGGGGCGGAAAGACGCATAAGTTCTATGCATCGATGGGAAAAAATATTGCCAACAAGCAGATCCAGCTTACGATACAGGGGCAGACGGTGAGCTCCAATTTCGGGACCATCGATACGGCGCAGTTCAATATCGAACAGCTGTTGCACGCGGGTGTGTCGAATGATCTCTTCTCCTCCAAGGTGGTGACATTGGAGACAGGGGAGGAAGAATTGTTGCAGGAGCTGTCCCTGGAGAGCTATAAGGCCTATTCCACGCTGAAGGAGCATCCTTATTTCCTTCAGTACCTGAATGAGGTAAGTCCCTTGCGATTCTACAACGAGACGAATATCGCCAGCCGTCCTACCAAGCGGAAATCTTCGGGCCGATTGGAATTAAAGGACCTGCGGGCTATCCCTTATGTCGGGTCCTGGAGTCAGCTGAAGCAGAATGTCACCGGGTATTATGGGGTGGGCAAGGCCTTACAGGTCCTGGATAAGAAAGGGAAGTGGAAGGAGGTGAAGCATCTGTATGAGAACTCTCCTTTTTTCAAGACCCTGCTGGACAATTGCGAGATGGCGATGAAGAAATGCTTTTTCCCATTGACGGAGCATTATTCGAGGCATCCTGTCTATGGAGAGATATGGGCGCTGATCTATGATGAGTTCGAGCTTACACAGAAATATATTTTCAAGCTATCGGGTAAGAATGAGCTGATGGCGGATTACCCGGTGGACCAGCTATCCATACAGATGCGGGAGCGGATCGTGCTGCCGCTCAGTACCATCCAGCAGTATGCGCTTAGCAAGTTCCAGGCCCTGGAGAAGGAAGGGGATAATAAGCCTATGAAGGAGGTGTATGAGAAGCTGATCATCCGCAGCAGTTTCGGGATCATCAATGCGGCGAGGAATTCGGCATGATTGGTTGGAAGTTCATGGTATACATGAAAGATAGTATGCTAAACATATTGAAGGAGAATATTTCCATCGATGCCCAAATATTCATGGGCTGCTTTTAGAAAGGCAACATCAGGCTTACGTTTTTTGCTCATTATTTGAGATAGCTTAGGCTCGCCAATTCTAAGCAGTTTAGCTAATTCTTTTTGTTTGAGCTTGCGCTCATACATTTTTAGTTCAATAAGACCTTCTAATGTTTTTGGCGCAGGAATGGTATAAATACTTTTTTCATATGCCTGAGCCGCTAAGGCCAATGTTCTAATTTCTCCAGCTTCTTTATTGGTTAAATTGTTTTCTCCTTTTTTCATTAATGCATCAATCTTTTTCATTGTTGCATTATAATCCTTTTCGTTTTCGATTTTAAATTTACGATTTGCCATGGCTACAAATTTTAAGGCTACTTTCCAGCGGCTACTGGCCTGAACAGTTTAAAGGTCATTCAGGTTAACCCTATCATATTCCTTGTGAGTGCCTATGAATTTTATATAAATAGTCCTTACACGGAATATAATTCGGACAATTAAACGATAGTTATTTCCTTTAATATTAAAGATATAAAGATCATTACCTACCGCGTCAACGGAATTGAATATTTGTCTCAATTCATTGAAGTTTGCCCAGTCCGACTTTTCGGCAATAGTGTACCAATTATTAAGCTGATCTTCCGCATCTTTGTTTTCATTTGTATACTCCCGAATGGTTCTATAGCTAATAATTACCATTGCCTCTTTTTCTAACGCAAAAATATGAAATAAAATTTCATATTTTGAAATTTTATTTCAAAAATAAGTAGACTGATTGATTTATAGCAATTTAAAGCAATAAGGTTTCAAATTTTGGGGTTATCAAAAAGTGCTATTTCAGAGATATTTTGTCATCAATCCTTCGACCTTAACACCTGCTGTATATACAATGCATACAGACCGGCGGGCATATAGGATTGTACGATCCTCCATTCCACTATATTGCACAGCATCCTCATCGAGGAGAAGGAGAAGATAAAGACATTCTCCACGGCGGTCTTTACCAGGGCGGTGCCTTTGTCATAAATCTTTTCCACCAGCTCCAGGCATTTTTCTACCATTTTGAAATCATGTTCGAGCGCCATGCGTTTGGTATAGTCTGTCAATGTCTGCATGGACTGATAAATGTCCTTATGATGCATCTTTAACTGGGGCATACGGCCGGCGATATATACCGGCACTTCATATTGATCTAACATTTTCGTTGGGTTTGGTTTACCGATGCCAAAAGGAGTGCCGGCCGGGAGGCGCGGGGAGAAGGGCTATATAAATGCTTGTTCAGCAAGGAGTTTTGTGAGACAGGAAAACTGGCACTGGCCGGGGGAACGCTCCGGAATGGAAAAAGCTTTTCAAAAAGGAAGGGTGGGTATTCATGATCTTAGGTGACTGTCAATGTTTTGTAAATGGGGAACAGGGTTTGGTCCGGGAGTAGCAAACAGTATAAATAAAATGGAAGAAGATCCAGGCTTTATCATTCGTGTGGCCGTACCGGCCGATGTAAAATATGTATATCCCATACTTTATGAAATGGAGCGTAGCGCGCGAGAGAGGGAGACCGGCATCGCCCGGCGCAGTCCTCAGTCGATGTGTCAAAAGATCTATAAAGGTCAGGCTGTGATAGCGGTGACCCCTTCGGGTGAGTGGGCGGGGTTTTCTTATATCCAGTCCTGGCAGGATGGCGCTTTTGTTTCGAACAGCGGGCTTATCGTACGTCCGGAATACCGGGGTATGCATATTGCCGCCGGCATCAAGGAGCGGGTATTCGAGCTGTCGCGGCAGATATATCCCAACGCCAATATTTTCAGCATTACTACCGGTGCGGCGGTATTGGCCATGAACCATCAATTAGGGTTTAGGCCCGTGACCTATGCCGAGATCACGAGCGATGCGGCTTTCTGGGATCAATGCAAGGCTTGTGTCAACTACCCCTTGCTGGAGGGAAAGAATAGAAGAATTTGTCTATGCACGGCCATGTTGTATGAACCGGCACCCTGTATGGGGCGAGATTAACCAGGCGTTAACAATCGGCCCATGATCCTAATTATCGAAATGAAAAGAGATTTTCAAATCGGCAATATCCAGCCTTTTACTCCTCTCCGACAAATGAAATGGCTGTATACCTCTGAAATCCTTTGTGGCATTGGGTTTTGTGGCGCATGGGTGTGTGTTGTTCTCTCCCCTGGTATATAATTAGCCTATTAGCTGATTAAAAATCAGACTATGCTTAAGAGATCAATTGTTGTAATGGGGGCTTTGCTTCTTTTTTTGGGAGGTTATTGCCAAACGGAACATGCCAGTGACCCTTTTGCCTTTGGGGATTTTTCCTGGTTGAATGGCACCAGCCGGAAGACGACGCCACCGGCATTCGATTCAAAATATTTTACGGGGGATGTGGTATTCGATCTGAACTATACGCACTCCTATAATAACCCCATCGACAACACAGTGGTGGGCAGTACGGCGCTGGCGCGTAACAACGAGCTGCAGCTATCTTTTATGGGAGTGGGGGGAGATATACATGTCAACAATATAAGAGGCAGGGTCATGATGCAGTTCGGCACCCGGAGCACGGTGGTGCCGCGTAATGACTACAGCTCGTACAAGGGGCAGTATGATCTCCAGACCATCTACCGGTATATCAGTGAAGCGTATGCGGGCTATCACTGGGATGTCTGGCATGGTATCAACCTGGATGCGGGGATCTTCATGTCGTATATAGGATTGTTCTCTTACAACAATTTCGAGAATTGGGGCTATCAGCCTTCGTATACGTCGGACAATACGCCCTGGTTCTTTAATGGATTGCGGTTGCAGACCTTTCCTACGGACAAGCTGAAGCTGGAGTTCTGGCTGGTCAACGGATGGCAGAGCTATGGCAGGTTCAATCATTCGCCGGGTGTTGGGGTGTCCATTTATTACCGGCCTAAAGAGACGGTGGACTATGTGTTCAATAATTACTATGGGAAAGATGATGAGGGGGCGCCGGGGAGGTTCCGGTTTCACAGCGACAACAGCTATCAGCTACGGTATCTGAACCGCAAGCATGGGTTTTTGACGAAGGCGGCTTTTTCCATTACGGGTGATTTTGGGATCGAGAGCGGGGATGGGGTTTCGCCTTTTGGGAAGACGGATACAAAGACAGGCGTGTATAAGCCCGCGCAGAATTTTATTAGCGGCATGATCTATAACAGGTTGTGGTTTGGTGAAAAGCAAAAATGGGCCTGGACGGCGGGTGGCGGATATATGACGAACCCCGGGCAATACCTGGTGCTGGCGCCTACCGGCTATGCAGATACGCTGTTCCAGGCGCAGACGGGACCGGGGTCTACGTTCAAGGCATGGGATTGTTCGACATCCATCGACTATATGCCTTTGCCGGGTCTGACCCTGAAGCTGGAATATGTGCACAGGGCCGTGACAAACCTGGGGGCAGTACCGGGCGGGACACCGCTGGCGGGATATTTTGCCGGGGCGGGTGGCGTTACGGGGCCGACCGGCTATACGAATACCTCGGGGTATAACTGGACGTCCAGCGGGGCATCGATAGCGCCTCCTATGAGCAGCCTGAGCAATGCCGATGGAACGCCGTGGAGGCCTGATCTGCGTAAGTCGGAGTCGAGGATCGTGCTGGCGTTTTTGGTAAGATTTTAAAATCGGGCCTCTGCGCTTGGCGAGGGGCCGCAAAATAAAGTATATGCGTAATTCAAAATGGTTGGTTACTGCTTTCTGCCTGATGGCAGGCATCGTAAGAGGACAGGAGTTTCGCAAGGTAGGAAAGGAGAAGTTCCGGGTGCTGGATACTTCGGGGTTCTATCTATATAGCATCAATAAGCTGGTGCAGGGGGAAAAGATCGCGCGACCGCAGGATGTGTATTACTTCAGCATGGACCGTGACAGTCCTGTGCTGGAGCTGACGATGGACAATCTCGAGAAGGCATTTGCATCCAATCCGAAGTTCCGCTATTCGTTGGAAGCGTCGTTCCATGGCGACAAGCAATTGATAGCGTATGACAAGGCGATGAGGATGTATAAGATCAAATATCTGTATAGTCAGGCTATAAAATAATCGTATATGCCGGCAGCAGGAAATATTCTCGTTGTGGATGACGAGGACAAGCTTCGGGGACTGTTGAAACGGATCATTGCGCTGGAAGGCTATATCGTGCATGAGGCCAGCGATTGCAAGAGTGCGTGGAAGGTCCTTGGTAAGGAGGACATCGATGTGGTGGTCTGCGATATACGTCTGCCGGATGGCAATGGTCTGGAACTTACCCGGAGCATGAAGGACAAGTCTTCCGATGTAGAGATCATCCTGCTGACGGCGCATGCGAATATACCGGATGTCGTAAAGGCCATGCGGTCGGGGGCATTCGATTATATCAGCAAGGGGGACGATAATGACAAGCTTTTGCCCCTGATCGCCCATGCCATAGAGAAGGCGCGTTTGCAGAAGCGGGTAAGGTCGTTGCAGGAGCAGGTGAAGCATACCTTCAGCTTTGACAATATCATTGGAGAGTCGGCAGCATTACGGGAGACGATAGCGATGGTCCGCAAGGTAACGGATTCGGATACGACCGTGCTGCTGCTGGGGGAGACAGGTACGGGGAAGGAGCTGTTTGCAAAGGCCATCCATGCCGGCTCCGCCCGGGCCTCTTTTCCTTTTGTCGCGCTGAACTGCAGCGCTTTTTCCAGGGACCTGCTGGAGAGCGAGCTGTTTGGGCATAAGGCAGGCGCTTTTACCGGGGCCATGAAGGACAAAAAGGGATTGATCGAAGAGGCGGATAGGGGAACGCTTTTTCTGGATGAGATCGGGGAGATGCAGCTGGGTCTGCAGGCGAAGCTGTTGAGAGTGCTGGAGGTCGGCGCATTCTTTAAGGTCGGTGACACGACGCCTACCGCGGCCAATGTCCGGGTACTCTCCGCTACGAACAGGAACCTTATTCAGCAGGTGAAGGAAGGCGCCTTCAGAGAAGACCTTTTTTACAGGCTGAATGTATTTACGGTGGAGATACCTCCGTTGAGGGACAGGCGAAAGGATATCCCGCTGCTGGCGAAATATTTTATGAAGCTGTTCTCGGACAAGCTGAACAAACGTATCAAGGGGATAAGCAAGGAGTTCCTTCACGCGCTGGAGCGGCAGCCCTGGAAAGGGAATATACGGGAGCTGAAGAATGTGATCGAGCGGGCGGTGATCCTGACCGAGAGCGAAGAGCTGGGAGTAGAAAGCCTGCCGGCGGCATGGAGCATGGAGTCTTCCATTATACAGGCTTTATCGGCCTTCGACCTGGCCAGCGTGGAGAAGCTGCATATACAGCGTGTGCTCAATTATACCCACGGCAATAAGGTGGAGGCGGCGAAGCTGTTGAATATCGGGCTGACCACCGTCTACCGCAAGATGGAGGAATATGGTCTGAACGGACCGTATCTGAACGGTGCGGGTATAGATGTGCCGAATTGGTAGGCTTTTTCAAAACAGAAGGGTAGCTGTTTTTATATGATATTGATCCTTATGTATTTGTGCTTGGGGAACGCCTTTTGGGACGGAGGGTTCAATCATATAAAAATGACCAAATGAAAAAGCTAATCATCACGAGCGCTCTTTTTATAGGGCTGGCAGCTAAGGTAAGATCGCAGGACGCTATGCAACCAAAGATCCCTTTTGATGGGATAGAGGCCAATTGGCAGAATGGGAGTGACCGAAGGGACTCTTCGGTGTTTCATGGTAAATATTTCATACCCACCGTCATGGTGGACATCAACTACACGCATTCATTCAATCATCCTAATGACAATACGGTAGTTGGTTCGACGGCGTTGGCGCGGAACAATGAGGTACAGCTGTCGCAGCTGAGCTTTGGCGGAGACTTCACTTTTGAGAATGCCAGGGCGCGGTTCCTGATGCAGATGGGGACGCGTACGCAGGTGGTGCCCAGGAACGATCTTAGTCCCTATCGCGGGCAATATAAGCTGGCGGATGTATACCGCTACCTTAGCGAAGCGTATATAGGCTATCATTTCGACAAGTGGTATGGGATCAATGTAGATGCCGGTCTTTTTATGTCTTACGTCGGGCTCAATTCCTATTACCAGGTGGAGAACTGGGAGTACCAGGCTTCCTATACTTCAGACAACACGCCCTGGTTCTTCAATGGGGTGAGGATACAGATCTTCCCTTCCAAGTATCTTAAAATAGAGCCCTGGATCATCAATGGATGGCAGAGCTATGGCAAGTTCAACAGCATGCCGGGGCTGGGCGCCAACATTACCTGGAATCCCACCAGCAGCTTTAAGATCCTTACGAACGATTACTTAGGTGCGGATGCCGGCGGACTGCCAGCGCGGAAGCGTTTTCACTCGGACAACAGCATGCTGCTGCGCTATTTCAACCAACCGAACAGTCGTGGTATCAGCCGGATGGCGTTGTCGTTGACCGGCGACCTGGGGTTCGAGACGGGCGGCGGCGTGAATGGGTTCAAGTCCGATGCGGTGAAAGGGCCGGCTCAGTATTTTTTGAGCGCGATGCTGTACAATCGTACCTGGTTTGCCAAGAATAAGTTTGCGTGGACATTGGGGGGTGGTGTGATGACAAATCCCGGGCGTTATCTCGTATTATATCCCACCGGCCAGGCCAGCCCGTTGCCTGACCCCAACAATCCTACACAGACGGAGGGCAAGTATCCGTTCAGCGCCAATCCCGGTGATCCATTCAAGGGGTGGGATTGTTCGACGAACCTGGACTGGATGCCTAATCAAAGCTTTTTGTTCCGTATGGAATTCGTGCATCGGCATGCCAGCGTGCCGTATTTCGCGGGGCCTGGTGGAGTTACTTCGCCCACGGGATACTCGACTACGCCGCTGCCCCCGGATTGGAGGCCTGACCTGGTGCAGTCGGAGAACAGGATCATTTTTGCGGTGCTGTTCAGGCTGTAACTGATGGTATAATATATTGCGAGAGAGGTCATTTTCATGATCTCTTTGCTATTTCGGGGATTCTAATTGCATTCTAATTCACGTTAACAAACAGGTGGATTAAATTTATCCATTCAAAAATCTACCCGTTTGAGACAACTCCTTTTAGTGGCGGCCGGCCTTTTTCTTCTGTATCCGGCGAGCGCCCAGGTGGCGGACAGCAGTCTGGCTTCCGACAAAAATATCCGCAATAAGGTATTGAACGATATACAGGACAACCTGGACAAGAAGACGAAAAGCATCGATCAGACGCTGGTGAAGCTGGATCACAAAGTAGATTCGCTGGATGTGGAGATTGCTGCTTCCCGGGATGCGAGGGATAAGGCGGATAAGCTGTTGTTGCGGGTGCAGTCGCTGGAGAAGAAAGAGGCGGCGATAGAGGAGAACGAGCTGTATGTGTACCAGGCGAACTATCAATCGGCGATCATCAACCTGGTGTCGATGGACAAGGAGATCAAGCCGCTGGTCCTTTTCAATGCTGCCAAGAGTTTTTTTTCCACCCTGAACGAGACGGCTGACCCGATGAAATATCCGGGTTACCAGGATTGGTATAAGAAGTTCTATGATTATATAGAGAAGGAAAAGGATCATGATCCTGCCCTGGATGTGTTGCATGATATGGTGCAGGTGACGGGCAATCTCACGAGTGGGGCGTCCATCACGGGACCGTTGTCGCAGGCCTTATTCCTGGGCATCAATTCCTTTATCAATTCCCTTGGCAGCAGGCGGAAGGAATTGCGGGATCAGAGCCAGAAGATGTTCCTGCTGACGGCAAAGCTAAGCCAGTTTGATTATGACAAGGACCTGGTGGAGCAGCAATGGCAGGTCGTGACGCATGAGCTGGAGAAGCTGCAGATACATTATGATACGATACTCAATCAGAACCTGGCGTTGCTGAAGGTGGGCAGGGGAGAATATGGCAGAAGGTTTTACAGGGAAAGCGATGCAGAGCAGCGTTACCAGTTCCTGACAGAGCTGCGTAAAAAGGCTTCGGCGCTGGTGACCGACAGGAAGACGGCGGATGCGAAAAACTGGAAGCAGCCGATCTATTATGAGCTGCTGGATGTGCAGTCGTTGAAGCTGCGATTTGGGCAATTGACCTTCGACATACGGGGGATACTGGAAAAATACCAGGAGCTGGTAAAGAAGTACCGTAACGATCCCGAGATCGGGGTGAAGGTGCAGGGGTTGGAGGTCAAGCTGGATGCGTTGAGCGATACGTTCGATGGGGCGTTCGAGCCAACGGAATATATCAATTCGGCCACCCGGATGTATCTGGTGAATTAGAGGCGGTGTCCTAATTCTAATGGGATTCTAATTTCAGTCTAATGTCATTCTTCAATTTGGGGGTTAGATTTATGGACTCCTGAACGAAACCTATTTATTATGGTGAGTAAGAATGTCAGCAGGCTTTTCGTTGTCGCGTACAGACTACCGGTGCGGATCGAGACCACGGCGGAAAAAATAAACATCTATTCCAGAAAGGATCTATCTGTGTCGGGAGTGAGCGGATTGATCCGTCATATACCGAAGCATCCGGATATGACATTTGGCGAGGTCAATTGGATAGGTATGCCGGGATGTACGACGGGTATTTGGGCACGGGTGAAAGAGGAGATGCCTGTCATGGATCTCGGATTATGCCCCGTATTCGTCCAGGGTCAGCGCGATCTTCCGGAAGATAAAGGGATATTGCAAATGCTGGATACCGGGGATCACGGCCGTATCTGTAAAGAGTTTGCCGATGCGATGGAAAGGTATATCCGACCGAACGATACGCTATGGATCCAGGATCATCTTCTTTTGCCTGTGGCTTCCATGATCAGGAAAAGGATGCCGGAGATAAACATCTGCCTATTTCTTTTCGAGCCTTTTCCTGCTTATGAAGCATTACAAAAGGCGCCGAGAGGGAGTCGTGAAGACCTGTTAAATGGAATGTTGGGCGCGGATCTGATCCTTTTTCAGGAGCAGGAGGACCGGGCCTGTTTTTTACAATGCGCACAATTTTTCCTGGGCGTCGAGAACGATGCATCTGTTATCAGGCTAATAGACAGACTGGTCAGCACGGCCGTGATCCCAGCGAGGGAAGAGGGAGCCGATGAGGGAGAATGGTTGCGTAATGGGCTTTATGCGTTGCGGATATCGAAGCGCCGGCAGCAGGAGTTCCAGGTAAGATTTTTCGATATGCAGACCAGGAATGAGCTGCTCGATAGCTACCTTCGTGCGCGAAAGCGACTTTTTTTATTGGATTATGATGGGACTTTAACGCCATTTTTTCGTCTTCCGAACCTGGCGAGGCCTGACAATATACTTTTAGAGACGCTGGGGAGCATAGCCAGAAGCCCGGAGAACATGGTGTATATCGTCAGTGGCAGAGATGGCTGGACACTGGATAGCTGGCTGGGGCATTTGCCGGTGCATATCATTGCCGAGCATGGGGCGAGAATACGACATTCCCAGGGACGATGGGAGGAGAGAGCGCTGCCTGCCGTCCAATGGAGGAGAATAGTAGAGCCGGTGATGGAGCGGTATGCGAAAGAATGTCTGCATTCCTTTATAGAGAAGAAGGATTTCTCTATTGTCTGGCATTACAGGAATTCACCTGTGGAGCAGGTCAGGGATGTAAAAATGGCGCTTTATGCCGAGCTGTGTCATCAGACGGAAGGGTTTGGACTGCAGGTCATGATGGGACATAAGATCATCGAGGTGAGGAATGAGGGTACGGACAAGGGGACGGCCATACGCGAGGTGCTCGAACGGGAAGAGGCAGATTTTATCCTGGCGGTGGGGGACGATCGTACGGATGAGGATATGTTCAGGATGCTGGCGGATGTGAGTAATGCCTATACGATCAAGGTAGGTGCGGAGGCATCTTTTGCGCACTTCAACATGCATACTCCGCAGATGGTGATCTCTCTGCTGGGGAACCTGGCGCACCTGGAAAAGCAGGGTAGGAGATAAGGCAGGAGCGATCTAATGATAGATGGATGCCATTGTACGCAGGAGATGGGCTGCCCAGGAAAATATATTATGTTCCACGAGGGATTGTCTCATTTTCTGCATGCGTTGTTTTTGTTCTTCCGGGGGCATTTCCAGGGCCTGTTTTATTGCATCGGCCATTTTCTCGATGTCATAGGGATTTACGACGAGTGCGCCCTGCAGTTCCTGGGAGGCGCCTGCGAAGCGGCTGAGGATCAGTGTCCCGTCATTGTCTCCCCTGGAGGCTATGAATTCTTTTGCTACGAGGTTCATACCGTCATGGAGGGAGGTGACCATGCAAAGGTCGGCTGAGACATAGAAGGGGGTGATCTCCTCGTGGCTGTGGTGTCTTTTTAATAGAAGAATGGGTTTCCAATTCCTGGATTTAAAGCGCCAGTTGATACGGTTGGCTTCATTTTCGACATTGGCGACGGTGTCCGCATAGTTTTTCAGGAGGGTACGGCTGGGGGCGCCAACCTGTACGAAAGTGAATTTACCGATGTAATCGGGATTTTTTTCCAGGAAGCGTTCGATAGCAAGGAATTTTTCGATGATGCCTTTGGTATAGTCGATGCGATCGACGCCTATGCCGAGGTATTGGGTCGTGACGCCGTGATCGGCCAGCAGCCTGTTGACGTCCGCCTTGGGGTTATTGGTATCGTAGTCTTTGAGTGTAAAGGCGATGCTGATGGGGAAGGGTTTGACGATGGTGGTGGAGGCTCCTATTTTCACGGAATAGTTTTCCCAGATGACGCGGGATTCGATGGCGGTGTTGACCGTTTCCAGGAAGTTGTTGCAATGGAATTGGGTATGGAAGCCGATGAGGTCGGCGCCGAGCATGCCATGGAGGATATCCCGCTGCCAGGGGCAGATGCCAAAGGATTCGGCGTTGGGCCAGGGGATATGCCAGAAGATAGCGATCCTTGCATCGGGACGTTCTTTTCGGATGAGCCGGGGCAGGATGGCAAAGTGATAGTCCTGGATAAGTATGAAGGGTTCTTTTTCGTTCCTTATTTCGTGGATGATGGCTTTGGCGAAGTCTTCATTTACTTTCTTATAATATTCCCAGTCTTCTTTTCTAAAGACGGGGCGTGTATGCGCGATGTGACAGAGCGGCCAGAGCCCTTCATTGGAGAAACCATAATAGAAATGATCTTCTTCTTCCTTTGTAAGCCAGAGCCGTCGTAGCGTGTATTCCGGCTTATCCGGGGGGACGAGGATCTTGTCGTGCTTATCTACTGTCTCTTTATCCGCATCGCCCATACCGGAGGCGATCCACAGGCCGCCGCAGGCCTTGAGAATGGGTTCCATTGCCGTGATCATGCCGCTGGCGGGAACGATACATTGTATCTCCCGGCCGGAATGGATATGCATGTAGGGTTCGCGATTGGAAACCACTACCATTTTCCTGTCCTGGAGAAGATTGCCTACCTCGATCCTCAGCCGTTCAGGCGTCCATACGGCTTCGGCATTGGAGCGGAGAAGGGCTTCCTCTTCGGCAATAGCCCTGGCCTCCTGAACTGTCCTGGCTATGTGGATGATCTCCTTATGTATAGGTGCGAGGAAGTTGGTGGGGGAGAGCTGTTTGAGCTTGTCGAGGTTGCCGGTGCCGGCTTCTTTCAGCCAGCCTGCGATCTTGTTAAGTGGGGTGAAGATACCCCATCGAATGACAAGAATGGTGACGAAGGAAATAATGAGCACCTGTATGAACCAACGGAAAAAGTTCCGGAGCCAGATATTGCTGATGATATGGTCGATGTAAGAGGCGTCGGTGTAGAATACGAGAGCGGCATTGGATACCGTGCTCTTTTTTATGGGTCTTATATATTGGTAGAAGTTCTTTCCTTCGAATTTTTTGAAGTTCCCTATGGCGCTATCGGCTGTAATAGACTGCGCGATATAATCGAGGGAATAGGTCACGAGCGGGCGAATGGAAGTATCGGGTATGACAATGCTGTCGCTGTTGTAGTAGACGGCGATGCCGAGGATCCTATAGTCTTTGCTTAGGCTGTCGGAAAAACGTTTGATGCCGGTGCTGTCTTCCTGTAAAAGGTGTATGAGGTCTGTGCGGCTATAAGCATCCGCGATGCGGGCGGTGCGTTCCTGCAATTCGGTCCGGAGGTCGCCTGTTTCGCTGGATGTCTGGAAATAAGTGAAAGCCCCGGCTACAATGGTCATAGCGAGGATGATGGAAAAGACCAGGGTAAAATTTATTTTCAATTTCATAGTCAGCGTGCAAATTTACGAATTAATCGTGGAGTGATGCCGCGGTGTAATTCTAATGATATTTTAATTATGGTATTTGAATATGTTCAACAGGCTGGGCAGAGCGGGCCGGCCGGAAAATTGTTGTATATAAGGTAGCGGGCGGATTCTTTATATCACGTGGGGAGAAGCCTTACAACAGCGTGCCGGATGCGTCCAAGGCGCCGTACTATTATGGTATCAATGGATGGAAGAAATAAGGAATTGTGGTGCTGGAAGCAGGCACCTGAAAACGACTTTAGTCCTATATTAAAAAAGGCCGTCTTTATGAGACGGCCCTTTATCTTTTAGTGAGCGGCTTTCCTGGATTTCAACAGGGGAGCGAGCATCACGATCATTAAAACGACGAATGAGATAATCGTTGTCATAGTGTGTGTTTTTTATAAATGAGGTCCATGTTTTGGACCAGGGTTTATATTGGTTAGTTGAGCTCGGCACAGCGGGCCAGCTGTGTCTTATCCATCTCGTGGAAGATCTGTTCGTGTCGATGGTTGAATTCTTTCTCCAGGGAGACGATAACGCTGTTGAGGTGATCGATGTCGCTGGAAAGATGCCGGGTAGTCAGGAATTTACCGGACATGATCAGCGGGCTGCTTTTTCCGGTGAGCCTGTTGGACAAGCTTATCTCGAGACGGACGATATCTTCTCCTGCGGTGATAGGGTTGTCGGCGATGAACACCTTTTTGATCTCTCCGGGCTGAACGTCATTCTTCCAGGCGAGCAAACGGTGTTTAAGGTCCTGGTGCATATCTAATGATGGGTTTTGTTTAGAGATGTACGAATTGTTTTTCGTGTGATTATGACGTAAAGTTAGAACTAATATTGTTCCAAATGCATAGGCACGCCGGTGCGAATTACGCTGAAGTCCTTTACTGGCAAGGGTTTCATGCGACAGGGTTGTGTTAAAACACGAATTTTCGAGACAGGTGAGAAGAGAAAAGAGGGAGAGTGATATTAAAAACCTGATTTTTTTTCGGGGTATAAAAAAGAAGGAAGTGGAATGCAGGGAGTAAGATGTATTATTTATTTATCTAATATGACGAAAAAAAATTCTTAAAATTTTTAAAAATTTTTTGCGGTGGGGAAGAAAAATGTGTGGTGAGGAATAAAATGCAAGATCCCGGGGTGTGACTCCGGGATCTTTGTGTAGTAGTAGTGTATGCAAGACGACTTAACCCTGGAAGGGATAAGCCTCGGTGCCGTGTTCGAATACATCGAGACCGCCGGGGCCTGTTTCGCCTTCGGGTTCGACGCGGAGTTTCCAGGGGTAGGGGAGCTGTTTGATCACCCACATCAGTACGAATGAGACGGTCAGTGTGGCTACTGTGACGGTGAGGCTGCCGATGAATTGCGCTTTGAGCACTCCCATGCCTCCGCCGTAGAAGAGGCCGGTGACGGGAGCTGAGTTATCGGGGCCTGTGGGGCCGGTGACACCGTATTGGCCGCTGGCGAAGAGGCCCAGGGAAAGGGTTCCCCAGATGCCACAGAAGCCGTGAACGGCGACTGCTCCGATGGGATCATCGATGCGCCAGTGTTCCATCAGATTGAGCGCTGTCCAGACCACGATGCCTGCTATGAGGCCCAGGATGATGGCGCCTAAGGGGGACACCCAATAGCAGGGGCAGGTAATGGCTACCAATCCCGCGAGGAAGCCGTTGGTGGTATAGCCGAGATCGAACTTGCCTTTTGTATCGCCGAACCAAAGGGCCATATACATAGCGGAGATACCGCCTGCGCAGGCAGCCAGGGTAGTGTTGGCGGCTACGCGACCGATGCCTTGCATATCCATGGCGGACAGCGTGCTACCGGGGTTGAAGCCGTACCAGCCGAACCAGAGGATAAAGCCACCCACGGCGGCCACTGTCAGGTTGTGTGGGGCGGGCATTCCGCCGCCGTCGCGTTTGAATTTGCGTCCCAGGCGTGGGCCCAGCACGATGGCGCCGGCGAGGGATACCATACCACCGATGGTGTGTACGACGGTGGATCCGGCGAAATCGCGGAAACCATTACCCAGGTGGGGCAGGAAATGATCTTTGGAGCCCATGAGGGCCAGCCAGCCGTCGGGACCCCATGCCCAGTGGCCGATGATCGGATAGATGAAGCCCGTGACGCCGATGCTATAGAGGATATCGCCGCGGAAGCTGGTGCGACCGATCATGGCTCCGGAAGTAACGGTGGATGTAGTATCCGCGAAAGCAAACTGAAAGATCCAGTGCGCCAATACCGGAACGCCGGTGCTACCGTACGTATCGGGTGTATTTTGGAGGAAGAACCAGGGTTTGGCGTCGCCGCCTGCCAGGGCTCCCCCGCCCCATCCAATAAAGCCATTGCCCTGTCCAAACATGAATGCATAGCCGATGGCCCAGAAGAGGATACCGCATATGCAGGTATCGAAGATACATTCCATCAGTACGTTGACTGTTTCTTTTTTCCTGGCGAAACCTGCTTCCAGAAATACGAAGCCCGGCTGCATACCGAATACGAGGAAGGCCGCAACCAATGTCCAGATGGTATTGGCTGGATTCATAAAGGTGGTTTCGTGAGCCGTGTAAGCCGGGGCTTGTGCGTGTGCCGGTGTGCCGCCGATGATAGCAGGCAGGAATCCCATAGCCAGCAGGACTATGAAGATGCCTATTATCTTGCCTGCGAACATCCCGCCGGCGATACGCCACTTATCTTTTTTTGTCAACCTGACCAGTTCCGGCAGGTTCCCATTTCCTGCCAGTCCCAATCTGCTTTTAATAAAATTGGTTACTCCCATTTTGCGTTGGTTTTTTATTGGTGAAAGAATGTTTAAGTACTTAGGTTAGGCATATAAATAAGTTTATTTTAGGTCAATAATGGAGTGGTAGTGATCTGGTGTTTTGGTCAGAATGAATAGACGGCGGCGATCAGGAAGCTGGCTGTGCCCTTGGTGCCTGTTGCGCCATCGCTCTTCAGGAACATGTCTTCGGTGTTGGCGTGATCATACCGGAATTCGGGCATGAAGATGAAGCCGTCCACTTTGAACTGTGCGGTGAGCGTGCCGGCGATGACTTTGCCGGAGGGTATTTTGATATTATCCTTGTCGCTGAAATATTCGCCCCGGAGAGTAAGTCCGAACCAGGGTTTTGGGTCGAGGTTGACATAGAGCGCTGATCCCCACCAGGTGTGCGAGGTGGCATAGTCGTCGGCGGTGTAGCTGGATTTGTTCACGGTGCCGTTGATCCCCAGGCTGACGAGGTTGCTGAGCTTGCCGGTGGCTACGAGGTCGTACTGATGGATCTTGTTGTCGGCCACGTCCTTGCCGCCTACGTAGTTCAGGTAGAATTTGTAGTTGTCGTTGGGGGCGTAGCTGTATTGGGCCAGGAGGTTCTTGTTATTCTTATCGGTTTCGGGGACGATGCGATAGTCGGTGGGGTTGGAGACGCCGATCATGAGGCCGCTTTTTCCGAAGGTAAGGTCTGCTTTGAGGCCGGTGTGGGAGAAGGGGCCGTTGGTGAACATATAGGACATGCTATAGTTGCGGTTGGCATAGGCGTCGAGGACCTCATAGCCTACGTGTGTGGCCCAGGTGCCGCCTGTAAGCTTGATCCAGGCAGCGGGGGAATAGCTGATATACAATTGTTTGATAGCCTGTGTGATGCCGTCGTCGGTGTAGGCAAATTCCCTGGCTCTCGGGCCGAATCCCAGGTCGGCTACCAGGTCCACTTTTTCCGTCTTGTGCTCTACTTTGAGCGTGGCCATGCCCAGTCTGGCCTGGTTATGGCTGCCGGTGAAGCTGGTATAGCTATTCACTTCCTTGTTAAAGTTGTACCGGTAGTACAGGTCGGCCGATCCGGTGATGGACAGGGCCGGAGCGGGGGCGGCAGCTTTGGCGGTGTCGGTGGTGGTCTGCGCCCAGACGGAAGAGCATATGATGGTCGTAATAAGGGAAAGAGTGATGATCCTTCGCATTTGCTGATTGTTTTGGTGAATGAATAAAAAAGGGCCGGTGATACTGTCAGCTGGTGCCGGCAGTTAGGAGGAGGGCTACTGGATCGTCACATTAAAAATATTTATAAGTGATGTTTGTAATGCTAATATAGTCAACGCAAGATAGTTTTCGTCAAAAAATATTGTATATAATAAAAACTAATATAAATAATCTAACGCTGTTAAATGGCGTTAAAAAATTAATAATTAGATAATTACAGCTGTCTTTATATTTTCTTTATGAAATTAAATATTGAAGTTGTTCAAAAAAATAGCAGAAAATTGGAGGTTTGTTTAAGGAAATTTGAGCGAACTTTTTCAATATGAAAAGAAAAGCCCCCTCTTTTAAACAAAGAGGGGGCTGCATATCATTGACGATGCGCTAGAGCGCTATAAGGCTTTGGTCTTTTCTTTCCAGCAGAGATGTTCCCATCAGGTATTCATCCACTTTACGGGCGCATTCGCGGCCTTCGCTGATGGCCCAGACGACGAGGGATTGTCCCCGGCGCATATCGCCGGCTGTGAATACTTTGGCGATATTGGTCTGATAGGTCTTTTCGGGGGCTTTGACATTGCCTCTTTCGTCCAGCTCGACGCCGAGCTCCTGGAGGAGTCCTTCGTGCTGGGGGGATACGAAGCCCATGGCGAAGAGGGCGAGCTCGCAGGGGATCTCTCTTTCGCTGCCGGCTATTTCCACAAAGCTGGCGGCGCGGCCTTCTTCGGTGAGCTTCCATTCCAGCGTGACTATTTTAAGCGCCTTGAGGTGACCTTTTTCATCTCCGATGAATTCTTTGGTGGCTACGGCCCAATGTCTGTCGGCTCCTTCTTCGTGGGAAGAGGAGGTTTTGAGGACCATGGGGTAGGTGGGCCAGGGCATATGTGCCGTGCGGGCTTCCGGCGGCTTGGGCAGGAGCTCGAACTGGGTGATGGATCTGGCTTTATGTCTATTGGAGGTGCCTACGCAGTCGCTGCCGGTGTCGCCGCCGCCGATGACCACTACGTTCTTGCCGGTGGCCATGAGGGCTTCGCCGTCGACGGGCAGGTTGCTGACCCTTTTGTTCTGTTGTTTGAGGAAGTCCATGGCAAAGTGGATGCCTTTCAATTCCCGTCCCTGTATGGGCAGGTCGCGGGGAATGGTCGATCCGCCGGCCAGCACGATGGCGTGGTATTCGCGCAGCAGGTCGTTGATGCTGACGCCAGCGCCGACATTCGCATTGCATTTAAAGGTGACGCCTTCTTCTTCCATGAGCTTGATGCGGCGTGCCACCACCCATTTTTCCAGCTTGAAGTCAGGGATGCCATAGCGGAGGAGTCCACCGGGCTCGTCGTCCCTTTCGAAGACGGTGACCGTGTGACCGGCTGCGTTAAGCTGGTCGGCTGCTGCCAGTCCGGCGGGACCGGAGCCGATGACGGCTACCTTTTTACCTGTGCGGACGGCCGGCTTGCGGGCTTTGACGAGACCTTTCTGGAAAGCGATCTCTATAATATGTTTTTCTATTTCTTCGATGGCCACGGGCGGCTGGTTGATACCCAGCACGCAGCTGCTTTCGCAGGGGGCGGGGCAGATACGGCCTGTGAATTCGGGGAAGTTATTCGTAGAGGTGAGGATCTCGTAGGCGTCTTTCCAATTCTGGCGATAGACGGCGTCATTGAATTCGGGGATCACATTTCCCAGGGGGCATCCGTGATGACAAAAGGGGATCCCGCAGTTCATACAACGGGCGGCCTGCTGGTTGAGCTGGGTGTCCTTGTAGGGGGATACGAATTCGTTATAATCATTCTTCCTCTCCTGCACGGGGCGTTTGGAGGGTAATTCTCTGGTAAATTCCAGAAATCCTGTGGGTTTGCCCATTTCTGCTGTATTATTTGAAGTGTTATTTCCAATTTTCCGCCCACAGAGAACAACGGAGTGGCTGAGTCACACATGAGAGCCTACTCCGCGTTCTCAATGTCCTGGGACCGTGGTCTGACGGCCCGGGGACTTATCCGTTGTCCCTGTGGGCGGCGCGATCCATTTTATGAACGGACCGTTTGTTTATGACTTTTTTCCAATAGTACCTTTTTGTAATCTCTTGGGAAGACCTTTACAAAATGCTGCAGCTGGTTCTCAAAGTCGTCGAGGACGAATTTGGCGACGGCGCTGCCTGTATAAGCATAGTGCTGTTGGATCAGATCTTTCAGCTCGGCGATATCGCCGGCGCCTACGGGATCCAGGTCTACCATCTCTTTGTTGCACAGTGCGGGGAATTGTCCTCTCACGTCGTATACATAGGCGATGCCACCGCTCATGCCCGCGGCGAAGTTGCGGCCTGTGTTACCGAGGATGACGACCCTGCCGCCTGTCATGTATTCGCAGCCGTGATCGCCTACGCCTTCGACTACGGCTTTTACGCCGGAGTTGCGGACGGCAAATCGTTCACCCGCCTTGCCCCGGATAAAGGCTTCACCGGAGGTGGCGCCATAGAAGGCCACGTTGCCGATGATGCTGTTCTCTTCGGGCACGAAGGCTGCATTGGGAGAAGGGTAAACGATGAGTCTCGATCCGGAGAGCCCTTTACCAAAGTAGTCGTTGGCGTCTCCTTCCAGCTCCAGCGTTACGCCGTTGGCGCCAAAGGCGCCGAAGCTTTGGCCCGCGGTGCCTGTGAACTTATAGTGCAAGGTATCTTCGGGCAGTCCGGCAGATCTGTATAGTTTGGAGATCTCGTTGGAGAGGATGGTGCTTACGGTGCGATCGGTGTTCCGGATGGCAAAGGAGGCGTATACTTTTTGCCGTTGGTGCAGGGCGGGCTGCGCCGCGTCCAGCAGCTTCCAGTCCAGCAGTCCTTCCAGCCCATGATCCTGCTCTTCCTGTTTGTGCAGTCCCGTGTACATGGAAGCGGGTTCCTTGTACAGGATGGGGGAGAGGTCGAGCTTGCTGTATTTCCAGTGGCCGATATTTTCCCGTACATTCAGGCAATCTACCTGGCCCACCATCTCATCGATGGTGCGGAAGCCCAGCTCAGCCATGATCTCTCTCAGCTCCTGTGTAATGAACTGGAAGAAGTTGACGACATGGCCGGCATCTCCGGAGAAGCGTTTGCGGAGCTCGGGGTCCTGTGTGGCGACGCCTACGGGGCAGGTGTTGAGATGGCATTTGCGCATCATGATACATCCTTCCACTACCAGCGCGGTGGTAGCGAGGCCCCATTCTTCCGCACCTAACAAGGTAGCGATGGCGATGTCTCTTCCTGTCTTCATCTGTCCGTCGGCCTGGAGGACGACGCGGCTGCGTAATTTGTTTTTTACGAGGGTCTGATGCGATTCGGCGAGTCCGAGCTCCCAGGGCAGGCCCGCATGTTTGATGGAGCTGATGGGAGAAGCGCCTGTGCCGCCGTCGTGTCCCGAGATGAGGATAACATCCGACTTGGCCTTGGCGACCCCTGCAGCGATGGTGCCTACGCCGGCCTTGGATACCAGCTTGACGCTGATGCGTGCGGCGCGGTTGGCATTTTTAAGGTCGAAGATCAGCTGCGCCAGGTCTTCGATGGAATAGATATCGTGATGGGGCGGGGGAGAGATGAGTCCCACGCCGGGGGTAGAGTGACGTACTTTACCGATCCATTCGTCTACTTTATGACCGGGGAGCTGTCCGCCTTCGCCGGGTTTTGCACCCTGGGCCATCTTGATCTGGAGCTCGTCGGCCATGGTGAGGTAGTAGCTGGTGACGCCGAATCGTGCGGATGCTACCTGTTTGATGGCGGAGCGCTTAGAGTCGCAGTTGGTCAGCGTCTCGTAGCGGATCTCGTCCTCACCTCCCTCGCCGGTGTTGCTTTTACCGCCCAGCCTGTTCATGGCGATGGCCAGGGTGGAGTGGGCTTCGTGGGAGATGGAGCCAAAGGACATGGCGCCGGTGGCAAACCGTTTGTAAATGCTCTCGGCCGGCTCGACCTCTTCCAGGGAAATGGAAGGTCTGTTCCTTTTGAAGGTGAGCAGGCTTCTCAGCGTGGCTGCCTTTTCGCTCTGGTCGTTGACGAGCTTGGAGTATTTCTTGAACGTGTTGTAGTCATTCATCCGGGTGGAGTACTGCAGCAGGTGGATGGTCTGGGGGTTGAAGAGGTGGAATTCACCTTTTCTCTTCCACTGGTAGATGCCGCCCACGGGCAGTCTTTCAACCGGGATATCCTTACGGCTGAATGCGAAGTAGTGTTTAGACAGTGTTTCTTTGGCAATCTCATCCAGGCCCATCCCTTCGATGCGGGAGGTAGCGCCGGTGAAGTATTTATCGACCACGGTGTGGTTGAGGCCGATGATCTCGAAGATCTGTGCGCCCTGGTAGCTTTGCAGGGTGGAGATCCCCATCTTGGAGAAGACCTTGAGCAATCCGTCGCAGACGGCCTTGATATAGTTCTTTTTCAGCTGTTCTGCATCCAGGTCCGTCTCCAGGCGGCCGGACAGTTTCATGTCGCGGATGGAGGAGAGCGCCAGGTAGGGGTTGATGGCGGTGGCGCCAAACCCGATGAGACAGGCGAAATGATGTACTTCCCATACGTCGCCGGCTTCCACGATGATGCCTACCTGTCCGCGATAGCCTTTGCGGATGAGGTGATGGTGTACGGCGGAAGCTGCCAGCAGGGAGGGGATCGGTGCGTGATCGGAGTCAATGGCCCTGTCGGTGAGGATAAGGACCTCGAAGCCGTCCTGTACGGCGTCCACTGCATAGCGGCAGAGGCGGTCGAGACCAGCCTGGAGGGAACCGGGCTTGCCGTCGGCCCTGAAATACGTTTGCAGCGTCTTGGCCTGGAATACGCCGGTGTCGATGCTGCGGATCTTTTCCAGCTCATGGTTGCTCAGCACGGGGTGCTTGAGGGCTACGCTGTGACAGGCCAGGGGATCTTCTTCCAGCAGATTGGCGTTACCGCCTACGAAGCTGGCCAGGGACATTACCAATCTTTCCCGGATGGGATCGATGGGTGGGTTGGTCACCTGTGCGAAGAGCTGTTTGAAGTAGCTGCTGAGGTGCTGAGGCTGGTCGCTGAGCACGGCCAGGGGCACGTCAGTGCCCATGGAGCCAATGGGTTCTTTCCCATCGAGGGCCATGGGGGCAATGAGGTTATCCAGGTCTTCGGTAGAATAGCCGAAGGCTTTCTGGTATTTGAAGATCTGATCGGGTTCCAGGTGGGTGAACATGACCCTTGGTTCGGGCAGCTCTTCCAGCCGGATCTTGTATTTATTCAGCCATTCTGCATAGGGTTTTTGAGAGCAGATGGTGCTTTTCAGCTCGTCGTCGCTGATGATGCGTTCCTGCTCCAGGTCCACCACGAACATCTTCCCGGGCTGGAGTCTTCCTTTTTCCTTGACCAGCCGTGGGTCGACGGGGAGGGCGCCTGTTTCGGATGCCATGATGACCCTGTCGTCGGTGGTGACGCAGTAGCGGGAAGGACGGAGGCCGTTGCGATCAAGGGTAGCGCCGATGATCTTTCCGTCCGTAAAGGAGATGGAAGCGGGGCCGTCCCAGGGTTCCATGATGGAAGCGTGGAATTCGTAGAACGCTTTTTTCACGGGGTCCATTTGTTCGTTGCCATCCCATGCTTCGGGTATCAGCATCATCATCACGTGGGGGAGGGAGCGACCGCAAAGGGTCAGCAGCTCGATGACATTATCCAGGCAGGCGGAGTCGGACTGGCCTTCTGCGATGATGGGCAGGAGCATTTCCATTTCCTCCTTGGTGAAGTAGGGAGAGATAAAGCCTTTTTCGCCCGTCTTGAGCCAGTTGAGATTACCCTGGAGGGTATTGATCTCACCGTTGTGCGCAATGAAGCGGAACGGCTGGGCCAGTTTCCAGGAAGGGAAGGTATTGGTGGCAAAGCGGCTGTGTACAAGGCCAAAGGCCGAGACGAGACGTTTGTTGCTCAGATCGGGGAAGTAGTGTCTAACCTGGCTGCTGGTGAGCTGGCCTTTGTAGACGACTGTCTTATAGGAGAGGGAAGCCACATAAAATCCGATGGCGTCCTTTTTTATCGTGTTGTTGATGGTATTGCCGGCGTAGTTGCGCAGCAGAAAGAGCTTTCTTTCGAAGTCGTCGGGTTGTTTGATATGGTCGGGGCAGGCGATGAATACCTGTTCCATTTCGGGCTCGACGGAGAGGGCGGTAGGACCGATGCCTTCGGGGTTGACGGGTACCTTGCGATAGCCCAGGATCTCCAGACCGAGCTTTTCGGCGGAGCGGGAGAAGATATCACGGCATTCTTCCTTCAACCGGATGTCCCGGGGGAAGAAGAGCATACCTACGCCATATTTGCCATAAGGAGGTAAATGGATGCCCAGCTTGACGCATTCGTCGAAAAAGAACTCATGGGGTGTCTGGATCATGATGCCGGCTCCGTCGCCGGTGTTGTTCTCACAGCCGCAGGCCCCGCGATGCTCCATATTTTCCAGGATGGTCAGCGCATCGGAAATGATCTGATGAGATTTGTTGCTTTTGATGTTGGCAACGAATCCAATGCCACACGCATCGTGTTCAAATTCAGGGCGGTATAAACCTTTGCTTACCATACGCAATTAATAGATTAGACTTTTTTCAATTTTTTATATAAATCCTTAGAAAATATTCTAAGAAGGATAGCAAGCAAGCGAATAAAGTTACGAAAAAAATCGCTAATAATTAAATTTCCGTTAATTAGTTTTTCACAGGGTGTGAATGACCGGGGTCATGTTTAGCAAGGCGCCGGAGGGCTTTTGGGGGGATATTGGATGATCCGGGTGATCAGGGGTCGGGATGTTCCTGACAGCTATACGAGGTAGCCGAAAAGGGTGTCGTTCTTATTGAGCTCTGTATAGGATATGTTGAATTTCTTCATGTTGTCGATAAGGGTCTGGTAGTCCTTTTTGTCACGGAGCTCGATGCCTACCAGGGCGTGGCCTGTCTCCTTATTGGTTTTCTGCATGTATTCGAAGCGGGTGATATCGTCGCCGGGTCCCAGGACATGGTTCACAAATTCCTTTAGCGCGCCGGGGCGTTGGGCGAATCTTACCAGGAAGTAATGTTTTAGTCCTTCATATTGCAGGGACCTTTCCTTTATTTCCTGCATGCGATCGATGTCGTTGTTGCTACCGCTGACGATGCAGACGACCGTCCTGCCTTTTATGGCGTCGGCATAGTCATCCAGGGCCGCGATGCTGAGGGCGCCGGCGGGTTCGACGACGATGGCGTCCTCGTTGTACAGCCTGAGGATGGTGGAGCAGGCTTTACCTTCGGGTACGAGGTGCATATCGTCCAATACTTCCCGGCAGTAGCGGAAAGTGAGGTCGCCTATTCTTTTTACGGCGGCGCCGTCCACGAACCGTTCGATGTTATCGAGGGTCACGGGGTGGCCTGCTTTCAGGGCTTCCTTCATGGAGGGGGCGCCTTCGGGCTCCACGCCGATGATCTTTGTGCCGGGGGAGTATGTTTTGAAATAAGTGCCTACGCCGGATGCGAGGCCTCCGCCGCCCACTGGGACGAACAGATAGTCGATCTCCGGCTGGTCTTCCAGGATCTCTACCGCCACGGTGCCTTGTCCTTCGATGATGCGGGGATCGTCGAAGGGAGGGATGAAGGTCATGCCCCGGGCTTCCGTGTATTGTATGGCTGCAATAGCGCAGTCATCGAAGGTGTCGCCGGTGAGGACGATCTCGATATTGTTCTCTCCGAACATCCGGGTTTGTGTGACCTTTTGTTTGGGGGTGATGATGGGCATGAATACCACGCCTTTTACTCCCAGTTTGCGGCAGGAGTAAGCGAATCCCTGGGCGTGGTTGCCGGCGCTGGCGCATACGACCCCTTTTTGCAGCTGTGCTACGGGTAAGCTTACCATCATGTTGTAGGCGCCACGCAGCTTATAGGAACGGACTACCTGCAGGTCTTCTCTTTTCAGGTAGACCTTGCAGGCATATTTGCGGGAGAGATTGTGATTGTAGGTGAGCGGTGTCCGTTTGACTACTTTCTTCAATCTGGCCGCGGCTGCCTGGAAATTTAATTCCGGCGCCCCTGTTAAGGGCGCCGGAGAAAGTGATGTGCTATGCATTTACTGCTTCTTTGGCTTTCTTTTCGGGAACGGCCTGGTTTTCGGGACGGAGGCTTCTCACCGTCTTGCCTGCCTGCCAGAGTTCGCTTTCACGCAGCTCTTTCAGCTCCGCTTCCAGCTTTTCGCGATAGTCCGGCTGGCTGTTGGAGTCGATGGAGCGTTGGGATTCCTTACCGGTGGCTACGCTTTCATACAGCTCGTTGAAGACGGGCAGGGTAGCGTCGCGGAATTTCTTCCACCAATCCAGGGCGCCTCTTTGCGCGGTGGTGGAGCAGTTGGCGTACATCCAGTCCATGCCATTCTCTGCTACCAATGGCATCAGGGATTGGGTCAGCTCTTCCACTGTTTCGTTAAAGGCTTCGGAAGGGGTATGACCTTTTTTGCGGAGCACTTCGTATTGCGCGGCGAAGATGCCCTGGATGGCGCCCATGAGGGTTCCTCTTTCGCCTGTGAGGTCGCTGAATACTTCCTTGCGGAAATCCGTTTCGAACAGATAGCCGGAACCTACGGCGATGCCGAGGGCGATAACGCGATCTTTTGCCTTGCCGGTGGCATCCTGGAAGATGGCGTAGCTGCTATTGAGTCCACGGCCCTGGAGGAACATTCTTCTCAGAGAAGTGCCGGAGCCTTTAGGGGCAACCAGGAATACGTCTACGTCCTTGGGAGGAACGATGCCTGTCTGTTCGTTAAAGGTGATACCGAAGCCATGGGAGAAGTATAATGCTTTGCCGGGGGTCAGGTGTTTTTTTACAGTGGGCCACAGCTGGATCTGGGCGGCATCGCTGAGCAGGTAGCAGATGATGGTACCTTTCTGGAGCGCTTCTTCGATGTCGAACAGGGTCTGACCGGGAACGAATCCATCCCGTACAGCCTTATCCCAGGATTTGGAATTTTTCCGCTGTCCTACGATGACATTGATACCATTATCTTTTTGATTCAACGACTGGCCGGGTCCCTGGACGCCGTAGCCGATGACAGCTACCACTTCATTTTTCAATACCTGCTGTGCTTTGGCGAGTGGGAATTCTTCCCTTGTGACTACATTTTCTTCCACGCCGCCGAAATTTAACTTTGCCATGTTATTCTGTTTTTTGGAGTTTGTATGATTGTGACGGGTCTGCGACCCTGTTTTTACATTGTGAAAACCTTGTCCTGCTGGTCGAGGTATTTATTCTCCACCACCTCTTCGCCGGGTTCGCTCAATTCGAATTCCTTCAATTTTTCGTGGAAGCCATGGCTGTCTTTGATGATGGCAACCCGGGCGCTGCGTACGAATTCGATGAGGCCGTATGGTTCCAGGACTTCGACGAGCTTGTTGGTCTCTTCCCTTTGTCCGGTGGTCTCGAAGACGGTGTAGTCCTTACGGATCACTACGGCGCGGGCTCCGTATTCACGGAGGAGGCGTTCGACCTTTACTTTTTCGGCTATCTCTTCCGTGGACACTTTGTAGAGGGCCATCTCCTGCCAGATGATCTCGTCATTGGTGTTGTAGTAGGCTTTGAGGATGTCTACCTGTTTTTCTATCTGGCGGCAGAGCTTTCTCACTACTTCTTCCGTCTCGTTGATAACGATGGTGAAGCGATGGATGCCTTCGGATTCGGAGGGAGAGGTGTTGAGGCTCTCGACATTGATCTTACGGCGGGAGAAGAGGATGGCGATGCGGTTGAGCAGGCCGATCTGGTTTTCCGTGTAGACCGTGATGGTGTATTGTTGCTTGTTCATACCTTTTGGTTTGGCCGCCGGCCATGCCGGCGGCTCTTGATTTTTATGATTTAACTGCCTCTATTCTCAATCTTTTATAGTTGCCATACCATTTGTGATTGCGGTAGTTGGTGGGCCGTACCGACTCTTGTATCTCTTCCAGAACGGGGTCGATGTTCTGTTCCGGGATATTCTTAAAGAACGCATTGCCGAACATCCTGATCCAGTCCTTGATGCCATTTTCCGTGTCCTGTAATTCCGTCGGTCTGTCGTAATGCGATGCGTAGTTGATACGAAAGCCTTTCTTTTCCAGGAGGGAGGTATATTCCCCCAAAGAAGGGAAGTACCAGAGCTGGGTGGTGGCATTCTTATAATATCCGTGACGGGTGAGGACCTTGCGGGTATTGACCACGATGTCTTCCACATTGCCTTTTCCGCCCATCTCCAGCACGAAGCGGCCTCCGGGACGAAGATGGCGTGTGATGCAGTCGACGGCGGCTTCTTTGTCCAGTACCCAATGGAGCACGGCATTGGAGAAGATGGCGTCGAAGCTCTCGTCGAAATAGAAGTCGGTGGCGGACATGACCCGGAAGTCGATGTCCGGAAAGATAGCCGATGCTTTTTCGATCATGGAGGCGGAGCTGTCGATACCTGTCACCCGTGCGCCGGTGAGGGAGATCTGGTGGGTGAGGTGTCCTGTACCGCAACCCAGGTCCAGGATCCTTTCGCCTGCCTGTGGGGAAAGCATGCTGATGAGGTCCTCTCCGTATTTGAAGACAAACGAGTGTTTGCCGTCGTAGAGGGAAGCATTCCAGCTGGTATTTGTCCTTGTTTGCATTCGATACATTTTAAACAGACCGCGGGCAGGGCCGGCGGGCCAGGGAATGGATTATTTAAGCCTGATCTCGGCGACGCTGCAACCCTGGGGCACCATGGGGAACACGTTGTTTTCCTTGCCTACGAATACTTCCAGCAGGTAGGACCCTTTGTGATCGAGCATTTCTTTTACCGCCTGTTCCAGATCTTTTCTTTTGTCGATGCTTTTTCCGGCGATGCCATAACCTTTAGCCACGGTGACGAAGTCGGGGCTGGTGATATCAACGAAGGAATAGCGTTTGTCGTGGAAGAGCTGCTGCCACTGGCGTACCATTCCCAGGAACCGGTTGTTCAGGACCAGGATCTTCACGTCTATCTCGCTTTGCATGATGGTGCCCAGTTCCTGGAGGGTCATTTGAAAGCCTCCGTCGCCACTGATAGAGACGACGGTGCGGTCGGGAGCGCCGAACTTGGCGCCGATGGCGGCGGGCAGTCCGAAGCCCATGGTGCCGAGCCCTCCGGAGGTGATATTGCTATGAGACTGGTTGAATCGGGCATAGCGGCAGGCTACCATCTGGTGCTGACCTACATCCGTCACGATGATGGCGTTGCCGCCCGTGTGCTCGTTGAGGACTTTCATCACTTCGCCCATCGTCATCTGTTCAGCGGTGGGGTTGAGCTCCTCGTGTATGACGGCATCCACCTCTTCCTTATAGTAGTCTTTGAATCTTTGGAGCCACTGTGGGTATGTCTTTTTCTCTACCAGCCCGGTGAGCATGGGCAGGGTTTCTTTGCAATCGCCCCAGACGGGTACGGTGGATTTTACGTTCTTATCTATCTCGGCCGGGTCGATGTCCAGGTGGATGACCTGGGCTTGTTTGGCGTATTTGTCCAGACGGCCCGTCACCCGATCGTCAAAGCGCATGCCTATCGCGATAAGCACATCGCATTCGTTGGTGAGTACGTTGGGGCCATAGTTGCCGTGCATGCCCAGCATGCCAACGTTGAGCGGGTGGTCGGTGGGCAGGGCGCTGAGACCCATGATGGTCCATGCGGAGGGGATGCCGGCTTTTTCTATGAAGGCCCGGAATTCTTTTTCCGCCTGGCCAAGGATGACGCCTTGTCCGAAGAGGACGAAGGGGCGCTGGGCTTTATTGATCAGCTCGGCTGCTTTTTGGACATATTCTTTACGTACGATAGGTTTTGGCCTATAGCTGCGGATATGACTGCATTTTTGGTAGCCTTCGTAGTTGAACTTCTGCAGCTGCGCGTTTTTGGTGATATCGATGAGCACGGGACCGGGGCGGCCGCTGCCGGCGATGTAGAATGCTTTGGCCAGGACGGATGGTATTTCCGTGGCGTCGGTGACCTGGTAGTTCCACTTTGTAATGGGCGTGGTGATGTTGATCACGTCCGTCTCCTGGAAGGCGTCTGTGCCGAGCAGGTGAGCAAAGACCTGGCCGGTGATACAAACGAGTGGTGTGCTGTCGATGAGGGCGTCAGCCAGGCCGGTGACGAGGTTGGTGGCGCCGGGGCCGCTGGTGGCGAATACCACGCCTGTCCTGCCGGAAGCGCGGGCATAACCCTGTGCGGCGTGTATACCACCCTGTTCGTGACGAACGAGGATATGTTTCAATTTATCCTGATAGTCGTAAAGCGCATCATAGATGGGCATGATGGCGCCGCCGGGATAGCCGAAGATGGTGTCTACGCCTTCTTCCAGGAAAGCTTCGAGGACAGCGACGGAGCCGTTGATCTCGCGGGTGGCGGGAGCAGCCTTTTGGGCGGCGGTTTTGGCCTTTGGCTGGGCGGGTGCGGATGTGGTTGTGCTATTGCTCATAAAATATTTTTTGTTGTTCAACGTGGCCGGGAGACCGGTGTTAAAATTCGTCGGTAACGCATCCTTCGGCTGCGTTCTTTACTTGTTTTGCGTATTTATATAAGAGCCCCCTGGTGGCTTTCAGCGGCGGCTGTTTCCAGGCTGCCTGTCTTTTGGCCAGCTCCTCGGGGGAGATCTTCAGCGTAATGGTATTTTTTGTCGCATCGAGCTCGATGGTGTCATCATCCTTTACGAGCGCTATGGCGCCTCCTGCATAGGCTTCGGGTGTGATATGACCTACGACGAAGCCGTGGGTGCCGCCGCTGAAGCGACCGTCTGTGATGAGGGCCACGCTTTTTCCCAGGCCGGCGCCAATAAGCGCGGAGGTGGGTTTCAGCATTTCGGGCATACCGGGAGCTCCTTTGGGGCCTACGTAGCGGATGACCACCACATCCCCTGGCTTTATCTTTCCTGTATTGATGCCATCGATCAGGTCGTGTTCGCCATCGAATACGCGGGCGGGGCCTTCGAACCTTTCGCCTTCCTTGCCGCTGATCTTGGCGACGCTGCCGCCGGAGGCGAGGTTGCCGTATAGGATCTGCAGGTGACCGGTGGCCTTGATGGGTTTTTCCAGGGGATGGATGATATCCTGTTCTTTAAAGTCGATGGCGGGGATGTCTTTCAGATTTTCCGCCAGCGTCTTACCTGTGACGGTGAGACATTCGCCATGGAGCAATCCTTTTTCCAGGAGGTATTTCATGACGGCGGGGATGCCTCCGTGGTCGTGAAGGTCCTGCATCAGGTATTTGCCGCTGGGTTTGAAGTCTGCCAGTACGGGGATCCTGTCGCTGATGGCCTGGAAGTCATTTTGGGTCAGAGGAACATCCACGCTACGGGCCATGGCGATGAGGTGGAGGACGGCGTTGGTGCTGCCTCCCAGCACCATGATGGTGACGATGGCATTTTCGAAAGCCTTGCGGGTCATGATGTCGCGCGGCTTGATATCTTTCTCCAGCAGGAGGCGTATCGCTGTGCCGGCTGCGTGGCATTCTTTCTTTTTTTCTTCGCTGAGCGCGGGGTTGGAAGAGGAGTAAGGGAGGCTCATACCCAGGGCTTCGATGGCGGCTGCCATAGTATTGGCTGTGTACATGCCGCCGCAGGCGCCTGCGCCGGGGCAGGAGTTCATCACGATGCCTTTGAAGTCGGCTTCGTCGAGCTTGCCGGCGATCTTTTGTCCCAGCGCTTCGAAGGCGGAGACGATGTTGAGGTCCTGTCCTTTATAATGACCGGGGGCAATGGTGCCGCCGTATACCATGATGGAGGGGCGGTTGAGTCGGCCCATGGCCATAATGGAGCCGGGCATGTTCTTATCGCAGCCGGGAAGGGCGATGAGCGCGTCATAGTATTGTGCGCCGCAGACGGCTTCGATGGAGTCGGCGATGATATCGCGGCTGACGAGGGAATAGCGCATGCCGTCGGTGCCGTTGCTCATACCGTCGCTGACGCCGATGGTATTGAAGATGAGTCCTACCAGGTCGTTGCTCCATACTCCGTCCTTTACGACCTTAGCGAGATCGTTGAGGTGCATGTTGCAGGTGTTACCATCATAGCCCATGCTGGCGATGCCTACCTGTGCTTTTTTGAGATCTTCGTCTGTGAGACCAATGCCGTACAACATCGCCTGTGCGGCGGGTTGTGTAATGTCCTGTGTGAGTGTTTTGCTGTATTTGTTCAGTTCCATGTCGTTATTATGCTGGTTCTTTATGCTGTTGCCAGTTGATGCTGTTTTTCGGTGACCCTGTCCATATAGGCCTGCTGTACTTTACGTCCCACGGTGTCCTTCCAGGGAGCAGGGAATTTCGTGTCGTCGATGGATTCCCAGCCAATGACCTCCGCGGCGGTGCCACAGAAGAAGGCGGCGTCAGCTGTCTTTAGCTGCTGGATAGTGTACTGGCCTTCTTCGACGGGTATGCCCAGCCCGGTGGCTATCTCCAGCACGGTGGCGCGGGTGATGCCCGGCAGGATATTGCCGGGGGCGGGTGTAAAGAGCTTACCGTCCTTTTCAAAGAACATATTGGCGCCGGGGCCTTCGGCGATGAAGCCGTTCATGTCTGTGAGCAGGGCCTCGTCGAAGCCTTTGCCTTTGGCTTCCTGGCTGGCGAGGATGGAGTTGACGTAGTGGCCGGATGCCTTTGCCTCGATCTTAAAGCCTTTGGGATTGGGGCGTTGGAAGGAAGAGGTCATGACGCGTAACAATTTTTCACCGAGGAAGGGGGCCATTTCCCAGACCTGGATGACGGTATAAGATTCGGTGTTGGGATTGAAGCTCATATTGGCCGGTCCGTAGACAACGGGACGGATATAGGCGTCCTGTAGCTTGTTCTTTTCCAGGATCTCGTAGGTGGCTTCGATGAGTTCGCGTGTGCTGTAGCGGTAGGGCATATTCAATGCTTCGGCGGATCTGCGGAGGCGTTCGTAGTGTTCGACCTCTTTGAAGATCCTGGTGAGGCCGGCGGCGGTGCGATAGGAGCGGATGCCTTCGAATACGGCGTAGCCGTAGTGCAGGGACTGACCATAGAGGTCGGTTTTGGCTTCCGAAGCCTTTACGATGTTGCCGTCCAGCCAGAGAACGGTATTTTCATTGTAGTATGCCATATAAAACCATTTAACTTGTTTATCGATTGGTCCTTCGGACCAAATTGAGGACATTTCTCAGTCGCTCATGATGGCCCTTCGGGCGGCGCGGCGGACCTGTGGTCCGCTCCGGGCGCAAAATGAAGCGACCCGCCTCTGGGAGGCGGGTCGCGGTATCTTGATTTGTATAGTTTAGTCTATTACCACCCTCCTCCCCGGATCGCAGGAATAATAATCACCACCACCACAGCAATTGTGGAAACCAGTCGAGTGATAACATTATTTAATCTGCGTTGGTCCATGAAGGATGTGTTCGTATCAAAGATACTCCCGCCAATCGAATAAACAATGAACTTTTTTTTGCCGGCCCTTGCGGGGCCGGCCTGGCGGCGCGGAGCGCCGCTAGATTATTGTCGATTTTCTCAACTCTATATTTTCTTTATGGATGTCGCCCGGGATCTTACCGCCGACGTAGTCGCTGATGAGCTCGCCGATGGTAGAGGTGAAATAAAAATTCACCGGGTCGATGTCCTTTGTAACGAAGCTGTTCTGCAATGTCCAGTTGGCGGCTTCGCGTATTTTGCCGGCTTCTTTGTGAAGACCGAAATGATCGAGCAGCATGGCTGCAGAGAGGATGCTGCCCAGGGGGTTGGCGATGTCCTTGCCAGCTGCCTGGGGGTAGGAGCCGTGTATGGGCTCGAAGAGGGCGGCTCCCTTGCCGATGGATGCCGAGGGAAGCAGACCCAGCGAACCGCTGATGACACTGGCCTCATCGCTGAGGATGTCGCCGAACATATTCTCGGTGAGGATGACATCGAACTGTTTGGGGTTTAGAATGATCTGCATGGCGGCATTGTCCACGAAGAGGAAGTCGACCTTTACATCGTTGTATTGGCGGGCAATGTCCTGGATGACCCTTCTCCACAGACGGGAGGTTTCCAGTACGTTGGCCTTGTCTACGAGGGTCAGCTTTTTTCTTCTTTGCCGGGCCTGGCGGAAAGCCAGGTGTGCGATGCGCTCGATCTCATCACGGGTGTAGGTGCAATCGTCGAGGGCCTGGTTGCCGTCGGCGGCCGTCTCTTTCTTTCCAAAGTAGATGCCTCCTGTCAGCTCCCTGAAAATGATAAAATCCACGTCCTCGAGGATCTTGGCCTTGAGGGGGGATAAATGTTGTAAGGCCGGATAGGTGGTCACCGGCCTGATATTGGCAAACAATTGTAATGACTTTCTTAATTTGAGCAATCCCTGCTCGGGGCGTACTTTGGCCGTAGGGTCATTGTCGTATTTGGGATGACCGATGGCGCCGAAGAGGATAGCATCGCTGTTGAGGGCTGCTTCGATGGTCTCGTCCGGCAAGGGGGTCCCCGTCTTGTCGATAGCGTCTGCACCCATCAGGCAGTATTTATAAGTGAATTCATGCCCTCCCTGTTCGGCTACGGCGTCCAGCACCTTGATAGCCTGTCGGGTGACTTCGGGACCGATGCCGTCCCCTTCAATTACAACGATGTTCTTCTGCATACGATTAACGGTTTGGTATAGGGTTAAAATTATGAGTGACTTCCAGAACGAACCCGGGGTTCGTTGTCCGAAGGACAGACATTAGATCTGTCCGGAAAACGGGTTAAATTTTGGGGAAGACCCGTTTTCCGGATCTCCTCAAAGGTTTCGATCTCTCCCCTGATGCTGAGCAGGTAGTCGATGTCGTCATAGCCATTCAGCAAACAGGTCTTTTTATAATTGTTGATATCAAACTTTTCTTTCCGGCCGGTGGGTTCCAGGGTGATGGTTTGCTGAGGCAGGTCGACCGTGATCTGTGCAGCAGGGCCCTTCTTTATGGCGTCGAAGATGTCTTTGAGAAAATCTTCACTGACCGTTACGGGCAGGAGAAAATTATTCAATGCGTTGTTCTTAAAGATGTCTGCAAAGAAGCTGCTTACTACGATGTCGAATCCTGCGTCCTTGATGGCCCATGCGGCGTGTTCGCGGCTCGATCCGCATCCGAAGTTCCTGGATGCCACCAGTATCCTGCCTTTCCAGGTAGGGTTATTGAGCACGAAATCTTTTTTCGGAGTGCCGTCAGCGTTATAGCGCCAGTCCCGGAACAAATTTTCCCCGAACCCTTCCCGGCTGGTGGCTTTCAGGAAGCGTGCGGGTATGATCTGATCCGTGTCCACGTTCTCCACATCGAGCGGGACGGCGGTGGAACGGACGGTATTTATCGATTGGTTGCTCATTGTTATTTATTTAATGTCTGTCCTTCAGACCAGCCGCTTCCAGCGGCTCGGATATATATTCCCTTACATCCGCGACCTCTCCCGTGATGGCGGCCAGCGCTGCTGTCAGCGGGCTGGCAAGCAGTGTGCGGGCATTGGGCCCTTGTCTGCCTTCGAAGTTGCGGTTGGAAGTAGAGATGCAGTATTTCCCTGCGGGGATCTTATCCTCATTCATACCCAGGCAGGCGGAGCAGCCGGGCTGACGGAGATGAAATCCGGCCTCTTCGAAAATTTTGTCGAGACCTTCTTCTATCGCTTGTTTTTCTACTTGTTTGCTACCGGGGACGATCCAGGCCTCGATGTCTTTGGATTTCTTTCTACCTTTTACAAAAGAGGCTACCATGCGCAGGTCTTCGATACGGGAATTGGTGCAGCTGCCGATGAAGACATAGTCCACTTTCCGGCCTTTGATGGGGGCGCCAGCCTGCAGGCCCATATAGGCGAGGGATTTGAGGAAACCTGGTTTTTCTTTTTCGGTGATCTCTCCTTCGGCGGGGATATGTCCTGTGATGCCCACACCCATACCGGGGTTGGTACCGTAAGTAACCATGGGTTCGATATCGGCGGCATCGATATTGATCTCCAGATCGAAGGCGGCGCCGGGGTCTGAATATAGCTGTGACCATTGGGCGACCTTCTTATCCCATTCCGCGCCTTTGGGGGCGAACTCTCTTCCTTTGAGATATTCGAATGTTGTCTGGTCGGGAGCGATCATGCCACCACGTGCGCCCATTTCGATGCTCATGTTGCAGATGGTCATACGGGCTTCCATGGACAGGTCGCGGATGGCGGAGCCTGCATATTCCACGAAATAGCCGGTGGCGCCGCTGGCGGAGATCTTTGCGATGATGTATAGAATGATGTCCTTGGAAACAACGCCTTTTCCCAATCGACCTTCCACATCGATGCGCATGAGCTTCGGCTTGCTTTGCAGGAGGCATTGGGTAGCCATTACCATTTCCACTTCGCTGGTGCCGATGCCGAAGGCGATGGCTCCGAAGGCGCCATGCGTGGAGGTGTGGCTATCGCCGCATACGATGGTCATACCCGGCTGTGTGATGCCCAGCTCGGGGCCTATCACGTGTACGATGCCCTGGTAGGGATGTCCGAGACCATACAGCTCAACGCCATGTTTGGCACAGTTGGCGATCAGCTGTTGCACCTGCAGCCTGGACAGTTCGTCCTTGATGGGAAGGTGCTGGTCGATGGTGGGGACGTTGTGGTCCGCGGTGGCCACGATCTGCGCGGGGCGAAATACTTCCAGTCCTCTTTTCTCCAGTCCTTTGAATGCCTGGGGGCTGGTGACCTCGTGAATAAAATGTTTGTCGATGTACAAGACGGAGGGACCTCCCTCGATGGTCCTTACCACGTGGCTGTCCCAGATCTTTTCAAATAATGTTTTTGCCATACGTTCTTGTTGTGCCAGCGGACCTATCGTTCGCTTAAGCTGTTACAGCAGATTTGGTATAGGCTTTTGCCAGCTCTTCCAAGTCAGGTTCCACTACTTCTTTTTTGGTGTCTGCTACTTTTAAGAACCTTTCGTATAATACGTCGATGTCGTTGCGTGTGAATGTATAGCCCAGCTTTTGGAAGCGGAAGGCCAGGGCGCTGCGGCCGCTGCGGGCTGTCAGTACGATCTTGGAGCCGTCGGCGCCTACTTCATCGGGGTTGATGATCTCGTAGGTGGAGGCGTCCTTGAGGAATCCGTCCTGGTGGATGCCGGAGGAATGGGAGAAGGCGTTGGCCCCTACGATAGCCTTGTTGGGCTGTACGGGCATACGCATGGTATCCGATACCAGGCGGCTGATGGGGTTGAGCTTTTCGGTCTTTATATTGGTATAGAATCCCAGGTGTTTGTGCTGTTTGATCACCATGACCACTTCTTCGAGGGAGGTGTTGCCGGCTCTTTCACCCAGGCCGTTGATGGTACATTCTATCTGGCGTGCGCCACCGCGGATGCCGGCGATGGAGTTGGCGGTAGCCAGGCCAAGGTCGTTGTGGCAGTGACAGGAAAGGACAGCTTTGTCGACATTCTTTACGTTGTTGATGAGGTAGGTTATCTTTTCACCGTATTGGTCGGGGAGGCAGTAGCCTGTGGTGTCGGGGATATTGACTACCGTGGCTCCGGCGGCAATGACGGCTTCGACTACACGAGCCAGGTATTCGTTGTCCGTACGGCCGGCGTCCTCTGCAAAGAACTCTACGTCGCCGACGAGGTTGCGGGCCCATTTTACGGCCTGGACGGCGCGTTGGATGATCTCTTCCCGGGTGGAGTTGAACTTGCTTTTTATGTGGAAGTCGGAAGTGCCGATGCCGGTGTGGATACGGGGGCGTTTGGCATGTTTGAGCGCCTGGGCAGCGCATTCTATATCCTTTTGAACGGCGCGGGTGAGACCGCAGACGGTGGCTTCTTTTACGATCCTGGAGATCTCTTCCACGGAATGGAAGTCGCCGGGGCTGGAGATGGGGAAGCCTGCCTCGATGATGTCGACTCCAAGAGCTTCCAACTGTTGGGCCAGTTCGACCTTTTCAGCGGTATTGAGCTTACAGCCGGGCACCTGCTCACCATCCCGGAGGGTGGTATCAAAAATGAAGATTTTTTTGTCGGACATAGAATTTTTTGTGAGTTTTTGATCTATAGTTCGTTTTGGGGAACGGATGTTATCTTTGTACACCTATCCCAGGAAAATAAATTTAGCTTCCTTTATTTTCGGATTAAAATCATAATTCAGATGGTTTTACGCCTTTAAATAGGGGCTTTTTCTTCCAAAACCCGCTGCTGTAAAGGATTTTAAAGTTTTAAATTACGATGCCCAACCGAAGCTCAGATGCCCTGTTCCAACTGGTAAAATCTCTGGAAAAGTCGGAGAAACGCAATTTTAAGCTCTATATCAAGCGAAATTCAGCCAGCGAAGACCTGCAAAGCATACAACTCTTTGACGCTCTGGATAAAATGAATGAGTATGATGAGGCACAGCTGTTAAAGAAAAGTAAAAGCCTTAAGAAACAGCAGCTCTCCAACGCCAAGGCGCACCTATACCGGGAGATCCTTACCAGCCTGCGGTTGATCCGGCAGGAATATAACGTTGATATTCAATTGCATGAGCAGCTGGATCATGCGAGAATACTTTATAATAAGGGGCTTTACCTACAGAGTCTCAAGGTATTGGATAAGATAAAGGAGAATGCGAAGGCCTATAATCAGACCACTTTTCTGTTGCAGATCCTCTTCTTTGAAAAGGCCATCGAGGCGTTGCATATAACACGAAGCATGCAGGACAGGGCAGACCGGCTGACAGCGGAAGTGGATGACGTGAATGCACATCTGCAATTGATGAGCAAGCTGTCCAATCTGGCGCTTCAGCTATATAGCTGGTATATCCGTAATGGGGTAGCGCGTAATGAGAAGGATGAGATCGCGGTGCAGGAGTTCTTCGAGAAGAACCTTCCGGCCGACCTCAGCGAGTGTACGGGTTTTTACGAGAAGCTGTATCAATATCAAAGTTTCTGCTGGTACGCTTTTATCCGGCAGGATTTTCTTATGTATTATCGCTATACCCAGCGGTGGGTGGACCTTTTCGAGAAGGAGCCTTTTATGCTGGGGGTCGAGACATCCCATTATATCAAGGGGATGCATAATCTGCTGGGCGCGCATTTTGACCTGATGAACTATTCGAAGTTTACGGAGACGTTGCAGCAGTTCGAAGCGTTTTCGCGGAGCCCCATCGTGACGGGTAATATAAACAATCGTATACAGACCTTTGTGTATCTGTATATTTCCAAGCTGAACAAGCATTTTCTGGACGGAACCTTTACGGAAGGGCTGGAGCTGGTGCCATATGTCGAAGAGAAGCTGCAGGAGTATTGGATCTATCTGGATCGTCACCGGATACTGGTCTTTTATTACAAGATAGCCTGTCTGTATTTTGGCAGTGGGGATTATGAGCGGACCATCGATTATTTGAACAAGATCATCAATTGGAAGGTAGATCTGCGAACGGATCTTCAGTGTTATTCCAGGCTGCTGCATCTGATCGCGCATTATGAGCTGGGGAATTACCAGCTGTTGGAGTACCTGACCAAGTCGGTGTACCGATTTATGGCGAAAATGGAGAATTTGAGCCTGGTGGAAGAAGAGATATTCAGGTTCCTCCGGAAGTCTCTTAATCTTCCTCCCGACAGGGATCGGATCCGTCCGGAACTGGAAAAGCTGCTGGAGAAATTGAAGAAGTATGAGAAGAACCGATTCGAGACGAGGGCTTTTGTGTATCTGGATATAATATCCTGGCTGGAGAGCAAGGTGGCGAGTGTGCCTGTTCAAGATGTTATAAGGGAGAAATATCTTAGGGGAGGGAGACGAGTATGAATCGTTTATGTCTGGCCTTCGGCCGAAACGCCTGTGGCGTTTCCTGCTGGCTGGAGAGCAAGGTGGCGAATGTGCCGGTGCAGGATGTGATCAGGGAAAAATACCTGGAAGGAGGCAGGCGACTGTCATGATCGATCTATATTCTTTTATAAGCAACAGCAATCTATCACCTAAAATGATGGTAAGCGAATTGCTGTTTGTCGAATATACCTGCATGGCGGAGGAGACCAGGTTTGGGTTCTGGTCCGACAGGAATTATTTTGCGTTTATCGCGTCCGGCAAGAAGGCATGGCGGACGGTGTATCAAACGTATGAGGTGGATGGCGGGGATATCCTTTTTGTTAAAAAAGGCGCCAATCTGGCTCATCAATTCTTCGAGGAGGAGTTCTGCGCCATATTTATATTTATCCCGGATGACTTTATCCGGGCGTTCTTACGGAAGCATAGCGAATTGGCCAATGGCCGGGGGAGGGATATCGCCGGGCAGGACGCGGTGCTGCGGGTGGAGCCGGATGTATTGCTGAAGAGCTATTACCAATCTATCCAGAGCTATTTGTCGTTGCCTGAAAAACCTCATGAGGAGCTGCTACTGCTGAAATTCGAGGAACTGCTTTTAAGTCTGTTCCACCATGAAAAGCACCGGGAGCTGACGGACTATTTTCTATCGCTGACCCGGGATGGAGAATTCCATATGAAGAGGGTAATGGAGGCCAATTTTGCTTATAATCTCCAATTGAAGGATTATGCCCGGCTATGTCACATGAGCCTGACTACGTTTAAAAAGGCTTTTGGACAGCATTATGGGATCCCTCCTGCTGCCTGGCTGAAATCCAGGAGACTGGAGCTTGCCCATCAGAAATTACTGGGTACGGACCTGCCTATCCAGGAGATCTCGCTTGAATGCGGGTTCGAGGATGTCTCTCATTTTATCAGGGTATTCAAGTCCAGATACGGGCTTACGCCGTTACAATACCGCCAGCAGCATTCCAGGACTACTGTCACCGGAGTTTAGACCGCAGAGTCGATTTTCGCGACTGTTCAGTCGAGAGGGCAGGGCTTGTCTGCTTCTACCTTTGCTGCATTCCAGAGCGGCCATGGGCTTTTCCGGACATTCTTAATCAATAAACCAGTCGACATGAAAAATGCGGAAGCAGTATTGACGGTGAAATTCCAGTCCGTCTTTAGCGTGGAGGAGCTGATGACCATTTGTTCGGAGGACCTGAGAGCATTCAGGGAAGTGCCCGGTCTTATTCAAAAGTACTATCTGAACGAAGTATCCACGGGGGCGATCAGCGGGATCTACGTATTTGAGGATCATGCTGCCAGGAAGGCGTTCCTGCATTCCGAGCTTGCCAGCTATATTCCTGTGAGATATGGGGTGCTATCCGGGACGTTGCGGGTAGAGCAGTATGATATGGCGATCGTATTGAATGATGAATATGTAACAGCGTGAACTTTACCGGTTAGGCTGGTTTTTTGGCGTCATATATTTCCCATAGAATTCGAGGCTGTTGAGGACTTCTATTTTTGAAAAGTAGAAGTCCTTTTTATTTTCCGTGACGATGCAGTGGCAACCCGCGTCCAGTGCGGAGTAGTATTCGAAGCCGTCCTCGAGGTCGTGCACTTTGGGGTCTGAGAGGGCTGAGAGGATGCAGCCGCGTGTGACTTCGGCTGTTTCGATGTGACGGCAAAGCAATTCCAGCCGGGTCTTTGCGGAGCTGCCGTGTTTTTTTTGGGCAAAATAGAAGGCGATGGCCAGGCAGACGGGGGATGTATAGATACGAAAATGGGGGTGTTCGGCCAGGCTGAGTATACGGGACGTGAAGGAGAAAAGGGGGAGCTCCTTATTCAGCACGGACACGAGTATATTGGCGTCGGCAAAGACCTTTACTATCATTTTTTGGAGCGGAAGTATTCGTCTTTAAGATCTTTGCGATTCTTTTTGGGGGTGCCGTATTCCGCCTGTCCTTCCGACACAATGGTAACCCATTCCGAGATCGGGTAGTCTTCCATTGAACTATATTGACCTGATGTTGTTTTACGTAATAGGAACTCTACCAGGCGGGAGAGGCTGATATTATTAGTCTCGGCGTATTTTTTCGCCTGATCGATGACCTCTTTGTCGAAACTCAGGGTTATTTTGCTATCCATGGTAAATAGGTATAAGTATGGTGTAGTGTAATGTAAGGTAAAGTAAAAGTAAAAGTAAAAGTAAAGATAGGTGAAATAGGTGAAAATTATACGACAAGAAAGAAAAAGTTATACGTATAGGAGAGGGCAAAAACCAGTTCTAAAACATTTTGCGTGAATGTTATTTGTAATTAAATTCGTACCTTTGCCCTCCTTAATTTAGGTTTGTTGGCTTTTTTATGCTACTGTCGGCATCCTAAATTGTTGGTTATCAGTATAAAAAACCGCATATTGCAATATGGCTATTAAAAAAGAAAATCGTCCCAGAGCCACTTTCTCAAAAATCACCATCGGATTAGCTTCTCCCGACAGTATCCTGGAAAGGTCCTACGGGGAGGTCCTCAAGCCGGAAACCATCAACTACCGCACGTACAAGCCTGAAAGGGATGGGCTGTTCTGCGAGCGTATATTCGGTCCTGTAAAGGATTACGAGTGCGCCTGCGGTAAGTATAAGCGGATCCGGTACAAGGGCATTGTCTGCGACCGTTGTGGTGTGGAGGTGACGGAGAAGAAGGTGCGCCGGGAACGCATGGGCCACATCAAGCTGGTGGTGCCTGTAGTTCACATCTGGTACTTCAAGTCCCTGCCTAACAAGATCGGTTATTTATTGGGCATGAGCTCGAAGAAATTGGAAAGTATCGTTTATTATGAAAGATATGTCGTGATCCAGCCTGGGATCCGTACGGATAAGGGGCAGAATTACGGCGACCTGCTCACGGAAGAAGAATATCTGGAGATACTGGATACCCTGCCGAAGGACAATCAGTATCTGCCTGACGAAGATCCTACCAAATTCATCGCCAAGATGGGTGCGGAGGCTGTACATGATCTGCTGGAAAGGATCGAGCTGGATCAGCTGTCCTTCGATCTGCGGAATGCTGCGGCCAATGAGACCTCTCAGCAGCGGAAAGCGGATGCTTTGAAGCGTCTGAGCGTGGTAGAAGCGTTCCGGGATGCCAATTCGAGGATCACGAACCGTCCCGAGTGGATGGTGATGCAATATATTCCGGTGATACCTCCGGAACTGCGTCCCCTGGTGCCTCTGGATGGCGGACGTTTTGCGTCTTCCGACCTGAACGATCTTTACCGCCGGGTGATCATACGTAACAACCGTCTGAAGCGATTGTTGGAGATCAAGGCTCCCGAGGTGATCTTACGTAACGAAAAGCGTATGCTGCAGGAGGCGATCGACTCCCTGTTCGACAACAGCCGTAAGTCCAATGCCGTAAAGGCGGAGGGTGGACGTGCGTTGAAGTCCCTCAGCGACGTATTGAAGGGTAAGCAAGGCCGGTTCCGTCAGAACCTGCTGGGTAAGCGTGTGGACTACTCCGGCAGAAGCGTTATCGTGGTAGGTCCCGAGCTGAAGCTGCACGAGTGCGGTCTTCCCAAGGATATGGCTGCCGAGCTGTTCAAGCCGTTTATTATTCGCAAGCTGATCGAGAGGGGTATTGTAAAGACGGTGAAGAGCGCCAGGAAGCTGGTAGATAAGAAAGAGGCCATTGTCTGGGATATCCTCGAAAATATATTGAAAGGGCATCCGGTGATGCTGAACCGTGCTCCAACGCTGCATAGATTGTCAATCCAGGCCTTCCAGCCCAAGCTGATCGAAGGTAAGGCTATTCAGCTGCACCCGCTGGTGTGTACGGCCTTCAACGCCGACTTTGACGGTGACCAGATGGCGGTTCACGTACCGTTGAGCAGCGCGGCCATCCTGGAAGCGCAGCTGTTGATGTTGTCTTCGCATAACATCCTCAACCCGCAGAATGGTACGCCTATCACGCTGCCCAGCCAGGACATGGTGTTGGGTCTTTACTATATCACCAAGGGCAGGAAGTCTACGGACAAGGAGAAGGTGAAGGGTGAAGCCAAGATATTTTACAGTGCTGAAGAAGTTATCATCGCGTATAACGAGCAGCGTGTAGACCTGCATGCTTATATCAAGGTGAAGACGCAGGTAAGAGGTAATAACGATCAGCTGGAGAACAAGCTGCTCGAAACGACGGTGGGAAGGGTACTGTTCAACCAGTTCGTTCCGACGGAAGTAGGTTTTGTGAATGCGCTGCTGACCAAGAAATCCCTCCGGGAGATCATCGGTAATATCATCAAGTGGACGAATATCCCCAAGACGGTGAAGTTCCTGGATGATATCAAGCAGCTGGGTTTCCGCATGGCCTTCCGCGGTGGATTGTCCTTCAACATCAATGACCTGATCATCCCCGATACGAAGGAAGAGCTGCTGGAGAATGCCAAGGGTGAGGTAAATGAGGTGTGGGACAACTATAATATGGGTCTGATCACGAACAACGAACGTTATAACCAGATCGTCGACATCTGGAGCCGCGTGGATACCCGTATCACGGAGACCCTGATCCATGAGCTGAGCTCGGACAAGCAGGGTTTCAATTCCGTATACATGATGCTGGATTCCGGCGCCCGTGGCAGCAAGCAGCAGATCAAGCAGCTGGCAGGTATCAGGGGTCTGATGGCCAAGCCCAGGAAGTCCGGCAGCACGGGTAGCGAGATCATCGAGAACCCCATTCTGTCCAACTTCAAGGGTGGTCTGAACGTATTGGATTACTTCATCTCTACCCATGGCGCCCGTAAGGGTCTGGCGGATACGGCGTTGAAAACGGCCGATGCCGGCTACCTCACCCGTCGTCTGGTGGACGTGGCGCAGGATGTGGTCATTACGGAAGAGGATTGCGGCACGCTGCGTGGCATCGCTACTTCCGCCCTCAAGGACAATGAAGATATCGTAGAGCCTTTATATGACCGGATATTGGGACGTACATCGCTCCATGATGTATATGATCCTTCTTCCGATAAGCTGATCGTCAGCGCCGGTGAGCAAATTACGGAAGAGATCGGCAAGGCTATCGAAGATGCCGGTATCGAGACGGTGGAGACCCGTAGCGTGCTGACCTGCGAAAGCAAGCGCGGCGTCTGTGTAAAATGTTATGGTAAGAACCTGGCGACAGGGTATACCGCTCAGAAGGGCGATGCAGTGGGTATCATTGCAGCTCAGTCCATCGGCGAGCCTGGTACGCAGCTGACACTTCGTACCTTCCACGTGGGTGGTGTGGCCGGTAGCGCATCTGTAGAATCCACGATGCTGGCCAAGTTTGAAGGAACTATCCAGTTCGATGGTCTTCGTACCGTCGTAGCTGAAAATAATGAAGGCGCCAAGGTACAGGTTGTCATCGGCAGAACCGGTGAGGTCCGTATCATGGATGTGAAGAATGACCGTCTGCTGATCACCAACAACGTGCCTTACGGCGCTACGTTGAATGTGAAGGATGGTCAGAAGGTCGCCAAGGGCGAGGCTATCTGCTCATGGGACCCCTTCAATAATGTTGTGATCGCTGAAATTGCCGGTACTGTGAAATTCGACGCGGTAATAGAAGGTATCACCTATCGTGAAGAGGCTGACGAGCAGACGGGACACCGTGAGAAGGTGGTTATCGAAACGAAGGATAAGACCAAGATCCCTTCCATCAACATCGAAGGGGCCAAGGAGATAAAGGCGTATAACCTGCCGGTGGGTAGCCATATTGTCGTTGACGGCGGCGATGAGGTGAGGGCCGGTCAGGTAATCGTGAAGATCCCCCGCGTACTGGGTAAGCTGCGGGATATCACCGGTGGTCTGCCTCGTGTAACGGAGCTTTTCGAAGCGCGTAACCCGGGTAACCCGGCTATCGTGAGCGAGATCGATGGGGTAGTGGCCTTCGGGAATATCAAGCGTGGTAACCGTGAGATCATCGTAGAAGCCAAGGATGGCGTAGTTAAGAAGTACCTGGTACCGCTGACAAGGCAGATCCTGGCACAGGACGGTGACTTTATCAAGGCCGGCGCACAATTGTCCGACGGGCAGGTGGCACCTGCCGATATCCTCTCCATCAAGGGACCGTTTGCCGTACAGGAATATGTCGTGAATGAGATCCAGGAAGTATATCGTCTACAGGGTGTGAAGATCAACGACAAGCACATCGAGGTCATCGTACGTCAGATGATGCGTAAGCTGACCATTGTCGACCCGGGCGATACAAGATTCCTGGAAGAAGATACGGTGGACAAATTCGAGTTCCTTGAAGAAAATGACTGGATCTTCGATAAGAAGGTGATCAGCGATCCGGGGGAATCCGGCAAGCTGAAGGCCGGGCAGATCGTCAGTCTCCGCGAAGTAAGGGAAGAGAATTCCATCCTCCGCAGGAATGACAAGAAGCTGGCTGAGTTCCGTGACGCCAGGGCTGCGACTTCCGCACCCTTGCTGCTGGGTATCACCAAGGCGTCCCTGGGTACACAAAGCTGGATCTCGGCTGCGTCCTTCCAGGAGACCACGAAGGTATTGTCCTCCGCCGCCATCCAGGGCAAGAGCGACGATATGCTGGGTCTGAAGGAGAATGTCATCACAGGGCATCCGATACCGGCGGGTACGGGCTTGCGTGACTTCGAGAACATGATCGTGGGCAGCAAGGAGGAGTATGAGCTTCTGCAAACTACCCGTGAGGCCATGCAATTCGACGACGAAGAATAGGTCCTTTCAATAATGTTAAAAAAAACTAAAGTAGGAGGTAAAAGCCTCCTACTTTTTTACTATAAGGAATGTCCATGCTATATTCGCGTTTATGAAGCAATTAGCTACTATTTTAAGTGTTGTGTCCCTGGTGCTATGTGGTGTATTGTTCTATCTGTTCTCGCATCATACCGAGCAGCTGAAGACGATATCCAAGCAGGAGGAGCAAAGGAATACGCCCAATGCCTTTCGGATTGCCTATTTCGATATGGATTCCCTGGAGGTGCATTATGAGGAGTTCAAGGATGCCCAGGCCCAGCTGAAGACCCAGGAGAACGCCATGAATATGGAGCTGAGCAGCCTGGACCGGAACAATCAAAAAAGGGTAGATGTATGGCGTCAGAAGGGTAATAACCTTACCCAGGCGGAGGCGGAGCAGGCCCAGCAGGAGATCGCCCAGATGCAGCAGAACTTCAAGACTCGCAAGGATGCCCTGGAGCAGGCTTATTACAGGAGCACGGAGGATCTCAAGACGTCTATACGCAAGAAGGTGGAAGATTTCCTGAGAACTTATAATAAGCAGCGTAATTTCTCCTTTATTTTCGAGTACGACCCCGGGAGCTTCATATATTACAAAGATTCGGTTTATAACATCACTTCTGACCTGGTGGATGGGTTGAATGCCAATTACAAGAAGAAAAATTGATTATATTGGGGTCTATGACAGAACCCACCAAAACTTTCAAACCGTCCCTTGGACTGCTGGACGGGACTATGATCGTAGCCGGCTCCATGATTGGGTCCGGTATTTTTATTGTCAGCGCGGATATCACCCGAAATGTAGGCAGCGCCGGCTGGCTGATCTTCGTATGGCTGATCACGGGGTTCATGACCTTGTCGGCGGCCATGAGCTATGGGGAGCTCAGCGCCATGTATCCCAAGGCGGGAGGGCAGTATGTCTATCTGCGGGAAGCCTATAATCCGCTGACCGGCTTTTTGTATGGCTGGAGCTTTTTTTCCGTCATACAGACCGGGACGATAGCCGCCGTGGCCGTGGCTTTCTCCAAATTCTCCGGCTATTTTTTCCATCCATTGGAGTTGAAGGACGAGAATATCATTCTGCAGATAGGCAGCTTTAAATTGTATATGGCGCAGCTGGTATCCATCGTGCTCATCATCTTACTGACCTATATCAATACCCGGGGGATCGAGTCCGGGAAGTGGATACAGACCATCTTCACCGTTACGAAGCTGTTGTCCCTTTTTGGGCTCATCGTATTTGGGTTCTTTCTGGGGGCGCAGAAAGGCGTCTGGCATGCGAACTGGACGGATGCCTGGAATATGCATTCGCTGACGGTGTCGAAAGGAGGGGACAGCGTCATTGGCAGCAATCCCATCATCGGGCTGGCGGTGTTAGGGGCTATTGCGGCGGCCATGACCGGCTCTATCTTTTCCAGCGACGCCTGGAACAACGTTACTTTTATCGCGGGGGAGATGAAGAATCCCAAGCGGAACATCGGGCTTAGTCTTTTTTTGGGGACGCTGATCATCACGATCATTTATGTGTCGGCCAACCTGATGTATGTGAGCGTGCTGCCATTACACCAGATAGCGACTGCGCCACAGGACAGGGTTGCCGTGGCGGCCGCCAATGTGATCTTCGGGCATGTGGGTACGTATGTAGTAGCTGCCATGATCATGATATCGACCTTCGGGTGTAACAATGGATTGATCCTGGCGGGCGCCCGGGTGTATTATACCATGGCACAAGACGGGCTGTTCTTTAAAGAGGCGGGCAAGCTGAATAGGAATGCCGTTCCCGGCTGGGCCTTGTGGGCGCAGTGTCTTGTTGCGAGCCTGCTTTGTCTTAGCGGCAAGTATGGCGATCTGCTGGATATGATCTCTTTTGTGGCGGTGGCGTTCTATGCATTGACCGTGATCGGTATCTTTGTGCTCCGTAAAAGGGAGCCGGGGATGGAGCGGCCGTATAAGGCTTTTGGATATCCTGTGCTGCCTGCCATCTATATTGTGCTGGCGCTGGTGTTCTGTGTGGCGCTGATCATCCAAAAGCCCCTTTATGCTACCTGGGGGCTGGGGATCGTGCTGGTAGGGATACCCATCTATTATGTGGCGGTGTCGAGGCGGCAGGCGGGGGCGGCCTGATGGACGAGTGATAAAACTTAAACTATGACGGATTTCAATACATTATTCGGGGAGTTTGGCAGGATCAAGGCGGGCGTCATCGGAGATATCATGCTGGACACGTATTGGTGGGGTCATGTGGAGCGGATCTCTCCCGAGGCGCCGGTGCCGGTGGTGAGCCTGGACAAAAAAGAATATCGTATTGGAGGAGCAGGGAATGTGGCATTGAACCTGGCCTCGCTGGGTGCGCGAGTGGCTACTTTTTCCATCCTCGGCGTGGATGAGGAGGGCAAGATCCTGGAGGGGTTGTTGAAGGAGGAGCGTATCGATACGGGCTATTTATTAAAAAGCGGTGCAAGGATCACTACCAATAAGGCGCGTATCATGGGAAGGAACCAGCAGATGTTGCGTCTGGATTCGGAGACGACTCAGGACCTATCGCCGGAGGATGAGGATAAGCTGCTGGCGCAGGTGGCAACGTATATCCGGGAGGAGAAGCCTCATGTGATGGTGTTCGAGGATTATAACAAGGGGGTGCTTACCGCGCGGGTGATCCGTGAGACGATAGCTTTGTGCGCCAAGGCAGGGGTCGTGACGGCTGTAGACCCCAAAAGGAAGAATTTCTTTTCTTATCAGGGGGTAACTATTTTCAAGCCCAACCTCAAAGAGGTGAAGGAAGGGCTGAACCTTCTTTTGGAGGAGGTGCGGCTATCCATCCTGCAAACCATACATGCGCAGCTGGCTAAAAAGCTGCAACATTCCATCTCTTTTATTACCCTGTCGGAGAAGGGCGTCTTCTATCAGCAAGAGAATCAGTCCGACATCATTGCTTCTCATTTGCGCAATATAGCCGATGTCAGCGGCGCCGGGGATACGGTGATCGCGGTAGCGTCCCTTGTATATGCCGTGACAAAAGACATGCGGCTGATGGCCGAGGTCGCCAATATTGCCGGGGGCCTGGTCTGTGAGGAGGTGGGAACGGCGGCTATCAATAAGGACAGGCTGCTGCATGAATGCCAGCTGTTGCTGGGTGAAAAAAGCGGGGTACGATGAAAAAATACGCGGTTATAGTGGCGGGTGGTTCGGGACAGCGTATGGGTACACAGGTGCCCAAGCAATTTTTGCTACTGCATGGCAAACCTGTGCTCTGGTATACATTGAAGGTCTTTCTCGATGCGTATGAGGATATGGAGATCATTCTTGTGGCGCCGGAAGAACATTTGGAAACAGCCAGGACGGTGGTCAATGCCACGGGGGCTTCACCGCGGATACGGGTGGTTGCAGGCGGGACTACACGTTTTCAATCTGTACATAATGGGCTGCGGATCGTCGGCAGTTCGACCGGTGTCAAGGGAGAATCCGATAAGGAAGATGCTATCGTCTTTGTACATGACGGGGTCCGGTGCCTGTTATCCGTAGGGCTGGTCCATAGCTGTTATGAGCAGGCTGTCCGTCTGGGTTCTGCCATACCTGTCATGGATCCCAAAGACAGCGTACGGGTGGTGACGGGAGAGGAAAGCGTCTCGGTGGATCGTAGCCGGGTGAAGCTGGTGCAGACGCCACAGACCTTTTTGAGCAGTGTGCTGTTGTCCGCCTATGCGCAGCCTTACCAGGAGTCTTTTACAGATGAGGCGTCGGTGGTGGAGGCGCATGGAGGGAAAGTAAGTTTGATAGATGGGGAGACTAATAATATCAAGATCACTACTCCTGTCGACCTGGTGATCGCGGAGCATATTTTAGCCGCCAGCCGTTGATCCGGCCGATGCAGGTTTCAGATATCGAAGCGGCCAGGGCAGGCGATTATTCCGATAAAAGAAATAGGGCTGATCCTGGGCTCCAAAACTCCGGTAGAAATGAGCGATGCCGGGCTGTTCAGTTCCTTCGAAATCCAGCGTAAGAGGTTGCCCCGCCCATTCGCAGATAAGCCTGTCCATCAGAAAATGATTGGCGCTCACCCCACGTCCCGCTGCCGATACGGTGGATTGCAGCAAATACAGCCTCTTACCGTCCCGCGGCAGAAGAACCGTCGCCAGCAATTGTCCGCTGTCGTCAGTGATGGCTCTAAGCAGCAGCTGCCCTTTTTTTTGCAGTGTGCCGCACAACGTCCCGAAACGATCATGGTCTTCCGCAGACAGATGAGGGAGCTGGCTGCTATAGTGCTGCCGCAGAACAGAGAGTGTATCCGGCAGCGACGGGTCCTGTATGTATCTGAGCGACGAGCGTCCTGCCTTCTTCAGATCGTACCGGAGCTTCTGTGTATAGCCTGTGACCAGCTCGTCATAGGACCGATGCAGGTCCAGCACCAGATTGACGAAGGGTTTTAATCCCGGAAGCATGTTCCGGTGATTAAGGAATATTTCCGCGAACTTATACCGTCTTTCCGTCTCTTCAAGGAAAGCCTCTATCACGTGAGCGGGAATGGGAGCTGCAGCAAATAGGCCCAACTGTTGCGTAAAGGCCGGCTGGTAGAGATAGCGAATACCCCATTTCTTTTTCCAGACCAGCGGCATGACAATCTCGTAATCTCCCAGGACAAGCGCATCCCACCGGCCTGCGGTCATCCCATCGAGAAAGAAGGTCTTTCCATAGATGAGGCCGCCGGGGGAGCTTTGAATGCACGCATCCCATATTTTATCGTCGATGTCCTGACGCCGGAGATAACGAATATGGTGGGGGGAATGCATATCAGAAGGGGATATTACCGATGATCTTATGGAGGCGTATGTTTTGAAGATCGATGCTGAAAGAGATCTTTTTCCAAAATGAATTCTGGTCGGGCAGGGTCTTTAGCTGGTCGCTGAAGTCGCTGCTGTAAAATATGGGAGCGTAGAAGTTAATGATATCGTGAAAGAGCGACAGCTGCAGACCGCCCACATAGAGGAAGCGGCTGGTAAGCGCGTTCGCCTTCCAGGCGTCCGCATAAGTACCTACTCCAAAGAATATTTTCAGGGGCAGCCATTGGGGGACGATGGATTTGGGAAGCGTGGTGGCAAGATTCAATGAGCTCACCCAATTATCGGACCGTCCTTCCAGCCAGGGGAAGCTGGGAACACGGATCTTAAGATCGCCATCCCTTTGCATGATCTGCTGGCTGGCAAAGCCGGTGAATTCGTTGCGGCCTATAAAGTAATTGTTGTAGGTATAGTCCTCGTTGCCTCCAACGCCCGTAAGCTTGGGTTGGTAGAATGCGAGACCCAGGCTCTCGTCCTTCCCTCCCAGATAGCCAAATTTGGCGGCAAAGAGACGAAGGTCCATGCCTCCTCCTTCGGAATAGTTGAAGAAATAATTGCCCGTGAAGTTGATGCGATAGAATCTGTCGGCTTGCTGTATTTGGAGGAGCGTCTGCCATGGGTAGAGGACGCGGGTATCCTCTGCGTGGAAGCTCAGCTGGTTGAGATAGCGGAAGTCGTATTTCCCCATGCCCCGGACATAGGCCATCGAGTCGGTGCTTTTGATCACATAGCCATCAGGGCCTTTTTCTCCAATGAGGAAGGTCTTCCATTCGACGTATTGGCGGGTGGTGCTGCGGGGGGATGGGTTATTCAGGGTGATGCGGATGCCGGGCGTCAGCTTGTAATAGCCGCCGAATAGTTTATGTGCATTGCTGTCGACGGCGGAGAGGGAGGAAAATTTTTCTCCCCAGAGGGAAAGGGTGATCTTTTTTATATGGTTATCGGGATACCAATTGTAGTTGATGCCTCCGATGCCATCGAGCTGTTTGCTGCCTGTGGCATACAGCGGCGCCACGAGGAACTGAAAGCGATCGAAGGGAAGGTTGTAGTTATGGATCATTATCCCTGCCATCAGCTGGTCGTATTTATTGTAATTGATGACGGGAAGAAAGTTGATATAGTCGATGCTATCCGTGTTGCGAAGCGAGAAAAGATAGGTGGGGCGTATCTTTCTGTGAGCCGGCACTGAGGGGAGGGGGCCTTTTGCATCCAGGAGGGCGAAGGCGGAGCTCCAGTCCTTCCGGCTGGTGCGGGTGACGACGGACCGGAAGTCTTCCGGGTAGGGATGTTTGAACCGCCATTGCCGGAAGTAGTTCTGCATGCAGCTGTCGAATAGCGGAAGGCCCATGCTGTCTGCCAGCAATTGAAGCCAATTGGCTGTTTTGACGTACACGATCAGATCGTAATTGGAGGCTGTAAGATCTTCAGCGGAGGTAGAGATAGGCTGGTCCTGGTGTTCCGCGGTGATCATGTTTAGAAAAAGCTGATCGGTGTCTTCGGGCAATTTCTTTTCCAGCCGGTGGATGTGTTTGGTCCTGGGAAGATGGTATGGGTTGGGTGTTCCCGAGGGATATTTCAATTTCTCATAGCGGCGATCGTACCATGTATTGATGCCTTCATCCATCCAGGGATAGCGTCTTTCATCGGTGCCCAGGGCGGCGTAGAACCAGTTATGGCCTACTTCATGTTCGATGAGGAGGTCGAGCGCTTTGGCCGAGGTCTGCTCTGTGATGCCTGTAATGGTGGGATATTCCATTCCTCCGGGCGAGCCCATTTTTATTTCGGCGGCGCTGACTACGTTGTAGGGATATTCTCCTATGAGGGCGGAGCGGAAGCGTACCGCCTCTTTTATGTAGCGGGTAGCGTGCTGCCAGGTGGATTTGGCGGCGGGTCTGTAGTAGGCATAGATATCGATGGTCCTTCCGGAGGGGAGCTGGAGGGTGTCGTGGTCCACCCGGAATTTTTTATCGGCGAACCAGGCGAAGTCGTGCACTTTTTTTTGCAGGTAGTGGACGGTCCTGACGGTGGCGTCCGTCAGGCTGTCGGGCTGCAGCTCACCGGTGGCGGCGACGATATAGGCTTTGGGGACTGTGATGCGTACGTCGTAATCCCCAAATTCGCTGTAGAACTCGCCCTGGTCGAGGTAAGGGATGGGGTGCCAGCCATCCTTGTCGTATACGGCTGGTTTGGGATACCATTGTGTCACCTGGTAGGCGCCGTCGGCATGGCCGCC
>DASZXP010000042.1:0-10693 GCA_035545935.1 Puia sp. | reverse complement strand
CACAGCAGCCCTGGGCAAATAATCTGATCGTTTCAATTTTTTTTACTTACTTGCAATCCCGGCCTTAACTCCATGGCCGGGGTTAGATATCTTTCCGGAAAACGGGTTATATTTACCAGAAGACCCGTTTTTCGGACATTTTTTTAAATTCAAGCATATGAAGAAGTTTACTGCCGCAGCACTGTCACTGGCCGCCCTGTTCTCCCTGGGTTCCTGCAAGGGTCACCTCAAAAAAGTCATTGTTTATGCCAACAGCGACATCCAGGTAGATAATACCAAAACCAATATCACCGTCGGCGAAGGAGGTCCTCAACGTGAGCAGGAACTGGACTTCACAGGCAGCGGTCCCGTGACGCTGAACGTACAGACCGCTTCAGGCAAGTTAACCCTGGATGTTCCGGACGACGGACTGTATGTCGCCAATCTAAAAACCACCGACACGATCATCGGCAGCTATGTACACACCGGCGCCGGAGAGGCCGAATCGCGTATCACGCAGGATGCGCTGAAAATAAAGCTGGACTCGCTGGAAAAGCTGATAAGGAACGAGAATGTCAGCGCAGCCAATAGGAACTTCTTCATTCTTCCCAATCATATTGCCAGGCTTAGCTCCGTTGGAGAAGGCAAGGTCTTCGGTCCATTTACACCCATACCCGCCGCCTTTGACGCCGGCTCCGTACCGGAGATATACAAATTTTACAGCATGAACGAAATGCATGAAACGATCGACAAGCTAAGTGCCATGACGGGCGGAACAACGGCTCCCGCATCCGCAACGCCGGAAAAAGAGAAAAAATAGCCGGCGGCCGGTCAGCTCCGGTTAGCGCCCCGTCGACGCCAGGGTAGACAGTCCCGGCCACTCACGGTACGGGATCAACGCCATGTCCTCCCCAGGGATGACAACGGGCTATCCTGCGCAGGCTGAGCCAAAGGCCTTTAAAAGGACCGTGTTTTTTCAATGCCTCGATAGCATATTGAGAACAGGTGGGCGTAAATCTGCATTTGGATGACCCCAGCAGCGGAGACATCGTCCATTGATATAGCTTGACAAGCGCTATCAGGGGCAGGCTTAGTATCTGTAGCAGCTTCCTCATGATCCTAGCTCCTTCTCGATTTTCTCCAAAGCTACGCCGATCCTGGTGGACACCAGCCGATAGTCCGGAAGTTCTTTTCCCGTATAGACAAAGAAGACGGATAAAGATAGCTTCCGTTGCTCCACCACCTGGCCCAGCGCCCCTTTTTGCAGGCGGTAAGCCTCCCGGGTCATCCGCTTGATCCTGTTCCTGTCCACCGCCTTTTTGAAATGACGGCTGCCGGCCCCAAAACCGGCCTGTAACGAGGATAAGGGCTTGATTCCGGCAGTCCTGGCAGGTCCCGATGGCAAAGTCTTCACCCCGGCTGGTCCGGCAAGGCTGGCCGGCGCGGGAGCGGTATCCTCCAGCATATAATACACCCGATAGGGAAAGACATTGAAGCTTTTCCCTTCCCGGAATATCCGCTCGATCCGCTTGCGGCTCTTGAGCCGCTGATCCTTGCCTAATGTCAGTCGTTGCCCCATTTTATTGGACGAGCCGCCTCCTGCGGCTCATAAAAAAAGCGAACTGGTTTTACCCAATTCGCTGCAATATAGTATCTGTCCCTCGGACGAGCCGCCAAAAGCGGGCCTCTGCCCGAAAATTCTATTTCAGTTTGCTCTCGTCGGAAACAGTCAGTTTCTTACGACCCTTCTTGCGACGGCTGGCCAATACCTTACGGCCATTGGCAGTCTGCATACGCTTACGAAAACCATGAACGGTCTTCCGGCGACGTCTATGAGGTTGAAATGTACGCTTCATTGAATGATTTTTGTGGGCTTATGACCCGTACCAGTAATTTTTTTCAAATTCAAAGACCACAGGTCACCATACCCGTGTTCGGTGAAAGGGACGGCAAAGCTAGTAAAAAATCGTGAGATTACTGGTAGCCCACTGAAAAAAATCCATTCGTCAGATCATGGGTTTCGCTGAGCTGGCCCGTCGGATCGGTGGCATGGAAGTCGAAATTCCCCCTGATCCGCTTATTTACAAGGTCATTCTCCAGGATGATCAGATGACCCGAGGTAGACGCAAATCCCCCCGACACCTGCGGACTATAGAACCCATAATAAGTAAATCCGGTGTAATTCAATGTATAGGGCCCTCCCACCGGTACGTCCTGCGGCATCAGCAGGCTCACAGACTGGGTCCCATTTAAGAAAGACCCGTTGAGGACCAATACGTTGGAAATAGTGGAGCTGAGGATGCTTTTAGCGGACCAGTGCTGCCCGTCTATATCCGCCGTCATGGTATCACCCGAGGCATTGGGCGGCAGGGAGGAGACATAGGGCAGCCGATAAAATATCCCGTCCGTCACCGTCTTTTGCTTGCCGTCCAGGTCCCTGAAAACGGTGTAGGAAAAGGTCCCCGTAATGGTATGGTTGATGGCGTCGATGCTGATCACCGTCACCGTTCCCCCCGCCTGGGTGGTGTCCGCCCCCTGGTTGGTGCTATAGGCATAGGCGTCCGCGGAATCGGTATGCCCATACACCGCAACAGAGGTAGTTTGCTGGTTCAGCGTATACGTTCCGGGTATGGTATCGTTGAGCGTAATGCTGATCTGCTGGTTGTCCGCGCTGATACCTGTAAGATTGATCAATCCAGCGAGAATGGTAGCGCTCTTCAGGGTATCCGCGGCTATCCACTGGGAACCGTCGATGGTCGCCATAAAGGTGCCCGCAACAATGCCAGGTCCTTCCACGCTGGTCTCCTTCCGGCAGGAACAGACGGTCAATACGGCAAGAGCAGCGATAATAGGAAAAAACCTCGTTCTCATATGCTTCTGTTTATATAGGCCAATATCTGACCCGGGGTCGAACCGCGTAGCGGTTCATGGTAATACTATATGCTCCGATTGTAAGGGCTTCCCATAGAATATACTGGCGTGGGCGTCGAAATCTTCTGTGCTGTCCGTTGTAAAGAACCGGAGATGGCTATTCTTGCTGCAACGGCTTTCTATCTCCGGATGACGTAGCAAATAATCAGCCAGACTCTCCGCCACGATCTCACCCTGTACGATCAGTTTGCTCCCCTTGGGAAGATGCCGGGCTATTTTATCCCGCATAAGGGGATAATGGGTACAGGCCAGCAGCACCGTATCGATATCGGATGATTGCGCCCGCAGCTGATCCATATACTCCTTCACAAAATAGTCGGCTCCCGGCTTGTCATGCTCGTTATTCTCCACCAACGGCACCCAGAGGGGGCAGGCCTGTTGAAAGACCGCTACCTCCGGAAAGAACTTGGCGATCTCGATAGGGTAGCTACCGGAAGATACGGTGCCCCGGGTGGCAAGGATGCCTATTTTCCCCGTTTGGGTGAATTTTCCCACCACTTCCGTGGTAGGCCGTATCACCCCCAGCACCCGGTTGTCCGGGGCCATCCGGGGAAGATCGTTTTGCTGGATAGTACGCAACGCCTTGGCCGAGGCGGTATTACAGGCCAGGACCACCAGGGGACAACCCTGGCGGAACAGCCATTGAACACATTCCAGCGTATAGTGATACACCGTTTCAAAGGATCTTGTTCCATAGGGGGAACGGGCATTATCACCCAAATAGGTATAATCGTACCGTGGCAGCCGGGTTACCAGCTCTTTCAGCACGGTGAGGCCGCCATAGCCCGAATCAAAAACGCCAATGGGTTGAGACATATTGCAAATGTAAAACGCCGGACCAACAAGTCCGGCGTTCAATGATTTTTTCCATATTACTTCAGCCCTAGCTTCTTTTTCACCAAAGGCAGCAGATCGTCCGCGGGAGGAGAAGCCAGCAGAGCCTCCTTGGTCAGCACATAGGCATAACCATTTTCCTTGGCGACAGCCTGTACCGTCTCGACGGCCTTCTTCTGAATAGGCGCGATCAGGTCCTGTTGCTTTTGCTGATACAGCTGTTGAGCCTGTTGCTGCCAGCTCTGCAATTTGATCAGCATTTCACCCATATTCTTTCTCTTCAGTTCCAGCTGAGCCCTTGTATATTTTGACGTATCCTTGGAATTCAAAAGACTATCCTGCTCATAGTACTCCTTCTTCATGTCTTCAAAATTCTGCCCCAGGGCATTTTGATAATCGTTGAGGGCCGTATCGGCCTTCTTGTATTCAGGCATCGCAGGGATCAGCTCGGACAGGCTGATATAGCCGATCTTATTTTGAGCCTTTGTCGTATTGCCCGCCATCACCAGGCCCATAACCACCACTACTACGGTAAGAATCTTTTTCATTTGTTCGTTGTTTGTTTTTTTGTGAACATGAAACATAATGGAGTTTCATGATCTTATTTGTTTTAGCTGTTTAATTAACTTCCGTTTAACGGATCAGGGTTTCTGTTCCGTTTAACAATTATTTGATGCCCAATGCACGCAATACATCCTCGCTCTTGTCCAGCTTTGGGTCGGCAAATATAACAGTAATTCCTTCACTTTTATCCAAAATAAAATCATACATCCTGTTGACCGCTATCTGCTGGATGGCATTGTAAACCTTGTCCTGTATGGGTTTTACCAGCTCCTGTCGCATTTTGAACAGATCGCCTTCATAGCCAAAACGCTTACGTTGCAGGTCGCGTACCTCTTTTTCCTTGTTGAACAGCTGGTCCTCTCTCTTTTTCTTCAACGTGTCGCTCAACATTACCTGCTCAGCGTCATAGTCTTTGTACATCTTGTCCAGGGCCGCCTGCTTGTCGTCTATCTCTTTCTGCCACTGCATGCTCACCTGGTCGAGCTTCTTCTGGGCGTCCTTATATTCCGGCAATTTGTCCAGGATATACTTGGTATCCACTACGGCATACCGCTGAGCCTGTCCTGCCAGGGCAAAAACCAGCAACAGGCATATCGTGATGAGTTTTTTCATGGTCATAGTAGTCATTTAGGTGCGCCGGGTCTGGTTTATTCCGAAATTTAACCCATCCCCGTCGCACGTCTTATGATGGGAGAACTTCGTCGGAGCTGCTTCGACACGCTCCTTCTCGTTCGTAACCCTCGCTTTCGCTCGGTTACAGCCGACGGACCCGTGGTCCGTTAGGCTTTGTAAAATACATTAATCCGGCTCATACCCCAACATAAATGTAAACCGGGTAGCGTCTTTTAATGAGCCGTTCTGGATACGATCCAGGCCTACCCCATAGTCGAAGCCCAGCAGACCGAACATCGGCAGGAAGAACCGCATCCCCACACCCACGCTCCTGCGGAGACGGAAAGGGTTGTATTCATTGTAGTTATACCATCCATTGGCCGCTTCGAAAAAGGTCAGCCCATAGATAGTGCTGCTGGGATTGGTCGTAAAAGGATAACGCAATTCCAGGGTGTATTTATTGAATATGGTAAAGAACTGGCTGGCCTGCTGCTGATCCGGGTTGTATTTGGGATCGGAGTTCTCATACACAGGATAGCCCCGCTGGGAGATGATATCGTAACCCAGCAGACCGAAATTGTTGGTCAGACCCGCATCGCCCAACTGGAATCTCCCAAAAGGAGAAAATCCCAGCTTGCTGTTGTAGCGGCCCATGAACCCGAACTTGGCCGACGCCTTCAACACGAACTGACGGCTCTTGTCCGCCCCCATGGCATTGCCAATGGGAATATACCAGTCGCTGGTAAATCGCCATTTATGATATTCCGGCAATTTATAGCTGTCATCCTGGGTGATCGCATTGTCGAAAGCAGAGTAGGGAGGAGAGAACTCCACGCTCAACGTCTGGCTGGCGCCCGTCCTGGGGAAGATAGGCTGGTCCAGGTTGTAACGGCTCAATGCCACCTTGAAGCTCAGGTTGTTCGAAAAACCATTCCGGAAGGCCGAGGTGAACAATGGATAATTGTTCAGATCGTACTGTATAAAGTTCACCGAATAGGTCAAAGTAAAATAATCATCCGGCCATTTCAGCTGCTTGCCCAGCGCCACGGTAATACCGAAGTTCTTTAAGGAATTGGAATCGCTGAACGCATAGGTATTCGTCCGGTAGTTATAGCCGCCCGTACGGAATACGCTGCGATACAAACTCACGGTCAGCGAATTCCTTTTTTTACCACCCAGCCATGGCTCCGTAAACGAGAAATTATAGGACTGATACGCCTTACCATTGGACTGGATACGAAGACTCAATTTCTGCCCGTCACCGCTGGGCAGCGGGTCCCACGCCGACTTGTGCAGGATATTCTTGATAGAAAAGTTGTTGAAAGTAACACCCACCGTACCGGTCAATCCGATACCGCCGCCCCAGCCGGCGGAAAGCTCCAGCTGATCGGCCGATTTTTCTTCCACACCCCAGTTGATATCCACCGTACCATCCTCCGGATTGGGATTCACGCCGGGATTGATCTTCTCCTGGTTGAAAAAGCCCAGGTTGGCGATCTGCCGCTGGCTGCGGATCAGTTCCCCACGGCTGAACTTATCACCCGGTATGGTGAACAGCTCACGGCGAATGACATACTCCTTTGTCTTCTCGTTACCCGTAATGGTGATGTTCTTGATCGTAGCCTGGGGCCCCTCCGTCATCCGGATCTCGAAATCGATGGTATCATTATATACGGACGTCTCCACCGGGTCCACACGGAAGAAGAGATAACCATCATCCATATACAGCCCGCTGATATCGCCGCCTTCGGCGGACATCTTCAGCTTTTTGTTCAAAATGTCCAGGTTGTATACATCGCCTTTATGGATACCCAACGCCAGGCTAAGCACGGAATCCGAGTATTTCGTATTCCCCCTCCAGCTGATATTCCCGAAATAATATTTATGCCCTTCCTCGATCTTGATGTCCACATTCATCTTTCCATTCTTCACCGGTGTCTTGGTATCGATAATGGTCATATCCCGGTAGCCCTGAGAGTTGTAGTACTCTATCAGCTTCTGCTTGTCCGTCTCGAACTTGGTAGCATTGAACTTGGCGGAAGAGAATAATTTAAACCGGAAATAAGGATCTATGAACTCCTTGGTGCCGGTGAAAGAAAGAAAACCCCATTGATTGACATACTGCTTAAAGGTCATACGGGGATTGGGCCCGAACGTAGTGTCCTCCGGAGGAGGATAAATGGTCAAACGGCTTCGCTCATGCGTATCCTTGAACTGCTTTTTCAGCTTGGCCTCGGGGATCTGCTCGTCGCCGAAAATATTGATGTCGCTGATGCGAACCTTCGGTCCCTTAACAATGTTGAAAGTAAGGATCTCCGAATTGGCCACCGTGGGATCCTTTGTTTCGGCGATGGCTACATCCGCATCCTGGTAGCCTTTCTCGGCATAGAACTTCTTGATCACCTGGGTGGCGGAGCGTTTCATGTCCTCCGTTACTACGCGGCCTTTGACAAGACCGGTCTTCGTAGCAAGATCATCCCCATCTCCTTTCTTTACGCCCTGGCCTTTAAAATAAAAATTTGACAGACGGGGACGCTCTGCCACGCTGATCTCGATATAAATATTGGAACCGATGATTTTAGTATAGTTGATCTCGATATCGGCAAATAATTTTTGTTTCCAAAGATTGACGATGGCCTTGCTGAAATTGTCCCCTCCGGGAATGGTTATTTTATCACCTACGGAAAGACCGGAAATAGAAGTGAGCAGACTTTCATCGAGATATTTGGTGCCGGTGATCTTGATGCCGGCGATGGTATATTCCCTGGGTGGGTTTTTAGGATTGGTAAGTTCGATAAGAGCGGGGTCTATGGAAACAGGATGCGTCGTGTCGGGTGTCACCTGGGCTCGTGCAGCAGTTAGATTCAGTAAGCAGTAAGATATTAGTAAAAAAACACAAATCAGCGATCTTCGTTGCATCCAGTCGGTTTTTAGAGCGGCAAATTAAGGGGAATTATTAAAAGTCTTTGTTAAAAAGTGGGCTCGGAAGCAACTTGCGAAGCCCCCGGTTCCTGTTGGATCTGAGCGCTTGTCTTCCCAAAACGTCTTTCCCTTCCCTGAAAATCGAGGATGGCTTCGTATAGATTTTCTTTGCGGAAGTCAGGCCAGCGGACACTGGTAAAATACAATTCTGCATAAGCAAGTTGGTATAGCAAAAAATTACTGATGCGGTATTCTCCGCTGGTCCGGATCATCAGTTCCGGATCAGGGAAGTCCTTGGTGGACAGATATTGCTGTAATGTATCCTGTGTAATGGCGGCCGGGTCCAGCCTGCCTGCCTTCACATCGAGTGCCAGGCTCTTGACGGCTTCGGTAAGCTCCCAGCGGGAACTATAGCTCAGCGCCATGATCAGATTGAGACCGGTGTTCTTCGCCGTCATCTCCAGGGCCTCTTTCAGCGCATTGCTGGCATACTCGGGCAGCATGCTCATATCCCCGATGACATGAAGCCGTATATTGTTCCGGCTCAACGTCTCGGCCTCCTTGCGAATGGTCTCCACCAGCAGCTCCATCAACCCCGTCACCTCATAGGCCGGACGATCCCAGTTCTCCGTGGAGAAGGCATACAGCGTGAGATAGCCGATGCCCAGCTCCGCGCAACCTTCCACGATGTCCCGAACGCTCTCCACACCATGAAAATGACCAAATAGCCTGTCCTGACCCTTTTCCTGGGCCCAGCGACCGTTCCCGTCCATTATGATGGCAATGTGCCGGGGCAGCCTCTGCAGATCTATTTTATCCTTTTCAGACGCCATGGATGTCCTCGCTCTTTTTTTAAAGGGCTCAAAGATAGTAAATTCGGGGGTTTGAGTTGTTAAAATATAGTCATTGCGCCGTCGGGCACTTATAAGAAGTCAGGTTGAAGGACAGCGTGATCTCCGCCAGCAAATACCCGTCTTTTTGGTTGGAATACCCCCGTTGACGCCCCTTGATCCCTATCGGCGCCCCCGCGACCTCGCTACTGCGATCCTGCAGGGCATACCAGAGGGTCGGCTGCCCATCCGGGAGGAAATGTGGTTGAGCATCAGGAGCATAGGTGCTGCTGACATCGTCGATATAGTCGGTGGTGGTAAACCGGTAAACAGCCTCGAAACCCAGGTTCATACTCCGGTTGAGGTTATATTTGACCCCCACGCCCAGGGGAAAGCATACAGCCATGCTCCCATAGGGCTTCCGGGTAGGGTAGAGAGAAGAGCCCTGTCCTTCCGTCCCAAGCCCCCGCAAATAGACCTTTTCCCCCCGATAATACGCATAAGGGTCGTAATTGAAGATCCCACCCCCGAATGTTACATAGGGGGTAAATCGGTTGTAGAGACTGCCCGGCACGAACTTGAAGAAATTAAAATCGCCTTGTACGGTCAGCTCCCAGATATTGGTATTGAAGCTGAGATTCCTGTCATGCATAAACTGGTTATACGTATTGTACTTGTCGGAATATCCCAGGAACGCATAGTGACCCGCTACCCGCAACGCCACATAATTCCCGAACTGTTTGCGGAAAAAAGCGCCAAACGCAAGATTAGGCCGGTTGAATCGGGGATTGGGGTTGAGATCCCCAAAATAATGGGAGCCTCCTAAAGAAAAACCATATTCCCCCTCCTGTACAATGGCCTCTTCCTGGGCATGGGTCTTCCAACATACTATAGAAAATAATAGTCCGGTAAGGATCAATCGCTTCATTAATATATATTATACGTATAAACTTCCCATGCTTGGCCCGTTTTGGTAAAAACGAATTTTGACCTTTTTTCGTTTCCCCAGGCGTTCACCGATTTGTTAAAGTTGTTAAGGTTGCCCTCCTCGGTCATAACCTTCGCAGGCTCGGTTATGGACAACGCCCCCCAGGTCGTTCTGGCTCAATGGCAAAAATCAGGCCGTTGGCTGGCCGCACCCCCTAATTACGGGTATCCAGCCCCCAGGACAGCTTACCCCGGAGGGTCTGAAGAAAATTATTCTCATTCAGGCGTATCAGGCTAAGGGTAAAAGCTTCTTTCCGGACGGCCAGTTGCACCTGCTTATCCACGATCTCCTTCCGCGAGTCCAGCACACAGATAAAATTCTCCGCCCGCCCTTCCACCTCGAAGGAAATGATATTGTCATCCGGCACGACGATGGGACGGACATTCAGATTGTGCGGGGCCACTGGCGTGATGACGAAGCTGCTCGACTCGGGGAATACCACCGGCCCCCCGCAGCTAAGCGAATACCCCGTGGAACCCGTAGGGGTGGCGACGATAAGACCATCGGCCCAGTAGGTGTTCAGGAACTCCCCGTTGAGATACGTATGGATCTTGATCATGGGAGAAGTATCCGTCTTATGGATGGCAAATTCGTTCAATCCATAGGGTACATCTCCAAATAAAGGCTTATTGGCGTCCAGGTGTATCAGGCTTCGTTTGTCCACCACAAACGTTCGATTGGCCAGCGCCGTGACAGCCGTCGCCAGATCCTCCTTCCCAATGCTGGCCAGAAAACCCAATCGACCAAAATTGATCCCCAGCACGGGAATATTCTTATCTCTCACCAGCGACACCGTATCCAGCAACGTACCGTCCCCGCCGAGACTGATGAGGAATTCGATGGACTCATCCAGATCGCTGGACTCGCGGAAGCTGGCCACATTGCTGGGCAGCATAAAGGCCGATCCGATCTTTTCCAGGAAAGGCTGATGGATCACAGGCTGCAGCTGCTGTCTGATCAATTCGTCAAAAAGCCGTTGTACCCCGCTCTGCTGTTCATATTCGATCACCCGGCTGTATATCGCTACTTTCAT
>DASZXP010000041.1:0-23121 GCA_035545935.1 Puia sp. | reverse complement strand
CTCTTCCTTATCGTTGGCGTTGTATACATCACCCGTGATGCAATGAATGTCCGAAGAGGTGGCCAGGATATGTAAAATTTCCAGCAACAGCATGATCCGCCGAAACCCGCGTAGCGTAACCAGGCTATCGAGCTTCCTGCCGACCTTGTCCCGCGTGGCTCCCGTGATCTGTATCCCTCTGGATGCCATTTCGAAAAAAGGGATCAATTCCCGGGTCTCCTTCAGCGCATAGAATTCATCGCTAAAGATCTCCTTGCGGAAATGCACCACTACGGAGCGGGCCCTTCGGCCGAGACGGATGTCGTCATTGAGCCAGATATGGGGCAGGTTGGGCCCGATGAAGACCATATCCCCTTTTTCAAAAGTATCGATCCTATTGCCAACGATCCGCCGTCCATATCCTTCCTTTATCAGGACCAGCTCCACTTCCGGATGGAAGTGAAAGGCGGGGTTAAAGGCATCCTCATCCCTTTCAATGACAGATAAACTACTGTTATTCAAGGAGGTTATGTCAGTTCTTATGATCCTCATATGGCAATCGATGAAGGTAAAATTGAAGAAAAAAAAGGTAATTCCGAAGCATGAAAGTTACACAAAGTGGCGGATGTTTAAGCTTGAAATTTTCACCATATGAATAAGACAGGGTTATTGCTGATCGCTTTATTATTATCCGCCTCGTTGTCACAGGCCCAGACAAAAAGGATCTTTTCGGAAACCGCCGCCGCCAAAGAGCAACGCATGTCCTGGTGGACGAATGACCGGTTTGGGATGTTCATTCACTGGGGGATCTATTCCATGGCGGCAAGACATGAGTGGGTAAAGCATAATGAGCATATGACCAATGAGGAATACCAGAAATATTTCGATCTGTTCAATCCCGACCTTTTCGATCCGACGACCTGGGCCCGGCAAGCCAAGGCTGCGGGTATGAAGTACGCGGTACTCACCACCAAACATCACGATGGGTTTTGCCTTTTCGATTCGAAATACACGGATTATAAAGCTACCAACACACCCGCTCACCGCGACCTGGTGCGGGAGTATGTCAATGCCTTCCGGGCGCAGGGCTTAAAGGTCGGATTCTATTACTCCTTGCTGGACTGGCACCATCCGGATTATACGATGGACGATGTTCATCCCCTGACACAGACGGATACCAGCCAGGCGAATTACGACCGGCTGAATAAAGGCCGGGATATGCGCAAATACAGACAGTATCTCCGCGACCAGATCACGGAGCTGTTGACCAATTATGGAAAGATCGATATCCTGTGGCTCGACTGGACCTGGGGTAAGGATAGCAAGCGTGGCAAGCACGCGGAAGACTGGGGCGCCGTCGAATTGTTGAAGCTGGTAAAAAAATTACAGCCCGGCATCATCGTGAACAACCGTCTTGGGCTGGACGATTATGCGGATGGCGGCGATTTTGTCACGCCGGAACAGGTTTCGACGACGGAGCTGCTCAAATACAAGGGCAAGACATGGGAGACCTGCCAGACCTTTTCCGGCTCCTGGGGATATTACCGGGACGAGAACACCTGGAAGACACACCGGCAGCTGCTCGATCTGCTGATCACTTCCGCCGCCAACGGAGGGAACCTGATCCTGAACGTAGGGCCCACGGCGCGTGGGGAGTTCGACTATCGGGCGAAGAATGCGCTGGACAGCCTGTCCTGGTGGATGCATGCGAATAGCAGGGCTATCTATAATTGTACCTATGCGCCCGATGAGTTCAAGGCGCCGGAGAATACAAGACTTACGTATAATAAACAGGCAAAGCGGTTGTATTTGCATTTGTATGATTATCCTTCCTCGGGGGAGCTGATCCTGCCGGGATATGCGGGTAAGATACGCTATGCGCAGTTCGTGAATGACAATTCGGAGTTGAGGTTCGAGCCGTCGGGGGAGAATAGCGCGGACCTGAAACTTCATCTTCCGAAGCAACAGCCGAAGTATGCGGTGCCTGTGGTGGAATTTATTCTAAATTAAGGTATACTGCTCAATCAGTTGGACAGCCCTGCCGAGGCCATCTTCCGCCCGGATGCCGGCGGCTACTGTCTTGCAATTTTCCACGATGGATGGGGCTTGCACGGCGTGGATAGCTTGCAGCAGTCTGTCGGGAGTAAGCTTTTTGAAAGGGATATGACGGCCCAGCCCTTTTTGTTCGATCATCACCCCATTGATGGGTTGGTCGGCCAGGACGGATACGACGATGATCGGCGTACCGCTGCGGAGAGCAGCCGCTATAGTGCCGATGCCGCCATGGATCACGACGGCGCAGCAGCGGGGCATCAGCCAGTCATGGTCGATGTACTTTGTTACAAAGAGGTTGGGATGTACGGGTAGGTCCTTCAGCACGGACCAGCCGGCACCTAATACTACCCGCTTGTGCGCCAATAATCCTTGCAAGGCCTGGTAAAATTTGGCCTGGTTGGGGATGGGGATGCTACCGAAACCAATATATACGGGCCTGTCGCCTTTTGCCAGCCAGTCATCGAGACCTTCGGGGATCTCCTTGTTGGCTACTCGCGCGGAGAGAGGAAGATAGAAGAAGCCGGTGATATGCGCATTGGCCGGCCAGTCTTTTGGTTGTCTGACTAACTGCGGGCTGAGTGCGGTGATGGCCAGCATGCCGCTTTTTAAACAGGCTTTCAAGACATTGGCGGGTGGTAGGCCTATCTCCTTTCTGAATGCATCGATCTTTTTGCCAATCATCAGATATCCCAGTCCGAGCAATCGGTATGATAGTTTGTTGATCCGGGGATGTCCTTTTATCCCGATGGCCTGGAAGGGGAATTCGCGGGTGGGTATGGGGGGCAGGCTCAAAAACACGGCGACGCATTTTTTATGGAATTTCTCCGCTATGGAATAGACCACGGGGAGCGGCAGGACGCTGACGATCAAACAATCGAATCGACGGCATGCTTCCAGTATCTCGCGATTGGCCTGCACGGAGGACTCGGCCGTTATCTTTTGCAGGTGATAAAAGAATTTGAATACGCTGCCGCCTTCCAGGAGCTTCAGGGCCACCGGTGAGTTGATGATCTGCTCGCTGTCGCCCGTCACGGGTATGTAGGGAACGCCAAAGCCTTCCACAAAGTTTCTGAAATTTTCGGACGCCACGACGGTGACATCATGTCCTTTTTCCATCAAGGCCAGCGCCAGCGCGATGAATGGCTGGACGTCCCCCCGGGAGCCCGAGGTAATGATCCCATATTTCATGGGGGACAAAGTAACCGCAAAAAGACAGGAAAACCATCATCTCCTCATCTGAAAAATATACTCGAGGTAGCCGGGTCAAAACCTATAACACAAGACCCTTAGCATATTTCGGAAACTGGGAACGAGAGCTAAGACTCCAAAAAGAGCGCGGCGGCTGCCGGAAAGACCTTTGGTGCGGGAGAATGAGAAGGGAGATATGGCGGCCACCCGTTGCATGCCGGGGTTCAGCTTATCGACGTCGGAGACACGGTCGACGGCCCATTTATGCACGGCGTTGAATTCATTTTTGAGCCTGGCCTGCCCGGACCTGATAGCAAAGGAGCTCATCACATCGAAGGCGATGGAGCCATGGGGGAAATGTTCGGTGAGCCGGTGAAGCACCGCCTTTACGGCGTCTTCTTCCAGGTATTCGAACAGTCCTTCCGCCACGATCATGACGGGACGGTGGCGGGGCAGGTCGTTGATCCATCCGGGTTCGGTGACGGAAGAGGCGATCATGTGATAGCCGGGCCGCATGGAATAGAATTCTTTCCGAAGTTCTATGACCTCGGGATAGTCGAGGTCGTACCAATCGACGGAAGCCGGTGGCTGGATGCGTACATATCTTGTATCCAATCCGCAACCAAGGTTTAGGACGATGGCATTGTCGTTCTTACTCAGGAATTCCCTTACCCATATATCGAATTGCCGCGCGCGGACGACGATGGCTTCGTGGCCATATCCCTGGTATTTGGCGGGATCGATGTTGAGGTTGCGAAGGATCTCATCCGCGGCCTTGTCGTGGAGGATCGAGTGTCCGGACCGGTAGTCGAGGGCCTTGGCATACAGTGTTATGAGTAGCGTTTCTTTTTCTTCTGTCAGCTGGATCTTTGTAAGCATATTCGAGAGTCGTTATGCAAATTTCGGACCTCTGGCCCAAACTCAGGGGAATAGTTTTTGAGGCAGGTGTTTAAAACTACACCAATGAAAATCTTTATCGATACGGCCAATCTCGACGAGATCAAGGAAGTGAATGATATGGGTATCCTGAACGGCGTCACCACCAACCCTACCCTTATGTCGAAGCTGGGTATCAAGGGGGAAAAAGCCGTTACGGATCATTACAGAAAGATCTGCGAAATGGTGGATGGGGATATCAGCGCGGAAGTAACCACGCTGGATTTTAAAAGCATGATCGAAGAAGGCCAGAAGCTGGCGGCCATCCATTCCAATATCGTGGTGAAGATACCCATGACAAAGGACGGCGTAAAGGCTATCAAGTGGCTTACGGATAAAGGGATCCGGATCAATACCACCCTGGTATTCTCGGCGGGACAGGCGCTATTGGCGGCCAAGGCGGGGACCGTGTATGTTTCTCCCTTTATCGGCCGGATAGATGACTCCGGTTGGGATGGCCTGGAGCTGATCGCGGAGATCGCCAATATGTATTCGGTGCAAAACTATAACACACAGATCCTGGCGGCTTCTATCCGCACTTCCAATCATATCACCCGGTGCGCAGGTTTGGGCGCACATGTGTGTACCTGCCCGCTGGAGCCTATATTGGGACTGCTGAAACATCCATTGACCGACATCGGACTGGCCAAGTTTATGGAAGATGCAAAAAAGACCCATGCCGTATAGATTGCTGTTCATCCTGCTGTTTTTCTGCTGCATTCACTCTCCCGTCCTGTCACAGAGCCGCCATTTGTTCCGCATCTATGAAGACAATGATTTTATCAATATCGCGGGGAAGGGTACGGATAAGGGTTATACGAACGGCACCCGGCTGGATTATTTCTTTACCAGGGATCATCCTTCCCGTTTCTTTATGGATCGCTGGTTCCCCCTGGCGGGCGATGGCGCGGTGAATACGTATAGTTATAGTATCATGCAGGTGATGCTTGTCCCCAAAGATATTTCCAAGCCACTGCCCGACAAAAACGATTGGCCTTATTCGGGCGCGCTGGTCCTTTCTCACGGGCTCAGCTCCTTCAATGCCGCGGAGCAATGGTCTATTCAAAGCGATATCACGGCGGGTGTGATCGGTCCCCCATCGTTGGCGGCACAATTCCAGACTTTTGTACACGGTCTTATCCACTACACCAAACCAATGGGCTGGCGTTATCAAATGCCTACGGACGTATTGCTAAATATCGATGTCGAGGCGGATAAAATGCTCTGGCAAAAAGGCAGGGTTTTCGAAGTCATCGGCGGAGGCCAGGTACAGGTGGGTACGATGCTGGACGGTGGCGATCTGCACGTACTCCTGCGCGTGGGGAAAATGCAGCCCTATTTTAGCAACTATATAGCAAACTTTTCTACCCCCAGGGGCAAGGGTCATCGTCTGCAGTATTATTTCTTTGTAAAGCCCGCGGTGCAGTGGTGGTCCTTCAATGCGCTGCTGCAGGGTGGTCTGTTCAGCGGCCGCAGCGCCTATTACGCGGGTACCGACAGCAAGGGGCAAAGTCCTGCTTTACACAGAGTGACGGCCACGGTGGATGCGGGTCTGGTGCTGGTATGCGGCAATGTTAGTTTCTCCTTTATACAAAAAGAATTGTCACCTCAGATCCATCAGGTCTCGGACCAGACTATTGGAAATATATCCCTTACCTTTAGCTGGTGACGTGCAAATCAGATACATTTGTGAAACTTCAAAATTTTAAGCAATGACCTCGAAGAAGCACGAACACCTTAAAAAAAACATTAATAACGTGAGTAAAAGATCGCTGCTCTTTACAGCGTTGGCCCTCTCGGGTCTTATCAGCATGGCGCAAGAGCCCAATACCCTGACGAAAAAAGAAAAGAAAGAAGGATGGAAGCTGCTGTTCGACGGCAAGACGACCAAGGGCTGGCATACCTATCTGCGGGATACGGTGGGCGCCAAGTGGCAGGTGCAGGATAACGCCCTGGTGTTCGATCCTTCCCAGCCGGCGGAGGGTGGCGGAGATATCGTGACCAACGACGTTTACGAAAATTTTGAGCTTCGCCTGGAGTGGAAGATCTCCAAGGGCGGCAATAGCGGGATCATCTTCGACGTACAAGAAGACCCCAAATACGGTGCGACCTATCTAACGGGTCCTGAAATGCAGGTTCTGGATAATATCGATGCCTCTGATAATAAGAAGCAAAACCATTTAGCAGGTTGCCTTTATGATATGGCGGGCGATTCCACCGTCTCCAGGCCCAAACCCGTGGGCGAATGGAACGAGGTGCGGCTGGTCCAGAACAAAGGGCATCTTAGTTTCTGGCTCAACGGGATCAAGACCTATGAAGGACAGATCGGCAGCGAAGAGTGGAACAATATGGTGGCCAACAGCAAGTTCAAGAGCAAGGCTTTTAGCGATTTTGCCAAGGTGGCCAAGGGAAAGATCGCTCTTCAGCAGCATCCGGGTTCCAGCCAGTGGAGGAATATCAAGATCCTGCCGCTGTAGGAAGGTCGATACCGAGACGTTGCAGGACTGTCCTATCGATGGATGTACCATCGACTCGTCTCACCAGCGGATGTGCGTATCCATAAAATCGATCAGGCTGTCAGCCAGTATTTTTTGTTCGGCGATGTTCGGATGCCCGGGTGTTCCTTTAAAAGGCACGATAAGGGTATATATGTTCTTGTCGTCGAGCTGGCTGACGGCCTTTTCTATATAACCGGGCCAGGGAGCGCCGGGCTTGCTGGCATCCATATTCCCCAGCATACAGATAAGGGCGGCCCGGGGATATTTCTCTCTCATCCCCTGTACGAATTTCTTATAGGCCTGGACAATGACATCCGCACCGGGAGCCGTCTTTCCAAACCGGGCCTTGAATTGTTCATGGCCGGGCATATTGGTCAGCCAGGCGTCGTTCTGGAATAAATTGATCACGACCACGTCGGGCGTCCACCTGCTGAAATCCCATTTGGTGACCGTGTCGGTGGCGTCTACCCTATCCCACATTTCCGGCATGATGAGCGGGAACCAGCTGATCAGGATACCGATGCCACTCTTGGTGATACAACGATAGTCCGCGTTGAAGTGCCGTCCTGTGATGGAGGCATAGGCTGCATAGGCATTCTCATACGGCGCGGTCCCCCTATCCTTCCCGGAGCTGTCCTCTACGGCATAGCCACAGGTAATGGAGTTGCCATAAAATTCAAGCTTTCTTTTTGGGGCCGGCGGTGCGGGTAACAGGGTGGTATGCGCGTCGGGCGCCAGTCCGTAGAACCAGGTCTTGCCCTTATCCCATTCGGTGCGTTTGAATAGCTCCAGGTTGTGATGACCGGCCGGCAGACCGGAGGCAAGGGTGTAAAGACTTTTGCCTTTATCGAGGTGCAGGACTGTCGTCACCTTGCCGTCGACGATGACATTATAATAGTTGTCGCCCTCCTCGTCCTTTAGCAGGGCCCGGATGCCAGTGCCATCGAAGGCGATAGAAACGGTGGTCGCGGTCCAGGAAAGCTCGGCGGAGCTGTCTTTCGTGACGATCCTTCCCATATATTGGATACGGGGGTCGGAGTAGCGGATCACGTCGTGCCGGGCACGGCAGGCATACCCGAAGATGAGGGTTGCCAGAAGGAAATGGTAATTTTTTTTCATGCGCTTGGTAGGCTGAAGTTATTCTACTATTTTGATATTATGATAAATCTGAAAAATATAAAGCTGGATAACAGCCCTTCCAATTATATCCCTTCTCCGGGGTTATTGAACGCCCTGGAGGTTGCTTATATGTTAAAAAGACCTTTATTGCTCACGGGCGAGCCGGGGACGGGTAAGACCCAGTTTGCCTTCTGGGTGGCGGATCAACTGTCCCGCACGGAGGGTTTTCAAAGTACGCCTTATATCTATAATACGAAGACGTCCAGCACGGCGCAGGACCTTTTTTACAGCTATGATGCCGTCGCTCATTTCAGAGAGATCCATACGGAGCAGCCGGGGAACAGGGATGCGGACCAGTTGGGGGATGGCGGTATAGATCAGCCACAAAGGGGCGGCAAGACCACGGAGGATTTTATCCAGCTAAAGGCGCTGGGGCTGGCTATTGCCAACGCCATCGGGAGGAACGATCTCCGGCTAAGCTCCCGGATCCTGGACAAGAGCAATGTAACCACGAACCAGGCGGGTAGCGTGGTGCTTATCGACGAGATCGACAAGGCGCCCAGGGATTTCCCCAACGATCTTTTGAACGAGATAGAAAATTATGAGTTCGAGATCAAAGAGCTCAATACGCGTATAAAGATCTCGGACGAGCAGCAAAAACAAAAGATCATTATCATCCTTACCAGCAATTTCGAGAAGAATCTGCCGGACGCCTTTTTGAGGAGGTGTATCTATTATCACATCGACTTCCCCACGAAGGAAAGGCTGCTCGAGATCATCACCAAACGACTGGATATTTCCCAGGACGACTATATCAACCTGGAAAAGCGAGTGAACGATTTCTTCCAGCTGCATCACTATCCCAATATCATCAAAAGACCATCCACGTCGGAGTTCATCGATTGGATCAGGGTGCTGCAGAACGACAATCAATTGTATCATGAGTTCTTCCTGGAGGACAAGCTGGTGAAGAGTGACGCCTTGTCGAAGTATCTGCCCATCCTGATCAAGAACAAGGACGATCTCAACCGGCTGCTTGCCTAATCACTCCATGAATATCCCTCCTACCATCATTTTTGACAGGTTTCTGCACGAGCTGAAACAGCGTGGTTTTTCGGTGAGCCTACACGATTCCATCGAGTTCACGGTGGTCTGGGAGCAATTTGGTCATGATTTGGCCGGCTTTAAATATTACCTGGCGCCGATCGTATGCCGTAATAAGGAGGAGCAGGAGCTGTTTTATTCGATATACGACCGGTATTACCTGAACCCGGGACCTCCCCGCCGGCGGGTGCGGGTGCTGCCGCCTGATCCTTCCAGGGACCCATGGTCGATCGGGAAGGTATTCGGTTCTTTTATCTTCTGGATATGTCTTGTCGCGATGATAGCAGGCGTGATCAAGGTTAAGCTGATGATGGATAAGCGACATCACCAGGAGCCCACGGTAGTCCTGGCTATGCCGGATGCCGAGGTGCAGCCTGTCGAGCCGGAGCGTCATGGTCCCGTATTTGTCGCCAAGCCGTTGAAGCCGCATGCGGACAGCAACGAGGTGAAGAGCCAGGTGGTCGCGTCGGGACCGCCTATCGAGAAAGAGAATTCCGTCCATTCCACCGCCTTTGCCTGGCTGGTGGTGTTGGGGCTGGCCTGTCTGGGTATGTCCACTTCCTTTTTTCCGCAACGAAAATCCAAGTACCTGCCGGAGGTGGACCTGGATACACGGAGGGGGGATGATGCGCCGGTGGACCTGCCCTTTCGTCCCAAGGATCATCTTATTCAAAAGCAGCCTGCTCTGAGCCGATGGTCGGTGAGCCTGGCCCATCCCGTTCCGACAGGAGCCTATCAGCTGGATATACGAAAGACCATTCGCGCCTGTGTCGACAATTACGGGTTGCTGCTGCCTGTCTATGTGGATGTCGAGCGACGCCCGGAATACCTGGTGCTGATAGACAGAAAGCATGTTCTTTTTTTCCAGCTGTTCCGCTGGCTGACCCGTACGTGGATCGACGATGGGGTGCAAATGAATTATTATTTCTTCGACGAGCTGTCGGTCTTTTTTGCGGAAGGCAGTGATAGGCCCGTAAGCTTCGACGGGCTGCGAGAGCGTCATTATCCTGCCAGGCTGATCATCATCAGCGATGGCCATTCTTTTATCGATCATTATGGCGGGCTCTATGACGAGATCGAGGCGGAGCTGTCGCAATGGAGCGAGAAGCTGGTCCTTACGCCTGTGTCTTTGTCCGACTGGGATGATGAGGAGTATTGTCTCTCGGAACAGATCCGGCTGGTGTCGGCAGATATTGAGAATTGTATCCATCTGGCGAAGTATCTCCGTCCGGAGGCGGAAGAAGGCGCTCCGTTGCCTGTGCAGCTGGATACGTATGAGAGTAAATACCTGCAGGGGGGCGATATGGATGCGTTGCGAGAGTATTTGGGTGATGAGGATCTGTTCCAGTGGGTGTGTGCGATAGCAGTGTATCCTACCATAAAATGGGAGGTGGTGCTGGCTGTCGGAGCGGCGGTGTTAACCGCCGCCAGGGTCCTGCACAAGCTTACTTATACCCATCTTCTGAAAATAGTCCGGATCCCATGGCTTCAGGGCAAGGCCATTCCCCAGGATATACGAATCCGGTTGCTGAAAGGGCTGTATATCCATTCGGAGATCGTCGCACGGGAAAAGATAGTGGAGCTGTTGAAAGAGTCCGATGATCTTATCGCCTCCGACAGCGATGCGTATAAAGAAAAGATGCTATTGTTGTACACGCAAAGTTTTGTACTGTATGCCAGCGATACGCGGAAGAACAAGCAGTACGAGCAGGACGCCAAGAAATTCCTTTCCATCTGGGACAAGCAGGCGGTGCCGGACCTGGCGACGGTGATCTATCTGAAAAACCAGGATAAGGAATGGGAGACGCCGGTGCGTTCCATCGACAATCCCACTAAATCTATCGCCCCGAACAAGCTGCTGAACGAGCTGTTGGCAATGCGGGTCATTCATGATCCCAGGATCAGAAGCTATTTCCGGAATGCGGGAGTCAGCTGTTTTGCCGTGTTGTGTCTTTTATTCCTGTTCAAGGATATCATACAGGGCCGGGGCATCGATAAGACTCTTGGGTTGATCGACCGGGATTATATCAGCAACCGGATCGTTATCCATATCCCCGTCACGGATTGTCTGAGGAAAACGATCGGCCAGGGCAAGCTAATGGTGACCTTGAACAATTATGACAACAACCGATACAGCCAGGAGCTGTCCATCGCGGGAAAGAACAGTCTGCGTATAGTGTTCGACGACATTACCATGGCCGGCAAGGAGCCGGACAAAGAGAGTTTTCAGTTGATCCTCAACAATAGCCTTATCATCCCCTGTACGTACAAGGAGTTCTATCCGCAGTATGACGTGCAGCTACGGGAACCGGATTGCAGCGATCATCTTCATCCCATGGCGCCTCGTCATGTTGTGCCAACCCACCCGGATGCGCTCACACAGTAAGACGGGTCTTTAGCCTGCCGCGCAGCCGTATCACCTGCCAGGTGGCAAAAGCGAGGAATAGTATAAAGCATATGCCGACGGCCTTTTGGATAAGGGGGTCGTCGGGGCCGGAAGCCAGCGGCGCGCCTTCGGGGAGCCGGGTGGTCGTCTCGGTGATGCCGGGTATGAGGTGGAAAAAGTAGGTCATCGAGAAGCTCACTGTCTCTATGTAGGGAGACACGCGTCCAAAGAGACGGATCTTTTCACCGGCCACCAGCGCGGTGCTCAGGACGATGAGGGTGATGATCCCCAGCACATGGGGTTTGCCAAAGCCTCCGTGGTGGAAGATAAAGAATCCCGTGAGACAGGTAAGGATCGTGGCATAGACATAGGTCCTGCCGACGGCGTTGTTCCAGGATATGGCGCCATAGCGGATGAGCGAAAAAAGGCCCCAGCATACGGCGACCAGGCTGATGATGGTGTGGACCATCCCGAATGGGGAGATACCGAGAAACATAGATGTAGTTTTAGGCAGTTGAAGGAATAACTAAATATACGTTATTTCTTCTTAGCCGCCCGGATCTTCGCCTTTTCCTGGTCCTGCTTTACCCGGAATTTTACGATCCTGCCGATCAGCCCGGCCGGGAGCGTTTCATCGAGCGGGAACTTCACCGCCCCTTTCGAGCTTTCGTAGGCGGACAGCTCCTTTTGGAAGGCCTCGATGCCTGACCCCGTGGGATAAAAGCCGATATGTCCTTTGTAGCCCGCATAGTATACCAGCACGCCATGTTGTTTGATGGCGGGCATGTTGTAGCTGATAATTTCCTGGGCCCCGGGGGCTGCTTTTTTGATGACATCCCGCAAGGTCCGGAGCTTGTTCCGGGTGGGTTCCGGGAAGGTAGAGAGGTATTCGTCCACTGTTTTGAATTTCCTTGATGGCGCCTGCATGTTTACATTTTCATACAAGATACCAAGGAAGGCTGGCATACGGCGTATGGGCCTGCGACAAATGGGGGGTGCTTTTAGGACAACCGGCCTTAGGCCGGGCAGACGTTATAGAGTAGAATCGATGTCCGCTCTTCTATAAACTCTCGTTGATGAATCTTTCTTTTGCCATAAGAAAACATAAGACTGGGTTTCACCGAAGACAAATAAGGTTGAATCCGTAGTTGTACTTTTCCCTTTCCAAACAAAGGAATAATTCTTGCCAGGGCCAAAGTGCTTTTTAACCTCAGCGGAAGAGCGTTGATATTGTGCAATGATAGCACCAAGGGCAATAAATAAAATTATTAATTGCCCGCCAGCAAATAAGATCGTCGTAAGCGGGAGCAATTCATATATTAGCTCTGTAGTACTTATATAATTCAATATCGAGATATTGAACTGACCGTAATAAGATGATAGACTACAATAGCCAAGGATAAAGGCGCAGATAGTGAATAGAGAAAGGTATTTCACTATATTCTCGATCATGCTGCCGGGGTCTTTCGGGATGTCTGGCATTCGCAGTTAAGATGGTAAAAGATTCAAATTAACTTTCTTATTTCTGATTGAAATAAAGGTGGGAAAGATGAATATTCATTTAAGATCACCAGGCAAATTCTAAATCTTTGTCCGTCAATGGAGAATCATTAACTATTGTTTTCAATTCTTCCATTACCTGCCTGCCTGGTCCCTGGAAGGATGCACTGGGAGCCGCATAAGCTTCAACGAGTAGAAAAAGAGCTTCTATTACCTGTTTTTCCTTTTCTTCCGCTCCCAACCTGCCTTTATTTTTCAATAATGAATAGGCTACATATTCAATTTCAGTAAGTCCATAAGAAGAGAGCGCTTCTGAGAGTGTTAAATACCCGCCTCGTACTGCCATATCGATGACATTACCTTTCTCTTCGACCTCTGTCACGTTGGTCATCAGTTCGTCAGCTGTCGAGCCATCGTCACCTAAATATTTATGTTCTAAATACATAGTTACTAAAGTTACGAAATTGTTCGGGATTCTGCAAGTCGAGCTCTCCGCGCCAGTCCGACCCGCGGAGCACCTCTTTCATGCCCGGCAAAAGAGCCCATAAAATCATTGGAAAATCCGTGCCAGCAGGATTGTCCTTATAGTATTTCACGTATATCTGCTCAACAGGCATTATCTGAGTGGTAATCAATCGCTTGCGAGCATCCTCCTAAATTATCCTCACTTCTTCCGGGTCCTCGGCCACAAAACCATGTCTTGCCCATGCATAGCCTCCGCCACCCAGTCCGGCATGGACCTTTATTTTCCTAACACCCATATTAACATATTGTTGCAGGCTGGCCTGAAAAACGGGTTTGATAAGGCCCTTATTTTGATGGGCTACCGGAACGATGCAATAATTGTGATTGACAATCAGTTCGCCATTTTCTCTATAAAATGTCCTGTCAAAAACCACCAGGTCCTCTTCCTCTTCGGGGTTATTGGAAAAATATATTCGGAAATTGTTGCTGTGTTTGTCATAAATAAGGCGTCTGATCAATGGAAGGGATGTCGTAGAGGCAAAATTCTGTTCCACCACAACCAGTAAATGCAGTATATCGAAATTAGGCAGGAATGATCGTAAAAAGTTTCCCTGCTCTTCTTCATCGGGAAGACCGTCAAAAACATATCCGAGCGATTCGATCATTTGATGATCGTCGGGTGTGAAAATATGTGGTTTTACCTGTAACTGCATAGTGAGCGGATGCGAAGGTAAAAACTATTGGCAAAATTTTGTCGCGTCTTTTTGAGGATCATAGATCAATGGATGACTGGTACACGTAAAAATTCCTAAAAACATTTTTGCGCAAGCATTTAATTGCATATATTTGCAAGCATATACTTGCATAAAATGATAGCCAGACGTGACGTTTTTCAGGCAATTGCCGACCCGACCCGGCGGGAGATCATTGGCTTGGTTGCCAATGGATCGCTAAATGTAAATGCCATTGCCGATCAGTTCAATATGACAAGACAAGCTGTTTCACTGCATGTGAAGATCCTGACGGAGTGCGGACTTATTGTGATCAAGCAACAGGGAAGAGAAAGGTATTGTGAAGCAAAGCTCTCCCGGCTAAAAGAGGTGTCGAACTGGGTGGACCAGTATCGTCAATTATGGACGGATAAGTTCGACTCACTCGACCGGTATATAACGAAAGTTCAATTAACCAATAAATCAAAGAAAAAGTAAAATGGAAAAAGCAAGCAACAAAAAAGCGGAGCTTGTCATTAAACGGGAGTTTAATGCAAAAAAACAAGTCCTGTTCAAGGCATTTTCGGAGGCTGAGGCATTGGCGGAATGGTGGGGTCCTCCGGGTGTTCCCATAACGGTGGTCAGGCTCGAGTTCAAACCAAATGGGATCTTTCACTATAAGGCCATTATGAATGGTCAAACATCCTGGGGGAAGTTTGTCTATGGGCAGATCGAGAAATATGACCTGATCGAATTTACAAGCTCTTTTTCCGACGAGCGTGGCGGGACGGTAAGGGCGCCTTTCAATGACAAGTTCCCATTAGAGATCTTCAATCGGCTGGAGTTTACGGAACAGCATGGCAGGACGACCATTACGTTGACGGGGTATCCCGTAAATGCATCGGATGAGGAAATGAGCTTTTTTGCGGCAATGGCGGATGGCGTGCAGCAGGGTTTTGCCGGGACATTTGCGCAGCTGGAAAGCTATTTATCCAAACACCTGGATAAATGATGATCTTCTTCTAGCTCCTGATTGAATTCAACCCTATTTTAAAGCCTCCCTGTCTGCCAATAAGCGGGTGGGGAGTTTTTTTTGTTCATCCTACTTGGTGCAGGGATGCTATAAGATGTCTTTATCGGTGATAGATTAATCAGGTCCCCTTGCTGCTTATCCCAAGAATGATACTGGACCTTGGTTTTGACATCGTCTAACCCTTTCGACGCCTCTATCGACAGTTCACATTTGTTCGTCTTCTTAACACACACCTGACACTTTACAATGCCTTTTCCTTTTATGCTCACTACCACAACTCTTAATTGCAGCAGCTAAAGGTGGTTTGACGGCTGTTCCTGAAAACCGCCGCCGATGGGCCCGCCATCATCATTTGCCGAGCATTGATCGCTCGTTCAAAGAACTATTTTGAACTCGCTGTTCATTCAGGACACTCAATACCCTGGATTTTGTTTCAGGTTTGGGTTGTTGGATATGGTCGTCAGCGGAATGGGGAACAGCTGACGGGTCGTATCGTTGTCGGGTTTGTGGTCCCACCAGGTGCCGGTGGAGAAGGTCCCAAAGCGGATGATGTCCTGTCTGCGCCATCCTTCGAAGATGAATTCCCGGCCCCGTTCGTCCAGGAGCTCGCTCATGGTCAGGTTGGCGGTGGTATACATGACCGAGGGCCAGTCTGCGGTGCTGAAAGCGCGTTTGCGTACGGCATTGATCAGGTCGACGGCCGGCTGGGTGGCGGTACCGCCATTGAGCCGCATAAGGGCTTCAGCCTTGGCAAAATAGATCCAGGACAGGCGGTAGACGGCCCAGTCGTTGCTGAAATAGTGCGGGTCGGATTTGCGGCCGGGTTTGTATTTATTGAAGCGTACGCCGCTGTTCTCCTCGCCGGTGGTCATATCGGATGGCAGCGTGTTGGGGTTCTGGCCGGGGGCCAGGGTGATGTTCTTGCGGATATTGTCTACAAATACCAGGGGCTTGCCGCTGTATTCCCTATAGCCCAACACTGGTTTTGTCGTATCAGGCGCGTTTTCCGTGGCGGAGAGGTAATACATAGGGCCGATGTAGAACCAATCCTTTTTTCGCAGGTCCCTATTATCGAATTTGTCATACGTGCCGGGGATGAGCACGACGCCGTTGTTGCCATTCTCCGTACCATCATAGATGTATTGTTCGTTGAAGTGGTAGAAGTCGGAGTTGAAGTTGCATCGGAAGGTGGATTTCTGGAAGTCGTAGGCAATAGAGAAAATGATCTCCTGGCTTTGTTCGTTGGTGTTGCTATAGGTCATATCCAGGTTGGAGTCCAGGGCCATGGCGCCGCCCGTCTGGGAGCCGGCCGTGGAGTTGATCAGGGAGTCGCAGACGGCTACACAGTCGTTGTACCGTTGGTGTCCTGTCCATTTTTCCGCATTCAGATAGAGCTCGGCCAGCATGGCAAAGGCGCCGGCTTTGGACATACGGCCCACCATGGAGGGGGACAGTATGGGTACCTGGTCCTTATAGGCCAGGATCTCGCTTTCGCAGAACTGGAATACGCTGTCCCTTGGTTTTGTCGGGGGATTGATGGGAGTACCTACTTCCGTCACGATGGGGATATTGCCATAGAGGTCCATCAGCTTGAGATAATAAAAGGCGCGCAGCAGGTGCAGCTCCGCTATATATTCCACTCTCTCGTCCTCGCTGATACCCATCTGGGCGGCGGTGCGTTGCTCCAGGTTGGCTATCGGGTCATTACAGTATCCCACGCCGGTGTACATGAGCACCCAGGGGTTCAGGACAATGTCCTGGTCGTCGATGACCCATGTATGGTAGTGCAGTCTGATCCAGTTGCCATTGTCCTGGCCGTCCACGCCTTTGATGGGCCAGGCCAGCTGATCGCCCGCCAGTTCGCTGACCCGCCAGTAGCCTACCTGTCCGGAAGAGGTGATCCAGGCATTGGTATGGGTGTAGGGCCGGAGGACGGCGGAGAGCACTTCCGTCTCGTTGTTGTAATAGCTGGCCGTCACAAAGTTGCTGTAGTCTTTTTCATCGAGCTTGGTACAGGAGGCCCAGCCGATGGTCAGGGCGATGAGTCCCGCGAGGGCTATATATCTATGTTTCGAAGTCATTGCACGTTGTTTAAAGAAGTGGTGAGGATTATTGTTGGTTAAAAGCCCAGGTTCAGTCCGACCAGGAACTGGCGGGTAGAAGGATAGGCTCCTTGCGCGTCGATGCCGGGCGCCAGGCCGGTGTCTTCTACAAAGTCGGGGTCGTTACCCTTGTATCTGGTGAAGATGGCCAGGTTGCTGCCGCTGGCATAGATGCGGAGGTTGCGTATATAGTTCGAGTTGAGCTGGAAGGTATATCCCAGGGTGACGTTGTCCAGCTTGAAGAACCCACCCGGCTGCAGGTAGTAGTTCGAATACTGGTAGGTGTCGTTGAGCCTGGCATATTTGGTGAACGCCACGTTCAGCACGTTGTTGGGGAGCGCGAATTTGTTGCCATAGTCCAGGTCCATCGCATTGAGGATCTTGTAGCCAAAGCGGCCCCGGAAGAAGACGCGCAGGTCCCATTTCTTGTACACGAAGCTGTTGGTCCAGGAGAGATAGTATTTCGGGATGGCGTTGCCGATGACGGAGAGGTCGGATTCCGTGATCTCGGTGAGAGGTACGGCCGTCTTGCCATCCGCCTTGTAGAAAAGCCAATGGCCTACGCTGTCGAAGCCCGCAAACCGCTTGCCATAGAAGTTCCCGATGGCGCCACCTTCCGTGATGCGCAGGGCATTGCCCAGGGCGCCGGGTCCGGTGATGCCGCCCAGCCCGAAGTAAGACAGCTTATAGGTACCGTTGGACAGGGAGATCATTTTGTTACGGGTAGTAGAGGCCGTTACATCCATCCGCCAGGTGAAGTCTTCTTTTCTGATGAGCGTACCGCTAACGGTGAGCTCTATCCCTTTGCTGGACATGGAGCCCACATTGGTGTAGATGTTCGGCTGTACGAAGGGCGGCAGCTGGGTGTTGTAGTTATACAGCAGGTCGGTTGTCTTTCTGTAAAAGGCGTCGATGGATCCTGTCAGGCGGCTGTGGAGCATGCTGAAGTCCACACCGATGTTGGTTTCCGCCTTCTTCTCCCAACGGAGGTCGGGGTTGGGGTTGTTGCCGGGTCCGTAGGTCTGGCGGTATACGCCGTCGGGATAAGCATATTGTCCGCCCGTGGTGAGGGTTACGAGGGACTGGTAGGGGCTGATCCCCGAATTGCCGGTGACGCCATAGCCGGCGCGTAGTTTCAGGTTGTCGATAAAGCTCACGTCCCGCATAAAGGCTTCCCGGGACAGGTCCCAGCCGGCGGAGACGGCGGGGAAGTTACCCCATTTGTGGTTGGCGCCGAACTTGGAGGAGCCTTCATGACGGAGACTGAGCTGGAGGAAATATCGTTCGAGATAGTTATAGTTGATGCGACCGAAGAAAGCTATTAGTTTTTCGTCGGACTTGAAGCTGTATTGATCCGCCTTGCCATCGGCCAGGGCCTGGCCGGCGCCGAGATTGTTATTGGAGAAGACGTCGTTGAAAAAACCCCGGTTGTCCTGGTGGTCGTCTACCTCGACATGGTACTGGTAGTTATAGCCCGCGACGGCGGAGAGGTGGTGGTCGCTGCCGAAGGTATGGGTATATTCCAGGGTGGGTGTGAAAGCATAGTCGCTGATGACCGTGGAGCCTTTGTACGCATAGCCGCCACCGGGGTACAGATCATTGTAGAGCGAGGGGTCGGAGTTCAGGCTTTGGTATTGATCGTCGTTGCGGCTGTCGCGCATGATGGAGCCGAAGACGCCGGCCTTTAGTCCTTTTATCAGTTCCAGGTTGAATTGCGCGTCCAGGGAGTTGGTGGCCTGGTCGCGTGTGTTGGAGGTCTGGGCCAGGTCCGAGATCGGATTGCTGGTCAGCTTGGAGGTATAGAATTTTCCGGTGGGGTCATGGATCGGCAAGGTAGGTATCCGCGCCAGGGCCGATTCCCACTGCCCTCCCCCGTTGAGGTTGGCCTTGTTGTAGTTCGTGACCAGGTCGATCTGGGACGTAAGCCGTCCATCGAGGCCTTTTCCGTTGATGCTGAACCGGCCGCCATATTGCGTGCGGGAGTTGGCCAGCGCGATGCCTTCGATGCGGCTGTAATAGATGCTGGCGCGGTAGTTAAGGTTTTCGCTGCCGCCGGAGATGGCGAGGTTGTGGTATTGGGTAAGATTTTCTCTATTCACCAGCGAGTCGAACATATCGGTGTTGGCGTCGTATGGCGCCGTGATATAGGTATTGGTGAGCTGTGGATACTGGCCGCTCTCCACCCGTTGCCGGAACTGGCCGGCTGTCATGAAGTCGGGTCTTTTTCTGACGAATTCCTTTCTGAAGTAGGTGGAGTAATCGAATCGAGGGGGGCCGCTGCGTCCTTTTTTTGTCGTAACGAGGATGACACCGCCATTGGCCTGGGTGCCATAGATGGCTGCGGCGGAGCCGTCCTTTAGCACGTCGATGGACGCCACGTCGTCCTGTTGGAGGAGGTCGAGGTTGCCGCCGGGTATACCATCCACGATGATCAGCGGAGAGTTCGATCCCGTGAGCGAGGTCGCGCTTCGCAGCTGTATGGAGGGCGATGTGTTGGGGTTGGTGCCGCTGGTGCGGGTGATGGTAAGACCCGCCACTTTGCCTTGTACGAGGTCCATCACATTGCGGGCGCCGCCCTGGTTGAAGTCCTCGGGTTTCACGGAGGCCACGGCGGAGGTGACATCTCTTTTTTTCTGTGTGCCATAGCCGATGACGACGACCTCGTTGAGGGAATGAGAAGCGGGTCGTAGGGTGACGTTGATGACGGAGTCGGAGGATGAGACAGGGATCTCCTGATTATCATAACCGACAAAAGAAAAGACAAGGGTGGCGGTGTCGTTGAGAGATAGTGAAAAACGTCCATCGGGCGTGGTGGTCGTTCCGGCGGAAGACCCTTTCACGGTGACGGATACCCCAGAAAGCGGTTCGTTGGTGGCGCTGGCCAGCACTCTGCCTTTCAATTTTCTGTTCTGCGCGTTAGCATAGCCGGGGACCAGGGCTATGGTTAAAGCAATGAGGATTGGTAAGGAAGCAAGCTTCTTCATCACGTGTAGTTTTTTTATGCCTTAAAATAAATAGTAAGGGTGTGGGGTGTGGCTTAAAAAATAGGTACGGTCGAATCAGGAGTGAGTTAAAGCAAAGTTAACAGCATATGAAAACGGCAACTTGTTAATGGATAGAAAAAACAATGTTAACAGAAATCAAATTAATTTAAATCGACACGCAACGATGATGCCATCACGTCAACTTCGCCAGGAAGGGGTATGAGCGCTGTCATTTGCGGTTATGTGTTGACTTGGGAGTCAAAGAAGGGGAAAAATTGTCACTGCGTCTGCATGCGACTCTCGATCTTATAAAAATTAATGGGCGTGGTCTGATTTTTGAATTCGGGCTGCTGCAATAGCCGGGGTTTGTCCCGGAAGCCGTACCCCACTGCCTTTAGGAGGTCGGCCTCCGTAGCGTGCACATCACGCGCCCTGGCATGCAGAATAGCGGAGAAGTACCAGGCTTCGCTGTTGGTGGGGTCGGCCATTTTATACAGTTCCACAAAAAACCGGGCGACGCCGTTGTCGTTGCCATTGATGAGGTGATTGCTCAGCGAGTAAAATGCCAGGGAAAGATACGCCAGCAAGCGTTGGTACATGGCGCCTTCGGCCGTCCTGGCCGTGGCTTTTGCTTTCAGCTCGTTGATGGTGTTGACCCAGTAGGCGTTGTCCATCTGCTGAAAGTGCTGCATGAATTCCGCCTTTCGGCCCTGTTCCTGCTGGAGCAGCATTTGCTGGTCGTGGTTTTGTTGCTGGTATTGTGGGTTGCTTTCGAGGGCGGTGGATCTTTGCTGGAAGAAGGAAGATTCCGGTGTGAGACCGTCGAAAAGATTTATGGCCAGCCGGCATTCCTGTCCTGCTTTTAGGAGCTGGTTGGTTTTGGTGTAGGTGTCGAGACGGGTCTTGCTTCGGGTGATGCTGCGATTAATGAAGGCATTGTCCTTAGGGATGGCGCCGGCGCGCATGGCGTCGAGCTGTAGTCCCATGAAGGCGATGTTCATGGTTGTCTCCGGCGCCCATTCGTGTTTGCCATCGAAGATGATGATCCGATGACGGGTGCGGGTCTTGTCGAGGTCCGCATCGATGGCTACGAGGTCGGTGAGGTTCATGTCCCCCTCGCCTCCTATGGCGGTAAAGCTAAAATTGAAATTGCCGGCCGGCGCACCGTCGGGCAGTCCGGCGCCGCCCGCGACGACACCCGCGATGCCGGGGTGTTGCAGAGCTACATAGCTGGCGACTTTGGCGCCTCCGGAAAAGCCGCAGGTATATACCCGGGCTCCGTCGATCTTCAAGCGGCTCTTTGTGTCTTCGAACAGATAGCGCCAGATATTTTCCGTTGTCGGCCAGTCGTTGCCATTCTTCGAGTTGTTGCTGCCGACGAGCAGAAAGCCATATGATTCGGCGAGTGTCTTGTATTTCCTTAGCGGCAGTCCGCCATCCCCGTGCGGGTCGAAACAGTATATAACAGGAAGCGCTTCCTTATTACCTTTCAGCGGGATGTAGAGTGCATAGGTCTGTGCGGCGTTGGCTTTACAAGTGACGGAGATGATCTTTCCCGGCTGGAATGGGTCAGGGGTTTTGCCCGCGCATGTCGGGACATACGCTATTAGTAGCATGCAAATAAATCCAGGCTTTAGCATGCCCTAATTTACGCCAAAACCTTGCCATTGTAAGCTTCCTGCAGCGCATTAATATCGAGTTTTTTCATCTTCATCACGGCGGCCATGGTGCGTTGCGATCCGGCGGCATCTTTGCCTTGCAACAGGCTGGGTAATATGGTGGGTACGATCTGCCAGGAGACACCGAACTTGTCCTTTAGCCAGCCGCACATCTGGGCATTTTTATCCCCATCCGTCGTGAGCTTGTCCCAATAATAGTCCAGCTCTTTTTGGTCGTCGACGTTGACGACGAACGATATGGATTCGTTGAATTTGAAGATGGGGCCTCCATTCAATGCGGAGAAGGTTTGACCATCGAGGTGGAATTCGACGGTGAGGACCGTGCCTTCGGGCATGTGATGGACTTCGAATCCTTCTTTTCCATAGCGGCTGATACGGCCGATGCCGGAGTTGGGAAAGATGGAGGTATAGTAGCGGGCTGCCTCTTCTGCCTGGTTGTCGAACCAGAACATGGGTGTGATCTTTTGGACGATGGCCATAACAATGTTTTTTTGGTGAATGATAATCGGTGAATAGTTATACCATGCAAATTACTCACCTGTCTCCACTTCGAGAGGTGTAGAACACGACATTGTCGGGGGGCGATCCTGCCAGACTTTGAGGGGCGGACTTGGGGCGCCAGTCCGGGAGGAACCTTCTTACAGGCGCGGGTCCAATGGTTCGCTTTCGAGGGCCAGCACGGCGAATACGCATTCGTGGATCCGGCGGAGCGGTTCCTTGTTGATAAAGCGTTGTAGTCCTTCTACTCCCAGTGCAAATTCCCGCAGCGCGAGCGATCGTTTGCCGGACAGTCCTCTGGATCTTAGACGCGTTAGATTCCCGGGATGGGTATACTCCGGTCCGTAGATGATGCGCAAGTATTCCTGGCCTCGGATCTTGATGGCCGGCTGGGCGAGGCCACGTCGATTGGTGTGGATGAAATTATATGGTTTTACGACCATGCCTTCGCCGCCCGCGGCCGTTAGGCCGGTCCACCAATCCGTGGCTTCCTTTATTGCTTCTTCATCGTCGAGGTGGACGATCTTATACGGTGTGGCCATGAGGAAGCTGGGGTCGGCGGCGCAGAAGTCCCGGATATTCTCCATATGCCATTCGTGGTCCTGGTCCAGCCAGGTCTTTGCTTCCGTAGCCAGGATGTGGAAGGGCGCGAGCTTATAGCCTTCCAGCTCGTTGACGGGCCAGCAGTAGCGACGATAGGACTCGACAAAGCGGTGGACCTGGTCGGGTCTGTCCTTGTATCTTTCCAGGAGCGGCGCGATGCCGGCGTGACGGGCAGCGGCCTGTTGCAAGCGGGCTTCTACGGCCTCGAGGGCATGTGTAGCGGCAGCGCCTACGGCGCCGTATTGGGTGGTCAGCAAATGTTGGGCTTTGGCGCTCCAGGGC
>DASZXP010000040.1:0-40894 GCA_035545935.1 Puia sp. | reverse complement strand
ATGCTGGTAAAATTGTTTTGCTTGCATGCAGCAGCAGTAGCAATGATGTGATTGGACCAGGCTCCGCCAAAGGTAACCAGGTGGCGGCGGCCTTCTGTGACGGCAATAGAGAGGTATTCTTTTAGTTTGAACCATTTATTACCGGAAATGACGGGATGTATCTTATCCAGGCGAAGTACATCCATTTGGACGCGATGGTGTTCGAGCTCTTGTAAATTTACATTGTCAATAGATAATGGATAATTAAATGACGATTTCATTAAAATATCCATTAATAAATTGTCCATTGTCTATGAGTATTTTTTTATTTTCGTGAAAATTTTTTAAAAATACGATAAATGCAACCAACACTTTTGATCCTTGCGGCCGGAATGGCTTCAAGATACGGCAGTATGAAACAAATACAGGGTTTTGGCCCTAATGGAGAGACCATCATGGATTATTCTATTTATGATGCCATTCGTGCGGGATTTAAAAAGGTAGTGTTTATCATACGCAAAGATTTTGCCGAGGACTTCAAGAACATATTCGAACCCAAGTGGAAGGATAAGGTGGCGCTGGATTATGTATACCAGGACCTGCATTCGTTTACGGGCGACTTCCAGGTGCCTGCGGAGCGCACCAAGCCCTGGGGTACCGCGCATGCCGTCCTTTGCGCCAGGAATGCCATCAAGGAACCTTTTGCGGTGATCAATGCGGATGATTTCTATGGCAGGGATTCGTTTGAGAAGGCGTATGCTTTTCTGACAAAGGATGTGAAAGACAATGTCTGGTCCATCATCGGGTATGAGCTGGCCAAGACCTTGTCCGACAATGGTACGGTCAGCCGGGGTGTCTGCCAGGTGGATGCCGATAACAACCTGGTGTCGATAGCGGAACGTACGAAGATCTATGAGGAGAATGGCAAGATCACCTATGAAGAAGGGGATAAGAAATATGAAGTGCCTTACGATTCGAAAGTGTCGATGAACTTCTGGTGTTTTTCGCCTTCCTTATTCTCTTATGTGGAGAAGATCTTCGGGGAGTTTCTGAAGGAGCAGGGAAACAATCCCAAGGCGGAGTTCTTTATCCCTATCATCGGGGACAAGTTCATCCACGACGGGAAGGGGGCTATTAAAGTGATCCCTACGGGCGCCAAGTGGTTTGGAGTGACCTATAAGGAAGATGCTCCGGAAGTGCAGGCCAGCCTGAATGCGCTGATCGCGAAAGGAGAATATCCTTCGAAGATATACTAAACAAAAAAGAGTCCTGATTGGCTTTGCCAATCAGGGGGAGGCGGGTGTTGAACCCGCCTTTCTCTTGTCTATATTTTTACGATAAATATACAGTCTTGTATCTTCTGGATCTGCCGTTCCCGGTCCAATCCCTTGACCGAAGATGATTGCGGGAGACGTATGCGGCTGACGGCGCTGTCGTTCTTCAGGATGGTGCTATCATTTTTCATCGCATTTATGGCGTGGAAGATGTTCTTGCTGCGAATGGCAAAGACGAATCCCTGTGCGCTCGGCTGGCTGGCTTGTACGACGCCCACTACTTCTCCATCCTTGTTCAGGACGGGTGTTCCGCTGTTGCCGGGATTGGCGGGAACGGTGATCTGGCAGGCGACGGTGTCTCCATCCATGCCTGTGCGGGCGCTCATATAGCCTTTACCATATACGATCTCGTTACGGGGATAGCCCAGGGTAAAGATCTCTTCGCCCAGCTCCATGCCTGTCCGGCTGATGCTATAGGGCAGGATAGGGGCTTTAAAAGTACTGTCATCGATCTTTAATACCGCGAGGTCCGTCGTGTCGTTGATATACACCAGGCGAACTTTATAAGCGCCCGTACTATTTTGTACGGCAATGCGGCTGGCTCCTTTTACTACGTGGGCGTTGGTCAGCAGATAGCCTTTCTGGTCGATGAGAAAGCCCGTGCCACCGGTGTGGTAGGAATAAGGCCGGGTGGCTTCTATAATGGCAGCGTTGTTGCTGTCGAGCTTGATGGACACTCTGTTGAGCATCGCCTCCTGTGCGGTAAGCTTCCTGCCCAGCAGCTCTACCTGTTTGGCATTGCTTTTAGGCGCGACATAGGATACCAGACTGCTGATACTTAAGGCCGTGATACCGGCGATGGCTGCGGCGATACCGACCACTTTTTTGTATTTCTTCCAAAGGGTTACCACCTTGGCCGGGCGCTGTTCGTTGATCTCTCCGGACTCTACCAGGGCGGCATGTATCTCATGCAGGCGGGACTTCAATTCTTTTGTCTCGCCGTATTGGTTCATATCGTGGAGGAAGATCGTGTGCTCCACCACCATCTGGTCGACGCTGGGATTGCTTTTCCTCAGCTGTTCGAAGAACACCCTCTCCTCCGGTAGCATTTCTCCCCCGATGTACCGTTCGATGGCGTCCAATATGGTTAATTCGTTCATTACGCTGTTTATTTTTTATACTCCTTGAATAATTTCTTCAGGCGCATGAGGCACTTGTACTTCTGGTTCTTGGCATTGTCTGCGTTGGTGTACCCAAAGCTGGCGGCAATTTCCACCATGTTCTTCTTTTGAAGGTAATATGCTTCCAAAAGGCTTTTACAGGGTTCACCCAGGTGCTTCATCGACTTTTCCATCACCTGGAAATCCAGGTTCTTTTGTTCGTGCAGTTCCAGGTCTTCTTCTACGGGTACGGTCTCTTCGAGCTTTTCCACTTCAGGAGAGATCCGTTGCAACTGACTCAGGCGTTTGAGCCATAGACGGCGGCATACGGAATAGAGGTAGGTCTTGATCAGACAGTTCAATTCAAAGGAGCCTGTCTTCACTTTTTCGTACAGCACGATCATGGCTTCCTGAAAAATATCCCTGGCATCGTCGGGAGTACCGTTGTTGTTCAGGATCAAGGACTGTACCATATTATAATGCTGTTTATAAATGGTTTCTATGGCCTTGCGGTCGTTTTGAGCCAGTCCTTCCAATAAATGCTGTTCGTTGGTAACGGTCCTCACGTTTGATGCTATATTTAATACAGGAATTTAAGAATCGTAACCCAAGATAGGGACAAAAAATCTAAAAATACTTCCCTGGCGTATCAATCTGTGAATTTTATGCATTAAAAATAATAATATATAAAAAACACTGAAAATACAGGGTTACTTTTTTATCGAACAGGTATTAACTGGAAACCATTCAATTAACAACAAAAATTTCATCATGAAAAAGTTCTTTTTCGTACTTGCTATCGGCGCTTTCGCAGCCTGTAACAACAGCTCCAGCACAGAAGCTAAGTCTGATTCTCCCAAGGTAACTACGGATTCTCCCAAAGTAATGACGGATTCTCCCAAGGTGGATTCTCCTGCTGTTAAGAAGGATAGCCCTGTTGTAAAGAAAGATAGCCCTGCTACTAAGAAATAAGCTTTTTTTATATTGGCAAGCAATCGTTAGAGGTCTTCCGCTCCGCGGAAGGCCTCTTTGATTTTTAGGTCTGGCCCGGCCAGATCACGCCGGCCGGTTCCTGCCAGGCTTCTCCACATTCGGCAGCAGGCCGGTGAGCAATCCCAACAAAGGGAGGAAGGCGCAAAGGCGGAAGACATAGCCGATGCTGGTATGATCTGCCAGCTTGCCCAGCACGGCTGCCCCGATACCACCCATTCCAAAAGCCAGACCGAAGAACAGCCCCGCGATCATCCCCACCTTACCCGGCACCAGCTCCTGGGCATATACGAGGATGGCTGAGAACGCCGATGCCAGGATCACGCCGATGAATACAGTCAATACGCTGGTCCAGAATAGATTGGCGTAAGGCAGCAATAGGGTGAACGGAGCCACCCCCAGAATAGAGAACCAAATGACATATTTACGGCCAAAGCGATCGCCGATGGGGCCGCCAAGGACCGTTCCCGCCGCGACGGAAGCAAGGAAGATAAAGAGATGTATCTGGGCGCTGGCTACGGAGACATGGAATTTATCCATCAGGAAGAAGGTATAATAGCTGGTCATGCTGGCCATGTAGAAGTATTTGGAGAAGATGAGCACCAGCAGGATCGCCAGGGCAAAGCCCACTTTTTTCTTCGTGAGGGAAGGATGGAGATCTGTCGCACCGGCGGCTTTCTTGCTTTTACGGCTCAGGTTGACGCTATACCATTTGCCTGTACGCAGCAGTACGCCGATGGCCAGCAGGGCGGCCAGGCAGAACCACATGATCCGGGACTGCCCATAAGGAGCGATGATCTTGGCGGCCAGCAGGGGACCGAGCGCGCTGCCGGCATTGCCGCCTACCTGGAAAAGGGATTGCGCCAGCCCTCTGCGTCCTCCCGATGCCAGATAGGCCAGCCGGGAGGCTTCCGGGTGGAAGATGGAAGAACCGATGCCTACCAGGGCGACGGAGACAAGCACGACCGGGAAGCTGGTTGCCCGGGACAGCAGCACGAGCCCGACCAGTGTAAAGCACATCCCGGAGGCAAGGGAATAAGGCTGTGGCCGCCGGTCGGTGTACAATCCCACAAAGGGCTGCAGCAGGCTGGCGGTCAGCTGAAAGCAAAAGGTGATCAGGCCCAGCTGCCCGAAATCCAGGTGCAGGGAGTCCTTTAGTATAGGATAGGTAGAGGGTATCAGCGATTGCATGGTATCATTCAGCAGATGGGAAATGCTGATGGCTACCAGTATGGGGAAGACTGTTTTTTGGGCGATGTTCTTTGTGACGTTGATGGGTTCTTTTACGACAGTGTTCGACATGATGGGTCTTCTTTATTATTAGTGTACTACGATCTTCGAGGACCAGTGCCAGGCTTTTTCAGGGTCCTGGTCCACGATGCTTTTCAACAGTGATTCATGCCAGCTTTGCGTACGGATAAATGCCTCGGTATTGTGATGGAGGTGACGGAAATGCCGGGTCAGATGCTCTGAAAAAGTTCTATAAAGATCCGCCAGCACATCGTTGCGGCTGGCGGCAGCGATGGCCACATGGAACTGGATATCGGCCAGTATCGCCGCTTCGGTGTCTCCGGCCTTTGCCGCTACACTTCTTTTCTTCAGAAGGGCCCTCATCTTTTCGATATCCTTTTTACTGCGATGAAGAGCGGCTTTCTCGGCTATCTTCATTTCCAGGAGCTGCCTCACTTCATCGAGGTCTTTTGTATCGGCCCTTTTCAGACGAACGGACAATGGCTCCGTGATGCCTGTCTGCTGCTCTACAAAGGTCCCCGAACCCTGCCGTACGCTGAGCAGACCGGTGTTAGCCAGTATGCGGATGGCTTCGCGGATGGTGCTGCGGCCTACGCCGAATTTCTCCATCAGCTCAGGCTCGGAGGGCAATTTTTCTCCCGGCTGGTATTCTCCCAGGGATAGCTGCTGCTGCAGCCGGCTGACGACGGCGTCTGCCAAGGAATGTCGCTGAAGGTGGTCGTATGTTTTCATCATATCATCTGATGACTTCAAAGGTAAGCCGTTTTTTCCATATCTTCCACTCAATCTTCGACCTATGCGAAAAAGTTCTTCTATATGGATCTTGCTAATGGCCGTGGGCGTAGTGTTCCTGGTCATAGGGATAATGGCCTTTCTCCATCCGTTGAGCAGCTATGTAAAACTGGCCAAATACGCCGGAGCAGGACTGTTTATCAACGGCATTTTGCTACAGGCAGTCATCGTCGTCAATAAGAAATACCCGCAGGAAAGCCTTTGGATGCAGATAGAAAGCATTCTTGACTTCCTCTTTGCCATTTTGCTGTTTATCAACCCGCTGCTATCCTTTATCCTTTTGGATTATCTGATCGGTATTTGGATCCTGCTGGTGGGCATCTTAAAGATCCTGTCGGCCCTCTCGCTGCGGCGGGTGGTCAGGGGATGGAAGTTCATACTGCTGGTGGGAACGCTGTCGACTGTTTTTGGCGCGACATTGCTGTATAGTCCCTTTGTCCGGGCCGAAGGCATTACCTGGCTGATCGGGGCTTTTGGAACGATCATGGGCTTTTTATACATCCTGGACGCCTTTTATTTCAGGAAGAAAGAAGATACGCTGGATATGATGCTTTAATTATTTCCTCACCCCCTGTCCATACTCATAATACAGGGTATGGAAGATCTCCGAAACATAGGATTCCCCTTTGGCAAGCCGGCAATAGGTCTTGCGGATCTCTTCGATGGATTCATACTTGTGGACATACGCGTCGATGCCGGTGTCATTCATTTTTTCGATGATGACGGGATCGTAGGAGCTGGAGTAGATCATGACCTTGGGCTCGCCGAATTTTTTCTTTAGCTCGGTGACGGCCTGCTGCAGGTGTTCGGAAAAGCTTTCCTGTAGCGATCCTGTAATGACGAGGTCGAACAGCGTGTTGGCATAAGCCCTGGATGACAGCGCAGAGAAGATATTCCCGGAGTATTCGACGATGGCGGATGGATTGATGCCACGGAAGACTTCTTGGAATGCCAAAGGAATAATAGGAAGGTCGTCGATGACCAGTATCCTGTCAAGAGATGCGGATTTGTGATTCGATACAGGAGGCATAGCGATAATAAGGTAAACGGTGACTGCCAGTGTTGTAGGGCCCGCGAATCAGGTATAACAAATATAGTGATTTTGACTTATTATGCGATATTTGGGATTCATTTCAATTTTTCTTCTCATGCGTGTAGCAATCAATGGTATGGGGCGTATAGGACGGCTGTTAGGCAGGAGACTTCTCCATCTTCCCGGAGTGGACCTGGTGGCGGTGAATGATATCATGGACACGGAAAATCTGGCCTATCTATTCCGATATGACTCGATCTATGGTACCCTGCCGGGGCCTGTTCAGCTGCGTGAGGGTAAACTGCTGGCGGCCGGCAGGGAAGTAGCCGTATTTCGTGAGGCGGATCCGTTGCGGCTGCCCTGGAAGCAGCTGGGGGTAGACATCGTGCTGGAATGTTCCGGCCGATTCTCACACGGAGAAGGCGCGGGTCTGCACCTGGAAGCCGGCGCGCGGAAGGTGCTCTTATCGACCACGGGTACGCCGGATATTCCTTTGTTGATCTATGGCTTTAACCAGCATGCCCTTACAGCGGACAGCCTTATCGTCTCGCCGGGGGGATGTATGACCAATTGTTCGACGCATATATTACACCTGTTGAGCTCCATCGGTATCCAATCGGCGCATTTGAACATCCTGCACTCCTATACCTCCCGTCAGGGACTGGTGGATGTGCCGCATAAGCAATTCAGGAGGGGTAGGGCCGCGGCCGAATCGATCATCCCGGTGGAGATAGACCTGGCTGTCAGTCTCGAGCGGTTGATGCCGTCCCTGCATGGCAGGATCGCTGCCGTATCGACGAGGGTGCCGGTAGCCAATGGCGCCATGGCGGATTTTACGGTACAGATGCAGCGTCCCGTCACTGTCCGGGAGATCAATACCCTTTTCAGCAAGGCGGCTCATCATGAATATAAAGGTATTGCAGACTATAGCGAAGAGCCGCTGGTGTCGCTGGACATCAAGAGCAATACGCATTCCTGTCTCATCGATGGCACGCTGACCTCGGTGGTAGGGTCCCATCTCAAGCTGATCGCCTGGTTTGACAATGAGTATGGCTACACCAGCCGGATGATCGACTGGCTGTTCTATTGGAAGAAATTCCTTTAGCAGAACTTTAATAGGCTTTTAATCGTTGCGAACGGCGGAAAAATAGCACCTTCCATGGAATAATTTTTTTGTATGACAATTGGTTCCCGCCGGCTGGCCTCCGTAGATGCATTCAGAGCGTTGACCATGCTGCTGATGATCTTTGTAAACGACCTCGTATCGCTGAAGGACGTGCCTGCGTGGCTGGAACATGCCGGGGAGATGGAGGACAGGATGGGCCTTGCGGACGTCGTATTCCCCGCCTTCCTTTTTATCGTAGGGCTTTCCATTCCTTTCGCCATTGCCAACAGACAGGCGAAGGGATATTCACGCAAGAGCACCCTGATCCATATACTCCTTCGCAGCCTTGCCTTGCTGGTGATGGGTATCTACGATGTCAATTATGAGAATTATGCGAAAGAAGGCGCCCTCGTCTCCAAATACTGGTGGCTTTTGCTGACGACCATCGCTTTTTTCCTGGTGTGGCTGGATTATCCCCGGGAAATGAAGAAGATCAGGAAGCGTACATTGCAATGGACGGGTATACTGCTATTGGCGCTGCTGGCCATTGTATACAGGGGACAGAATCATGGACATATCGTTTGGATGAGACCTCAATGGTACGGCATCCTGGGCCTTATCGGCTGGTGTTACCTGATATGCGCCTGTCTTTATTTATTCAGCAGGGGGCGTCAGTCCGTGCTGTGGCTGTCCTTTTTCTTTTTTATGGTATTGTGTATCGCGGATAATGCAAGAATGCTCGTGGTGTTAAAGCCCATCCGTAATTTTTTCTGGATAGTGGGCAGCGGCTCGTTGCCATCCCTGACGATGGCGGGTGTGCTGGTTGCCATTATATACCGTCAGAGCGTGGACAAGGGGCGGGCGATCCAAAGCCTGTGGATATTGCTGCTATTTGCCGTACTGGCCACGGTGGCAGGTTTTGGACTGCGTCCTTTCTGGGGCATCTCCAAGATCCGGTCGACGCCGGCCTGGATCCTGATCTGTATGGGTATCAGCATTGCCAGCTTTGTATTCCTTGCCTGGCTGATGGACCTGAAAGGCCGGAAGGATTGGTACAAGCTCATCCGTCCTGCCGGCACCAGCACGCTGACCTGTTATCTTTTACCGAATATTCATTTTGCTATCTACCATCTTATGGGCGACAGGTGGCGATTGCCTGAGAGCCTGCGTACGGATGGCATCGGGATTGTCAAATCCATTATTTATGCCTTCCTCATCGTCCTGCTGACAGGCTGGCTGGAAAAGAAGAAAATACGACTTTCTATTTAACCGTAAATGCCGCCGTCAATTTTTCATCTCTCGAATGACTGCCCAGCACGATCCTGTACGTTCCCGGATAAAGTTTCCATTTACCCGTTGCCAGGTCCCATTTCCGGAGCTCGCCGGCGGGAATGGATAAACGCACGTCCTGTGTCTGACCCTTTTGGACAGCCACGCGTTGAAAGGCCTTTAGCTCTTTCAGGGGCATCCTGTCGGAAGAGGGATATTCGATATACGCCTGTACCACTTCATCTCCATCTATGGACCCGGTGTTGGCTATGGAAACGGCCACGCCGATAGTATCTTTTATGGTATAGCTGCTTTTCGGCTGTTGCTGCCAGGTATAGCCGAAGGAAGTATAGCTGAGGCCGTATCCGAAAGGATATTGCACCGGTCCGTTGTAATATCGATATGTCCTGCCTTTCATGCTATAGTCCTTATAGGAAGGGAGATCGTCGAGGCTGCGGTAGAAAGTGACAGGCAGGCGCCCCGAGGGAGACACTTTGCCAAACAGGAGATCCGCGAGGGCATTGCCGCCTTGCTCCCCCGGATACCAGGCGAGGATGATGCCGTCGACATAAGGTTCGATGGTGGAAAGATCGATGGCGCTGCCCGCCGTAACGACGGTGATGAGCGGCTTGCTGCGAAGGCGTTTACGCAAGGCCTTTATATAGGCGATATGCGCCGCCGGCAAACTGAGGTCCAGCTTGTCGCCTCCATGCGGAGCAAGAAAGGCGTCGCCTTCTTCTCCCTCCATGACAGGCGTAAGACCAATAACGGCAATGGTCAGGTCTGCATTCGAGGCTGCCCAGACGCCGCCAAAGCGGGTGGTGTCGGAGTAATCGCTGCCCTGATCGTATTCTATACGGGTGGCTGGTCCGGCGGCGCTGGTGATACCTTCCACGAAGCTCACCATATGGGATGCCACGCCGTGATAGTTGCCCGAAAGGGCGTCGAAGGAATAAGCGTTGGGACCTGCGATCATGATGGAATGGATCTTATCCAGGGAGATAGGGAGCACCGCCTTTTCATTTTTCAGCAATACCATGCTTTTTTGCGCCATGGCCCTCGCAAGCGCTATATGCGCTGTGCTGTGAATGCTGTCTGCTCCGTAGGAGCTATAAGGGTTATGATCTTTGCTGTCAAAGAAGCCAAGTCTCATTTGTGTGCGCAGCAGGGGAGCGAGGGCGGAATCCAGATCGGCATGTGTCAGCAGGCCCTGACGAACGGCTTGCAGCGCATCCTTCTGCAGTACATTGGAACAGTCCAGGTTCACGCCCGCCTTGATAGCTGCCGCGGCGGTAGCCACGGGGCCGTCCAGTACCTTATGTCGTTCAAAGATGTCATCCAGCGCCCCGCAGTCCGTCACGACATGCCCCTTGAACTTCCATTCGTCCCTCAATATACGATGCAGCAGGGTGGGACCTGAGCAGCAAGGCTCGCCATTGACCCGGTTGTATGCGCACATGATGGATTCCACGCCGCCATCCACCAGCTTTTTAAAGGCGTAGAGATAGGTCTCCCGCAGGTCCTTCTCATCGACCACCGCGTCGAAGGTATGCCGGTTGGCCTCGGGACCGCTGTGTACGGCAAAATGTTTGGCGCAGGCGGTGGCTTTCAAATAATGTCCGTCCAACGGTTGGCCCGAAAATGTATCTCCGCTACCCTGTATGCCCTGGATAAAAGCGACACCCATGGTGGCCGTCAGATAAGGGTCTTCCCCATATGTCTCCTGGCCGCGTCCCCAGCGGGGATCGCGAAAGATATTGATATTGGGGGACCAGAAGGTCAGCCCCATATATTGCTGAGGTCTTCCGACCCCTGCCGACAGATTGTATTTGGCGCGCGCTTCGGTGGAGATATAGCCTCCTGCCTGTTGCAAAAGGGATGGATCAAAGGTGGCCGCCATACCGATGGCCTGTGGGAACATCGTGGCATCGCCTGCCCTTGCGACACCATGCAGGGCTTCGTTCCACCAGTTGTAGGCGGGAATGGAAAGTCTTTGCACCGGCAGGCTGCGATAGCCTAATAAAGACACTTTTTCCGAGTCGGTGAGCTGTCCAAGCAGGTCGTTGACCCGGGCCGTCATTGGCTGAGAGGGGTCGCGGAAGAGAGGTCCTCTCTGTGCGAAGACTGAAGCAGAGCATACGAGCATGGCTGCTATCAGCAGTCCATACGGGCGATAGGTGATGCGCGATTTCATGCGCCAATTTCGTGCAAAAATTGAAATGGAGCATGATAAATTTTTGTACCCCGGAGATCACTTCACGAAAGACAATGTCTTTGCGTCCTTTCTGGTCCTTGCCTGTATGAAATACAGCCCCGCCGGATAGCCGCTCATATCGACGGTCACGGTGCTGCCGCCTTGCGGAAGCGCATATTGTCGCTGTAAGAGCCCTTTACCTTGTCTGTCGGTGATCCGGACAAGAACGGTATTGTTCTCCTGCAAGTCGATATTCAGCTGCAGCCGTCCTCCAATAATGGGATTGGACCGCAGGTGCAGGAACTCACGCGCCGTGGTGTTGAGAAGGACCGTGCGAACAGGGCTATAAGACTCCTGTCCATCCATGTCCACGGCCTTGATGCGATAGTACCATGTGCCTGCGCCAGGCTGATCGATATAAGTATATTCACCGCCTGTGGCGCTTTGTCTCGCGGCCTGACTGCCTATACGCATATAGTCGTTGGCATTGGCGGAGCGTTCGATGTCATAATGAAGCATATTCTCTTCTTGTGGCATCGTCCAGTCCAGCGAGACGGCATTCTGTTGCGCCCGGGCTGTAAAATCCTGCCAGACAGTAGCGAGCACGGCGGTTGAGGACGGCTTGGTCAGCAAGGTAAAGACGGCGTTGTCCGGCAGCGATACGGAAGCAAACGTTACCCTGCCGGAAGTGATGCTGGTGGCATGGAAGAACTGGGTAGCGCCCGTAAGGAAATTGCCATCGCCGTCGGGATCTACCAACAGCCAGTAATTGCTTGCCGTCGTACCTCCCTTCAACGAGAGACCTGCCAGGTCGAAGGAGAGCAGCACCGTGGGGATCGCGCCCGTATTCTGTACCTTCCAGGTACGCTTGGTCCGCCAGGAGCTGACGGCGTTGGAAGGACCCATGCCGGATGTGATCTGCTCTTCCGACAGGGTGGCCGAGTCCGTGCCGATCATCAGGAACTGCTGGTTACCGAGTGTCGTGCGGGCTGCTATCAGCAGGTTGCCCATGCCGGACCTTCCTGATCCATTACCATAGCCGGAGTTCATGCTGACGGATTGGGATTGGAGAAGCCCCGATCCTGCGTCGTTGCCGATGCCGAATATATTATGCTGATAGCCGGATCTTCCGGTCCAATAAGTAGTGCCGCTGGAAGAAACATAATTTACCAGGCTGGCTGCCGTTCCGAGGGATATGCCATATTTAAGCGCGAGATAGGATTCTACCTTATTCCGGCTGGTGGCGTTGTTCTGGCTATAGAGAACGATCTCGCCGATGTATCCGCTTAACGGGCTGTCGTCTGTAGACCGGTCGCCTATCTGCGGCTTGCTGTTCATGACCGTGGCGCGGGCGGTGAATCCTCCGTAAAGGCTGCCTACCCGTGCGTCCCATCCGTTGCGGGTGAAGACATTGTTCACACCGCTGGCGGTGAGCAGATTGTACTGGCTGTCGGGTGGGGCTGTTATATATTCGAACCCGATGGAGTCTACGCCCATACCTGCATACAGGTAGCTGTTGCTGCCTTCGCGTCCGCTGCGGAAATAATAACGGGAAGCATCATTCGCGGCGGTGCCGCTGGTGGCCGGAGAGATCACCGTTCCTCTTTCCGAAGCGATCCCGCCTGTGAAGCTGGCGACGGCGCTGCATTCCGACCATTGGATGGAGGTATTGCCCTGGAGCGTGGCGCCCGATCCTGTAAACCGGACCGCGGAATGGAAGTTGACGGCGTTCCTGACGACGGTGATAGCGGAAGCCGTGCCCGAGATGCTGAAGGTATTGGTTTGCGTTTGATCTTTCCAGGTTTTGATGGTGGCGTTGGTGCTGCTGACGGTAGTGGCCGAGTCGGCGATCATCCACAAGCTGAGGTTATTGCTTATGCCTCCGGGATATGTTTGCGCGTGGAGCCGCGGTGAAAGAAAAGTCGATACGGCTACGAACAGAACAAGGGTATTTCTGGTCATATCATAGGGTTTGGGTCGCTTACAAAGTAGCGCAATAGACTGCATGCCCAAAGGTTTTTGGGTATAATAACGGCCCACTAAGGGTTAATCCGAAGGCGAATTAATGGTGTTTATGCCGTTGTTGTCCTATTTGGGGGCTGTCCAGCTGTTATTCGTTATATCTGCGTCCACGTAGATCCCGCCTTTCAATTCCAGCGAAAGCAGCTTCTTACCCGGGGCGGGCGTAAAGCTTATCTGCGCCTTTTTTTCATTGGCGGCCCATATAGCCGGTGTCTGGTGCCGGGTGTCGCTGCTGCCGTCCGTATAATGAAGGACGAGGTCGAAAGGAATGGCGAATCCGCCGATGTTGCCGACAAAGACATTATTCCCTTCCACCTTATCGATGGCCAGGTCGATGTAGTTGTTGGTGAAGAACCAGTTGGTCCAGAACCAGTTCATATTTTTCCCCGCGACATCGTTGAAAGTATAGAAAAAGTCCCAGGGGATGGGGTGTTTGCCATGCCAGCGGGCCATGTATTCATGCAGACATTTTCTGAACAGATCGTCGCCCAGCAGATCCTTCATAGCCAGGTAGGCCAGAGAGGGCTTGCCATAGGCGTTGTTGCCATAGGCCGCATTCCTCAGCACGTTGGCCGGTGTGATGATGGGCAGGTCTTCTTCCTGCGAGGCGTCGTATATATATCCATTGACGCGAAACTGTTTGTAAAAGCTTTCCGCTTTTTCCGTACCCAGGTCGTCCCTGCCGATGAGCAGTTCGAAAGTGGTAGCCCAGCCTTCGTCCATAAAGGCGTACCTGGCCTCATTGATGCCCATATAAAAGGGGAACCAGGTATGCGCGATCTCGTGTTCGGCGACGAAGCGGGAGAAGATGGGGTCGTCATTGGTACCGTCGTTGACCATCATGGGATATTCCATATCCGCATAGCCCTGGACGATGGTTGTCTTTGGGAAGGGGTAGGGAACGCCCGGCCATTTATGGGAAAGCCAGTCCAGCGCGTGGCGACCGAACTCCACCATACGGTGGAAATCCTTTGCGGTGTCATTAAAAGCGGACTGTACGCCGGCCCTGCGTTTGGTGGCGTCGTCCACTATTACGCTGGAAGCGTCCCACACATAATGATCGCTGATGTTGACCGTGACATCGCTGATATCGTTGGCCGTCCATACCCAACTGTTGTGGGCGTTCTGGCGTGTGACCTGTTGTTTGGCGAGGTCCTCCTTCGTAGCGATGTGGAGGATCTCGTCCGTTGTCATGGAGGCCGCCAGCTTTTTTGCATAGGCGGGCTGGAGGACTTCGTCAGGGTTCTGTAAAGTGCCCGTGGCCCATACGATATAGTTCTTTGGCGCGGTGACGGTGAGCGTATAGTCATTGAAGTCGTTGTAGAACTCCTGCTGATCCGTAAAGTCCAGTCTGTCCCATCCGTTGTAATCGTCATAAACGGCCACGCGGGGATAGAAATAGGCAAGGAAATAGGTGGTGCTGTCGATCATTCCTTCGCGGTTGCTCTCCAGCGATATCTGGTAATGCCATTTGAAGGTGAGCTCGACGCTGTCATGAGGAGACAGGGGCTTGTCCAGCCGGAAAGGGCGCCATGTCGGTACGGCTCCGTCACTGGGGAAGGGGCGGACCTGTCCGTTCTGCGTAAATTCGTCGATGACGACGCCATTGGTGAGGTAGTCGCTGCCGGAGAGTCCATAGCGGACGGCGCCGGGCTTATGGATATTCAGGATGAGCTTTATAACGGGGTTCCGCAGCGTGTCGGGGCTGTTGTTGATATAGGTGATGCGTTCGTTGCCGGTGACCGTCCTGTCCGGTGGAGCGGCGGCGATATTGATGAGATAACGTCCTTTGTTCTGCCAGTAGTTGGGGCCGGGCCGTCCGTCAGGGGAGCGGGTACCTTTTTTATAGGCTTCCTGTACATTGCGGGGGGTGTAGAGCGTCTGGCTGTAAAGGCCGGGCCGGGCAAGGAACAGCGCCAGGCAGATGGGGATAGAATATCTCATGAGGCAATGTTAAATAAAAAGGATGAGCCGCTGACGCCGTTCATCCTTTTACATACAAGCAATCGTTTTGAATGGGAGGTCTCTCGTCGGACGCAAGGATTCTAGTATATAAATTTAACGAAATGGCGGCATTTCTCCATAAGCTTTTTACAGGAATGTAAAGCTGGCGGCATCGTGGAGGAACCGGGGCATATTCTCTTTTTGAATGTTATAGAGCAGGATGGTGGCGGCCCCTTTTTTTATCAGCCATGTCTCTCTCGCGGGGCTGAAAGGGTTATTGTCGATGTCCAGCTTATTCTGGTAGTTGATGGCGTTGAGGTCGTCGAGGAGCAGGCGTTCTATTTCATTGGGATGCGTGACACGATAGGAGGTATCGGAGGCATTTTTATCATAATAGTCGATGTATACATAGACTGTCTGCCGGTCGGAATAGCGGAAACCAAAAGCGTCGAACCCCGAACTATAATTGGACAGGACATGCGGCGGCAGCTTGATCTTGAAAAGCAGCGGCGGCAAGGGTTCCTTATCTGCTTGCGGGACGACATGCGGTGTGAAGGTATATACGATGCTGTCGGGGTAGGACAGCAGATCATCGATGCGGGTATGGTCCTGCCCTTTGCAGCAGTTGAAAAGAGCAATAGGGATCATGAGGAGCAGGGTCTTTTCAATTATTCCGTATCTTTTTAACGATGTTGCAAAATACGTCGAATTCGAGCGAGACAGGTTTTGTCGTTGAATAATAGAAGACGATCTTTGGAACATACTTGTAATTGTTCTTTTCTTTTTCGTTGTCTGATCCGATGGTTTGAATATTGCCGGTGCTCAGGTCCGATCTTTCTCTATCATAAGATAAAATGATGCTGGCCTGATGTCTATAGTTAAAGTAATCATTTTTTCTATCGGTGGTCGAGGGTGCGGACATAAAATACGGCTCCTTGTCCTCGGATAAGAGCTCCCCGTGTGTATGGACATCGTAGGCGGTGATGGTGTCGCCTTTTGTCTTCAGGTCGAGCCCGGCTTTCAAATTTTCGCCGGGGGGCACTTCATACCTCGTTCCCTGGACGATCATCGAAACTTCTCCTTTGCTTCCCACCAGGAATTTCTGTTCGAGGCCTTCTCTTTGATTGGCCCTGGTATAGGCTTCGTTCATTGAATCTATGATGTCCGGTGAAGGAAGATCGATGACCATATTGGCTTCCAGGACCTGATGTACCACTTCCTCTTTCGAACTGTGCGTAAGCACGATCACTTTCTTTTGACCGGGTGTTCCGAGGTAAGGAAGGCGGACTCCCTTTAAATTGTAGTAACCGCCAGGATCTCCGGGTTGTGAGAGGAAGGATATCAGTAGCAGAGGCGTTGCACCAAGGCAAACTTTTAAACAGGACATAGATAAGGTTGTTTTAAGGTGTGTTGGGTCCGAGTAATCACTTTCTGCGGCGGGTAGCCGGGGGCTGGAAATCAACGAGCCTTAAAACCAGGGAAATAAAGGTATTATTTGTTGGGGAATTTCCCAATTTTTTTGGGAGAGGCTGATTTTCAGGGACAGAACCTGTATGGGGGACTAAAACCCGATGGAATTGCCGCCATCCACGGGCAGCACGACCCCGGTGAGGTATTTAGCTCCTTCCAGGGCGAGGAACAGGGCGGCATCTCCTATGTCGGCGGGGTCGCCCAGCCGGCCCATCGGGGTCCTGGAGAGGATCTTTTGTTTGCGTTCGGTGTCTCCGTTCAGCGCCTTTTCCGACATGTCCGTAGCGATAAAACCGGGGGCGATGCAATTGATCCGTATGCCTTTGGGAGAGAGCTCCACGGCCATGGCCCTGGTCATCCCCTCGATGGCCGATTTGGAAGCTGTATAGGCGATGACCTTTGGAATGCCATATTGCGCGGCCATCGAGCTGATATTGATAATGACGCCGCTACCCGCCTCTTCCATATACCGTACTACTTCCCGGGACAGAGAAAATATAGCTGATACGTTGGTATAAAGCACACGCTGGAATTCTTCGTCCGTGACTTCCGTGAGGTCTTTTTTCTGATGGATGCCTGCGTTGTTCACCAGTATATCGATGCGGCCGTGCTTATCGATGATCTTTTTTATCAGGGAGGGTAGGGAAGACAGATCGTTGAGGTCCTGGCAGAGGGCATGACAAAGAGGACCCAGCTGTTCACAGGCTGCCTTCAGCTTCCCCTGGTCGCGTCCAATGATGATGGTACGGATCTCATGCTGTACGAATGTTTTGGCGATGGCGAACCCTATTCCTCCGCCTCCTCCTGTCACAATGGCTACTTTGTTGTTCATTTAGGATCTGTTTTGGGGCCGGACGATTCGCGAACGATGAGCTCGCTACGAAGGATAATGGTATTGGTGCTGGTGATGCTGGAAGCGCCGTTGAGATGATTGATCAGATTGCGCGCAGCCACCTGCCCCATTTCGTAGCCTGGATAGTTGATGGTTGTGAGATTGGGCTCCACCACGGTGGAGACGGGGTCGTTGTTGAAGCCGACAAAAGCTATGTCCTGCGGAATAAGGATACCGGACTGTTTAAGGGCGACCATGCATCCTACGGCGCAATTATCGTTGGCCGCAAATACGGCATCCGGCAGCGGGTCCATCTGGCGGATCAGGCCGGCTGCTTCCGCCCCTGCGTCCTGGCTCAGGTTGTTCAATATTATATATTCTTCCCTGAAAGGGATCTTTTGATCGGCAAGCGCCTCTTTATACCCTTCCAGCCGGTGCTTATAGACATTGCGTTTGGGCGTGGCAGTGATAAAAACGATGCGCCGGCGTCCCTGGCTGATAAGATGGGTGGTCGCTTCGTAAGCGGCCTTCTTATTATTAATGAGTATATTCAGGCAGTTGGCGTGATCTTCGACACGGTCGAAAAATACAAGCGGAATGTTTTTCTTTATAAAAGGTTCGAAGTGGATCAGCCTGTCCGTGTCATAGGCCAGGGATACCAATAACCCGTCCACCCTGTTGTTGAACATAGTTTTGGCGCTGTTCATTTCCTTCTGAGCCGACTCGGAGGACTGGCTGATGATGAGGTTGTAGCCTTCGCTATTGGCTATGTTCTCGATACCCGCGATGACGGTGGACATAAAATAGCTGTTCAGCCGGGGGACGATGACCCCGATGGTATTGGTGCGCTGGGTCCGCAGGTTGCGTGCAAAATTATTGGAACGATAGCCCATCTCCTCCGCCAGGTCGGCGATCCTCTTCCGGGTCTTTTTACTGACTACGGGATCGTCTTTCAGGGCACGGCTTACGGTCGCAATAGAAATATTCAATTTGCGGGCTAGATCATATATAGTTACTTCTTTTCCTAGAGACATACAATCGTTTACACGTTGAAATTAAAGGTAAATTAATATTTTTTTTTGAAAAAAAATGTAATCGGTTACATTTTTTCGGAAATAGTCCTACATTTATAGGGCAATCCTGCCCTGCATACTTGCCATAACTTTATAAATTAACGATTGTCTTATGCAGATAAAACAAGCAAAAGCTACTGTCAGCCGGCTATTCAAGCCGCCACCCTCTTTTTTTCACCTGATATTTATTGCCAGAAACAACTCGTTCCGGGTATCCCGGAAAGGGTCGACTATTAAACCAAAACTGTAAATTTAAAACGGTTACATTATGAGAAATCGGATTTTTCAGAAGGTCTTTTGGGAGAAAACGATTGTTACTGCCTTTTTCCTTTTGCTGGCAACGCTGTTTGCGCAGGCACAGAACATTACAGTAAAAGGACGTGTTACGAACAGGTCGGGACAGGGAATTCCCAGTGCTTCTGTTACTATAAAGGGAACATCAACCGGTGTCACCACGAGCGAGGATGGTTCCTTTCAAATTTCTGCTCCCTCAAATGCCACACTGGTAATTTCTTCCGTTAACTTCACTCCCATCGAGGTAAAAGTGAATGGTCGGAATATTGTCAATGTTGAATTGAGCATTGCCAGCGCTGCCATGGAGCAGGTGGTTGTAATCGGTTATGGTACGCAAAAGCGTCAAAATGTAACTACCTCGGTGGCATCTATTCAGGGTGATGCGCTGCGACAGGTAGCCGTCGGTAATGTTACGCAGGCATTGCAAGGACGTTTGCCCGGCGTGGTAATGACACAAACCAATTCTCAGCCCGGACAAAGCATGCAAATTCGCATTCGCGGCACCCGCTCATTATCGGCAACAAATGACCCATTGGTTATTTTGGATGGCATTCCTTTTCCGGCCGGCCTAAGCAACATTAACCCCGATGACATCAAAAGCATAGATATATTGAAAGACGCGTCAGCCACCGCTATTTACGGCAGCCGCGGCGCCAACGGTGTCATTATGATCACGACCAATAAAGGTACGACGGGACAACCAGCTCGTATTACCTACAACGGATACCAGGGTATAGAAACCTTATTTCACAGATACCCAATGATGACCGGCGATGAATTGTATAAACTAAGAGGAATTGCAGGCAAGTATACAACCGTTGATGCTTCGGGAAACATCATTCCTCAATTAGGCGCCGATGAAGTGGCGGGGCAAAATACCGATTGGCAGGACCTGATGTATAAAAATGGCGCGTTAATTAATCATAGCATAGGTGTGACGGGAGGAACCGAAAAGACAACCTATAGTTTTAATGCGGGCTATTACAAGCAGACAGCCTTAACTCCACTACAGGATTATACACGATACAGCTTGCGTGGTGTTATCGAGCAAAAAGTAGGTAATTACATTCAGTTAGGGTTTACTACGAATGATAATTACGGAATTATCGATGGACAAAATTTAGGTTTGGTAAACGTATTGTTACTATCTCCGTTAATCAATCCTTACAATGCCGATGGAAGCTGGAAGGTTCGCGGCTCCGACCCCAATAACCTGAATCAATGGCTGTACTCAAGAAATAGTTATGAAAATTTGGGCGATGGGTATGCGGATAAACAAAAAACTTTCGGCTCTTACAACTCTATATACGGCATTGTAAAAATTCCGGGGATCGAAGGATTGAGCTATCGTATCAATTTAGGCTTAAACTACTGGACGCTCGATCGTGGACAATACAGAGGTGTAGGCGTTCTAAATAGCGCTGCAACAGCTCAGTCATCGGGTTCGGTGCAACAGCAAGGCAATAACAACTGGACGGTCGAGAACATCCTGACTTACGACAAGAGATTCAACAAGCATCATCTTAATTTGACGGGTTTGTATTCAGGCGAGCATACACAATCCACTCAGACGTTGGTTTCCGCGACCAATATTCTTGCCGATTTCTTCCAATATCACAATTTAGGTCAGGTTGCCAATTCTGCAACAGACATTGTGGTGAATCCAAGCGACCAATACTTGCAGGAATACGGACTGAATTCATGGATGGGGCGAGTTATGTATGATTATGACAATCGTTATATGTTATCGGCAGCGTATCGCGGCGATGGTTCTTCCCGCCTGGCTCCCGGGCATCAATGGCATAACTATCCGGCAATTTCCGCCGGTTGGAATATCACCAACGAGCAATTTATGAATAGTGTAGCCTGGGCAAGCCAATTAAAATTACGGGTAGGATGGGGGCAAACGTCCAACCAGGCAATCAATCCTTATCAAACAAAAGGACAGCTTGCAACGCAGCCTTACAATTTCGGTTCTACAACAGAAACAGGTTATTACGTTTCTTTAGCGCCAAATCCGGATTTGGGTTGGGAGTATTCCAAAACATGGAACTTCGGTCTCGACTTTGGATTCTTCCATAATCGGTTGAGCGGATCCGTCGATTACTATCTTGTAAATACAAGCGACATTCTTTATACAGTGCCATTGCCTACAACTGCGGGTGTTGGCAGTGTAACTCAAAACATAGGCAGCACGCAAAACAAGGGCCTGGAGTTTGCTTTGAACGGAACCATTATTAATAACAGAAACGGCTGGACATGGGATGCAGGCGTGAACTTTGCCGCAAACAAAAATAAAATTACCAGCCTTGCCTCGGGAGTAACGGAAGATGTCAGTAATTTTTGGTTCGTTGGTCATCCGATCAATGTGATCTACGATTTCCAAAAAATTGGGATCTGGCAACAAAACGACCCCTATCTGAGTGTCCTGGAACCGGGCGGAAATGTAGGTATGATCAAAGTCAAATACACCGGAGATTACAATGCAGACGGTACGCCTGCAAGACAAATTAATTCCGGCGCGGGTCATGAAGACAGGCAAATCATGAAAGTAGATCCGGATTGGCAGGGCGGGTTCAATACCCGGGTGGCCTATAAAAATATCGATTTAACGGTAATCGGTATTTATCAGCACGGCGGCTTGTTGATAAGCTCTCTTTACAACTCGGCCGGCTATTTGAATAACCTGACCGGACAACGGGGAAACGTAAAAGTAAACTATTGGACACCGAGCAATATTACCGGCGACTTCCCGATGCCGGGCGGCGTACAAAGCGGTGACGGTCCAAAATATGGTTCCACTTTGGGTTACTTCAGCGGTTCTTATTTTAAAGTAAGCACGATTACTTTGGGATACAGTTTCAATCGGGAAAATTGGTTTAAGAACCTGGGTTGGAGCGTACAAAATGCACGTTTGTATTTCTCGGTACAAAATGCTTTTGCATTCTCGCCCTATACCAAACTGTCGGGGCAGGATCCTCAACCAAACTCTTTGGGTAACCAAAACATAGCAACAAGCAATTTGTCGAATGTGGGCAGGTCGACCGTTTTGCCTATAGTTGGAGCAAATGCACCCTCCGTTCGCACTTTTCTTGTAGGAGTAAGCTTATCTTTTTAGTAATTAAAAAATACATTACAGTGAATAATATAAGAAATAAGGCAGGAATGGCGCTTGCTTTGGCAGCCCTGCTGTTCAGCGCATGTTCCAAGAATTTGTTGACGGAAACGTCACGGTCAACTTTTACGCCGGATTATTTTAAAACGGCAGACGGCGTACAGTCGGGCTTAACCGCATTGTATCAAAATCTGCGTCAGGTGTATGGCGGTTATTACTATTCGGCCTGCGAAACAGGCACAGATGAATACACCTGGGGAAACAGCGCCGATAATAATTTCAAGGATATTGATTTTACGCCGAATGTGGGCAATGGCGTAACGGCATCCTCTTCCCGTTCCGACGTATTATGGAATTCAGTGTTCACCAACATTAATACGGCCAACGGTATTTTACAATATGGCTCTGCCGCAGGAGTCGCCAGCTCACTAACTTCGGAAGCGAGATTTTTCCGCGCTTTTGAATATTTCCAATTGGTGCAAACATTTGGCGGCGTGCCTTTGGACCTGGGAGCAGGCGAATTGCAATTCAACACAAGCGCCGTAAGCACTTCTGTACGGAATACGGTGCCGGAAGTTTATGCAAAAGCTATAATACCGGATTTGCTGGCAGCAGCGGACAGCCTTCCCGTCAACCCCAGGCTTACGGGAACAGTTACCCAAACTGTGGCTCGTTTGTTCTTATCAAAGGCATATTTGACGTATGCGTGGTGGCTGCAGAATCCCAATAATATTCCTACTTATCCTGAAACTTCCAGAACCGACCCGGCCGGGCATGATGCTGCGTATTATTTCCAGCAAGCCTACAATGTCGCTACAGCAGCTATGGCAAATCCAGGGCCTTATGGTTTGCAGCCTACTTATTACGATGTAAATGTGGCAAGCAACGACCGTAACAGTGAAGAATTGCTGTATGCCGACCATATTGGCCAAAACGAGTATTACAATCAGGGGAATGAATCGTACGGGGTCGGTGTAGGGTCGCCGGCAAATGATGCATGTTGGCTTGCACTTTGGAACTATGGTTTAATTGCAGGCGGCGTTCCTGTACAACGTGAGGAAACGCAGGCCCTGGGGCGCCCCTGGTCACGTATGGCTACGCCTGTCGAAGTATTTACGAAAACCTTTGCTGATAAAACCAATGACTCTCGTTATGACGGCACTTTCACAACGGTGTACCGCGGCAATTGGAACAAAGCAGGAGCATCCGCCGGAACAATCAATACACCGACATTATCCAATGCAAATGGATTGACAATTCACCCAGGCGACCCTGTATTATCTTTCTTAGATGCAGATAACGGCAGCGTATCATATCCTTCCGACAGCAAAGGGGCAAGCAGCGTAGGCGCAGGAACCTTACCCGGCAGGGCAGATTACGTCGTAGAGCCGAGCGCCATCAGCCGCGGCGTATGTCCAAATTTATGGAAGACCGGACCAAGGTCTTTGGACCCTACAAGCTTAGGACAGCCCAATGGCGATGGCGACCGCCCCTGGGTTATTGCCAAGTTCTCAGAGTTTTTCTTTATTGCCGCAGAAGCTGCCGTAAAAGGAGCCTCCACGCAAGCTGTATCGGGAACGTATGCTAATGACGGAACAGCAAATGGGTTAATTAATGTAATCCGTGCACGTGCCGGAGTATGGAAATTCAGCAATGCTCAAAATCAAACCGTAACGGCAGATTACAGCGCGGCAATGGTTGCCGCAACGCCTGCAACCATCGATATCAATTACATATTGGCAGAACGCAGCCGCGAATATTTTGGTGAAGGGTACAGATGGTTTGATCTGGTACGCACACAAACCTGGGCGCAAATTGCTGCAACTTACAGCATTTGTGAATCTCCTTCAACGAATACAACTAACCATACATTGGTGACGTACACTCGTACACCAATAGACCTTCATTATTATTTGCGTCCGATCCCGCAATCGCAGCTCGATCGGATGACGGTAGATAATGCGACCAAAGCAGCATATCAAAACCCAGGATACTGATAATAATACTTTTCGTCATAAAAAAATCAGTTTTTAAAATAAAGATGCTATGAAGAAAATAAAATGGGCTGCACTTGCCTTATCGGGGGCGGTTGTATTAGGCTCTTGCGGCAAAAAGGATAATGAAAATGCCGGTGGCGCTCCAAGCAAAGCTGCTTCCGGAGCTGTTAAAGCGGCCTTGCCGAGCGGAATGCTGTTTGGTATGGCAGCCGGATATAATCTAATGACAAGCAATTCGGATTATGCTTCGGTTGTTACCAGCGAGGCCAATTCGGTGACTTTTGAAAACGAATTAAAATATGCTTCCGTGGTTAAGAACGACGGCAGCTTCGATTATACCACAGCTGATGCATTCTATACCTTATGCGCCAATGCAGGATTGGATGTATTCGGGCATACCCTGGTTTGGTATCAGCAACAAAACACTACTTACTTAAACGGTATTACAGGCGGCAGCGGTAGCGGCAACGCAGTTAATCTGGCGACCAACGGCAGCTTTGAAACCTGGAGCAATCCAAGCGCTGCTCCGGACGGATGGGGCTATTATAATGGCAGCACTTATTTATCTCAAGGTACAGGTTCGCAGAATGTTCAAGCCGGGAGTAATTCCATACAAATTAGCGGCTATGGCGCCGGCGCCGGCAGCGGATGGCATGTACAGTTCGGGCAGGCTATTAGTACGACTACAGGCAATCAGATAAAAGTAAGTTTTTATGCAAAAGCTTCCGATGCGTCTAACTGCTATTACCAGGGAGAAGGAAACAACGGCGGAGACAATGTTTATTATACTGGAGATATACAGCTTAATGCCGCCTGGCAACAATATACCTACACGTTTACCGCATCGAGCAACAATCCAAAAATCACTTTGGATATGGCGCGTAATGCTGTCGGAACTACTGTTTGGGTCGATAACATCGTAGTAGAAGATCTAACGGCGGAAGCAGCAAATTCTACGCCAACTGCGGTAGCGGGCCGTGTGGATTCGGTAGTTCATTTGTGGATCAATAGTACTGTGTCTCACTATGCCGGAAAAATCAAAGCATGGGATGTAGTGAATGAACTGTTCGCAGACGATGGAACTATTCGCGTCAATGCCACCGGTGACGGCGTATTTGTATGGGCAAAGTATCTGGGAAAAGATCTGGGCGTGAAAGCATTTAACTACGCACATGCAGCCGACCCCACTGCGTTATTGTTTATCAACGACTATGGTCTTGAGACGAACACTCAAAAACTGGATTCATTAATTGCTTATGTACAATGGTTGAAAGGTCAGGGCGTACAGGTAGATGGCATCGGCACACAAATGCATATTGGCATCAATACGCCAAAAACAAGCGTTGACTATATGTTCAAAAAATTGGCGGCAACAGGCTTGAAGATAAGAATTTCCGAATTGGATGTATCAGCTAACCCAACAACGTTAAGAGGCTTTGTATTGAGCCCGGCTGTATTGGGCTATCAAAGAACTACATACCAGGAAGTAGTTTCTTCCTATATGCAGAACGTGCCTGCTGCGCAACGTTACGGAATTACGGTTTGGGGTGTTGACGACCCGCACAGCTGGAAGTATAAAAACGGAACAGATTATCCATTACTGTTCGATGGCGAGTTTAAGAAAAAAGCTGCTTATGACGGATTTTTACAGGGTTTGCGACAATAAAATGAACGGTGCAGGATGCGCCATTGCTCGCAAAAAGGTAAGTAGTTTTAACGAGTTTTAACGTCTGCGCCCCCAGGGGCGCAGACGCATTTTACGAAGGATTGGAGACAATGCCGATGAACAGTATGGCCCCGGATTGTTTTTCCCGCAGGATATAGAGAAAGGGATGGTCGAATGTTATGATAGGGATGGCAGGATAACTTGTCAAACTTACACCAATGGTGGTGACGGCGGCCGCCTCGGCGCCCTGCTCGGATACTTTGATATAGGTCTTATGGAGCACCCGTGACACATTCAATTCCCCCGGAGGCACCGCATACATATTGGAAAGATCGGCGCCATTGCCGAATGCAATGCCCATACCCAGCTGGGTAAGATGGGGTTTCAGGTCGTCGATGGAATAGCCATACTCCCATTTGGGAAGCTCGAGCCCGATGGTCATGCTATCCAGCCCCAACAGGACGCCGGTGAGCCTGGCTTCGTTGAACGAGGCGGCAAAATCCTCTATAGATTGACCGGTGTCGGTAGGCGCCACCAGGTACATATCATAATTTTTTCCTGTGCCATAAGGTAATTCCACCAGGCGGAAGGCGATATCATGACCGAACCGTACCCGCATCTGACCCGACATGAAGGGAACGTTCACAGGACCATCCGGGCTGTTAAAGACGGCGTTGTGGGTCAGATCGGGCTTGAAGGCATGCATCCAGGCACCATTGAAATAGACGGTATTGACAAGGTACATCCAATCGGCCGGACTGATATTGCCGATGACATTTTTGATCTTATTATTTGTCTTTTGAGCTACCCAGGAATTGATGGTGGAGGCGGCCGAAGGGCTGCTAAAGTCGAGCGACCGGATAAAACCATTGTAGTCATTTTGGAGAGTGCTTTGGAAGGCGGATAAGGGTTGAGGACTGCTTGCGTTATACCACATCGAATTGGAAATATCCATGGCGACCTTGCTGTCTTCCCCGGGCATTTGTTGGATAAGGGCTTTATTCAGGGCATTCAGGTCGTCGATGGAGATCCCATCGAGCTGAAGCGTTTTGGCGATGGAGTCCCTGGTAGCATTGGCGGCACCATTGTAGAGCATGCTCAGGGCCGTGTAGACGCTCAGCGGGGAGACCAGCTTGTTGTTCTGCGCGGGGTCCTGCTGCAGCACGGTATGAAAGAGCTGAAAGGCAAACTGGTTGCTGGCGGTGATGACGGCCTCGCTGCCGGCGGGCAGCTCCAGGGGACGGGATATGGCAGGGGCGTTATCTTTTTTACAGGATAAGAGTCCCAGAGCGAGCGATAATACCAGGGAGACGGTATTAGGGATATGTAAGCGCATAAGAAGATTTTGAGGTCTGACAAGGAATTGTCGTCCATCGTTGCATTTTGACTTATTTTTACGCCCTAAATGAAAATGACAACATGGAAAGACCCTTGTTAATGGAAGAGACGATGAGATGGTTTGGCCCTAACGATCCGGTGAGCCTGTGGGACATACGTCAGGCAGGATGTACAGGTGTGGTCACGGCCCTACATCATATCCCTGTAGGAGATATATGGCCGGTGGAAGAGATACAAAAAAGGAGAAAAGAAGTGGAAGATGCCGGCATGCGCTGGACGGTGATCGAAAGCCTGCCGGTGCATGAGGATATCAAAAAGCAGACGGGTAATTATCAGCAATACATAAAGAACTACCAGGAGAGTCTTCGTAATGTGGCCCGTTGCGGCCTGGAGGTGGTGACCTATAATTTTATGCCCATCCTCGACTGGATGCGTACGGAGATAGCGTATGAGATGCCGGACGGGAGCAAAGCGCTGCGGTTCGAGAAATCCGCTTTTATCGCCTTTGATCTGTTCATCCTCCGGCGTCCGGGTGCGGAAAAGGATTATACAAAGGAAGAGGTCGAAAAAGCCAGAAGCCGTCATGCCCGTATGAGCGAAGAGGAGAAAGAGACGTTGTTCCGCAATGCGTTGTTAGGGCTGCCTGGCAGCGAAGAACGTTTTACGGAGGAACAGATCCTGGCCGCCCTTCGGACCTACGAGGGCATCGATGCTAAAAAGCTAAAACAGCATTTATTTTATTTCCTGCAACAGGTGGTGCCTGTAGCGGAGGGGCTGGGGCTGAAGATGGCCATTCATCCGGATGATCCTCCTTTCCCGATATTGGGACTGCCGCGTATCGTCAGCACGGAACAGGATGCCCGGGAGCTGCTGGATTGCGCTCCTTCGCCGGCCAACGGGCTTTGTTTTTGCACAGGCTCCTATGGCGTCCGCGCCGACAATGACCTGGCGGGTATGGTCCGTCGTATGGGCGATCGGATCCATTTTATCCATCTGCGTGCTACCAGGCGGGATGAAGAAGGTAATTTCTTCGAAGCCGACCATTTAGGCGGGGATGTGGATATGGTGGCGGTGATAAAGGAGCTGCTGCTGGTACAACGGCGGAGAAAGATCTCTCTTCCGATGCGCCCCGACCATGGACATCAGATGCTGGATGATCTGAAGAAAAAGACCTATCCCGGGTACAGCGCCATCGGCCGGCTCAGGGGTCTGGCGGAGCTGAGAGGCATTCAGTGGGCATTGAGAGAAAGTATATAAATCAGTACGACCATGTTCAATAAGCAAGTTTATATAGCGCGGAGACAAAAGCTGAAACAGCAGCTGGGAAAAGGCCTGCTCCTCTTTTTGGGTAATGAGGAAAGCAGCATGAACTACAAGGATAACTGGTATCATTTCCGTCAGGACAGCAGCTTCCTTTATTTCTTTGGTCTGGACAAGGCCGGGTTGGCTGCCGTCATCGATGTGGAAGGCGATAAGGAGATCCTTTTTGGAAGGGAGCTTACGCTGGATGAGATCATATGGATGGGGCCGCAGGCTTCCATTGTCGACCAGGCTGCACAGGCAGGCATTACGGATGTGCGTCCACCCTCCGAACTGGCGGGGCTGCTGCAAAAAGCAAAATCTTCCGGTCAGGCCATTCATTTTTTACCGCCTTATCGTCCGGAGAATATTCAAAAATTAAGCGAGCTGCTGGGCCTTCCCCTGGCTGCCGTGAAAGAGAAGGCCTCTGTCCCTTTTATAAAAGCCGTGGTGGCGCAGCGTTCGATCAAGTCGGCTGAAGAGGTGCAACAGATCGAAGAGGCGGTGGATATAACGGCGGCCATGCATCTGGCCGCGATCCAGGGCGCCCGCGACGGGATGACGGAAGCGCAGCTGGCAGGTGAATTGCCGGGCATCGCCATTGCGGCGGGCGGTCATCTTTCTTTCCCCACCATCCTTACGGTAAATGGACAGGTCTTGCACAATCATTATAGCAACACCGTGATGCAGGCGGGGCAGATGGCGTTGTGCGACGCGGGTGCGGAGAACAGGATGCATTATGCAGGCGATATGACCCGGACCTTTCCTGTCGGAAAGAAATTCACCAGTATACAAAAGGAGATGTATGACATCGTGCTGAGCGCACAGGAGGCGGCTTGTGCTGCATTGAAGCCCGGGATCCTTTTCCGGGACGTGCATTTTCTGGCGGCCGAAAAGCTGGTAGAGGGATTAAAGGCGCTGGGAGTGATGAAAGGCGATGTAAAAGAGGCGGTAGCCGCCGGCGCCCATACCATGGTATTTCAATGCGGACTTGGGCATATGATGGGGCTGGACGTACATGATATGGAAGACCTGGGCGAGTCCTATGTAGGCTATACGGAAGATCTCAAAAAAAGCACGGAGTTCGGATTGAAATCGTTGCGGCTTGGCCGGGCATTGGAGCCGGGATTTGTCGTGACCATCGAGCCGGGCCTTTACTTCATCCCCGAACTGATGGACCTGCGCAAGGGCGAGAAGAAATTCTTCGAGTTCGTCAACTACGACAAGCTGGAGTCATTCCGGTCTTTTGGAGGGATCCGTATCGAGGAAGACTTGCTGATCACGGAGACGGGCAGCAGGCTGCTGGGTAAGCCGCTGGCAAAAAGGGCCGAAGAGATCGAAGCATTAAGAGGATAAAATAATAAAACGTTTATGAATAGTTCTCAGGATAACACTCCCCTGGTCCATCACGTGTTCTTTTGGTTGAAGAACCCCGACTCCAAAGAGGACAGGGACAAACTGGTAGAGGGCGTGAAGACCCTCCGTAAGATCCCGACGGTGAAGTCGCTGCACGTAGGTGTGGTGGCCGACACGGAGCAGCGGGGGGTAGTGGATGCCAGCTGGCAGGTGTCCGAGCTGATGTTCTTTACCGACCTCGAGGGGCAGGCTGCCTATCAGGAACATCCCATCCACCAGGATTTTATAAAGAACTATGGTCATCTGTGGGCTAAAGTAGTGGTGTACGACGCCATAGCGGCCTGATCTGGTCAGATGCCTTCCGACAATCGATCATAGTCGTCCTGCCAGTCGATGTCCCGCAGAATGGCAGGCGTAAGCATTTCCACCCGGTAGACATTCTCCTGGTGATCACGGATGATGTCCTTGCATCCTTCCGGATCGGTGTGTTCCAGAATGGCCTGACGCCAGGCCGCCGAAAAAGTAACGGGATTACCGGTCTGATTGTCGTAAGAGGGTTGTATGATGCATGCCTTGTCACGCGCATGTTGCTGACGGAACGCATTCCTCAGCGTCTTGTATTCATCGGGGCTGATATAGGGCATGTCCGAAAGACAGATCATATAACCCTCGCCATCCGCCGCTGCCACGCCTGTCTGTATAGTGCTGGTCATGCCTTTCTCATGATCTGGGTTGTGGACGATCTGCACGTCCTTCCCGTGGAGGGTGGCCGCTACCTGGTCCGCTTCGTACCCTGTTACAACGACGACACGGCCTACTTTGGCGGCAAGGATGCATTCCACGATATAAGCCAGCAACGGGCGGCCTTTATAAGCGAGCAGCAGCTTGTTCCTTCCCATTCGACGGGAATAGCCGGCTGCCAGTACGATAGCGGTGATCATACCTGAAATTACGTATATTCGGGGCATGACCTCGAAGAAGCACGAATTCCTTAAAAAAATTATTATTACCATGAGTAAAAAATTCAGCTTTTTTTGCCTTCTCTTATGTGCTTTGTCCGTCAAGACCTTTGCCCAGCATCCTCCTTTCTGGGATGAGATAGCCGGTTTTCAACACATCGACAGCATAACACCGCCGCCCGCGCATCCCATCGTCTTCACCGGGAGCTCCTCCTTTCGTAAATGGACGGGCGTAAGAGATGCTTTTCCCGGATATCCTATTATCAACCGTGGATTCGGCGGCTCTACTTTCCCCGATGTGATACGGTACGCCGATGCCGTCATTTTCAAATATCAACCACGCCAGGTGGTGCTTTATTGCGGCGACAATGATCTGGCCTCTTCAGACACAGTGACGGCGCAGGTAGTGTTCAAAAGGTTCGCCGAACTGTTCCGGCTCATTCGCAGCAAGCTCCCGCAAACGGATATATTGTATGTTTCCATCAAACCAAGCCCCAGCAGAGAGAAGCTGATGCCCCGTATGGCAGAGGCCAACAAGCTGATCAGCGCTTTTATCAAACGCCAGGAGCATGCTGTCTTTGTGGACGTTTATTATAAAATGCTGGCTCCCGATGGCAAGCCGATCGAAGATATATTCGAGAGGGATAAACTGCATATGAATGCAAAAGGATATGATATCTGGCAGAAGATGCTCCTTCCATATCTGGATAAACCATAATGTTAATTTATTGTAATCTATTCGCTAACTTATTGTAACTTCTTTATCCCGGCATATTCCGTATTAACGATACGATGAAATTTGCCCTATGCCGAAGGACGTCCAATTTCGCCCGAAGAAAATCCTCTTTACTATCGGAAGCCCGAACCAGGCAAGTCAGATGCATCAAATAGCATCGCTGCTTCCTGAATACGACTGTTACTTCACTCAATTATACAGCAAGCATCCCGCCGTCAAATGGCTTATGGCCAGGGGATACCTGGAAACCACCGCCCTTTCCGGAGAGTTCAAAAGAAAAGGAGATGCCTATCTGCAACGTCATTGTTTACGCAATGATTACGCCCAATCCATTTACGGACATGCATATGATATGGCCGTGCTTTGCTCGGACATACTGGTGACCAAGGAGCTGCGGCGTCTGAAGACCGTGTGGGTACAGGAAGGCATGACAGACCCTGTTACGCCCCTTGCCAAGTGGACGAGACGATTGGGCCTGCCCGCTTATTTCGCCAAGAATACGGCCTTTAACGGCGCCGGTAATATCTGTGATATTTATTGCGCGGCCAGTCCGGGGTATAAAGAGCAGTTCGTCCGGTGGGGCACCGAGGCCAGCCGGATCTTCGTGACGGGGATGCCCAATTATGACAATGCCGCGGCTTATTTGGACAACGACTTCCCTTATCATGGATATGTGCTGGTAGCAACTTCCGATATACGGGAATGTTTCAATAAGGACGACAGACCGGCATTTATCCGGAACTGTGTGCGTATGGCTGGAGGACGTCCCATGATCTTCAAGCTTCATCCCAACGAACAAAAGGAGCGGGCCGTCGCCGAGATACGCCAGCATGCTCCCGCCGATGCGATGATCTTTACGGAAGGGGCTACAGAGCAGATGATAGCCAACTGTGAAGAGCTGATCACGCAATATTCCACCGTTGTATACACCGGGATCGCGCTGGGAAAGAAAGTACATTCCTATTTCAACGTAGAGCAATTGAAAAAGCTGGCCCCTGTTCAGAATGGGGGAAGCTCTGCCGCACAGATCTCCGATCTGTGCCGGAGATATATCGAGTTCAGCGGCACAAGGGAGGAATTTTTGAAAAAGGCAATCATTCACCAAACAATCAATAGCCCGCATGCGCCTGAGAGGAAGAAGGATCGTTACCATTATTCAAACTAGAAGGGAATCCACGCGGCTGCCCGATAAGGTGCTGATGCCGCTGGCGGGAAAACCTTTGTTTGTTCAGCAGGTACGAAGGGTACAGGCTGCATTCCTGTCCGGCCAGGTGGTTGTGGCGACTACGCTCTCCGCGGCGGACGACAGGGTAGTGGAGATCTGCAGGGAGGAAGGTATCGAATGTTATCGCGGTCATGCCGCGGACCTGCTGGACAGGCACTACCGCGCGGCGCATCACTACGGAGCGGACATCGTGCTGAAAATACCCAGCGACTGTCCATTGATAGATCCGGATGTCATCGATAAGGTCATCGCCTATTACCTGCGACACGAGCATTGCTACGATTATGTAAGCAATCTCCATCCTGCGACCTACCCTGATGGGAACGACGTAGAGATCATGAACCTGGCTACGCTGCAGGCAGCGCACCGTCATGCCTCCTCGCTGATGGAAAGAGAGCATACGACACCTTATATATGGGAAAGACCGGAACGGTTCCGTATCGGCAATGTGGAGATGGAAGGAGGTATGGATTATTCCATGACGCACCGGTTTACCATCGACTATGAGGACGATTATCGTTTTATCCGGGCGGTGTACGAGGCCTTGTATCCTTCCAACCCCTTGTTTGGCGTGGGGGATATCCTTTCTTTATTGGAGAGGCGGCCGGATCTATACGAGATCAATGCGGAGCTGGCGGGGATCAACTGGTATCGGCATCACCTGGATGAATTGAAGACTGTATCTGCCGGCCAGACGAAATTATCCGGTAAGGAAGCTGCTAAACCATAATATGACAAATACTACATTATCTCACCTGCAATCTACCGCATTGCGCGTTAGAGAGCATATCATACGCATGTCCGCAGGCGGCGGGTGTTTCATCGGCGCCAGCCTCTCCTGTGTCGAGCTGATGGTCTATCTATATCAGGAATTCCTTCACCACGGTCTCGATAGTGGAGTGCCCGATCCGGACAGGGACTATCTCTTTCTCTCCAAAGGACATGATGTGCCCGCGCTGTATGGCACCTTTGTCGAAATGGGTTTCCTGGAGGAAAACCGCCTGCGTAATCATTTATCCGCCCATGACCATATTTACTGGCACCCCAACCGGGCCATCCCCGGTGTGGAATTCCATTCGGGCTCTTTAGGGCATCTTCCGGCGGTGGCTGCCGGTGTAGCATTGGATGCTAAGCTGCGGGGAACGGGCAACCGGATCGTGGTCATCACCGGTGACGGAGAGCTGAACGAAGGCAGTGTCTGGGAAACGATATTGGTCGCCAATGCGCATAAGCTTTATAATCTCACCCTGGTGGTCGATCGTAACCAGTTCCAGGCGAACATGCGTACGGAAGACCTGGTGCCGCTGGAGCCCCTGGTGGATAAGTTCGAAGCCTTCGGCTGCAGGGTACGCCGGATAGACGGACATGATTTCCTGCAATTGGAAGAAGCATTCCGCGAACTGCCTTATGGCGGGGATGGTATCGATGTCATCATCGCCGACACCGTGCGAGGGAAAGGACTTCCCAGCATCGAGGCAAGGGCCGACAGATGGTTCTGCGCTTTTGCAAAGGAAGAAGTAGAGCAGCTGTTGCATGAATTGCACGGCCACGAAGAAACGGTCATCTCATCGGAAACATTGGTCGTACGATAGCATGCCCGGACAACGATCCAGGGTCTAAAACAACTATATGACTTACGAAGAGCTTTTGATACAAACAGCATTGGGCGATGAGCGTATCATCGTTATGACGGCAGAGAACCGGGCCCTGGTCCGGAATGCGCCGAAGGCATTGGGCAGCCGGTTTGTCGATACAGGCATCACCGAGCAAACGATGGTGGGAATGGCAGCGGGCCTGGCCCTGAGAGGACGGATCCCCATCATACATGCGCTGGCGCCTTTTCTTACCATGAGGGCTTATGAGTTCATCCGGACGGATGTGGGTATTGCGCATCTGCCTGTAAAGCTCAGCGGTTATATACCCGGCCTGTTGTCGGACGGTAACGGCCCTACGCATCAATCCATCGAGGATGTGGCCATCATGCGAGGCATACCGGGTATGGAAGTATACTGTCCTGCCGATGAGGATGACCTTGTAAAGTCGTTGCCCGCCATCTGGGCTTCCGATGCGCCTGCCTATGTACGGGTGAATCATAAAAAAGGTTCGTATACGCACGAGCCCTTTGAAAGAGGGCAGGTGGAGATCATCGCCGAAGGAACGGATATTACCATACTGGTATATGGGTTTTTATTCGAGAATGCCTGGAAGGCGCAACAGCTGCTCATGGGAGAAGGGTTATCCGTGGGGTTGATCAATATGCGTTCCCTGAAGCCTGTGGATGAGGCCGCCATTGTGCGGGCCGCCAAAGGCAGCCGGATGCTGGTGACATTGGAAGATCATCTGAAGACGGGAGGATTGTATTCCATCGTGGCCGAAGTGCTGCTGCAATATGGGATCACCGTCCGCACGCTGCCCATGGCTTTTGAAGAACGCTGGTTCAAGCCGGGACTGCTGACCGAGGTGTTGGAGGCGGAAGGGCTTACTCCCGGGAAGATCGCCGGAAAAATATATTCATCATCAAATCTGGTATATGCCGAATAAAGTGGCCTTTAACGAAGACTATCCTATCGTGACACAGTCCGATAAGCTGTATGAACGCGCATTGCCTATTATGACGCCTGTCACGCAGACGCTGGCGAAGGGCCCCGGGCAATATATCGGTGGTGTGGCGCCCAAGTATCTGAAGAGAGGCAAGGGGTCGCATGTATGGGATGTGGATGGGAATGAATTCCTGGATTATAATATGGCCATCGGTCCCTTGTCCCTGGGTTATTGTTATCCCCGGGTGGATGAGGCCATCATCGCCCAGCTGAAGGACGGCATTACTTTTTCCATGATGCATGAGCTGGAGGTCGTGCTGGCCGAGCTGATACACGAGATCATTCCCAATGCGGAGGCCATCCGCATGAGCAAGACGGGGGCCGATGTCACCAGCGCCGCTATACGTGTGGCCAGGGCCTTCACCGGCAGGAAAAAAGTGCTTTGCTGCGGATATCATGGATGGCACGACTGGTATATTTCGGTGACCAGCCGCAGCAGCGGCATACCGGAAGAGATAAAGGAGCTCACTTCCACTTTCGAATACAACGATCCGGATTCCGTTCGCCAGGCGCTGGATGAAGACGTTGCCTGCGTCATCCTGGAGCCTTTTGTGTTCGAGGCGCCGAAGGGCAATTTCTTGCAGGAATTGAAAGACATATGTGACGCCAACGGCAGCCTGCTGATATTCGATGAGATGTGGACAGGGTTCAGGATAGCGTTGGGCGGAGCGCAGGAGTATTTCAATGTCACCCCGCACCTGGCTTGCTATTCCAAGGCATGTGCCAACGGGATGCCCATTTCGCTGCTCACGGGCCGGAAGGAGATCATGGACCTGTTCAGAGAGGATGTCTTTTTCTTTACCACCTTCGGAGGGGAGGCGTTGTCGCTGGCTGCGGCCGTTGCCACCATACAGGAGATGAGAGAGAAGAATGTTCCGGCCTGGCTGGCGGAGAAGGGGCGCCGGCTTAAGGATGGATATAATACCCTGGCGGCCGATCTGGGCATAACGCATTATACAAAATGTACAGGATATGATGGCAGGTCGCTGGTGAGCTTCGACGCATCGGCCGGCAATCCGCTGGAGCTAAAATCCTTTGTACAGCAGGAGATGATCAAGAGAGGTATCCTCTGGTCGGGATTTCACAATATGAGCTTTAGCCATACGGATGCGGATGTGGATTATACGCTGGCGGCTTACAGGGAGGTGCTGGGACTTTTAAAGGAGGCGGTGGGTCGTCAGGAGATAAGCGGTCTATTGCGCGGGACGCCTATCGAACCCGTATTCCGTAAGGTGAGCAATTTCAATACCAAGCCAGTATCGAAATAAAATAATATGGAGCTATTCTCATTGGCCGGCAAGACGGCCATTGTTACAGGAGCGAATGGATTATTGGGGCAGCATCATTGTATGGCGCTGGCCGAAGCCGGCGCTCAGGTGGTGGTGGCGGACCTGGGGGAAGAGGCCTGCCAAGAACAGGCGGGCCGATTGGGTGAGCGGCATATGGGACTGGGGATGGATGTCACCGATGCTGCCTCGCTGGAACAAGCGCGGCAGCGTATCCTGGAACGGTATGGACGGATCGATGTGCTGGTGAACAATGCCGCTATCAACGATATGTTCGAGAACCCTACGCTGGGGCGTACACAATCCATGTTCGAGCATTATCCGCTCGAGATGTGGGACAGGAGCTGGAAGGTAAATGTCAGCGGCGTTTTTCTTTGCAGCCAGATCCTGGGCGTCGTCATGGCAGAGCAGGGTAGTGGCAGCATCATCAATATCGCCTCTACCTATGGGGTAGTGGCGCCCGATCAGACCATCTACCGGAACGAGGCCGGTGAACAAACCTTTTACAAGTCGCCTTCTTATCCAGTGACCAAATCTGCCGTCATTGGGTTTACCAAATTCCTGGCTTCTTATTGGGGACCGCGTGGGGTACGGGTGAATACGCTCTCGCCGGGTGGAGTGGAGAACAGCCAGGACGAATATTTTAAACGTAATTATTCCCACAAGACCTTGCTGGGACGGATGGCGGCTCCATCGGATTACAAAGGCGCCATTGTCTTTTTGGCCAGCGACGCCTCGATGTATATGACAGGCGCCAACCTGGTAGTAGATGGAGGGTGGACGGCTATTTAGTAAGAACAATACATATATATATTCTGCATGAGTGAAAATCAACTTTCAGCATCCGCGGCCAGAATAAAGCTGCTGCTGACGGATGTAGACGGCGTACTCACCGACAACGGCGTGTACTATTCAGAGAACGGCGAAGTCATGAAGCGCTTTTCCATTCGGGATGGAATGGGCGTCGAGCGTCTTCGCAAGCTGGCAGGCATCGACACGGGTATCGTTACGGGGGAGTGGTCCCCTTCGGTGGCCCGGCGGGCGGAAAAGCTCCAGATAAAGGAGCTGCATTTGGGAGTGAAGGACAAGCTGGGGAGGGTATTGGAGATAATGCAACGTCTGCGGCTGCAATGGGAGGATGTCGCGTACATCGGAGACGATGTCAACGACCTCGAGGTGATGGGAAAAGCCGGTGTCACAGCCTGTCCTGCCGATGCGATGCCCCAGGTGAGCAACATAGTGGATTACCACTGTGAAGCCAAAGGAGGGTATGGCGCTTTCAGGGAGTTTGCCGAATGGTTGATCGAACTAAAACACCCAGAATATGAACACATTTCAGGTCAGCGGTAAAAGAAGCATTGGCGCCGGCCAGCCCGTGTACGTCATTGCTGAAATAGGGATCAATCACAATGGTTCCCTGGACATCGCCAAAAGATTGATCGACGAGGCGGTTGCAGCAGGCTGTGACGCCGTGAAATTTCAGAAGCGTACGCCCGAGCTCTGTACGCCAAAAGATCAGTGGCATCTGGAAAGAGATACCCCCTGGGGCAGGATGAGCTATATCAACTATCGTCATCTTATAGAGCTGGGTTTTGACGAATACTCGGCCATCGACGCACACTGCAGGGAGAAAGGCATCGATTGGTTCGTCTCCTGCTGGGATGAGGTATCCGTAGAATTTATGGAACAGTTCAACCCGGGCGTTTACAAATTCGCCTCTGCCAGTCTCACGGATCATGACCTGATCGCCAAAGTGAAACAGACAGGCAAACCCTATATATTATCTACGGGTATGTCCACGATGGACGAGATCCGGGATGCCATCGACAAATTCGGTACAGACAACCTGATGATAGCGCATTCCACCTCCGCCTATCCCTGTCCGCCGCAGGAGCTCAATCTCCGGATGATAGAGACGTTGATGGATCTGTATCCCGACACGCCCGTGGGCTACTCGGGACACGAGACGGGGCTTGCTACTACCGTAGCTTCGATAGGGCTGGGCGCCTGTTTTGTGGAACGGCATTTTACGCTAGACAGGGCCATGTGGGGGTCCGATCATGCCGCGTCGGTGGAACCACAGGGTATGCAAAAGCTGGTACGTGACATCCGTGACGTGGAACAGGCCCTGGGTGATGGGATCAAACGTGTATATGAGAGCGAAATGGGCGCCATGAAGAGGTTGAGGCGTAAACCAAGCGCGGCTATGATATCTTAATGCAACACATTGTTTATTATACGACGTCGATATTGCTGGTTAGTGTAGGGATCTTTATCTGGCTGGAAAGAAAGATACCTTATAAGAAGGGGCTGCCCGTATTCAGGGAGGGGTTCTGGGTAGACCTGGTATGGTATACGCTGATACAAAGCTATTTTCTCAAGATCCTCCTATTCGATGATATCATTGCACCGATGGACAGCGTCTGGCATCTGTCTTCTTTGCACCTGGTCACATCCTGGCCGTTGGCGCTGCAGGTGCTGTTCTTCCTGGTGATACATGATTTTTATATTTACTGGTTCCATAGATGGCAGCATCATTCGAAACTGCTCTGGCGTACACACGAGGCGCATCATTCCAATAAGGAGGTGGACTGGCTGGCCGGGACCCGGAGCCATGCCGTGGAGATCCTGATAAATCAGACGGTAGAGTTCGCCCCTATAGTATTATTGGGAGCTAATCCCCTGGTGGTGCCCATCAAGGCGTTATTGGATGCTGTCTGGGGCATGTATATCCATTCGAATATAGATGTCCGGAGCGGTAAGCTGCAGTATATCATCAATGGCCCCGAGATGCATCAGTGGCATCATGCCAATGACAGGAGAGTGTTCTATGCCAATTTTTCTACCAAGTTCGCCGTCTGGGACTGGCTGTTCGGGACCGCCTTTTTGCCCGATGAGAAGCCGGAGGAGTACGGGCTCTATTATGATTATCCAAAGGATTATTTTCTCCAGCATGTCTTTTCCGTACGGCGGCTCGATGAGAACAGGCTGGCGGAAAGGCGCCGGTGGTTCAGGGCGTATCATGGCTGCCGGGGGAGGGTATTAAAATGGATGACGAGACGGCGGGAATTATCAAAACCCAAAATAAGCGGTCATGTCCTGGATATATCTGATAGTCGCATCGATATTTGAGATCGGCTGGACATTTTGTTTAAAGTTCATGAGTGTAAAAAGGGTCAGGACCATCGGATGGTCTTCCTTTTTGCGGCGCGAGAATTTGGAGATCCTGGCTCCTTTTGCCGGTTATATTGTTTTTGGAATAGGGAATATCATCTTTTTCTCCCTGGCGATGAAGCAGATACCGGCTTCTGTCGCATTGGCCGGCTGGATGGGCCTCACCCTGATAGGTATCAAAATGACGGAGATCTATTATTTCAAGCAGCCGTCCAATTACTACCAGTTTATTTATATGGTCCTGATCCTGGTCGGGATCGTAGGGTTGAAACGCACTACATAAGGGGAGAATCCTCTTTTTTTGGAAAGATCGTCCCGATTTGGGACGGAACTCTCTGTGCATGCTAAAAGATAGGTACTGATAATCAACGACTTAAGAAATGGTATGCCAATTGAAATATCCTAAGCATCCGTAACAGTAACAAACTAATCAAAGTACCCAAATAGAAAGCTATGAACACGCAAACAGCACAAGAAGTACAAGCACAACTGATAAAGAACAAGATGTTGGAATTGCAGAGCGCCCTGTTTTTTAGTGAGAGTTCTTCTATCGTGAAACTGCCCACCCACGTAATATCGGAAGTAGAGATAGATGAGGAAGAGCAGATCTGGTTCGTGATCCCCAAGCCTGTACAGCATATCGATGCTTTTGATAAAGAGATGCCTGCGAAGCTGGATTTCTTCAAGAAAGGAATGGACTTTTTTGTGAAGGTCACCGGTACCGCTTATATCATCACCGACCAGGAAGAGATCGATTATCATCCTACCCTGTCTGCGGAGATGAAAGAGAGAATGAAAGGTGAGCGTGTCATCGCTATGAAGGTGAGGATCCAGGAAAGCGAGCTGGTGGATAATTCGCCGAAGACTACGCAGAATTGGTTTCAGGCCAGCAGGTCTCAGTTATCGAGCTGGTTCTTCTAACATAAAACAACGCATTTAAAGATACCCTGACCCTTAGAGCATACTGCGCGTGTTACATATAGGAAGCTGAGTCCGCAACGACAGTTGCGGATTTTCAGTTTTTATAGGATAAGAAGGAAGATTTTGACAGGTGAGATCGAACCTGGTCGGTTCGATCAGGATTTTATGTCTGATGATGGCCCGCCTCCGGCGGGCGGCCTTTTTTGTTTGCGGCTGCAAACAAAAAAGGCCTGCTGTAGAAACAGCTGACCTCTAACGATTGCTTGCCATATGAAAAATCTTTATATCGATCTATCGATTGTCGTCGTAAATGTCTGAAAAACGGTCTGCCTGAAAATTTAGCCCGTTTTTGATACCACAAATATAGGGTGGTTTTAAAGGGCAGAGAATACAACTTAGTGGTAATTCTATCATGTCAAAACCCTAAAATATTGACAAAACCCTTGACAGTATTGGGTTTAGCCAAAAATATCATATGATGTCCAAGCCAATTCGGGGGACGTCCCCCGAATTGAGGGCCGGCCAAAAAAGAAGGCCGCC
>DASZXP010000039.1:0-46423 GCA_035545935.1 Puia sp. | reverse complement strand
AAATATTGAAATATGAAGAAGCTACTATTTTTGATCGCTACCGTGATCCTGATGGCCACTGCTGCACAGGCCCAGTTCAGGAGTGTGCCGGGTGTCGTAACGGATTCCTTTAAGATCAAATATCCCAATGCCAAGACCGTGTCCTGGAGAGACAATATTGGCTCTTTCGAGGCCACCTTCAAATTGGATAGCGCCACGTATGTCGCCAAGTACAGCAGCAAAGGCGAATGGCAGAGCACGGAAAAGAAGATCAATGCATCGGACATACCGGCCGCTGTAAAGGACGGTCTTTCCAAGAGCAAATATGCCGACTGGAAAGTAGGTACGGTGACGGTACGTTATCTGCCCGGAGATAAGACCATCTATATCCTCTTCGTCAGCAAGAGCGATATCAATCGGAAGAACCTTACTTTTGCCAGCGATGGGCAATTGCTGAAGGACAATCTGACACTATAAACCAGGAACCTCCATGGGCGGTTCGACCAGGACCATAGGTCCCGAAATTAACATACGCATGAGCATGAGAATATTCTTTCTGGCATGGGTCGCATTATCCCTGCCATATTTTGGCTTTTCGCAGCCGGACAGGTGGCAACAGCACGTAAAGTATACGATGGATGTCAATATGGACGTGTCTACCAACCGGCTGGCGGGAAAACAATCGTTGGCCTATACCAATAATTCGCCCGACACGCTCAGAAAGGTATTCTATCACCTGTACTGGAACGCTTTTCAGCCGGGGAGCATGATGGATATGCATAGCCGTGAGCTGGGTAAGATAACTTACCCGGACAGGAACGGTGGCCGGGAACAGGATTGGGACCCCCGTGTAAAAGACCGTATCCAGCATCTCAGCCCGGAGGAGATCGGCTATCAAAAGGTGATCTCGCTGAAGATGAATGGCGTCGCGCAAACTTTCCAGGTGGAGGAGACCATACTGGAAGTGGAGCTTACCAAACCCATATTGCCCCATACCACGGTGACGTTCGATATGCAGTTCGAGGCGCAGGTGCCGCTGCAGATACGGCGTAGCGGAAGGGATAACCCCAGGACAGGCGTGCGTTACTCCATGAGCCAGTGGTATCCCAAGCTATGCGAATACGATTATGCGGGATGGCATCCTACACCCTACGTGGCGCGGGAATTTTATGGCGTCTGGGGCGACTACGACGTGAAGATCAACATCGACAGGAATTATATTTTAGGAGGGACGGGTTATCTGGAAAATGCGGCGCAAATAGGATATGGGTATGAGAACCCCGGCGTCAAAGTCGTGCGTCCCGCGGGAGACAGGCTGCAATGGCATTTTGTCGCGCCCAATGTGCATGATTTTATGTGGGCGGCCGATCCGGAGTATCATCACCTCATCCGGCGTGTGCCCAATGGGCCGGTGATCCATGTGTTGTATAAGAATAAGGACAAGGACCCCAAACAGGACACGTTGTGGACGACGCTCGCGGATGCGGCGGTGATCGTGCTGCCTTATATAGAAAAGACCTTTGGCCCCTATCCGTATAAGCAGTATTCCTTTATACATGGCGGCGATGGAGGGATGGAATATCCCATGTCTACGTTGCTGGTAGGCCCCAGTCTGGGAGGCGCCTTTCACGAGTGGATGCACTCGTGGTACCAGGGGATGCTGGGCACCAATGAATCCATGTACGCCTGGATGGATGAAGGGTTCACCACCTATGCGGAGGGAAGGGTCACGACCTATTATTTCGAACAGCTGCTGGCCCGTCACCCGGACGACGCGAATCTCAAAGACAGGGTGAGCAAGCTGCATGCGCAATTACCCCTTGTCCAGCCAAAGGCTTATGAAGGTTACTTTAATCTTGTCAAGGCGGGTATGACGGAGCCGCTGACGACACATGCGGACCATTTCCATACCAATATGACCTATGAGACGGCGGCTTATTCCCAGGGGTGTATGTATTTGGAGCAGCTGGGCTATATCGTGGGCGATTCGGTGCGGGATAAGATCCTGCTGGAATATTATCATGATTGGCGATTCAAGCATCCCAATGCGAATGATTTTATGCGGGTGGCGGAAAAGGTCAGCGGGATGCAGCTGGACTGGTACAACGAATACTGGATCACTTCCACCAAGACCATCGACTATGCCATCGACAGCCTCTGGGAGGATAATGGGAAGTCCAATATACGGCTGCGGATGGATGGGGATCTGCCGATGCCTATCGACGTGCTGCTCACCTTCAAGGATGGGTCGAAGCTGATGGCGTATATCCCGCAATATTTTATGTTTGGCGCCAAGCCGGTGGAGGACCATTCCATACCCCGGACACAATATGAGCCATGGAAATGGACGAGCCCTACCTATACGTTCTCCTTCGACAGACGTCTGCTGGACCTCAAAGTAGTGGAGATAGACCCGACACAGCGGATGGCGGATGTGGACAGGCGAAATAATAAGCTGGACCTGAAGTGGTAGAGGGACGATTGGTTGTCTAATTGTTAAGACTTCCCTATCTGTGATCAGCGAATGGGGGAGTGGGATATTTTTGGAATATGATAAAGAACCTGTTTGTCATTGTCTGTCTTTTTATGCTGCCGGCCATCGGAAAGGACCTTCCCGAAGATCTGCCTATCAATAAAATTCAGGTCATCGGCAGTCACAACAGCTATAAGAAAGCCATCGATCCGGCCCTGTTCCGGATGTTCCGGCAACGGGATCCCGCCGGCGCCAGCTCCCTCGACTATGAACATATACCGCTCGTGGAGCAGCTGGATATGGGATTGCTGAACCTGGAGATCGACTGTTATGTGGATGAGAAGGGAGGCCGGTATGCGCATCCCAAGGGATTGGAGTGGGCAAAGGGGCAGGCGCCCTATGACCCGGAAGGCGTCATGAACGAGCCGGGCTTCAAGATCCTGCATATCCCTGATCTGGATTTTCGCAGCGATGCATTGACCTTGAAGCAATGTTTGAAGAATCTGCGGGCGTGGTCGGACAGGCATCCGGATCATTACCCCGTCTTTATCACGCTGGAGCCAAAGGATGACATTACGCATGACAATGAAAAGGAGAAGGAGCTGACGGAGTCGGAGCCATATACTCCTGCCGTCTTCGACGAGCTGGATAAGACGCTGGAGGAGGGGTTGGGCAAGGATCATCTGATCACGCCGGATATGGTGAGGGGAAGTTATGCGACATTGGAAGAAGCTGTGCTGAGCGATAGCTGGCCCAGCCTGAAGGCTGCCAGGGGTAAGTTCTTCTTTATCCTCGATGACCATGACAAAAAAAGGGATATGTATATAGCCGGTCACCCTTCTTTGAAGGGCCGCGTGCTGTTCGTAAATGCCAGTGCCGGCACGCCCGAGGCGGCAGCGATGATACTGAATAATCCCACCAATCCCGAGATAAAGAAGCTGGTGGAGAAGGGGTATATCATCCGGACACGGGCGGATTCGGATACAAGGGAGGCGCGTGCGAATGACAAGAGCGATTTCATGGCCGCGTGTAATTCCGGGGCGCAGATCATTACCACCGATTATTACAGGAAGAGTACCCGGTTCCCGAGCGATTATGTGGTGAGCTTCGAAGGGCCCAATAAATATGTGCGGTTGAATCCTGTGGTGGGGAAAGGGAGATGACGATAGGTCCGTTCTTCAAATAGCAAAGGGTCCGCCAGCCGGCGGACCCTCTATGTGAATAAGGTAAAATGACTAACGCGCATTTGATTTAGCTTAGCAGCCCTCAGAGGCAAATGTAAAAACCCTCTAAGGGTAAAACAATACCACTTTATGGTAGTTTTAATGTATTTACGGGACCAGTCACGGATTTGTTGGGTCGGGCAATTACCTGCCGTAGAATTTATTGATGGCTTCCACCCGATTGTTCACATGTAGTTTTTCATAGATGTGATATACGTGCTTGCGCACTGTCTCCTGGCTGATAAAGAGCCGGCCTGCTATCTCTTTGTATAACATGCCTTTAGCCAGCAGCTCGAGGATCTCGTTCTCCCTGTTGGAGAGGATGCTGATGGATTTCCCCTGCTGGCTGGTCAGGGTGGGGTCGGCGGCGGAACGGACCTGGAAGGCGTTGACCACTTTACGGGCAATTTGACTGCTCATGGGGGCGCCTCCTTCGTAGAGTTCGCGCAGGGCATCCAGGAGCTTGCCGGGGGCAGTCTTTTTGAGGATATAGCCATTGGCGCCGGCGGTCAGGGCTTCGAAGATCTTTTCATCTTCCTCATAGATCGTACACATCATGAACAGGATCTCGGGGTGGAGGGGTTTCAGCTGCCGCACACAATCGATGCCACTTTCTCCGTTGCCCAGGTTGATGTCCATGAGCACGACATTGGGTTTCGCGAGAGGTATTTTCTGCAGCGCCTCTTCCGCATCTGCGTAGCTTCCGGCCAGGGTATAGCCTTCGGCCATCAGAATGATCTGCTCGAGAGCAGAGCGGATGTCCTTATTATCATCTACAATACAAACAGAAATTGTCATGATGCAAAGGTCAGGGCCTTTGGCGAGAAAAAAATACCATTTTGTGGTAGTTTTTGGGGTGGGTGGGTAGAGAAGTCGGACGGCAGGGAGCAGGGATGAGCCTGAGGGGGTGCATGTCTGCCGGGACAGGCGGGATCATTCATGTGATAAACAGGCTTCCCGGTATCCCCATCGTTGTTCCTTTTCGCCCTGGTCCAGCCAGTCCTTGATGGGGCGGTAAGGTATATGTTTTGGTACATCGAAAGCAATTAGATATTTGTTGCTGTTGCGTCTCCACAGGCATCCGAATTGCTCGAGATCCTTTCCGATGGCTTTGATCTGCCAGGTTTTAAAGACGATCATCTGAATAACGCTGCGCCCGGAACTTTCCATGATCTTATGAAAATAGAGAACGCCTCCCCGCTGGCGGACAGCTATGAGGTCATGAACGGCAATCTTCGAAGCATAAGCAGGAATGCTTTTTATTCTGTAATATTTGCCTTCTTTTGTTGCCAGTACCGTTTCACCACAGAGATTTCCTTCATCATCCTTATAGGGCAATACGAGTTTACTATCAAACATGCTGATATTGTATTTACCGGTAAGAAATAATTATTGGCTTCTTACTTTGCACGGCGTTTATTTGATGTAGAGCCACTCTTTTTTGATGCCCCTTTTCCTGCTTCTTTGAGGTGAGAGGGGATATCCCTCATTTTTCTTTCCGCAGCAATGACATCGGAATCCAGACTGCCATAGGATTCTTCCAGAAAGTATAAAGTTATTTCGCTGACTGCCTTTAAATTGGGCTGCAAGTTTGTAACGATGGAGTCTTTGACGATCCTCAATCCCAACCCTTTATTTTTCCCCACTACAACGAAATACTTTAATTTTTCTTTGGCCTGATTTATTCGGGTCTGGCTGGGCCGGCTGGCTTCGAGTTTCTTTTTGCTAACCCGGGTATACTCATACCGGACATGCGGGATCAGCTTGCAGCTTTCCGATTCCCAATTATCCGGTGCATCCGGAGCGATATTTACCTGCTCTTCCAGTCCACCAATGTAATTGAAGTCCAGATCAAAATACATGGTATGCAAAAAGCCGGTGGCGGGATCGCCTGCAGGAAGCAGCGCTTTCCGGTGAGAAAGAGACTTCATGAGAAAAAGTTTACGATAAAAAAATAGTGAGTGATAAAACAATCTTACCCGTAAAGATTGGAAGCAGGACAGTAAAGTGAAAGGTTTAACAAAGTATGCCTGTCGGAAGGCTGTGTAACAAATATACAATTTGCCGGGAGAAACAAAAAATCATTTCATTGTGGGGATGCCGGATCAGGAAGGCACATACAGTAAATATTTTTCCCTGAAATAATCCAATGCGAAAATATCGTGTATCTCCATGACTCTGGGGCGTGTGTGGCTTTCGGCGATCTCGGCGGCCAGGTCGCCTCCTTTGAGACAGATGAGACCATGAGGGATGGGGAGGCCTTCGGAGCTGTCCGGTCCGGCGGCGCCGGCGATGCCGGGGTGGCTGGCGGAGGGATTGGCAGATGGGGCCGGGCGACGGGAGGGTTTTTTCAACAGGGGCTTGCTCCACGTCTGCAGGTCTTTCAAGGGAGCGACGGCCCGTGAGACGGCCACATCGAATTTACGGTCCTTTATTTCTTCGGCCCGTCCATGTCGTGTGGTGACGTTGGTGAGTCCGATGGCGTCCCGTACGGCTTCTACGACCTTTATTTTTTTACCGATGCTGTCCACGAGGTGGAAGGCTGTGTCGGGAAAGAAGATGGCCAGGGGGATGCCGGGGAAGCCACCGCCCGTGCCGATGTCGACGACCTGCATATCCTTTTCGAACTGAAAGGCGGCGGCGATGCTCAGGGAGTGCAGCACATGCTTCTCATAAAGGCTGTCGATATCCTTGCGGGAAATGACATTGATCTTATTGTTCCAGTCCTGGTATAGGGCTGACAGGGCGGTCAGCTGCTCCAGCTGCCGGGGGGAGAAGTCGTCGAAGTAACGGAGGATCAGTTCCAGGTGGTCCGTGGTTTTTTCCATATCGAGGGTACAAAGATCAGATAATACACGAACATCCAGATGTCCAGGAGCCACCACCAGGCAAAAAGATCGTTTTCCTGGAGCTTGTCCATGGTTTTGTAATAGATATATCCCTGGACCAGCAGACGGACGGCAAAGAGTATCAGCGTGATCTTCCAGCTAAAGAAGAGGCTGGCTATCAGCAGCGGGTAGAACAGGACATGGCTGGAGGAGTACAGTCCCAGCAGGAATTTGTGGAGGGGGCGGTAGTACCTGGCCGTGCTGTAATGGCGGGTCTTCTGGCGGAACCAGTCATTGAATGTCTTTTTGGGCTCGGACATGGTGAAGGTGTCGGGGTCTACCACGATGGCGGTATTGTCTTTTGTAGCCACCTTGTTGATGAACAGGTCGTCGTCCCCGCCGGGGAGGTGGTTGATGGCCGAGAATCCTTTGTTCTTGAAGAATATGTCTTTTTTGTAGGAGAGGTTGCGTCCCACGCCCATATAGGGCATACCTGCCAGGGCATAGGAGAGATATTGGATCGCGGTGTGGAAGGTGTCGAAGCGGATGATCTTGTTGAGGAAGCCGGGGGCTTTTTTATAAGGGCTGTAGCCCAGGACCACCTCGATGCCGTTGTTATAGCCGTCCTGCATTTTTTGCATCCAGAATTCGCTGGCGGGCATACAGTCGGCGTCCGTGAGGAGGACTATTTCGTGTCTGGCCTCCTTGATGCCCATGCTGAGGGGGTATTTCTTACCGGGGATGCCGATAGCTTCCTGTTCGAGGTTGACGATATGGAGGCCTTTGAAGGTCTTTTTGAATTCGTCCAGGAGGAATCGGGTCTCGTCCTGGCTATTGTGATTGACGACGATGATCTCGTGGGTGCTGGGGTAGGTTTGGGACAGGGCTCCCGGGAGATGGGTGAGCAGCTTGTTAGCCTCGTCACGGGCGCAGATGATGACGCTGACGGGGTGTTGCTGGGAGCTGCTTTTTTCGGACGGGATGAAGAAAGCAAGACGCCTGAAGAACCAGCCATAGTAGAACAGCTGGATCAGCGTGACCAGACAGAACAGTATAAAAAATATCTCGCTCAGGGAGACGCCAAGTTTATTCATAAGCATTCTACGATTGGTTCAGACCAGGGTTCAAGGTCTTGGGACCAGCTTGCCGGACCGGGGAACCGTCCGAGGCGGTTCGATCCAGTCCATTCGCGAAAGTACGCATAACCATCATTTTTTTGAAGGAAAATTAGCAATTGGGTTACGAAAGAGGGCCGGGTAAGTGGAAATTCAGGGGATGGGGGTATCTTGCGGCCCCGGACCATCGGCCGGCAGGCCGTGGTCCGGACATTAGCGTTATGGCAGCATTGACATTTGCATTGGAAGGCCATTGCCCGCAGTCTGCGGCAAGGGCGGGTAAGATGGTGACCGACCATGGGGAGATCCCTACGCCCATATTTATGCCCGTGGGTACGGCGGGGAGCGTAAAGGCCGTCAGCCAGCAGCAGCTGAAGGAGGATGTAAAGGCCCGGATCATTCTGGGGAATACGTACCATCTGTATCTCCGGCCGGGTCTGGAGGTGCTGGAGGCGGCGGGAGGCATCCACGGGTTCAACGGATGGGACAGGCCGGTGCTGACGGACAGCGGGGGGTACCAGGTGTTCTCCCTGGCGGGTACCCGTAAGATACAAGAAGATGGGGTGGTATTCCAGTCCCATATCGACGGGTCGAGGCATCTTTTTAGTCCCGAGAAGGTGATGGATATCCAGCGGATCATCGGGGGAGATATCATCATGGCCTTTGACGAGTGTCCACCCTATCCCAGCGAATATGCCTATGCGGAGAAGTCGATGCATCTGACACACCGGTGGCTGGACAGGTGTTTTGAACGATTTGACGGGACGCCGGATAAATACGGGTATACGCAGAATCTTTTCCCCATCGTGCAGGGGAGCGTTTTTCCGGACCTGCGTAAGGCGTCCTGCGCCTATATTTCATCCAAGGGGGCGGTGGGGAATGCCATCGGGGGGCTTAGCGTCGGGGAGCCGGAGGCGCAGCTGTATGAAATTTGCGAGGCCTGCTGTACGGACCTGCCGGTGGACAGGCCCCGGTATCTTATGGGAGTAGGGACGCCCTGGAATATCCTGGAATGTATTGCCCGGGGGGTGGATATGTTCGATTGCGTGATGCCTACCCGTAATGGGCGGAATGCGATGCTTTTCACCTCGAAGGGGGTTATCAATATCGACAATAAGAAGTGGGAAAAGGATTTCTCGCCCATCGACGATGGCATGGACAGCGAGTGGAGCCAGTACTACAGCAAGGCGTATCTCCGGCACCTGGTGAAGTCCAAAGAGATATTGGGGCTGACCATTGCCAGCGTGCATAATCTGGCCTTTTATCTGCACCTGGTGCAGGAGGCGCGGAAGCATATTTTAGCCGGGGATTTTGTCAGCTGGAAGAATGAGCAGGTCCCGTTGCTGCAGACAAGATTGTAGGGGTTTTCGCCGGGCGGTTTTGACGGGTCCCTGCCTTTGGCCAGCCAGGGGGCCGATGGGTTGAAAGCTCGTTTTTAAGAGTTGATTATGAAATTGGCAGCGTACCTTCGCGGCGCATGCTTAAACTGCTGGACAGATACATACTTCGGAAGTTCCTGGGGACCTTTATATTTACCCTGCTGGTGATCACGACGATAGCCGTGGTCATCGATACCAGCGAAAAGGCGGACGATTTCGTCAAGTCGGGTATGACGGCCTGGCAGCTGGTCATCCACTACTATATTGGTTTTATCCCCTTTATCATGTCGATGATCTTTCCGCTGATGACCTTTATTGCCGTCATCTATTTCAGCAGTAAGATGGCGGGACGGTCGGAGTTCATTGCCATTCTTGCCGGCGGGGTGCGTTACAACCGGATGCTGCGTCCCTATTTCCTGGGTTCGCTGGTGCTGGCGTTGATATTCTGGTGGGCCAGCCAGTACTGGGTGCCCAGGGCCAATGAGATCCGTACGGATTTTCAGGCCGTCTATGTGGATCGCAACAGCTCGTACAATTCGGATTATTACCGGACCAATAATTTTTATCTCCGTGTGGATCCCACCACTTATGTCGGGTTCCGGTATTATGATACGGTGAACAAGTCGGCCAGCAATTTCTTTATGCAAAAGCTGAAGGGCAATAAGGTCAATTACAACCTGCGGGCCGAGACCATCCGGTGGGACCCGCAGAAGAAGGACTGGCGGCTGCAGGGAGTCATCGAGCGAAAGATCGATGGTCTGAACGAGTCCGTGAAGAAGATGGACAGCCTGCATGTGAACCTGAACGTGCTGCCGAAGGAGCTGCGAAGGGACGACTATTTAAAGGACAAGCTTACTACGCCGGAGCTGCATCAATTCATCCATATGGAGGAGGTGCGGGGCGCCGAGGGATTGAATACTTTCAAGGTAGAGCTTTATCACCGGGACGCCACTCCTTTTTCCGTCATCATCATGACCCTGATGGGAGCGGTCATCGGCACCCGGAAGATCAGGGGTGGCAGCGGGCTGCATCTGGCCATGGGGATCGTGATGGCGGCGATCTTTGTCGTGATGGATAAGTTCTCCGTGACCTTTAGCACCAAAGGGGATTTCCCGCCCCTGATCGCGGCCTGGCTGCCGAACATTATTTTCAGCGGGCTGGCTTTTTGGCTGTATGCGAGAACGCCGAAGTAGGCAACGCCGAAACGGAAAAATTATGCGTCGCCGGTGGGAATTATTTGAGTATTAAAATAATCTAAAACGCGGCGATTCGTTTGTATTACAGCGGTGCGTATAGTAACTTTAACCGGTAAAACAGCTTCGATATGGCAATATTAAAAGACAGGTTTAAAAGCAAGGCGGATACGGTAGCCGCCGAGATAAAGGATTTGTTGAAAGAGCACGGCGGTAAGAAGATTGGAGAGGTGACCCTTTCCCAGATCTATCAGGGCATGCGTGGCATCACCGGACTGGTGAGCGAAACATCTTTGCTGGATGCCCAAGAAGGGATCCGCTTCAGAGGGTATTCCATCCCCGACCTGCAGAAAAAACTGCCAAAGGCGCCCGGAGGTACCGAGCCGCTGCCGGAAGGTCTTTTTTTATTGATGTTGCTGGGCGAGCTGCCGACGGAGCAGGATGTGCATGATCTCACGTCCAACTGGCAGCGCCGGAGCCATGTTCCCAATCATGTTTTTGCCGCTATAGAAGCGCTGCCGAAGGATTCGCATCCCATGACCCAGTTCGTGGTGGCGGTGATGGCCCTTCAGACGGAGAGTAAGTTCGCGGAGAAGTATGCGAAAGGGATGAATAAAAAGGATTATTGGGAGGCGATATTCGACGACAGCATGGACCTGATAGCGCGCCTGCCGCGTGTGGCTGCCTATATCTATCGCAGGAAGTATAAGGATGAAGATCATATACATCCCAACGGTCTTTTGGACTGGGCAGGAAATTTTGCCCATATGCTGGGTTATGAAGATGAGGCCTTCCGGGAGCTGATGCGTTTGTATATGACCATACACGCGGATCATGAAGGAGGGAATGTGAGCGCGCATACGGTGCACCTGGTGGGATCGGCTCTCAGCGATCCTTACCTGAGCTTTGCGGCGGGTATGAATGGTCTGGCGGGTCCTTTGCATGGACTGGCCAACCAGGAAGTGATCAAGTGGATATTGGAGATGCGTACCGAGCTGGGCGTGGAGCTGCCTTCCGCGGAACAGATCGAGGCTTATGTAAAGAAGACCCTGAGCGAAGGGAAGGTGGTGCCTGGTTATGGTCATGCGGTGTTGCGTAAGACGGATCCCCGATTTACGGCGCAAATGGAGTTTGGAAAGAAACACATGCCGAACGATCCTCTCGTTCAGACGGTGTGGAATATATATGAGACCGTTCCCCCTATCCTGCAGTCGCTGGGGAAGATCAAGAACCCCTGGCCGAATGTGGATGCGCATAGCGGAGCGTTGCTGGTGCATTATGGAATGGTGGAGTATGAGTTCTACACGGTGCTCTTTGGCGTAAGCCGTGCGCTGGGTGTATTGGCCAGCCTGTGCTGGGACAGGGCATTGGGTTTCCCGCTCGAAAGGCCGAAGTCGGTGACGACGGAGCTGGTGAAAGATTGGCTCAAGGGCGAAGGGGAGATCTGGGGGGAGTAAGGGCGTGCAGCATGATCTATGAAGTTCAACATTTTTTTGATATTCGTCCTTTCCTGTAAGATGGGCATCTCCCAAGACCTGGTAGCCAATGGGACGTTCGAGGATGCGGATGTCAATGTTGTTCCAGGTAAGAATAATTCTCCCGCGGCCTGGTATTTTATCAAAAAAGGGCAATCCAGGGGCTATATGGAGGTGACCTATAACATATTTCCCACCAGCGGAAGCAAAATGATGTGCTTTATTATCGGGAGCAGGCAAAGCAAGGAGAGGACCTATTGGCAAACCATGCTGCTCAATCCTCTTGAAAAAGGCAAAAAATACAGGGTTACGTTGAACATCCATGGATGGGACGACCCTCCATCATTACATGATATCGGGGTCTATTTTACGGATGAAATGATATTTGCTACGGATGATACATTGTTGCAGCCACCGGATTATATAAATTTCCTGGACGCAAAGGTCAAAGAGCTAAAAAAGGGGTGGTTCAGATTGGAAAAGGAGTTCGTCGCGCGGGGCGATGAGCGGTTCCTCCTGCTCGGCAATTTTTCACCTAAGGATTACCAGGAAGTGGCAAAGCAGCGATATACGAGAAGTTTTTATGTATGCGATTTTGTGGATGATATACAGGTCAGTCCGGTGGAAAAAATAAAGTGCGACCGCTGTTCAGCCACGAAGGATTCTCTTTATGCAGCGTCGAGAAACGCTCCTGTCAGGACTGAGGCGCCTGAACCTGCCCCTCGGGTTATTGCACCTGCCGGGCCCAAGTCTATTGAAAAAAAGATCGACACTTTGGTGTTCAGCGACATCCTCTTTGCATTTGGAAGCTACCAGCTTCTCGACCCCAAAAGCCTGGACCAATACGGTTCGATCCTGGAGCATAAGGATATCCAGAAGTTGATCGTCATCGGCTATACGGATGATGTAGGGTCAGCGTCTTTCAACCTGGAGCTGGCGAAGAAGAGGGCGGGGGAGATTGGCAAGGGAATAGCGTCGAAATTCAATATACCAGGGTCGATCATCGAGATCGAAGGCCGGGGTATTTCCACAAAATACCAGGACAAAAGCAAAAACAGACGGGTCGAGGTATATGTAAATTACAAATAGGCCTCAGCGTCAATATACGAGCTGCCCCGTTGGGGTATGCGATCTTACTTCAATGCCTGCAAAATATCCTGTAGTATATCATCCCGATGTTCCAGCCCCACCGAAATGCGGATAAGCCCCGGCGTGATACCTACGGCCGCCCTTTCTTCGGGAGTGAGCTTGGCGTGGGTGGTGCTGGCCGGATGAGAAGCGATGCTGCGGGTATCGCCCAGGTTGGCCGTCTTCGAGAGCATCTTCAAGTTGTCCAGGAATTTGCGTCCTGCTTCCAGTCCTCCTTTCAGATCGAAGGAGATGATGCCGCCGCCGTTGAGCATTTGCTTTTTGGCAATAGCATGTTGCGGATGGCTGGGGAGGAAAGGATATTTCAGACTGGCAATGGCGGCATTCCCTTCCAATTGCTGTGCTATATATAGTGCGTTGTTGGAGTGCCGTTCCATGCGTACGTCGAGGGTTTCCAGGCTGCGGCTCAGGACCCAGGCGTTGAAGGGGGAGAGGGACGGGCCCGTGCTACGGCAGAACAGATAGATATCATGTATCAGCTCCTTCTTCCCTACTACCACGCCACCCAGCACGCGTCCTTGTCCGTCGAGCCATTTGGTGGCGGAGTGAACGACGAGGTCGGCGCCATATTGAATAGGGGTCTGACCGATGGGTGTCGCAAAACAGTTGTCCACATTGAGGATCAGCTTATGCTTACGCGCCAGCTGGCCGGCCTGTTCCAGGTCGATGATCTCCAGACCCGGGTTGGTGGGCGTCTCCAGGTAGATCATTTTTGTGTTGGGACGTATGCTTGCTTCCCATGCCCGTTGGTCGCCAGCAGGTACATAGGTGTATTCGATGCCGAACTTCGGAAGGTATTTGGTAATGATGGTGTGGGTGCTGCCGAAGATGGAGCTGCAGGACAGCAGGTGATCTCCTTTTTTGAGGAAGCTGAGGAAGGAGGCGACGATGGCGCTCATCCCCGAGGCAGTGGCAAATCCGGCTTCTGCACCTTCCAGGGCGCACATACGGTCTGTAAACTCCTGTACGGAGGGGTTGCTGAACCTGCTGTAGATATTGTCATCCGTCTCATCCGCAAAGGCGGCGCGCATTTGTTCGGCGTCGTCGAAGACGAAGCTGCTGGTGAGGTATAAGGGGGAGGAGTGTTCTCTCTCCTCTGTGCGGTCTGTGCGGATACGAATGGCTTGTGTGATGCGATGTTGGGACATGAGATGCTATATAAAAAGATGAATGAATTCGATGGATCAGGCGCCTGCCGGCAGGACCAAAACGAACCACGGGTTCGTTGGCCGAAGGCCAGTCATTGGATGTGTCCTGCCAACGGGATAAATTTTTCAGGAGCCCGTTGGCAGGATTTTCACCTCCCAGGTGATATCTCCGCCGGCGCCTTTCAGGGTAGCCGCTACGGAGCAGTATTTATCGATGGACAGGGCGCAGGCTTTATACGCCCGGTCAGGGTCGATGTTTCCCTTCAGCTCGAAAATAATATGGATGCTGGCCCAGAGAGAGGGTTCCCTGCCCGGCTGACGTTCGCCGTCTATCAGCATGCGAAAGCCTTCCACCGGCTGGCGCTGCTTTTTCAGAATGGATACGATGTCGATGCCGCTGCAACCTCCTAAACCCATGAGTAACATTTGCATAGGGCGGATACCAAAGTTGTCCCCTCCCGTCTCCGGGCTTGTGTCCATGTGAGCGATATGGCCACTGGCGTCCTTTGCCTCGAAGCCGTAGTCGCCATGCACCCTGGATACCTCGATATGGATCATACTATAAATTTCCGCAAAGGTAGGCCAGCGAGTCCGTGCTCCATAAAGATTTTTCAACGGTAATGTGTCCGGGCCTTTATTTTTGCACCTCTAAAACCGTCCTAAGGGCGGTTGACAATTTTGACACCTACATGAACCATCTTAATTACGAACAGCCCTTTGAACTGGAAAGTGGAGAATCTCTGCCTGGAATTACTATTACATATAATACGTATGGCGTTCTTAATAAAGACGAAAGCAATGTCGTGTGGGTGTGCCATGCCCTGACGGCCAATTCCGATGTGGCTGCCTGGTGGCCGGGGGTAGTGGGTCCTTCCGGCCCTATCACACCGGATAAGTACTTTATCGTTTGCGCCAATATTCTGGGTTCCTGTTATGGAACCACCGGTCCGTTGAGTGTGGACCCGCGCACGGGCAAGCCTTATTATCATGAATTCCCCATGATCACCATCCGGGACATGGTGAAGGCGCATATATTGTTACGTAAGCATCTGGGCATCGAGCGGATCCATTTGCTCATGGGTGGCAGCATGGGCGGATACCAGGCGTTGGAATGGGCGGTCATGGAGCCCGGGTGCATCGAAAAGCTGTTCCTGATAGCCACCTCTCCCACGGAAAGCGCCTGGGGTATCGCTATCCATACGGCGCAACGGCTGGCCATCGAGGCGGATTCCTCCTGGCTGGAGGCGTCACCCACGGCGGGGAACAAAGGTCTGAAGGCTGCCCGGGCCATCGGTATCCTCACCTACCGGAACTATGGTATCATGGTGCAGAAACAGACGGACCCTGATCCCGAGAAATTGGATAACTACAGGGCATCCTCCTATATCATATACCAGGGGGATAAGCTGGTGCACCGATTCAATGCATATTGCTACTGGCTGCTGACCAAGGCGCTGGATAGCCATCAGCTGGCCAGGGGTAGGGGTCGGTCAGTCGAAGAGGTGTTGCGGTCCATCAGGCAACAGACATTGGTCATAGGGATCGGCAGCGATATACTTTGTCCACTGGAAGAGCAGCGTTTTATCACCCGTCATCTGCCACATGCGAGATTGGTGGAGATCGATTCCGTCTATGGACATGATGGGTTTATGGTGGAGGGCAGGACTATCGCGGGGCATTTGGAGGGCTGGATAGCTGGGCATTGATCGGCCTCGGACATTGTGGCCGGGCCGCTCCCGGGGCGTCCGTCATCGACGGCTCAACATCCATACATCATTACTATACCTGAAGTCGGGCTGGTTAGGGAAGCCCCCATACTTGCCGCCCGTGATATAGATCTTACCATGATAAAGGGCGGATGCGACACCACCTCTCGGGCTCCAGGGGGCAGCTTGCCCTTTCCAATGGACCCCGTCGTCGCTGACCAGCACCTGGCTGGAGAATAGTCCATTACGATTGCAGCCGATGAGCCAAAGCTTGTTGTCCATCACTTCGGGGGCATAACCAAAGACCTGTTCCCCCGGGAGGATCTCACGGGTAAGCCTTTTCCAATCCATTGCGTTGGTAGAGATCCATACATCGTTGTTCAGCAGGAACAGGGTGTCGTGCCGCATAATGACCTGGCTATTGGCCCTTGGTCCGAAAGGGAGGCCGTTCTTTTGTTTTGTCCAGTGTATCGCATCGGGGGAGCTCCAGATGTCGGCATATTGTGTTTGTTTGTCCTCGCCTCCGATGATCCAGAGCTTGTCGTTGAATACAAAAGGATGATAAAAATAACGGGCGGGGAGATTGCTGTTCGCGCTGTCCCAATGCCGGAGGTCGGCTGTCCTGTAGATGACGGGCCGGAAGCTGAACCGCTCGATATTGCCTTCAAAATGTCCAAGGCCATAGACGGTGTCCCTGAATTCGACATAGTCGAGGAATGCAAGGTTGTAGATGGCGTTGGGCAAAGGAGATCTCGTCCATCTGGTCCCATCGGTGGAGGACCAATTGCCATCGGAATGAAATACCCAGAGGGTGTCGCGGACCTCGAGCAGCTGGAAGTTGTAGCTTTTCGGCCAGGGGGCGCTGTCCAGGAGTTTCGTCCATGCGTATGCGCTGTCAGCCGCCGGTGAGATGGTTGACGCACCCCTCGTGGATGAACTGTCTGCCTGTGTTCTTTCCGACGATGGTGAAGCGCAGGACCACAGTACGATCATGAGGATCGCTGTCATGACAGGCTTCATAGCGGGTGTATTTTACGATTGAGCTACCAGCTCAGCTTGCCCTGATAAAAATCCAGTACTTTGGTACGGAAGATATAGGTATACTTCGCTTGTGCCAGGCTGGTATTAGCCCTGTCGGTATTGTTCTTCGCCAGGATATACACGTCCGAATTCACCACTCCCTCGTTGAAGCGGATCTCCGTCGTACGGAAGGATTCGGCATAGGCGGCTGCCTGGTCGATATAGGATTTATATTGTTTGTAGGCCGAGATCATGTTCTGGTACGCTGATTCCACCTGTTGCTGGAGCACCAGGCGGGTATTCTCGTTGACCAGCTGTTGGTTCTTCAGGTTGAGCTTTGCCTGTTTGACCCTGTTACGCACCTGCAGATAGTTGAGGATGGGAACATTGAGCTGCAGCCCAAACTGGGTGTATTTGTTGTTCTTGAACTGATCCCCAAAAGCTATCGTATGGTCGGCGTAATTCTGGTTATGCGCTATGACTGTGTAATCGGCGCCGCCGACGGTGACGAATTGATTCGTGGGGTCGTCCGTCATGGTGGTAGGGAGCTTTGTCGTTGCCTGATTGGAATAAGAGGTATTGATGCTGCCATACAGGGTCAGCGTGGGATAGTAGGCGCCTCTTGCCACGGACAGGGCTCTTTGATACGACATGACCCGCAGATCGGCCGCCTTGACGGTAGGCATGGTGCGGAGGGATGTGCTATAGATGCTGTCGGGGTTGTCGGCGTACTCGGCGATGTTCAGGGTAAAGGCGTTGGGGTCGAATTCCACATCCCTTTTATAAGGTACATTGAGAAAATTGAACAGATTGATCTTGGCTGCTTCGAGGTTGTTGGCGGCAATGGCGATATTGGCGACGTCGCCCGCATACTGTCCTCTCAGGTCGGTGAGGTTGGAAAGGAGGAGCAGCGCGCCGGCCTGGTTGAGGGTATCCAGCCTGTTCATCTGCACCAGGTCCACATTGGCCTGTTCTTTGGCGATGACCAGGAGGTCGCGGGCGCTAAGCACCTGCAGATAGGCGATCAGCACATTGAGGGTTATATTATCCTTTTGTTGCTGAAGGTCCATCTTGCCGGCGTCAAGGGCGTATCCGTATTGTTTGATGCTATTTTGTATCTGCAATCCCTGGAAGAGGGTGAGGTTGCTGTTGAGTCCATAGCTGCCGGAGTTGACCTGTGTATTGGTATACTGGTAGGTGTATGGGTTCAGGCTTCGTCCATTGCTGATGGCCTGGTTAGCGGAACCGTTGAGGGTGGGCAGCATATAGTCCCATGCCTGGTTGTAGTTGATCCTTGCTCCTTGTGCGGTGATGTCGGCCTGGTTCACCAGGAGGTTGTGTCTGATACCGATGGCCACTGCCTGCTGGAGGCTGAGGCTGCTGCCTACCTGGTCGGCAGTATCCGCTCCGATGGTGGTCTGCGCTTGTGCTGTTGTAATAGAGAAGAGTACGGCTATACCTGCGAAAAATAAGCTAAGATGTCTGTTCGTGTTCATTATGCGCTTGATATTAATTATTCTCAATCCTACCATCCAGAAGGTTGATGATCCTGGAGCCGTAGGCGGCATTTTTTTCCGAGTGTGTCACCTGAATGATCGTGACGCCTTCGTTATTCAGCTGTTTGAATAGTTCCATGATCTCTTCGCCCTGACGGGAGTTGAGGTTGCCGGTGGGTTCATCCGCCAAAAGGAGCTTGGGTTTGCCGATGAGGGCGCGGGCGATGCCTACCAGCTGTTGTTGTCCGCCGGATAGCTGGGTGGGGAAGAGGTCTTTCTTTCCTACGATCTGGAACTTGTCCAGTATGTCGGCTACCATGGCCTGTCTTTCGGAGCCTTTGATGTTCTGATAGATGAGGGGTGTCTCGATGTTCTCGTACACGGTGAGCTCGTCTATGAGATGGTAAGCCTGGAATACGAACCCGATGTACTGTTTGTATAGTTGGGAACGTTGTTTTTCTTTCAGTGTATGTACGGCCTGGTCCAGGAAAAAATATTCTCCTTCGGAGGCGTCGTCCAGCATGCCGATGACGTTCAGAAGGCTGGATTTGCCCGAGCCGGAAGGACCCATGATGGAGACGAATTCTCCTTCTTTGATGTGCAGGTTGACGTCCTTTAAAATGAAATTAGGCTTGCCGCCTACCATAACCCATTTGGAAATACGCTTTAATTCGATCATGTTTTAAAATTGTGCCGCCAATACTCTTTCAATGACATGCCAGAGTGCTAACTAGCTGTTAATAAATATTTTATATGACTATGGGCCTTGGGGCAGTTCTGTTTTTGATACAGGAACTGTCCGGAAACGATACAGTTTCGCGGACCGGCAGGCCCTTATCGGATGGCGCGGATGCGCCTGTCCGGCAGGAGCGAATATAGGAAACAGGGACGAATGGGGGGCGTAGATGGCTTTTCTGTTTCAAATGGCTGATAGGAACTGGCCGGAGAACAGACAGAAGAAAGCGTCTATATGAAAAACCTCAAAATTTTAGTAAATTTGATATAGAAATCTATGTTTATGGATTATACGCAGTATATAGAATCAAATGCCGATGTCATGCTTGGCAAACCTGTTATCAAGAATACCAGGATCACGGTTGCTTTGATCTTAAAAAAACTCTCTGAAGGTGCTACTTTTCAGGAATTGATGGCTGCCTATCCTAAACTTACGGAGGCCTCTCTTAACGCCGCTCTGGCATATGCCTCGGATGTTATTGGCAATGAAACGGTAATTGCTGTGGCATGATCCTAGCCGATGAAAACATCCATGGATATATCATAAAAACTTTGAGGGAAGAAGGTTTTGCGGTTGTGTCGGTAGCCGAGACGGCTAGTAGCATCAAGGATAATAAAGTCATCGAACTGGCACAGCAATTAGATTATCTGCTTCTTACGGAGGACAAGGATTTTGGTGAATGGGTCTTTGCGCATCATGTTAAGGATCTGAGCGTTCTTTTTTTAAGATATTCTTTTCACGAATAAGCGGAAATAACGCAGGCTCTTTTACACTTGTTGAAAACGCAAAAGTTAGAACGTTCGTTCTTTGCCACTATTACTACAAAGAAAATCAGAATTCGGCAGCTCTAAAATGAATCTTTGGCCCGAAGAGCTTCTCACTCCGTGCGCAAGCTCTTTATGGGATTCGCACTCGCGGCCCGAATGGTCTGCAAACTCAGCGTGAGCAGCGCAATCACCAGCATGGCCAATCCGCTGAGGGCATAGATCCACCAGCTCACCGTCGCCCTGTATACGAAGCTCTCCATCCACAGATGGGTGGTATACCAGGCCAGCGGCACCGCGATCACGAACGCGATACAGACCAGCTTTAAAAAGTCTTTTGACAGTAAGGAAACGATCTGTGTAACGGTGGCGCCCAGCACTTTCCGGACACCGATCTCTTTTGTACGAAGGCTGGTGGCGTAGATCACGAGTCCCAGCAGACCCAGACAGCTGATAAAAATGGTGAGACCGGTGGCCCAGCGCAGCAGGGTAGACATATGTTGCTCGGTGGTGTAAAATTGCGCGATGCTGTCATCGAGAAATGTATATTCGAGCTCCTCGCCGGGGAAGACATCTTTATATGCCTGTTGTACGGCGGCAATGGTTTTTTTCCAGCCGGCCCTTCCCTGGGGCGTATTGGGCAGGGCGATATGGAAGAATTGAAAGGGCATGCTGTTGTGACCGTTGGTCAGCGCCAGGGGTTTGATAGCATTATGCAGTGATCTTTGATGAAAGTCTTCCGTCACTCCCACGACGATATTCGTTCCCTTTATGATCTTTCCCAGCGCCTGTTCGGGGTTGGTAAAGCCCAGGATCCGGGTGTAGGTGCGGTTGATCACCATCTGGCGCGGGCTGTCGGGACCGGGCGTAACGTTGCGGCCGGCCAGGAGCTTCAGGCCATACAGCTTCATGTAGGCGCTGTCCACATTCATGATCTGTACGTCGGTGTTGACCTCTTTTTTGCCATCGTTGTAGGTCATGAGCTCGGAGTTGATCCAGCCGGAGGCGGGAGGAGGGTCGCCTACACTAAGCCGGGCGATGCCGGGTATGGCAAGGAGCTTGTCCTTCAGCAGCTGTTGTCCCTGGGCCAGATTGGCGGCATTATACGGCGGATAGAAATAAAAGATCGCATCTTTTTTAAATCCCATATCCTTATTCAGGAAATAATGTATCTGGCTGCCGACGATGATGGTGCCGATGATAAAACCCTGTGCGATGACGAACTGAAAGATCGTAAGCGTCTGGCGGAGCAGGGCATTGCGGGTAGTGCTCCTGCTGGAAAAGGCCTGGCTTTTCAGCGCCAGTATGGGTTTGAAACGGGACAGCACCAGCGCGGGATAGAAGCCGGAGAGCAGCGTGACGACGACAATGAGCGCTCCCAGGAACAGGTACAGACTGGCCGAAAGATCAAAGTGAAGGTCTTTTGGGATGAAGTCGGAGAATGCCTTCATCACCCAGGGCGCGAGACCCACCGACAGAAGGGTGCTGATCAGGGTAAGGAGAAAAGCTTCGCTGAGGAACTGGATGACGAGCTGACGGCGGGAGCCGCCGATGGTCTTGCGGATACCGATCTCTTTTGCCCGTTGAGCGGCCTGCGCGGTGGTCAGGTTGATGAAATTGATGCTGCCGAGGGTGAGCAGGAAAGCGGCTACTACCAGCAGTCCGTAAAGGGCGGTCTTGCTGGCCTGGCGTTGCCCGAAGGCGTCGTAGACGCCGGTGAAATGGATGGCCGTCAGTGGCTGCAGCGATTGGACTATTTTATTGACCGTATCCTTTGCGTCATTGCTGTATTTTTTTCTCAGCGTGGCCAGTTGCCGCTCTATTTGTCCGGGCTGGACATCTTTCTCCAGCCGGAGGAAGAATTGGGTGCCGGAGTTGACGGAACTCCAGTCGGTGTCGGCGAGCGCGGCATTGGAGCTGCGTTTGATGGTGGGCAGCGAGATAAATTCCTGGAAGACCAGGTCTGTTCTGATCTTTTCATCCTGTATGATCCCCGTGACGGTGCAGGAGATGGAGTCGTCGTAGATCACTGTCCTGCCGATGATCTCCGCGGGGCTCAGACCGGGGAAATAAGTTCGGGCACGGCTTTCGGTAAGCGTGACATGAAAAAGTTCGTCGAGCGCGGCGGGCCCGCCTGCCAGCCATTGGGCGGGGAAGAGCTGGAAATAATGCGCGTCGGCGTAGATGAGATTGGACAGGCGTTTGAATTCTACCGGTGCGGCTCCCTGTCTGGGGATGGAAGATTTTCCCGAAGCGGTAAAGAAATTGGCGGACCCATCGATGCCGCGGAGCTCTTTGCGGGCAGCTTCTATAACAGGATAGGGCGTACCCGAATTAGGAAAGGGTGTATTGGAAAGGCTGAGCATGGTGACGACGCGATAGATGCGGTCCTTATCCTTCCGGGCTTGTTCGAAGCTGAAGTCATATTGTACGATGAGGTAGATGATCAGCGCGGCGCTGAGCCCTATGGACAGTCCCAGGATATTGATCATGGAGAAGAGCTTGTTACGCCGGAGGGTGCGGAGGGCTGTTTTTATATAGTTCTTTATCATGTGACGGGTTTATTAGAGGTTGTAACTCACTCCGTGCGCAAACTCTTCACGGGATTGACAGTCGCCGCCTTCAGGGCCAGCAGGCTGATGACGGACAGGGCTATCAGCAGGAGTATGGCTTCCGTGACAAAGAAGATCCACCACCCCACCGACACGCGATAGGCGAAATTATCCAGCCAACGGTGTACCAACCACCAGCTCAGGGGCAGCGCGATGCCGGAGGCCACAAAGGTGAGCTTGACGAAATCCTTCGACACGAGGGCTAAAATGTCGGGTATGGTAGCGCCCAATACTTTCCGGACACCGATCTCCCGGGTACGTCTTTCGATGGTGAAGAGGGTGAGGCCCGTGAGACCCAATGTGGCTAAAAATATCGCCAGTATGGTAAAGAATCCGATGGCGTCCCCCAGTAATTTATCCTTTTTCGCCAGCTGTTTGAAGTTGTCATCCAGGAAGCTGATGGTCAGGGCATCCTGAGGCATGAATTTTTTTCCTGTGGCCCGCAGCCAGTCCAGGAATTGAGCCGTATGTCCTCCCCTGATCCGTATGGCGAGGATATTGCCTTCGGGAGAGTAGCGCAGTATGGCCGGTGCTATCTTTTCATGAAGGGAGTTGTAGTTGAAGTCCTTTACCACCCCGATGACGTGCTCGCTGCCGTTGAGCGTAGCGCCGATGGGGTCGAAGAGTCCCAATGCGGCCACGGCGGATTCATTCAGGATGAGGGAGTTGGTGTCCGTGATGAGGTCCTTGTTGAAATTCCTCCCCTCGATGAGACGCATGCCCATGGTCGTTAGGAACCTGTCATCCACCGGGAAGGATTGTATGGACATATTTGTCTTCATGGCCGGCGTCTGATAGGTATTGACCCAGATGGTCTTCCCCGCAGGGGTACGATTGCAAAAGCTGGTGCTGACCACCTGCGATTGCTGTTCGATGAGATGACGGAACGCATCCTGGTCGCGGAATTTGTCCACCAGCACGACCCCTTCAGCTTTGAGACCTTTGTCCTTATCGTTGATGTATTGCAATTGACTGTATACGACGAAGGAGGCGAAGACCAGCGCGGCGGCGATGGAGAATTGTACCAGCACCAGTACGTTGCGTACGCGGGGGCTTGTCTTTCCGGGCCTGCCGATGATGGATCGCAGGGCGAGGATGGGTTTGATGGCCGTGAGATAGACGGCGGGGTAAAGGCCCGCGATCAGCCCTACCGTGAGGGAGAAGAGCAGCAGCCATCCGTAATGAGAGACCATCAGGGGAAGCGTGCTTGTCAGCGAGTCGCCTGTAAAATGACGATAGAGGAAGGCAATGACCTGTATGAGGCCAAAGGAGAGCACCATGGCCAGCAGGCTGAACACCATCGATTCCAACATTATCTGACCCGCCAGCTGATAGCGGGAGGCGCCCAGGGTCTTTTTCAGCCCGAACTCCTTGTTGCGGGTGGACGAGCGGGCCGTAACGAGGTTGACATAATTGATGATGGCCAGCAGGATCAGGAAGAGACCGATGCTGCTAAGCAGCTTCACTTGTGTAAGGCTGCCGCCGGGCGTCAGCTCCAGGTTGAGATGGCTACGGAAATAAATATCGCGCAGCGGCTGAAGGATGAACCGGACATGCATATAGGCGAACTGTGGGTTCACCAGTTTTTTTTGTATCCTGTCCAGTGTGGCCTGTACGCCGGTGAAGGAGCCTCCGGGGCGTAGCTTGAAATAGTTATAGATATTACAGCTGGCCCAGTTGCCGGGGTAGTTGTACATGTCGCCGGTGGGCAGGGGCAGCAACAGGGAAGGGTCGAGGTGCGATCTTTCAAAACCTTCTTTCAATACGGCGACGACCTTATACGGAGTGTTTTCCTTGCCGATGAGCAGCGTCTTTCCGATGGGTGATCCATTGCCGAACAGGCGGCGGGCGTTGGTCTCGGAAAGAATGGCTTCTCCGGGGGACAGACCTTTCCCGGGGATGACCCCTTCGGCGGCGGTATAGGAGAAGACCTTGAAAAAATTGGAGTCGATGTGATAAGCATGTATGTCCGTGTAGGCCCTTTCATTCATCGATGTCCGGGTCTCCGTCTCGTCATAATCCTTGTCGAAGGAGGTGGCGTATGCAATGTCCTTGCAGGCGCCCTGGAGGAGGGGGCTTAGACCCGGCTGGCTTTGTGCAAAGCCTCCCATATTGAAGAAGTCCGTGCCTACGCGGCCGATCCGGTCCGCGTCCCGGAACTGGCTGTCGGTGCTCATCTCTCTTTTGGAGTAGATCAACAGGATAAAGGAGGCAGCGATGCCAACGGAGAGTCCCGCCAGGTTGATAAAGGAAAAAAGGGGATATTTCCGGAGGTGGCGCAGCGCTATTTTTATATGTGTCTTCATGTGCTGAAGTTATGGATTATTGGCCGGCGGATCATTCCGATCTTAGGCTCTCCACAGGGTTGGCCATTCCGGCCCGGATGGCCTGTACGCTGACCGTGACAAGCGCGATGAGCAGGGCCGATAATATGACGGCGGCAAACATCCACCAGGATAAAGTAATATGGTATACGAACCCGCCCAGCCATTTTTGCATCGCCCAATACGAAAGAGGCAGGGCAATAAGGGAGGCAATGGCTACCAGCTTGAGAAAATCCTTCGACAGCATACCCGCCAGGCTGGTCAGGGATGCGCCCAACACCTTCCGGATGCCTATTTCTTTTGTCCGCTGGGCGGTGGTAAAGGCGGCGAGGGCGAAGAGTCCCAGACAGGCAAGTAGTATGGCGGTGATGGAGAAGGTGCCGAACAATTGGCCGGTGCGTGTTTCTGTCTTATAGAGCGTATTGTAGTCTTCATCCAGGAAATGATATTCAAAAGGGTGGTGCGGCGCATATTCTTTCCAGATAGTGCTGAGCCGGGCGATGGTGCCGGGAAGGTCCTTGCCCGTGACCCTGACATACATATGGTTGACCCATTGTGTATCCAGGAAGAGGATGAGGGGCCCGATGGCTTCGTGCATGGAAGAGAAATGAAAATCCTTTACTACGGCGCGTACCGTGCCGGGGCTGTATTTCTCCACTGTCTTGCCGATGGCCTGTTGAGGCGTCCATCCAAGGGCCTTGACAGCGGATTCGTTGAGCATAAAGGTATAGCGGAAGTCTTTGGATGTATCGGGGACGGTCATCAGGCGTGTATCGCCGGGCGTGAACTGTTCGCCGGCAACGAGCTGCATCCCCATGGTCTTTACGAAGTCGGCGTCACAGGGGATGGCCTTGACGCTGAAATTCTTGTCTCCCGTCTCGGTAGTGGCGCTGAGTCCGTCGGTCCATCCCACGAAGATAGGCGTCCCCGATGCGCCGCCCGCATCGACCACTTCGGGGATCTGTCTGACAGCCGCCTTGACCGCATCGTATCTGTTGTGGATCTCGTCGCTGGCAGGAAGCATGAGCACGTGTTCTTTGTCATAGCCCAGGTTCTTGTTCCGGATATAGGACAGCTGCTGCAGGATCACCATGGTGGAGATCATGAGGAAGACGGAGATGACAAATTGTACGACGATGAGCGATCTGCGGAGATTGCCTCCCGAGGAGGACATGCGGAATCCGGATTTGAGGATGTTCATCAGCCGGACATTGGACAGTACAAAGGCGGGATAGGCGCCTGCCAGGAAGCTTACCAGCAGCCCTAACAACAGCAGGGCGAGGATAGGCAGGGGTTTCAAAAGACTATAGGCTGTCAACGCCTTGCCGCTGACATTATTGAGCAGGGGTAGCAGCTGGATGCTGATAACAACGCCGAGCGCCAGCGCCATAAAGGTGAGCAGTATGGATTCGCCGAGGTATTGCCGGAAAAGCTGTCCTTTTCCCGCCCCCAATACTTTTCGGATGCTGATCTCTCCCGTGCGGCCCTGTGATTGAGCGGTGGCGAGGTTGGTATAGTTGACGCAGGCAATGATCAGGATGAGCACGGCAATGGCGCTCAGGATATAGACATAGGTGATATTACCGTTGGGTTCGAGGCCGTCGAGCCTGGAGTACAGGTGTACCTGGGTCAGCGGTTCCAGGTGGTACGTGAGGTGTGATTTTTCACCCACCTCCTTACGTACGGCTGGCGTCTGCATGTATGCCGTGATCTGTTTTTGAACGGGGTCGAGGTCCTGCGGGCGGGCCAGGAGAAAATAAGTAACGTAATTGGCCGTCCAATAGATCTCCTGCCGGGACTGGGACAAGGAAGTGAAGGACGCGACGAAGTTGAACTGGATCTGGGAATTGTCGGGGGCGTCTTTGGCAATGCCTGTGACGGTGAGATTACTGTTGTTATTTATTTTCAGCACTTTTCCGATGGGGTCCGTGTTACCGAAATATTTCCGGGCCATGCTTTCGGTGAGGACCACCTGCCCGGGAAGGGAAAGCACGGTGGATGGATTGCCTTTTAGCAGGGGAAAGCTGAAGATGGAAAAGAAAGAAGAGTCGGCGTACAGGAAGCGTGTCTCGTTAAAGGTCCTGTCATCCACGGTGACGGTGTTGTTGTACGATATCGTCCGGGTAAAGGCCGTGATGGCGGGGAAGGTACGTTGGAACTGAGGGCCTACCTTGGTGCCGGACAGCGCGACGCGATTTGTCGTAGTGCCGTCGGTGAATTCCATAGTGATACGGGCAATCCTGTCCGCACGGTCGTTGAACCGGTCGAAGCTCAGCTCATGTGTGACATACAGCCCGATGAGGATACAGCTGGTGATGCCGATGGTAAGACCAAGGATGTTGACAAAGGTGTAGAGCTTATTTTTTCTCAGATTGCGCCAGGCGATCTTTACAAAACTTTTGAACATGTGACGGTTTTTAAACAAAAAAATAATTGATCTCAGGGTACGGCCGGGGCCTTCGCTGTGCCCGGTGACAGCCAAAGAGTTTCTCACTCTGTGCGCAAACTCGTTGTTTTGCGGATCGGGTCTGTTTGAAATATAGCCCCTCCCGCAAAACGAGGCCTTCGGAGGACCTACTTCGACACGGTCCTCCTTGGTCGCAACCTTCGCAAAGCTCGGTTGTGTCTGGCCTATCGGCCGAAAAGTTTCTCACTCCGTGCGCAAACTTTTCACAGGGTTGGCCAGCGCCGATCGTATGGTCCTGTATCCAATCGTAAGGGTTGCGATGACGATGGTCGAGGCCAGTGCCAGCAAAAAGATCTCCGCGTTCAAGGGTATGCGATAGACAAAATCCTGTAGCCAGCGGTGCATAAACCATCCTCCGATGGGAGCGGCTATCAGAAAGGCAATGATCAGCAGCCGGAAGAATTCCCTGCCGAAGATCCAGAGTATATCCGGCACGCCCGCACCCAGTACTTTCCGAACGCCTATCTCTTTTGTCTTTTGTACGGCCATAAAAGAGACCATGCCATAAAGGCCCAGGCAGCCGATGAAGATGGCGATACCCGCAAAGATCTCTATCAGCCGCAGCAGGACCGTCTCCGTCTGGTAGAATTCGGCGATGCTGTCGTCCATGAATGTAAACGTATAGTTGTATTCAGGATAGATGCCGTTCCACAGCTTTTCGAATGCGGGCAGCAGACCGCCGGCCCTCGCCATATTCAGCTTGACGGCACAGTAATTATAACGGCTGTAGTCAGGCGAGATGCAGATAGGCGATATACCTCCTTTGAAGGAATAGTTATGAAAGTCCTTTACCACGCCCACTACCGTGCCTGACGCGCCGCCTTCCAGGTCGATGTGCCGGCCAATGATGTCCCGGGGGGATGAGAGGTTGAGCTTGTGGACGAGCATTTCGTTGACGAGGAATTCGTGGGTGGAGTCGCTCCGAAAATAATTTCTTCCCGCCACCAGGGTAAGGCCAAAGGTGGTCAGGTATCGATCGTCCGCGTATTTGTCGTTGATGTTGAAGGGTTCCTGTTTGGCTTCGTTGTCATAACGGAAGCCTGTGAGGTCGTTGTCGGAGGATGCCGGCGGCGTAAAGCAAAGGGTGGTCTTTTCCACGCCCGTCATGGATTCCAGTCCTGCCCGGAGATGGTCCATTTTGGACGTGCCCGTGGTGGGTATGGGGAGCAGCACGATGGCATCCTTCGTAAAGCCCATGTCCGTCTTCTGTGAATAATGGATCTGACCTGCTATGACGATGGTGCTGATGATGAGCAGCTGTGAGATAGCGAATTGTATGATGACGAGACCCCGGCGTACGGAGAACCCGCCGATGTGCTGTTGGTTGAGCTTGCCTTTCAATGCCAGGACGGGCTGGAAGCCGGCGAGGATCAGTCCGGGGTAGGAGCCGGAAAGGAAGGTGACGCCTACGAGCGTGACCAACAGGAAGAGGGCCAGTGCGATGTCCTTTATAAGAGACACTTCCAGCTGCAGCTCCAAAAGCTGGTTGACATAGGGGATGGCCCGTTGTGCCAGGCAGAAGGCCACTATGGTGGCGAAGAGGGCGATGAGCGAGGTCTCGGCGATGAACTGCCAGAACAGCTGCGGCCGCATGCTGCCCAGCACCTTGCGTATGCCTACTTCCTTGCTGCGGGTGAGGGCCTGGGCGGTGGCGAGATTGATAAAGTTGACGCAGGCCGTGACGATGAGGAAAAGGCCGATGAGCGCCAGCGACCAGATATATTTCTTTTCCACGAAGCCCGAGTAGTTGGCGTTGAAGTGTACATCGGACAGGGGTTGCAGCTTGAAGTTATAGACCTTTAGTCCCCGGGTGCCCGCGTAATATTTTTGCATGAAGGCGGGGAAGAGTCCTTCCACCGAGGCAGGGCTGACGTCCTTCTTCAGCCGGACGAAGCATTGCATATTGTTATTGATCCCGGACCAGCTGTTGGGGCCGGCCAGGGAAGAGTCGAAGTCTTTCAGGTTGACAAAGGGCAGGTATATTTCCTGGGTCCTGTCGGTGTTGGCGGGCAGGTCTTTCAGGACGCCCGTGATGGTGAAATTCATACTGTTCTCTATGCGGAGAACTTTTCCGATGGGATCTTCTCCCGGGAAATATTTGGCCGCCAGCTTTTCGGTGATGACGGCGGTATTGGGGTTAGCCAGCGTGGACTTGTCGCCTTTGAGGAAGGGGAAGCGGAAGATGTCGAAGAATTCAGGATCGGCGAGGGCGAGACCTCTGCTTTCCACGAATTTATGTATGTCCTTGCCCGTATTGATGGAGACGAGCGGACTGCCAAAGACCCTTACGCGGGCAATCTTGTCGGAGAACGTATAGTCGTCGCGGAAAGCCTTGCCTAAGGGAGCGGGCGTGCCCGAGGTATAGCTGATATCGTCGTGGTGTATTTCCGTGACCACGCGGTAGATCCTGTCTTTGTCCGTGTGGAAGTCGTCGAAGCTGAGCTCGTAATGCACCAGGACGAATATGACGATGCTGCAGGTGATGCCCAGGGTGAGACCGGCCACATTGATAAAGGCGTAGGCTTTGTTACGTCGGAGGTGTCGCCATGCTATTTTGAAATAGTTCTTTATCATGTGCAGTGTCTTAAAATTCTCACTCCGTTCGCAAGCTCATTGTTTTACGGGTCGGGTCTTTGTAAAAAGTAGTCCCTCCCGTAAAACGTCTAATGATTGGCCTGTCGGCCGAAAAGTTTTCTCACTCCGTTCGCAAACTTTTCACGGGCGGCGCGGTAGCCGCCCGAATAGCCTGGAAGCTGATCGTGATCAGGGCTACGGCGGACGCCAGGATGCCTGCCACCGGGAAGATCCACCATGGTATGGAGATCCGGTATGCGAAGTCCTTTAACCAGTTGTGCATGACAATCCATGCGGCAGGAAAGGCTATAGCTGCGGCGATGCCTACCAGGATCAGAAAATCTTTCGACAGCAGGGTGACGATGCCCCTTACGTTGGCGCCCAGCACTTTCCGGATACCTATCTCCTTTATGCGCTGGGAAATGGCGAAGGCGGAGAGGCCCAGCAGTCCCAGGCAGGCGATAAAGATGGCGATGCCGGCAAAAGAGGTAAAGAGTGTTCCCTGGCGTTGTTCGGAGCGATAGAGCTCGTCGAATTTGTCGTCCAGGAAGGTGTATTCAAAAGGCGTCCCGGGCATGTATTTTTTCCAGGTCTTCTCCAGAAAAGCTACGCCTGCGGGGACATTGTTACCGGCGATCTTGATGGAAACCCAGTTATAGTGGAAGCCGGGCGTGCCCGGAGGGGTCATAGCAAGCACGAGAGGCACTATCTGCTGGTGCAGGGATTCGAAGTGGAAATCCTCCAGTACGCCTACGATCTTACCTTTTACACCGCCATATGAAAAGTTGCGTCCTACTGCCTGTTGCGGCTGCTGCAGACCCAGCGCGCGGGCGCCGGCTGCATTCAGTACAAAAGAGGTGGTGTCCGTGCCGTATGCCCGGGAGAAGCTGCGGCCGGCCAGGACATGCATGCCGTAGGTCGGAATAAAGTCAAAGTCGGCTGCTACATATTTTATGTCCGCGCTGACGGGCCGGAGGGAATCTCCGCTTTCCGTAGAGGCGCCCTGTTCGTCGAGCAGCCTGCCGCTGGGGATCCGGGACGACCGGCCTACATCCTTGATATAAGCGCTATTGCGCAATTCGTTGCGGAAGGACTCGTAGCTCTTACTCATGGTGGCTTCGTCATAGCCGATGGTGACGATCCTTTCCTTGTCAAAGCCAAGCGATTTCTCCTGCATATAGTGCAGCTGCTGGAATACCACGGCCGTGCATATGATAAGGACGATGGAGATGCCGAATTGTACGACTACCAGGGCCTCCCGGAAGATGATGGTGTTCTTTCCTGCCTTGAACAATCCCTTCAGCACTTTTATGGGTTGGAAGGAAGACATGAACAGGGCGGGGTAGATGCCGGAGATGATGCCTATTATAAAAGGCGTCAATATCAGAGGTATGATCACCTGAGGGATAAAGACGCTGCCGATGCTGAGGGATAGTCCTGTAACGGTGTTGAGCAGGGGCAGGGTCAGCCAGGTGAGCCCCACGGCCAGAATGGTGGCCATAGCGGTGATCATAACAGATTCGCTGAGGAACTGGATAATGATCTCGCTGCGTTGGGCGCCGGATGTCTTACGGATGCCGATCTCCTTGGCGCGTAGCGCCGAGCGGGCCGTGGACAGGTTCATATAATTGATACAGGCTATAAAGAGTATGAACAGGGCGATGGCGCTGAAGACCCAGATCCGCTTGATATCCCCGTTCTCTTCCATTTCTTCGTCGAGATGGGAGGTAAGATGGATATCCGTGAGCTTTTGTAAATAGAGCCTGGTCATTTTCGAAGCCGGAAGGGTCCCATAATAGCCGGGCATGTATTTATCCAGGAAAGCCGGGAAGCGGGCCTCGATATTTTTTGCGGGATAATCCTTCGGAAGCAGGAGATAAGTGAAGAAGGAATTGTTACCCCAATTGGTTTGAAGGCCCTTCTCTCCGTAGATGGCCGTATCCTTCAGGGTGTTGAACGATATCAGGATATGGGGATGGAAATGGGCGTTCTCCGGAAAAGGTTTGAATATACCCGTGACCTTAAGGTTGAACTGGCTGTTCATCTGGATCGTCTTGCCCATGGGGTCTTCATCTCCAAAATAGCGGCGCGCCACGTCATCGGTGACGATGATGGAAAAAGGGTCCGTGAGTGCCGTGTGGGGGTCGCCTTTCACCATGGCCACATCGAATACGCCCGAGAAATACTCGTCGGCGCAATAGATATCCTTTTCGTTAAAGATCTTTTCCTTGTACCGGGTGGGGACGGTGCCAAAAGGCAGTATGCGGGTGACTTTCTCGATGTCGGGAAATTCGTTCTTCAGCAGGGGGCCATAGGGTGGGGCCACCGCTCCCAGGTGGAGGGATTGGATGCCTTCCTTGTTGTAAAAAGCGCGCGTCACACGATAGATACGATCCGCCTTGCTATTGTATTTATCATAGCTGGTCTCATGGATGATATAGGTCAGTATGAGCAGACAGCAGGTGATGCCGACGGTGAGCCCGAACAGGTTAATAAAGGAAATAACCTTGTATTTCGCCATGTTGCGGAAGGCGATCTTGAGATAGTTCCTAAGCATAAGACCCAGATTTTTAAACGAGTATATTCTCCGTCACCGTCTGCCCGTCCAGCATGCGAATGATGCGGTGGCTGTAGCGGGAATCGTGTTCGGAGTGTGTTACCATGATGATGGTGGTGCCTTGTTCGTTCAGGTCGGTGAGCAGTTGCATTACTTCATTACCGTTGGACGAGTCGAGGTTACCAGTAGGTTCATCGGCCAGGATCAGCTTGGGGTTATTGACTACGGCGCGGGCTACGGCTACACGTTGCTGTTGACCGCCGGAGAGCTGTTGCGGGTAGTGATTGCGACGGTGCATGATCTGCATTTTGTCCAATACTGTTTCTACGCGTTGTTTGCGTTCGGGTCCTTTCACGCCAAGATAGATCAGGGGCAGCTCCACATTTTCGAATACCGTGAGCTCGTCGATGAGGTTGAAGCTCTGGAATACGAAGCCGATATTGCGTTTGCGCAGGTCGGCCCTTTTGCGTTCGTTGAAGTGCGCGACTTCGGTGCCATTGAAGATAAAGCTTCCGCCATCGGGATCATCCAGCAGCCCCAGGATATTCAGAAGAGTGGATTTTCCGCAGCCGGAAGGGCCCATTACGGAGACGAATTCCCCTTCCTTGACTTCGAAGCTCAGGTGATTCAACGCGACGGTTTCCACCTCTTCGGTACGGTATACTTTTTGAAGGTCACTGATCTTGATCATGTTATTAGCGTTTAAGTGAGTGTGTAGTTTAAGTCGTTGCGGGTTATTATATGTATAAAAACTTTATCAGCTGAAAGGTAGAGAAATCTCCTAAATGAACCTCGGGTTCGTCGTCCGAAGGACAGGCTTTTGACTCATCTTCGGATGTCCGGCCCGAAACTTCTTTGGACGGCAATACACTGCTTTTGCCGGTATCGTTCCTGCTACAGGGCCCGCTATCCCGGAGGGGATGGGCGCATTCATTCTTCGACGAGGCGAAAGCGCTCAGGCAGAAGATGAAAACCAGGGTGTAAAGAAGTCGCGTTCTCATGGTCTTGTGTTTTGTTGTGACGGCCTTTCGGCCAATGGTTCTTAATAGGGACGACGTATGATTGTCAAATGTTACAGTTATTTTTTCAACACCAGCTCCTGCATGGTACCATAGTTCTCGTAGCTGGAAGTGACTACCTTATCTCCGGGCTTGAGGCCTGCGAGGACTTCATAATAGTCCGTGTTCTGACGTCCCAGCGTGATCTCCTGTCTGTAGGCCGTCTTGCCATCCTCGCTGACCTTGAAGATCCAGTTGCCACCCGTCTGCTGGTAGAAGCCCCCTCTGGGTACCAGTATGGCGGTCGTCTCGTCGCTGAGCGCCAGGGTGATCTGAAGGGTCTGACCTTTACGGATGCCTTTGGGCACATCTCCCACGAACTCCATATCCACCTGGAAGCGCGCATTGACTATCTGTGTATAGACCTTGTAGATCCTCAGCTTATAGGTCTTGCTGTCGTTGCCGAAGGTGAAGGTACCTGTCAGGCCCGTGAATACACGGGATATATAGTGTTCGTCGATGTCGGACAGCCTTACCTTGAAGCCATCCAGTACGTCGAGCTGGCCGATGGAAGTGCCCGGGGTCTTGGATTGTCCTATTTCGGCGTCCAGAGAGGTCAGCTGTCCGTCCTGCGGGGCGCGGATGATAAGACCGCCCACTTTCTTCTGCAGGATCACCAGGGTGTTCTGTGCGCGGGCATAGGACTCTTTATCCTGCTTTTCCTGTGCGTCCCTGGATAAGGTGTCCTGCTGCAGTATCGTCTGGGCCAGTTTTCTTTTCTGCAGGTAATAGTTATAATTATTCTGTGCCTGTAGATATTCTTGCGAGCCGATGACCTTCTGGGCGTACAGCTTTTTATCGAGATCGTAGATACGTTCGGCCTCTTTGTACTGGCTTTCCACGTCGGCCATCTGGGTAAGCTTGCTGACCGTGTTCTGATCCGCATTGACCCGGCTGAGCTGTGTCTGCGCCAGCATGGAGGAGACATTGGTCATTTGGTTGGAAAGATTCAGCTCCAGGTCCGTATTCGAGAGCCGCAGGATCGGATCGCCCTTTTTCAGGATGGCTCCGTCCTCGACATATTTTTCTTCCACCCTTCCGCCATCGGGAGTTACCAGGTAGATAGTGGTATGGGGGAGTACGGTGCCATTCTGGGGAATAGATTCCTGGAAGGGTCCCTTGGTGATCTCGCTAATCGTAATACGCTCTGTGTCAACATTAAGCTTGGATTTCCCAGAAGTAAAATAAAAGCTACCGGCAATTAAAAGAACCAATGCTGCAATACCGCCTATTGTCATCAGGCGTTTGGTCGACCATCTCTTTTTTGGAATTACTCTGTCCACGATAAGAAATTTGTTTTTTGGTGTTCGTTGTTCGTTATGGTCCGGCCCAATTGGTCTTTAAGAAAATTATCCCAATCGTGCCGGACATCCAATATTCTCAGTTTTAAAAAAGCCACCCAGCATAGAAATGCCAGGAGGTCTACTACACATGAGAAAATTCTTATCCGATACATAGCAATCACATGCCAGAAATGAAACACCTATGATTTACAGGCTGTTAGCCCGGATTCGGCCGTTTTATAGTTCATTTTCGATACAGGAAGTGTACGGTTTTGATACACTTTGATCCCAGAAGAGCTTTATGCAAAGAGCTAATTTTCAAAGGGTTGCATTTAGGGTATACTTGTAGTGTACGTTCGACTGGATTTTTGGATAAGTTTTTAGCTTATTATTGTCGATAATAAAAGGACGGCGAAACTGTCCCCCTGTTGCATAATTTTCAAACAATTTTCAGACGAATCTTATGAATTTAAAGAACGCCACGATCTTGGCTGTAGACGATGACCCGGATGTGCTTACTGCCGTAAGACTATTATTAAAGACGGAGGCATTGGAGGTGGTCACGGAGAAGAACCCGGAAAATATCCGTTCCCTTCTGTCCAAAAAGAAATTTGACCTCATCCTGCTGGATATGAATTTCAACAGCAGTATCAATACGGGTAACGAGGGGCTTTTCTGGCTGCGCAAGATAAAGACGGAGTTCGGCTCGGATGCGGCGGTGATCATGATCACGGCATACGGGGATATCGACCTGGCGGTACGTTGTCTGAAGGAGGGTGCGGCGGATTTTGTCGTCAAGCCCTGGCATAACGAGCGGCTGATCCTGACCATCAAGGAGGCGTTGAAAAAGAACGATAGCAAGAAGGCGGGTACGGGCTATTCCGCGTCGGGCGAGTCGGTGATCGGATCGGAGCTGCTGGGTGATTCGGAGGTGATGCAGGATATCTTTTTCAAGGTGGAGAAGATAGCGCCTACGGATGCGAACATCCTGATCCTGGGAGAGAATGGCACCGGCAAGGACCTGATCGCAAAAGCGATCCACCAGCATTCGCTGCGGACGGATAAGCCTTATATAAAGGTGGATGTGGGCGCGCTGACGGAGAGCCTGTTCGAGAGCGAGCTGTTCGGACATAAGAAGGGAGCCTTTACGGATGCCCGGGAAGATCGTATGGGACGTTTTGAAGCGGGCAATGGGGGAACGCTTTTCCTGGATGAGATCGGGAATATCTCTTTACATCAGCAGGCCAAGCTGCTGTCCGTACTACAGAACAGGATGGTCACCCGGCTGGGTTCCAATCAGCCTACGCCTATCGATATACGTCTCATCTGCGCTACCAACGTGCCGTTGACCGAACTGGCCAATGAGAGTAAGTTCCGGAAGGATCTGATCTATCGTATCAATACGGTGGAGATCATGGTGCCGCCGCTGCGCCGGAGGGAAGAGGACATCGTGCTGCTGGCAAGACATTTTGCCCGCACCTATACCACCAAGTATATGAAGCCGTCGCTGGATTTCGATGCAAAGGCCGTCGAAAAGCTGAAGAGCTATCATTATCCGGGTAATGTCCGGGAGCTGCAATATACGATCGAGCGGGCGGTGATCATGGCTGACAGCGATGTGCTGCAGGCCAAGGATCTTATTTTCTCTCCCATCGAGTCGGGCCGGCCGCAGGAGGCGAATGAGCCGCAGGAGCTCAAGCTCAGCACCATCGAGAAGAATGCCATTCTGAAAGTGATAGAGAAACACAATGGCAATATTTCCAAGGCGGCCAAGGAGCTGGGTTTAACGAGGACGGCCCTGTACAGGCGTCTGAGCAAATATGATATTTAGACATGGCCCCGGCGCATGAGAAATTACGGGGCCGAACGAACCGGAGGTTCGTTGTCCATAGGACAGACATTGGATATGCCCGGAATCGGGCTAAATTTCCGAAGGGCACGATTTCCGGGCAATAAGTAAAGTTTATGATATTCAAGAGATACCAGGAAAGGATCCTCATAAGGGTGCTGTTCATGTTCATTACCCTGTCGGGGGCCAGTTTCCTGATGGTAAAGGGCCGGTACGAGTTCCTCTCGGCGCTGGTGCCGGTGATCATTTTCCAGCTGGTGGATTTTTACAATTTTCACCGCAAGGCGCAGTATGAAGTGGAGCAGTTCGTGGAGTCCATTCATTACAGGGATTTTTCCCGCCACTTCGATGTGAAGCAGGCGCCCGTGGAGCTGCAGTCCCTGCGGCAGGGTTTCAACGAGATCAACACCACCTTCAAGCATATCAGCCGTGAAAGGGAGACGCAGTACCAGTATTTGCAGAAGATATTGGAACTGGTCAATACCGGCATTTTATCGTACGAGCATAAGAGCGGCGACATCAGCTGGATGAACGAGGCGTTCAAGAACATGCTGGGCATCCCTTATCTGAAGACCATCCATTCGTTGGAGCGGAGGGATGAGAACCTGTACCAGGAGATCCTGAACCTGCGTCCGGGAGAGAACAAGGTGGTGCCTTTGGTGAAGGATGGCAACAGTTTCAAGACATTGATGGCCGCCACGGCATTCCAGACGGATGGGAAGATTTACAAGCTGATAGCTTTTCAGGATGTCAATGAGGCGTTGGATGAACAAGAAGCGAAGTCCTGGAAGAAGCTGCTGAGCGTGATGACGCATGAGATCATGAATTCGGTGGCGCCGATCGCGTCGCTGGCGGAGACTTTGTCGCACAGGCTGCAGGCTTCTGCCGCGATGTTGGAGGGACAGCCGGGGGCGTTGGAGGACCTGCAGATAGGGGTCGGGACCATACGGCGCAGGAGCGAGGGGCTGTTGAAGTTTGCGGAGACCTACCGGAGCCTGAACAAGATCACTACGCTGAACCTGACGAAGGTGTATGTGCGGGATCTTTTCGAGAACCTGCATGTGTTGATGGAGCCTACGTTCGAGCAGAAGGGGATCGAGATGGAGATCATATTGAAGGACCCGGACATGACGCTGGATGCGGATATAAGCCTGATCGAACAGGTGCTGATCAACCTGGTGGTGAATGCCGTCGATGCGGTGAAAGAGAGCGCGGAACCTACGATCACTTTGTCGGGCACGACCTATAACGGCAGGCCATTGATCAGGGTGGCGGACAATGGGACGGGTATGTCGCCGGAGGTGATGGATAATATCTTTATACCTTTCTTCAGTACAAAGAAGACGGGCAGCGGCATCGGGCTAAGCCTTTGCAAACAGATCATGCTGCTGCATAAAGGGAATATACAGGTGCAGTCGATAGAGGGAGAGGGGAGCGCGTTTTTGATGCAGTTCTGAGATGTCCGACCACCTGGACAGGCCGGAGCGGACCACGGGTCCGGGGGATCAAATCTCGCCGATCCATTTTTTGAAGGAGGCCGAATTCTCCTGGCTGATGATGATCTCTTCGTTGACGGGCAGCGTCAGCTCGACGCTGATCTTGCTTCTCTCCAGGGGTTTGAAGCGTTTGACGTAGTTGGCGTTGATGATATATTTTCGATTGGCGCGGTAGAATACATTCCTGTCCAGCTCTTCCTCGAGCTCGCTGAGGTTGCTTTTTTCGGCCATATATTTCCGGCCTTCCTTGTCTACGAGAAATACCAGCTTGTGTTCCGTGAAGAAATAGCCCGTGTCTTCCACGCGTACGGTCTGGAATTCCATGCCTTTCTTGACAAGGATCCTGGAGCGCTTCTTGTCCTGCGTGTTCAGGTATTCATTGAGGTTATTGTGGTTGCTGGTGAAATGACTTTTAAGGTTCTTATATTTTCGAATGGCGTTCTTCAGCTTGTCCTGGCTGATGGGTTTATCCAGATAGTCGATGCTGCAATATTCGAATGCCTGGGCCAGGTACTTGTCGTAGGCGGTGGTAAAGATCACGGGGCAGGTGACATTGCAGGCTTTGAAGATATTGAAGGATAGTCCGTCCGAGAGCTGGATGTCCATAAAGATAAGGTCGGGCTGGGGATTTTTGTTCAACCATCTCACCGTCTGGTCGACGCTGGTACAGCCTGCCATCACGTGGATACTTTCATCGATGGCCAGCAATTCTTCTACCATATTCTCAAAAGCGGGTCGTTCATCTTCTACAATAAGCACTTTCATGTGACTCGGTTTTAAACGTTGTAAAAATAATATTGTTTGTAGTCCTTTTCATTACCGCTTATATATAAAATCGAGCTTTTTACCATATTGTTGCATCGTGTCTTTTCCTATGACGCACGAGCCTGCTAAATCGTTACAACAGGGCCTCGCTATCGTGTTGCAACAGGCTCTCTAAAATGTTACTGCAGGATCGGATAAAGGGTACAACAGGGGCGGCCAAAACGTTGCAAGAGGGCCTTAAAATTTGATGATCGGCAATTTTACCGTGAAAATTTTGAAATTATTTTCAATAATGATGTTCCGTTTGGTGATGAGCTTATAGCGGTTGTCCAGATTGCCCAGTCCGATCCGGGAGGTAGGCGCGGCATACGTCCTCAGGTTGATCACATTCTTAACGATAGCATAATTCGAGCTGATGGACACGTTGATGGATAAGGGTGTTTTATCATTGAATTCATTGTGCTTGATGGCATTTTCCACCAGGGCCTGCATAGAGATAGGTGGAATGAGGAAGTCCTCCGAGGCGAGGTCGGTGATCTCTATGATCATGTTGATGGCGTCGCCGAAGCGGATCTTGAGGAGATAGAAATAGTTGCTGATGAATTCTATCTCTTCTTTCAGCAGGACGAGGTCTTTTTCCTTATTGCTGAGGATATATCTATAGACCTTGGCGAGGGTATCATTATAGAGACGGGCGTTTTGGGGGTCGCGGGTGATCAGGAAGGATAGGGTATTCAGGGAGTTGAAGATGAAGTGGGGGTCTATCTGGTTTTTCAGGGCTTCCAGCTCCGCCTGTGCCTTGGCGATGTTCAGCTGTTCCACGGTGCTGCGGCTGTCCTCTCTTTCCCTGTTGAGGAAGATGATCTCGTATATATTGGTGATGAAGCAGGCGGCAATGATAATGATCAGGGTGGCGTTCATCGTGGGGCCTTTGTGGTCGGGGAGCTCGTGGGAAAAGGTTTTCCACAGGCTGAGCAGGAGGACGGAGATAGCCCCGGAATAGACGATATTGACCAGGAAGAGGGAGATGATGATCTTATGGTATTGGCTGAAGGACCAGCTATATTTTTTGCGGATGAAGTGCATGAGCCAGACGTTGCCCTGCCAGACGGCAAAGGAAAGGAAGGTGAAATAGGCGTAATTGGCCAGCAGCTCGGGATAGGTATACAGGTGATTGGTGATAAGGCCGGAGATATTGGGAATAAATAGTCCTAATACAGGTATGCCGATGAGCTTGACCATCCTGTCGTTGAACGCATTTTTATTGTCCATAGCAGTGGGTTAGGCGGTTTTGTGCCTTATGTAATAAAATGGTTAGTTGGGAAGCTGGAACAAGCCTGGCGCACGGACACGGGTCCGCTCATGTAGTAGTAGAATTACGATAACGGAAGATTCTCAATTACCCTGTAATAGAAAAGTTAATTTATTGCAAAAGCCGGAATCTTTGGATAAAGTTAGGATTATTCGGGATGAGCCTGAATAATCTATTTTACCATTCGGCAGGTCAAATGGACCTTTCAGTAGCCGAATAACCGCCTTCGGTCATATTCCGTCCGTAACAAATGCAATAAGTATTTATTTTGGTGTCTGACACACATATAACTTTTTCCGAGGGAATAAATTTTTCTAAAAGGCAACTTCCTCGGAGTTATTAAAGTTGCCGATAGAAGTTTTCTCATGTGACTCGCAGGTGGTTTCTACCACCTGCTCTTTTTTTTATGCATCCTGCCCAGCCCTTCCACTTATTCCCTGCAGGGACCGTTGCATCCGGCGTAATTAATTTATAATGAAGCCCCTCGTAATAACCCCCTGTTTTAACATTTGTCTATTTTTTGAGGTTTGATTTTTACGTCTTCGGTGGTCGATTATCCGGCTTCGGACATGACGAAGCTTTCACATGCCACATAAAAGTTAATTTTTTTGTCTGTTTAAGATGGCCTTACAAGCGGCAGGTATATGCTGTTGAACGGCTGTAACCTTGAGTAACACACAACAATAAACTAAAAAAGACAGCAAAATGAGAAAATGTCTGGTGTTAACCATTCTATTAACTGCTTTTGCCTTTCTGAGCCGTGCTCAGAACAGGGAGGTGACGGGTACCGTCACCGATTCATCGGGTGCTCCCATTTCAGGAGCATCTATTAATATTAAAGGGAAGAGAGGGGGGACCAGCGCGGGTCCCGATGGTCATTTCAGGATCCAGGTCCCTCCGGGTGGGGTACTGGTGATCAGCTCCGTGGGGTTTGAATCGCAGGAAGTACGTCCCGGCAGTGACGATATCGTATCGGTGAGATTATTCCAAAGCTCCAGGGCGCTGGCCGAGGTGGTGGTAACGGGTGTCGGTGTGGCCACCTCGAAGAAGAAAGTGCCTATCGATGTGGCTTCGCTGAGCTCCAAGGATGTAGCGAAAAGCTCTATCGGCAGTGTCGAACAGGCTCTCCAGGGTAAAATTGCCGGGGCGCAGGTGCAGTTCACCTCCGGCACGCCGGGTCAGGGCGCCAGTATTATATTACGTGGTCTAAATTCCCTTGGGGACTCTTACCCACTGATCATGGTGGATGGCATCGAGGTATCGACCCTGACCGGGCTTGATCTTAGCACGGTGGATCGGGTAGAAGTGGTAAAAGGCGCTGCCGCGGGTATGCTGTATGGAGCACAGGGCGCCAATGGCGTCATACAGATCTTTACGAAACACGGCATGCATAACAGAAAGCTGGAGATCAGCGTACTTTCCCAGGTGAGCCAGGGGAATATCCTTAAAGGAAAGAACAACCAGCTGGCCAAGCTGCATTCCTTTGTGACGGACGCCCAGGGATATGCCACCCAGGGGGGCGCCAGGATACAGCCCGACCAGTTCGGCAGCTGGCCTTCTCCCGACCTGTTGGATCCCAGCGCTGATCCGACGGTGGTACAGAACAAGCCTTATAAGGAACAAACCTATGACCACCTCAAACAGGCTTATAAGACAGCTACGACATTTAATAACAGCGTGTCGATCACCGGTGGAGGGGACAGGTCCGACTATGCCTTTACGCTATCCAGGTACAGCGAGCAGAACGTCCTCAGCAATTCCTATACCCGCACCAGTGTCGCTGCCAATGTCGGTTTTACGCTTGCCCGGGGGCTGACCTTCCGTAATTCCGTTTCGTCCATTTTTACGGATGAGAACCTGTTGAGCGGGGATGCCGATATCTCCGTTGGCGGTACCTCCTCCGACAGATTTGGTCTGTTCAATTCCTATCCATTTATCAATTTCGATGCAACGGATAGCGCTACGCATAAATATATTGTCGTGAGCGCTAACCAGGGAGACAATACTACCAAGAACCCTCTGTCCGAAAAGCAATGGAGGAACAGGAACCTCTCTTCCGATCGCATAATAGAGAATGCCAATCTGAACTATAAGTTCCCCAAATTCCTGGAGATAGATTATAAATATGGTATAGAAATATGGAATACCAGTAATTTCAACTTCTACCATAATCAGGCGGATGCGCCCCAATCCAGCATCGCATTCTGGGGCCAGGCAGTGACGGGTTCCATATTGAAATCCAGCAGCAAGCTGACCAAGCAGAATTCTTTGCTGACGGCTTATTTCAAGACGGACTTTGAAAAGGATTTCCATCTGGACATTCCCATCAAGACCGTAACGCAATTCACGTATGACTGGCGCAGGTCCGACCAGGACGGGCAATATGCGTACGGCACGAACATACCTACCTTCCCGCCCTTCAATGTTTCCGTAGCGCAAAGCCATACTTCGGGCGACGGAGTATATCCGGGGGACCCGTTGGGTATGTATACATTTGTCACCTACGGCTACCTGTTGAACCAGACCATCGAGTATGGTGACCTGGTCGGTATTTCCGGCGGTTTCCGCTCGGACTATTCTTCCGCCTTTGGCGCGGGTCATACGCCCTTCACCTTCCCCAGAGGGACCATTTACTTCCGTCCTTCGGAAGTGGTCAAGTGGGGTTGGCTGCCTGACTGGAAACTGAGGGCCGCCTATGGCGAGGCCGGTATACAGCCTGGCGTATACGATCGTCAGAATGCCCTGATCGTGGCTCAGCTGGGTTCGCTGACCACTAATTCCAACTCGTTCCAGATACCCAACACCGGTCTGAAGGTTCAGCAATCCAAAGAGTTGGAGATCGGTACGGATGCAACGGTCAAGACGGGCTGGACAAATTTCCTTCCTTCCGTCAATGTGTCTTTCTCTTACTGGCATCATAAGAACACCGACGTGATCCAGCTGGCGGATCTGGCTGCTTCATCCGGCTATACGCAAAAGCTGGACAATCTGACCACCATCGATTCAAGGGGTATCGATCTTTCCATCGATGCGAATATGGTTTCGGTGCGTGACCTGCAATGGGATTTCGGCTTCCGCCTGGGCACTTCCCGGAGCGTTGCTACGAAGATCAACAACGGCGCCGACATCGTGAATGGCATCTTCACCATCCGCCAGGGTAAGCCGTTGGGTTATTTCTCTTACCAGGCGCCGCTGCATAGCATAGATCAGCTGCAGGAAGATGGGAAGACTCCTTATATCGATCCGGCTGACCGTGGGAACTATGTAGTCGTGAACGGCAACGTAGTCAACAAGAATACTTATAGCGTTGTGATGGGTAACCCCGGCGATCAGAAGGCTGTCGGTAATGCCTATCCTGATTTCACTGCCAGCTTTATCAATACATTCACCTATAAGAAGAACCTGACCCTGTCCTTTCAGTGGGATTGGTTCCATGGCAACAAGATCTATAACGAAGTACGTCAGTGGCTATACAGGGATCGTCTATCTTCCGACTTTGACAAGCCCGTTACGATCAACGGAACGCCCGGCGCATATGTAGCTTACTATAACAGCCTGTATAACAGCCTGTCCCCAAGCACATGGTTTGTGGAAGACGGCTCTTTCCTGAGGTTGCGCGATGTCTCGCTGACCTATAATCTTAGCAACGGGCTTCATCTGAAATGGGCGAAGAACCTGAGCCTGACCCTTTCGGGAAGGAACCTGCTGACCATTACCAAGTATTCTGGTCTCGATCCGGAAGCCACCACCAATACGGATTCGCAGGGTAATGCGCCGAATGCCTACTCTGGTGCATTGAAGGGGGCCGATTATTTCCAGGTACCTAATTTAAGGTCTTACCAAGCCAGTCTGAGAGTGGGATTCTAACCATAAATCAAATGAAGTATGAAAAATAAAACTAAATATCTATATATCTTTTTGGGCGGCCTGTTATTGCTGGGCGCCTGCAAGAAGAGCACGCTGGACCAGGTAAATCCTAATCAACCCAATCCGGACATCTCGCTCAAAACGGAGGCCGGGTTGACGGCTTATGCCGCGGGTATCCTTCAGCGTACTATTTATCCTGTGCCGAATGAGGGCAATTCGAACCTTATGGCCATCGTGATGACCAATCACAGCATCATGGGTGACGAGGTTTTTTTACCATACGGTAATTTCTCTTTCCGCTGGACGAACCAGGTGTACCAGGTGACGCTGCCCGGCGGTACTGTTGTGCAGAACCCGTTTCAGGTGACCCAACAGGTGTCCCTCCAGGGTTTCAACAGCCGTAGTTCAGGCGATCTGAATGCCTTTATCTATGAATGGACATTAAGCTATTTCTTTATCTCGCAGGCAAATACGCTTTTGGCTTCGCTGAACACGCCGCCGGCTTCGTTGTCGGAGAGCAAAGTGGCTGCCTATAAGGCATGGGCTTATTGGTGGAAGGGCTATTCTTATTCGAGGGTAGGCTCTATGTATCTTTCGGGTATTATCAACAACGACGCCACTGGCGCTACCAATGGTACCTTTGTCGATCATAACGCTATCATAACAGAGGCCAATAAGAATTTCGATAGCTGCAACACCATATTGCAATCGCTGCCGGCAGCCGGAGATGATGATTATGGCACTGTCATGGGCGCCATCGTACTTGATTTCAACAAGACAGGGGCCAAAGGCTATCCCACGCCTGCCGAATGGATGCGTCAGCTGAACAGCTATAAAGCGCGCAATCTGCTCGTGAATAAAAAAGTAGCGGATATGACACCGGCCGACTGGCAGTCCGTCAAGGATCTTGCTACCAACGGCCTGAAACTGGGCGATACCTATTTTTCATTCGGCATGGAGCCGGATGGGGCCAATGACCTTACCAATGGTTTCCTGCATCCCATGGCGCTTTTAGGTCCTGCTGTTCAATGGACTTTCCTGAGCGAGCGGCTGGTACAGGAGTTCAAGGCAGGAGATGCCCGTTTCACAAGAGATGTGGAAGAGCTCCCGGTGAATCCGAACAAGGACGACTATTACAATATCAGCGCCTTTACAAATATTAGGAGCCGCGGGCTTCAGTTCGGCACCCATTATGCGGCTGTTCCTATCGAGAATGGCGGTGACTGGGCGACAGCGGCGAACCTGGGAACAGTGCCCATCGGCTGCAGCCCCGAAGAGAATGAGCTGATGTTGGCGGAGGCTGATATCTATTTAGGTAACATCGACGATGGTCTGACCCATGTGGATGCTGTACGTGCTTCGGAGAATGCAGGTCTGCCTGCCGTATCCGGTACCGGTCTCAGCCTGGCGAATGCCAAAGAGGAGCTGAGGAAAGAGCGCAGGATCGGGCTGTTTGAAAAGGGGGTATCTTTCTATGATGCCCGTCGCTGGGGTGTTACGGCTCCTGCTTCAGCTGGTGGGGGCCGCGCGGATGCCATCGTATATGTACCGCATACGCTGATCAATACCGTCAATGACCAGGCGGTGCCCTGCTTTATGGAATACAATTACATGGATTATTGGGATATTCCGCAGAACGAGCTTGACTTCAATGCTCCCGCTACCGGCTCGGCTGCAATAAAAAATTAAGACAAAAAGTATTAACTAACATGGGACCGGGCAGCGATGTCCGGTCCCTATTTCTTTTTGCCGGGCAATTTATGGCTGTAAATTCTCTTGTATTCTCCAACAACCGGCGTTACCGCATCGCGCGGCATACGTTGTTCTGGATGCTGTGGATCATTTATTACACGGTGTTCAACATGGTCTATTGGCAGGGCAAGTATCCCTTTAGCACTACGCTGGGCGCGTCGCTGGTGGAGGTGGGACTGTCCACGCCATTGGATATGGTGTTCTGTTATTCCATTATCTATTTTCTATTGCCGAGATTCCTCTACAAGGGCGATTATATGCCAATGGTATTATTGTGGCTGGTGTTCACTGTTTTGTTCATATTGATCTTCCGGTGGTATAATCATCAGATAGTACCGTATATACGGGAGGCCTTCGACATGCCGCCGCCTGTGTTCTCCAGGAATCGTACCTGGGTATTCCTCAACCTTTTTTACCAGATCAATATGGAGGGCGGGCTGGCCGCGGCGATCAAGCTGGGGAAGATGTGGACCATCAAGCAGAAGGAGCTGGATCTTATCAAGAAGGAAAAGCAGCATATCGAGCCTACCCTGGAGAACGGCCCGTTGCAGCCTGTATTTCTGATCAACGCATTGGACAAGGTGGATCAGCTGTCCGCCATACGGCCTTCGGTGATACCGGGTATGGTGAAGAAGATCAAGAACCTGCTGTTGTATGTGATCTATGATAATAACCAGGCCAGTGTCAGCCTGGAAAAGGAGCTGGCATTGGTGGAGGAGTACATAGGACTGGAAAAGACCGGTAACCCGGACAGCCTGAAGGTAATGGTGCGGATGTCGGGTGATCTGGCAGGGGAGCGGATCGCGCCTTTCATCATCCTTCC
>DASZXP010000038.1:0-37026 GCA_035545935.1 Puia sp. | reverse complement strand
GCCCTTCCCGGTAGGAGAACCATGCTTCCAGGCTGAGCAAAAGGACAAAGCCCGGGATGGCGTAATAGAGAATAGTAGGGGGCATGACGGCAAGCTTTGTTACAATATAAGAAAAAACAAACGATAATCGGACCTGATGGTCCAGGCAAAAAAAAAGCCCCCATGTAGAAACATCGGGACTTTTGGTATTTGGATCTGATTAGTGTCGTTAATTGTGGGCGTAAAGATAAATATCCTTACGAATAATCCAATTATTTTTTTGTTAAAGCGCGGACCTCTTTTTGCACAGGGGTCTTTACCGTATCCCTTGTATGGAATATCGACGCCAGGGTAGGAGCGATAACCAGCGAAACGATGGACATCAGCTTGATGAGGATGTTCATCGACGGACCGGAAGTATCCTTGAACGGATCACCCACCGTATCACCCGTTACGGAAGCTTTGTGGGGATCGGACTTTTTGTAATGTATCTCACCGTTGATCTCCACGCCTTTTTCAAAGGACTTCTTGGCGTTGTCCCAGGCGCCGCCCGCATTGTTCTGGAAAATACCCATCAAAACGCCGCTGACGGTAGCGCCGGCCAGGAAACCACCCAGGGCTTCAGGTCCCAAAAGGAATCCGATGATCAGCGGGGAGAGGATGGCAATGGCTCCGGGCAATATCATCTTCTTGATGGAAGCCTGTGTGGAGATAGCCACGCATTTATCATATTCGGGCTTGCCCGTTCCTTCCATGATACCGGGAATGGTGCGGAACTGACGGCGAACTTCTTCTACCATCGCCATGGCCGCCTGTCCTACCGCCTGTATAGCCAGTGAGGAGAAGATAAAGGGGATCATGCCGCCTACGAACAGGCTGGCAAGCACCTTTGCTTTATAGATATCGATGCCCTGGATCCCGGCCACGCCTACAAAGGCGGCAAAAAGAGCCAGTGCGGTCAGCGCTGCCGAAGCGATGGCAAAACCTTTACCAGTGGCTGCGGTCGTATTGCCTACGGCATCGAGTATATCCGTTTTTTCACGTACGTCCTTGGGAAGCTCGCTCATTTCGGCGATACCGCCTGCATTGTCCGCAATGGGACCAAAGGCGTCGATAGCCAGCTGCATGGCGGTTGTGGCCATCATACCGGCTGCCGCAATGGCAACGCCATAGAGACCCGCGCATTCGAAGGAACCCCAGATACCGCCTGCCAGGATCAATATCGGCAGGAAGGTGGATTGCATACCTACAGCCAGACCACCGATGACGTTGGTGGCGTGACCCGTGCCGGACTGGCGAATGATGCTCAGTACGGGGCCCTTACCCATGGCCGTATAATATTCGGTGATGATGCTCATGAGCGTACCTACCAGCAGACCTACGCCGATGGCGCCAAGCACACCCCATTTGGTGAACTCGGTGCCGCGCAATATCATGGTATCGGGCAATATGAAATAAACCAGCGCTACGCAGGCCAGGGCCGTCAGTACGATGGATCCCCAGTTCCCCATGTTCAGGGCTTTCTGTACGCTGGAAGTATTTAGTTCGGCGGCTTCGCTGATGCGTACGAACAAAGTGCCTACGATGGAGAAAAGGATACCGATGCCTGCGATCAGCATGGGCAGCAGGATGGGGGCGAGACCTCCGAACTGATCGTCGGATTGTGTTTCACGACCCAATACCATCGTGGCCAGCACGGTGGCTACATAAGAACCAAAGAGGTCGGCGCCCATACCGGCTACGTCCCCTACGTTGTCACCCACGTTGTCCGCAATGGTGGCAGGGTTGCGGGGATCATCCTCGGGGATGCCTGCTTCTACCTTACCTACCAGGTCGGCGCCTACGTCGGCTGCCTTTGTATAGATACCTCCACCCACACGGGCGAACAATGCTATGGATTCAGCGCCCAGCGAGAAACCTGTCAATACTTCGATGGTCCGGACCATTTCCTCGGAATCCACCGCCGCTTCAGGCGCAAAAATAGCTTTGAAAATAATGAACAAACCTCCCAGACCCAGCACCGCCAGACCCGCTACACCCAGCCCCATCACAGACCCGCCGGTGAAGGAGACCTTCAATGCACGGCTGAGGCTGGTACGGGCTGCCTGCGCCGTACGCACATTGGCCTTGGTAGCGCTACGCATACCGATATAACCTGCCGTTGCGCTCAGCACGGCGCCGATGACAAAGGATATGGCAATAGCCCAGTGAGAATCAGGATTGCTGTAACCCATAACGGCCAGCAGAATAGCGGCCAGCACCACAAAATAGGAGAGTATCTTCCATTCCGCCTTGAGAAAAGCCATCGCGCCTTCCGCGATAAACCGGCTGATCTGTTGCATCTGATCACTACCTGCATCCTGCCTGGACACCCAGGCAAACTTGATAAATGTGTAGAGGAGACCAATGGCGCCCATCACGGGAACCAGATAAATCAATTTGTCCATAATAAATTAGTTGTCTATCCTTCCGGGCTTGAAACCCTGGCTTGTAGGAAGGACGGCAAAAATAGGGGTAAAAGTTGAAAATATACTATGTAAGTCGGTATCAATGACGTAAAAAGAAAAATCCTTCTGCTTCAGTTCAGAAGGATCTTTCAGAAACCTTGAAATTTGAAAAAAGAGAAGAACAATCTTTATTATGAACCAGTATGGCCTTGCGTTTGCAGGAAAAGTTGTTCTGTTGGTTTAGGGTTTAAGGTTTAGGGGTGTGGTGGTTCAGGTATGTAATAAGGATTACGAAACCTATGCCATTTACTAAGTGATTGGTTATCATATTTTAATAGTTGATCTTTTTGCTGGAATTTTCCCAATTTTGGAATTTTTCTCCCGGAATGGATAAAAAGTGAATAGATAGCCGTGTTATTATTACAGCATAAAGCAACGCCTGACGCCTTACTGTCGTCATGTAGATTAACTTGCGTGGGATGGTATCAAAAAAGCTGCTTATTGTTTTGTCAGGGATTCTTCTTGTTGGGAGGATGTCGGCTTATGCTCAATGTACCACGCTGGGGCAAACCCCTTCTACGGCCTTCCCGGTATGCGGCAGCTCTGTTTTTGTCCAGAAAAGCGTCCCTCTTTGCCACAATGGAAATATCCCCGTGCCTTGTACTTATGCCAGCGGAGGATATGCCGATGTCAACCCTTACTGGTATAAATTCTATTGTTATGAATCCGGCACCCTGGGTCTTACTATTACTCCCAAAAACCTGGGCGATGACTATGACTGGCAGCTGTTCGATATTACAGGACGCAGGCCGACAGATGTATTCAGCGATCTGAGCCTGTTTGTGGCCTGCAACTGGAGCGGCCGGCATGGCGTCACGGGAACTTCCTCTTCGGCTGCCTCTGTTGCGGAATGCGGGTCCGACGATACGCATAACCCTCCCATCTTCAGCAAGCTTCCGAGTATTGTAAAAGGGCATCAATACCTGCTTATGATCAGCCATTTCTCCGGCAGCGGCCAGAGTGGGTATGATCTTGCTTTTGCAGGAGGGACGGCCGTTATCACCGATACGGTAGTGCCCGCGTTGAAAAAGGTCACAGCTATTTGCGATGGCAGCGAGATACAGGTAATATTCAACAAGAGAATACAGTGTGGCAGCCTTGCCGCCGATGGCAGCGATTTTACCATCAGTCCGGCCGTGGCCAAGGTCACGGGAGCTTATTCCACCACCTGCAATGCGGGTTTCGACATGGACACCGCTATCCTGATGCTCAACAGCGGCCTGGCTCCCGGCGCCTATACGTTGTCTGTAAAGACCGGCACGGATAACAACACTTTGCTGGATGATTGCGGTCAGGAGATGCAGGCGGGCGCCTCCATGTCGATGCAGGTAGTTCCGCTGGCGCCAACTCCGTTCGATAGCATCTCTCCTGTCGGATGCGCCCCGGATGTACTGCAGCTGGTGTTTTCGAAGAGGATCTTGTGCAGCTCCATCGCCGCCAACGGCAGTGATTTTATCGTCAACGGATCGACTCCCGTCGCCGTTCTATCCGCCAATGGGGATTGTGATGCCACCGGCCAGTCTTACTCGATCGTGGTGCATCTGTCGGCGCCCATCCAAACAACGGGTAATTACCAGATCATGCTGGTCAGGGGCAGCGATGGCAACACGATCATAGACGAATGCGGCATGGAGACACCTGCGGGAGGGGTTTTGCCCTTTGCCACAAAAGATACTGTCTCGGCAGACTTTCTCAACCAGATACATTGGGGCTGTAAATACGATACGGTGGATTTTTTCTATCAGGATAAGAATGGGGTCGATCGATGGACATGGACATTCGACGGCACGGATTACAGCCATGCACAGGATCCCGAACATATTTATTCCGTATTTGGCGATAAGACCGTACGGCTGATCGTCTCCAACGGCGTCTGCAGCGATACGGTATCGAAGATCGTCTCATTGGACAATGCTATCAATGCCGCTTTCGAAGCGCCCAATATAATTTGCCCCCATGATCCGGCCACGTTCAAAAATCTTACGACAGGGCATATCAGCACCTGGCACTGGGACTTCGGCGACGGGACGACGAGCCCGGATTCTCTTCCCGCTGATCACTTCTATCCCGTCATCGGCGCTGAAAGGAAATACAATGTCACCCTCACCGTGCACAATGCCCTGGGATGCCTCTCCCGGACCTATCAGCAGATCGATGTATTGAAATCCTGTTATATCGCCGTCCCCACCGCCTTTACACCCAATGGGGATGGTCTTAACGACTATCTGTATCCGCTGAATGCCTTCAAGGCGGACAACCTGGAGTTCAGGGTTTACAACCGCTGGGGCCAGCTCGTATTTACTTCCAGCAGCTGGTTATCGAAATGGGATGGCACGATAGGGGGGCATCCTGCGCCCGCCGACACCTATGTATGGTTGCTCCGTTATATCGACAGAGAAACGGGGAAGCCTGTCTTCCAGAAGGGAACCTCATTATTGATACGGTAAATCGATCCGCCGCTGACGCGGCTATATAAAACAAAAATTAGATAAAATGAAAACGCCCCCACATTTTACTGAAGGGGCGATTTTCACTTTTTTGTAGAAGTAACCTGTAAGCCTGAAAAAACTAAAAAACCTTTTTAAACGTATTGATGGCCGTCAAATTTGTTTTTAAGGTCAATATCTTGAAGAGCTTGTTTCAGCGTTAAATACGATGGAAAGATTACGAATAGGATGCCAAAACACAAAATGTTGATAATCAAAATGTAGTAAAATGCCAGGCGCGTTTATCGTTCCATTTGCGGGAAAAAAATTCCTGCGAGAGGAAAATAGGGGAGAATACACAATTTTATGGACCTGATATACGTTTAAAACTACAATCCAATATTCTTTAAAAACTAATGCTGATTCCCTATGACCCCTGATATACGCAACAACCAGGATCATTTAGCAGAAGAGTTTCGCCAGTCAGAAAATTACCTGTTACAGGAAAGCAGGATCGCACTCCTGAAAATACAAAGCTGGCAGTTTGCCATGCGGACCCCGGAAGTAGGTCTGCACTACCAACAGGAGGCTGCAGCTATGGTGAAACAATCCCTCTTGAGTTTTGTCCCCAATAGTTTTGTGCTCAACGAAGAAGGATTTTATTACAAACCTCTTGACAATTGATTGGACCCCGGTCCATTTTCCAACTATTTATCGTGTGCGCGAGATGAGCGGACTGGCGTTTTCTCCACCGCCGAGACCAAGCTCCTTCGCCTGCGTCCGTTCGACGGCCGAACAAAAGCCCGCTCAGTAGCTATACGCTGCTGAGCCGGCAGCCGACTACAGTAGGACATTCTTCCGGATCATGAGAAGCTGATACACTCTTTCATCTCCTTCTCGGTGTATGCCAGCCCATATTGTTTGAGGACATCGTCAGGAACTCCATTCCATTGATTGGGCGTATTACCGACATAGCCAAGGTCCTTTACTCCCATCTGCGAGGTAAAAAATCCAGTGGACACCAGGTTTCGCATAAGGTTGAAGAAGGCTACGCCCTGCGCCATTTCAGGCTTTGCCTTTTTGGGCCAGGCAATCTCGTCCACCATCTCTATCTGCTGCTGCTGGGTGCAATCTTTAAACGCCTTGCCGTATCTGTTAAGACATTGTACATCCAGCCAGCGGAGCCCTCCCCGCATCGGGATCTTGTGCGCAGGCATATCCTTTACGATGAATTCGATGAATTCCGGCACCTTGGCGTCCGATGCGCTGCCGCTGTGCTCATCCTTCGGGATGATGATATCTCCTAAGATAGTGATCGTGGCCATTTCATCGGGCGTGAAAAACGTCTTGGACACCACTTCTTTATAATGCTCGTCCTCTTCCTTCATCCGGTTGGTCTCCGGCGAGGCGCTGGCATCGGCGGGCCTGGAAGCTTCTTCTTTTTTGTCTTCTCCGGGTTTGCAGGCTTCAACCAGCACTCCCGTGGACACAGTCCCTACGATGAGGGCTTTAATGGATTTTCTTCTGTCCATACTAGATATTACGTTTTTTCATTTCGTCCACAATATATTCGCTGGTACGCATCGACAATGCCAGTATCGTCCAGGTGATGTTCTTGTCGGCCTGTGATACGAATGGACCTCCGTCCACGCAGAACAGGTTCTTGCACTCATGGGACTGGCTCCACTTATTCAGCGGCGAGTGTTTGGCATCATTGCCCATACGGACCGTCCCTGCTTCATGGATGATGTTGCCGGGTGCATGGATACCATAGTTGTTCTCCGGACCGTCATCGCCGCCCCAGGTGACTATGGCGCCCATGGCATGAAGGATCTCCTTGAATGTTTCCTTCATATGTTTGGCCTGTTTGATCTCGTACTCCGAATGGCTGGTATTGAAGCGTAATACAGGAATGCCATATTTATCTACGACCTGCGGATCGATCTCGCAATAGTTGTTGTAGTTGGCGACTGCTTCACCGCGACCGGCCATACCCACATGCGCGCCGAACAGGCGGCGATAATCGTCCTTTAACGAGGCGCCATAGCCGCCGGGCTCCTTGGCTTTACCCATGATCTTTCCATCCCCGTTGATCTTTTCGATACCCCATTCAAAACCATACAAAGGCATTCCAAAACCTCCTCCATATTCGATGTGGTAGCCACGGGGGAAGTCCAGTTTCTTATTATCCAGCCACCAGGGCGTATAGACGTGCATGCCGCCCGTGCCGTCCTCGTTGTAGCGTTTGCGATCCAGCAGATGGGGGATGATGCCGCCCATATCGGCGCCCGTGGAATCATGCAGGTATCTGCCTACCGTGCCGCTGCCATTGGCCAGGCCATTGGGATAACGGGCGGATTTGGAATTCAGCAGCAGACGCGCGCTTTCGCAGGCGCTGGCCGCCAGTATCACGGTCCTGCCGGTGACCTGGTATTCCTGCATATCGTCCTTACTGACATAAGACACGCCCGTGGCCAATCCTTCTTTATTTGTCAGGACCTCTCTGGCCATCGCATTTGTCACCAGGTCGATCTTGCCCGTCTTCAAAGCTGGTATCACCAGACAGCTGGATGAGGAGAAGTCGGCATAGACCTTACAGCTGCGGCCGCATTGCGAGCAAAAAAAGCATTGTCCTCTTTCCTTGTTGATCTGCTTGGTCAGAATGGACATCCGGGATGGGATCACCGGGATGCCAATGCCGGTAGCCGCCTTTTTGATCATCAGCTCATGCAGCCGGGGCTTGGGAGGAGGCAGGAAGAATCCATCCGGATCGTTTTCCAGGCCTTCATTGGTGCCATATACCCCCAGCAGCTGATCTATCTTATCGTAATAAGGTTTTATATCTTCGTAGCCGATGGGCCAGTCATCGCCAAGACCGTCGATGCTTTTACGCTTGAAATCCTTGGGGCCAAATCGGAGAGAGATACGACCCCAGTGATTGGTCCGGCCTCCCAGCATACGCGCTCTCCACCATTCCCAGCTGGTAGTTCCTTTGGCGCCCGTCTGAGTATAAGGTTCTCCATCGACCTCCCATCCCCAATAACAACCATCGAAGTCGCCAAACGGCCGGAACTTGGTATGAGCTCCTCTCCGGGGGGATTCCCACGGATTTTTCAATTGATTGGAGTCTTTTTTCGGGTCGAACATAGGACCCGCTTCCAACAGACATACTGTCAGACCCGCATTGGCCAGCACATAGGCAGCCATTCCACCGCCGGCGCCTGATCCTACAATAATTGCATCGTAATTTTTTGGCTGTTTTTTAATCTGGAGATCTCCCATATACTTGTATGTCTCGAATAAGTGTATATTAAATGTCCGGCAAACAAGTTTGCCAAGCTCGCTAATGTCTGTCTTTAAGACAACGAACCGGAGGTTCGTTCTGAAAGGTAAATATACCCCTTTAGCAAAACAGGAAACAAATAAATTTTATTTCCTTTCCTGCGCGCTCTGATCGCGGATGGCCTTGAATTCAGAGCCCGTTTTCCATTGCGGCCAGACATCGCTGAAGGCTAATTTCTTTCCCACGAGATACACGAGCCCTATGTCCTCTATCCCGCCCGTAAGGTCCCATGTCTTTGGATCGTACTCGTCGCTGGGCTGGTGGTAGTGCAGCTCTGTATATTCATCGTGTTTTTGCTTACCGAACGCTTTCCCCTTCGTCACGTCATCCACCCCGCCGTCTGCGGTCAATGAAGGCACGCCGACCCGTGCAAGGGAAAAGTGATCGCTTCTGAAATAATGCCCGGCTTCCGGATGATCTTCCGGCGCTACATAGCGGCCTTTTGCCTTTGCCGCATCGGCCAGATAATCCTCCAGCTCGGATTGCCCCTTGCCGCTGTAAGTGATGTCCCTGGTAGGACCATAGGTATTCACGACATCGATATTCAGATTGGCTACCGTAGTCGCCAGCGGATAGACAGGATGCTGTCCATAATAGGCAGAACCCAGCAGACCCTGCTCTTCCGCCGTCACGGCCAGGAATATTACAGTACGTTCGGGTTTTTCCGGCAGGCTTTTAAAGGCGCGGGCAATCTCGAGCAAAGCCGCCGTGCCGCTGGCATTATCTGCCGCACCATTATAAATGGAGTCGCCTTTGGCATCGGGACTGCCGATACCCAGGTGATCCCAGTGCGCGGAGAAAATGACATAATCATTGGGTCTTTTGGCGCCTGTGATCCTGGCGATGACATTATGGGATTTGTTATACACCTCCTTCACCCTGAGTCCGGCGGAAAGCTTTATATCCAGGGGCTGCGCCTTGAACCCCTTATGCCTGGCGGCTGTGAGCAGGCTGCTGTCCTTGCCCGCTGCTGCCAGCAGTTTTTTGCCTGTCTCTTCCGTGATCCATCCCTGCAGCGCCAGCTGATACTGGGAGCTGCCCCTCGTATCCAGATGCAGCTTTACGCCTCCATTGGAGCTTTGCACTACCTGGAAAGGGTAGGAAGCCGCGCCGGTGTTGTGAATGATGAGACAGGCTGCCGCGCCCTGACGGGCGGCTTCTTCGTATTTATAGGTCCAGCGGCCATAATAGGTCATGGTATGACCTTTGAAGAGGGTAGAGTCGTAATAGCCGGGATCGTTGACCATGACCAATACCGTCTTGCCTTTTACATCGAGTCCCGCATAATCATTCCATCCATATTCAGGTGCTACGACGCCAAAGCCGGCAAAGACCACGTCATTTTTATCGATGCCGGCGACTGAATCAGGTCTTTCCGTCCAGATGACAAAATCGTTCCTGTTCTTCAGGTCGAAAGAACCCTTGGGTGATTGGACCTTCATGGTGGGAGTTCCTACAGGAGTGATCTCCACCAGGGGAACATCCTGCGTATAACTGTTACCGTTTCCTGGCTCCAGCCCTAAGGCGGTGAAAGATCTTGTAAGATAATCCACCGTTCTGTCCTCACCCGCCGTAAAAGGACGGCGCCCCTGAAAACTGTCGGAAGCCAATACCTGTATATGTGCAAGCATGCTGTCTTTATCGAGGACGGAGAGACCTCCTTCATCCCCGCCACCAGCGGCGGTAGAATCTCCCTGCTGCCCGCAACCAACGGCCCCTGCGATCAAGCTGATGAAAACACCTGTACGAAGAATGGAACTGGTCATAGTTGTATTTTATGATTGTTACGGCTAAAATACAACTTCCTCCTATAAAAAATCGCAGTGGCCGGCATTCATCGCGCCTGCAGCCAGTCGATGGCGGCGCTTTTTACGGGGTCGTCTTCCGCGGGGCCCATGGCGACAGAACGTATGATCTTATCTGGTAAGATGCTCCCTTCACAGATCTTGCCGGTATGATCTGCCTCGCGGCATACGGTGAGCACCAGCATGGAATGGTCCGAAAGAGAATAGGTCGCATTGGCCGTCGTATAGCCGGCTGTAGGCTCGCCCAACAGATGAGCTTTCTCCCTCCCTGAAAAAGCCAGGGCAACGATCTCTCCTGCGCTCACCGTCCTTCGACCCGTGAGCACTACGATGGACCTGGGTTCCTGCTGCATACGATAGCCTTCTTTACTCACCCGGCAAAGGACATGCTTACCCTGGCAGGCCGCGCCATTCCGATACGTAATGGGGATCCGTTCGTCGCCATTGACAAAATATCCGCAGACGCCATCTCCCAGCAAAGGGCCGATCCCAGCCAGCATGGGCCAGCAATTGCCGCCCGTATTTTTTCTCAGATCGATGATCCACCGGCTGACGCCTTTGCCATCCAACCTTGCGATCATCTCCTGAAGGCTATCGGCAATGCGCATACAGATCATGGAATCCGTCGTACTGACCCAGGGTACGGTGAGGTAGGCGATGCTGTCATTCAGCCATTCTCCATGGATCTCGCCGACCAGCTCCGACAAGGGGGGAAGAGGAGCCAGGCTGGGGTCATAATTATACTGACCGGCTTTTTTGGGAGGCATGATAAAGCTGTGCTGCTCATCCAGCTGCTTAAAGCACCAGGAAATAATGTCGTATACATCGTCACAGTTATTGGAAGCTTTTAATCTCGTCCTGGCTTCACTGGTGATCTTATCCCATTGCACGCTTTCCTTACGGTAATAATTCTTTTTCATGAAGCCCAGGGCCTCATCCAATACCCCGTCGGCCTTGGCCTGGCAAGGTTGCGCATGTAAAAGGGATGAACCTGATAAGACGAACAGGAAGAGTAGAAGGGAACGCATAGGCAAATCTTGGTTATGTGGTGCTGTACAGTAATTTAAGATTAAAAGATCCCCCTTTTCCATAAAATAAAATATTCACACCGTTTTAACGAGCTTTGGCAGGCTTATGGCTCCGCACGGTATCCGGCATTGTTCAGGCATTGTTATTGTATTTGATACCCTAGTAATAATTCTAATATGAAAAAACACATAATCATGGCAGGCATAGCTTTATTTACGGCTATCCTGCCGCCCCTCGCACAAAAAGCGCACGCCCAGGTCAGCGTCAGCTTCCAGGTCTTTTATGATCAGCTAAGCCCATTTGGCACCTGGGTCAGCTATCCCGACTACGGATACGTATGGGTGCCCGGCGCCGGCGCCAGCTTCCGCCCTTATGGCACCCGTGGCCACTGGGTGTACACGGAGGATGGTTGGACATGGGTATCCGATTACAGCTGGGGCTGGGCCACATTCCACTACGGCAACTGGTTCTATGATGATTCGTACGGATGGATATGGGTGCCGGGATACCAATGGGCCCCTGCCTGGGTCACCTGGGGCGAATATGGCGGTAATTACTGCTGGGCGCCTATAGGTCCTCGTGTGGACATCGGCGTTGCATTCACCACCTATCGCCCGCCGGCCCGTTATTGGAACTTCTGTCCAAGGGAGCATATCACCAGCGTCAATGTCAGCAATTACTATGTGCGTAATGTACATACTACCACCGTGGTCAATAATATCACTGTCATCAACAATGTAAACAGGGGCAACGGACATGCTTATCTGAGAGGACCGCAGGCCGCCAATGTGGAAAGATTTACCCACGCCACTGTTCGCCCCGTAGCGGTACGTTCGGCGGAAAGACCCGGCGCGCCTTCTTTGCACAATGGACAGCTGGCTATCTATCGGCCCACGGTCCAGCAAAACAATGCTGCGCGACCGGCTCAGGTACACGAGCTGCATACATTGAGACCCGTAAATAATCATCCGGCGCAGCCGCATCCTGCTACGACGGAGCCCCGGCGCACCAGCCCGGCGCAGCATCCTGTACAAAACCATCCCGTGCAGCCTGCTCCTCAGCATCCGGCACAACCACGCCCGACGCCTCAACAGCCCCGTCCCGCACCACAGCAACATCCGCAGCAACCTCATCCAACTCCACAGCAGCCCCGTCCAGTGCCGCAACAGCATCCGGCGCAGCCACACCCCGTCCCGCAGCAGCATCCGCAACAGCCACGGCCAATGCCACAGCACCCGCGACCTATGCCGCACCCGGCGCCTCAGCCGCATCCGACCCCGCCTCCTCATAATCCGAATGAGCATCATCGTTAGTAATATAATCAAGGCCATCCGAAAGGATGGCCTTAAAAATTTATTTGGCACCGGGACGAAAAAAAATTACATTCGTCATCTATGAATCAGTCACGTAGGACCTTCCTGAAAAACAGCGCCCTCGTAGCTGCCGCCGCCGGCTTTCTGCCGGATATGAGCCTGGCAGCCCCCACCCGTAAAAAGATATTGGGTATACAGCTATACAGCGTAAGGGATGATATGAAGACCGACCCAGCCGGCACGTTGCAGAAACTGGCCGCCATGGGATATAAATATGTAGAGCATGCCAATTATGTGGACAGGAAATTCTACGGCTATGGCGCGAAGGAATTCAAAAGCCTGCTGGATGGCATGGGGTTGAAAATGCTCAGCGGTCATACGCGTATGGACCCGGGACACTGGGACGAGTCGAAAAAGGATTTCACCGACGCGTGGAAATATACGGTGGAGGACGCCGCCGTGGTCGGTCAGCAATATGTCATCAGCCCCTGGCTGGATGCCAGCCTTCGTAAGACCTATGACGACCTGCTCCATTATATGGATGTCTTCAATAAATGCGGAGAGCTGTGTAAGAGGTCCGGCATGAAGTTCGGCTATCACAACCACGATTTTGAATTCTCCACGGTGCTCGACAATAAGAAGGTATTCGACATCATTCTTCAACATACGGACCCCGAGCTGGTGGCCCAGCAGCTGGATATGGGGAACCTTTACAACGGCGGCGCCGTCGCCATCGCCATTGTCATGCAATACCCGGGCAGGTTCGAGCTGATGCATGTAAAGGACGAAATAAAGGCTACCAGCGGCAACGAAAAATACGAGAGCACCATACTGGGCCAGGGCATCGTGGGTACCAAAGCAGTATGCGACCTCGGGAAAAAATCGGGTGGTACTCATCAGTTTATCATCGAACAGGAATCCTATCAGGGCAAGCCACCTCTTGACTGTGCCAAAGAAGACCTGGCGATCATGAAGAAATGGGGCTACTGAGCCGCGTAAGTGAATACCGCCTTTTTATCACCTATCATTACATCGAAGTCTCCGGGTTCCGTCACCGTCTTTAGCTGTGCGTTGACAAAAGCAAGGTCTTCTTTACGCAGATCGAACTTCACCGTCTGTGATTCCCCCGCCTTGAGGGATATCTTGGTGAATGCCCGCAGGCGCCGCATGCTGGGAGTGATGCTTGCATAATGCTGGTGAGTATACAGCTCGATGGTATGCTTGCCGTCCCGACTGCCCGTATTCTTTACCGTCACGCTCACCGTCAGCGAGGACCCTCCTTTCAACTGGTTGCTGCTGAGCCGCAGATCGCTGTACTCCCAGGTGGTATAGCTCAATCCAAAGCCAAACGGGAAAAGAGGTTTGTATCCATCCATCGTCACATTCTCATTGAATATTTCCCGCACCTCTTCTGTAGGCTTCCGGTCATAAAGCACCATTTCACCCATGCTGCGGGGATAGCTGAAGGGCAGGATGCCATCCGGGTTATAATCACCCAGCAATACGTCGCTGATAGCTTCCGCCGTCCTGCGCCCACTCCAGTATGCCAGCAGGATGCCCTTCATCAGAGGGGCAACGGACGTGATCATACGGGGTCTCCCTTCCGTCAGGACAAGGATGACCGGCTTGCCGGTGGCGGCTGCCGCTCTTGCCAGGGCCATCTGTTCTTCCGGCATCGCCAGATCCCCGATATTGCCCGGGCTTTCCGCATAAGCGTTCTCTCCCAGACAGAGAACGATAGCATCCGCGTTGACAGCGGCTGCCTTCAATGCAACGGTATCGAAATTATCCCTGCCGTCGAAGCCGGGAACGGAAGTGGTGCTTACATTGGAAGCCCCCAATTTATCGCGTAAAGCCTGGAGGATGGTCTTGCTATCCCTGGGATACCAGCGCTCGTCTTTTCCCTGCCAGGTATAGCTCCAGCAGCCGTTCAGCGCGCTGATGCTTTGCGCGCCCGGGCCTGCCACGAGGAGATGTGCATTACGGGCCAGCGGCAGGATGCCGTCCTGATTTTGCAAGAGGGTCATGGCCTCTCTGGCTGCCTGTAATGCCAGCGTCTGGTATTCGGGGCGACCGAAATTTTGCGCCGCGGCATCTTCCGGGTATGGCTGTTCGAAGAGTCCTACTTTATATTTCAATTCCAGTATGCGTGTGACGGCTTCGTCTATGCGGCTCATGGGCACTTCGCCTTTTTGCACGGCCTCTTTCAGCAGGTCGTAAAAAGAAAGGTCGTTGGGCACCATGCTCATATCGACACCGGCATTCACCGCCATCACCACCGCTGCGCGGGGCGTGGCCGCCACGTTGTGACGGGTATGCAGCCGGATGATATCCTCCCAGTCGGAGACCGCTACGCCACGGAAGCCCAGCTCTTTGCGCAATATGTCTGTAAGCAGATACTTACTGGCATGTACCGGGGTGCCGTTGATCTCGCCGGAATTGATCATGATGGTGGAAGCGCCTGCCTGGACCGCGGCCCTGAACTGCGGGAGATAATATTCCCGCATCTCTATATCGGGCATATAGATGGGCGTACGGTCCTTGCCCGTGCGGCTGGCGGAATAGCCTAAATAGTGTTTCATACAGCTGGCTACTGCCGTGGGGTTACGCAGACCATCTTCTTCATACGCCTTTATAACGGCGACACCCATGGTCTTACCAATATAAACATCTTCTCCATAAGTCTCCGGGAACCTCGACCACAAGGGCTGACGTCCGCAGTCCAGCACCGGGGCGAAATTCCAACGGACGCCGGAGGCACGCAGCTCACGGGCCGCCACCCTGGTCACTGCCACGGCCAGGTCCTTATTACGGGTAGCGGCCATGCCGATGTTCTGGGGGAAGAGGGTTGCATCCAAAGTATAGGTCTGGCCATGGATGCCGTCCAGGCCGTATATAACGGGGATCTTCAGCCGCGTCTTTTTGGCCTCGTCCTGTATCTGGCGGATGACGGTACGCCACTGGTCCACTGTCAGCGCGTGATTGGTGACATTCAGGATAGACCCGATGTGGTGGTCTACGACCACCCTGGACAGCGCGGCGGGATCCAGCACTCCATCCTGCGGCCTGGACACGACACCCAGGGTCACCTGGGTCATCTGGCCGATCTTTTCATCCAGCGTCATCTGCCGGACAAGGGTCACTGCTTTTTGATGGTCGGAGCTGACGGACTGTGCGATGGAAGGAAAGGCAAAAAATAACCCGGCGAGAGGGAGAAGGAGTCTTTTCATAATCGTAAAAGACTAAAATTAAGGAGAAGGGGCCTCCCATCTGTATGACATTTTGATCATTTATGATATTTATTTGCGCCGGCCTCCTCGCCGGCAGGCTCCCGGTGCGTAGGGGTGTGCTATAACGGGCTGTATATCAGTTGGTTTTCGTGGCACGCTAATTTCTTATCCATCTTAAAACCGAATGTATGAGCAACAAAGAATATTTACTGCAGCAACAGGCCATCGATAAGCTGAAAAAGCTGGCCACCGAAATAGACATCTGCCTTTTCTGTTCAGGCAATGGTATGGATGAGGACCCCGGATGCAGACCTATGGCCACCGCCGGCGTCGACGATGCGGGGAATATCTGGTTCCTGAGCGATAAGGATAGTCAGAAGAATAAAGACATCTCGATCGACCCAAGGGTGAGGCTTTTCTATTCCCATCCCGGCAAGAGCAGCTTCCTGATAGTATCCGGCGATGCAGAGATCGTATTCGACAAGACCCTGGTCGAACAGTTCTGGAATCCACTGGACAAGACCTGGTTCAAGGAGGGAAAAGATGACCCATCCATCTCGCTGATCAAGGTCAGACCCGACAGCGCCCATTTTTGGGACACCCGTGGCAACAGGATGGTGAATTTCCTGAAAATGGTAGCTTCCGTCGCTACGGGCAAGACATTGGTGGAAGGAGAAGAAGGGTCCTTGCTTGTCAATTGATCCTACAGGCCCTTTAATTCCCGTTCATAATCGTATTGAAGGTCCTCATGCAACGTGGCGATCACGGATCGGACTTTTTTCAGCTGTCCCTGGTAGAGATTGGTAAGAACAGGGTGTTTGTCGACAGGAATGCCGGACTCGCGGACACGACGTAAGAAGTATGTAAGCAGTTCGACTTCCGCCTGCGGAGAACTTGCGTAGCGGATCTGCCGGGTAGTTACGCGAAGCACTTTTCGCAGGCTTTTTTTTGTCAGGTATAGATTGGGTTTTGGCAGCTCCCCGAACCCAAGGTCTATCTCTTTTTTTACGTTGGATATATATTCCGTCAGTTCGGACGCCTCGAACAGCAGATAGGTAAGCAGCTCTTTATTGTCCTTTTTAAATTTCGCCAGACGCAGACATATCTCTACCAGCCTGGGGGCGGGGAGGGAAGACAATTCCTGTTTGATCTCATGGACGGTGGCAGCTTTCATGGTCCCAAAGATAATGCGCGGGAATTGGTCTCCGGGCTAAAATTAGCCCAAGTCCCGCGATCCGCTAATGTCTGTAGGCCTCGGGACCTTCGGTCCTGGACGAGCCCCATTCTGGGGCTCCGATAAGCATCGCTCCGGAAAAATATACCGTTGCTAACAATCGTTAGTATTTTGCTATATTTACACCTCCAAACACGACATGCATGAATAAAGAAGTTGTCATCGTATCTGCCGTTCGAACTCCTATCGGCGCCTTTGGAGGCGCCCTCAAAGATCTTTCCGCTACCCGCCTGGGCGCCGTCGCGATCAAAGGCGCACTTGAACGGGCGGGTGTCACACCCGACCAGGTCCAGGAAGTATTGATGGGATGTGTCCTGCAGGCCAATCTGGGACAGGCCCCCGCCAGACAGGCTGCAAAAGGCGCAGGATTGCCGAACGAGGTCATTTGCACCACCGTCAATAAAGTATGCGCCAGCGGTATGAAATCCATCGCTCTGGGCGCGCAATCCATTTTGCTGGGGGATGCGGAGATCATCGTAGCGGGAGGCATGGAAAGCATGAGCAATATACCTTTCTATGTGGATAGCATGCGCTGGGGGAATAAATACGGAGATACCAAACTCATCGACGGGTTGGCAAAAGATGGATTGACGGATGCTTATGACGGGAAAGCCATGGGCAATGCGGCAGAGCTTTGCGCCTCTACCTGCGGTGTCAGCCGGGAAGATCAGGATGCCTTTGCCATAGCAAGCTATCAACGTTCGCAGGCTGCCTGGACGGCCGGCAAATTCAACGATGAGGTCATTCCCGTGGAGATCCCGCAACGCAAGGGAGACCCGTTGCTCATTGCCAGAGATGAAGAACCTTTCAATGTAAAGTTCGACAAGATAAAGGAGCTGAAACCCTCTTTTCAAAAGGATGGCACCGTGACGGCGGCAAATGCTTCCACGCTGAATGACGGAGCCGCAGCGTTGGTACTGATGAGCGCCGGCAAGGCCGCTTCGCTGGGATTGAAACCGTTGGCCCGCATCCTTTCCTTTGCCGATGCGGAACAGGCGCCCGAATGGTTTACCACGACACCCGCTCTTGCCGTCCCCAAGGCTGTAGCAAAGGCCGGACTGAAAATGGAAGACATCGGATATTGGGAGCTGAACGAAGCATTTGCGGTAGTAGGCATCGAGAATACACGACGGATGAAGCTGGACCCGGCCCGTGTCAATGTCAATGGCGGCGCCGTATCGCTGGGACATCCGCTGGGCGCCAGCGGAGCGCGTATCATCACTACATTGCTGAATGTCCTGCGTCAGAACAAGGCCAGGTATGGAGCAGCCGGTATCTGCAACGGGGGAGGGGGCGCTTCAGCGATGGTGATCGAAAGCTTATAAAGCGCAAGGACACCGTCAGGTGTCCTTGTCTATTTTATTATTGATCTTGTCTATCTCTTCCTGCATTCGCTGCAAAGCATGCAGGACATAGGAGAGACTCGTATCCTCCTCTCTTACCATGGTCTCTTCCCTCTTTCCGAAATTATAACCCGTCTCTTTCTCCGCCTTCCAGTTCGTTTGTGACAGGTCCACTTTCAACAATACATCGACAGGCGTATCAAAATAATTGCTAAGAACGAGCAGCTCCTCCAGGCTGGGCTCGCTGACGCCATTCTCCCAATTGCCGATGGTCGTCTGTCCTTTTCCCATTATCTGAGCAAGCCCCACCTGGGTTTCATCGAATTGTTTTCGTAAATGCCGGAGATTCTTTCCTAAAAAATGCATAGCTCAAATTTTGTGTACCAAATAACTTAGTAATATCATTATATTTGGTGTGCTATTCCTTATTTATTGAATTAAGGCCAAATATAAGCCAAAAAATTGATTTTTCCATGAAAGCTGATCTTGACCATTTGTCGCCCTTACATCGAAGACAATTACGCTTCCTGGCCTCCGTGATAGTGAAGGCCGTCCGCCCTGAAAAGATCATCCTCTACGGCATGTATGGGACGGACGACACGATGCCCACGGGTTATGACCTGCTGCTGATCACCCGCCGGGGAGAACACCGGCATGATCACGACATACAGGACATCATCGAGAACAAATGCCGTATCCATGCCATCGTCACGGTGCTGGTGCACGATATCGATCATGTCAACCTGCGTTTGTCGGAAGGGCAGTATTTCTTTTCTCTGCTGGGACAAGAAGGGACCCTGCTTTATGACGCGGGTAATGTGCCCCTGGTTCCTGCCGCCGCCCCCGATCTTATCAGGATACGCCAGACGGCTCAAAAAGATTTCGACAGATGGAGCCGTCAGGCCCGCGTCTTCTTCGAGAGCGCCGTTTTTAATCAGCAGAAGAGAGAATACTGGCTGGCCGTCTTCCTACTCCATCAGGCGGCGGAGCAAATATACCAGGCCATTTTGCTGACTTTTATGGGATATAAGCCCTGCACCCATAATTTGGATAAGCTCAGACGCTATACACATCGGTTTTCCATCGAGCTGGCGCTGCTCTTCCCCCGTGATGCAGCCGGAGATGACCACCTTTTCAAGCTGCTTTTGTCAAGCTATGTGGATGCCCGTTATAAAGAGGACTATCACATCACGGAATATGAATTGCAACAGCTGACCCAGCGTATAGAGAGACTCTTGTCCATAGCCAGGCGTATTTGTCATAACCGCTTCATCAGTCTGGAGAAAATGGCTGCGGCACGACGGACCCGGCACCTGTAAAGAAGGATGGATAGTATAAAGAACTTAACGTTTGGCCAGGTCGGCGATGGTCTTTTTTTCGAGTATTTTCAAATTCGCGTCGCGCACCTGTGACATGACGATGTGAAGACCGCAGTGGTTCTGGTCGCAGTTCTTACATCGCTCGTAAAAGTAAAGACTGACGCAGGGTAGCAGGGAGATGGGACCGTCCAGCAGCCGCATGATCTGCGCCAGCGGGACATCCTTGGGGTTCTTGGCGAAAAAATAGCCCCCGCCCTTGCCCTTCTTACTTTCCAGTATGCCGGCATTCTTCAGCTCCAGCAGAATATTTTCCAGGAACTTTAAGGGGATCTTCTTTTTTTTAGCGATCTCCGCGATCAGCACGGGTTCCTCTTTTCCCTTTTCTGCCAGGTACATCAGCGCCTGGAAAGCATATTGTGTCTTCTTCGATAGCATTTTCTATTCTTGTTTTGTAGTAGTCGTCGTTTTGTCAGCTCCTGCCCGTGTTTAGAACCCAAGCACATCCTTCATCTGAAACACCCCTTTCTTGTCGCGGATGTACTCCGCGGCCAGGACGGCGCCGGTGGCAAAGCCCTGGCGATTGTGTGCCGTATGAATGATCTCTATATCATCGATGCTCGAATGATACCTGACCTCGTGTGTTCCGGGCGCCGGGTCTATCCGCTCGCTCAAAATGGCCAATTCTTCTAAGTTATCACTATTATGATTCACCCATCTTTTTTTCCGGTGTATTTTTTCCAGCACCTGGCCGGCCAGCGAGATGGCCGTACCGCTGGGGGCGTCCTTCTTTTCCGTATGATGGATCTCCGTTATCTGTACGTCATAGTCGGTGCGGGAGGCCATCAGCTCTGCCAGCCGCTTGTTGACCTCGAAAAAGATATTGACGCCCACGCTGAAATTGCTGGCATATAAAAAGCTCTTCCCTTCCTTAAGGCAATATTGTTCTATCTCCTTATACCTGTCCAGCCAGCCTGTGGAACCGGAAACAACGGGTACCCCCGCCTGCATGCATAAAAGGATATTCCCATAGGCGCTCTCCGGGCCGGTGAACTCGATAGCCGCGTCTGCCTTGCGTATATTCTCTATCGTATTGTCTTCCAGGTTGTCTATCGATGTCTTTAATACGATGCTGTGGCCTCTTTGCAACGCTATCTCCTCGATGGCCCTGCCCATTTTACCATATCCGATTAACGCGATCTTCATTGTATTGAAAAAATTTTGCCAAACCTACATTTTTTTGTGGTCCTGAAAATGGGTCTACCCAAAATATAGCCCATTTTCAGGGCGTATCTTATAATTGGCCTTCGGCCGGCGAACCATCGGTCCGTTTGGTAAACAGCCATCATGGCAGCGGGATCCGCTTATATCTTGGTTTGTGGAGGTCGAAGACAAGACTGATACCCGCGGGGCTCGATCCATAGGACAACAGCGCGTTCCTATTGCCGGACCCCTGCTCGATACGCATGCTCAGGTCAGGGCTGATATCGAAGTTCATCAAATGGGCGTCCACCGTGGCGTCCACGATCTGAAGCCCCCAGAAGAGGAGAAAGAAGATGACGGAGTAGTCCTGGTCCTTCCTGAACTCGTTGCGATAGCTTCGGAGGGAGTTGGCATCGCCTCCATTTGCTAAAAAGGACTTCAGCTTGGGGTCCACCTTGTTTATGCTGTCTGTGTTCTGTGTGCCGCTGATCACCACCGCCAGAGCGTACTGACATTTCTTGTACCAATCCCTGTTGTAGAAATAGGTATAGGCCGGTATGCCCACCGCTGCATAGACCAGCGGCAGCTTCCAGTACTTGCGGTTGTAAATCTGACCCAGCCCGGGACAAAAAGTGGAATACAACGTTGCCTTATGAGGGTCGTGAAATGGGCGTCCGGTAGAGTCCCTTCCCGTGCGACGGGCTGTTTTGGCCTTTTTGCCATGTTCCTTTCTTAAGGAATCGGCCTTTGGCGGCAAGGTATCCAATACCCGCTCCCCCAACACTACCTTTCCTTTTATGTAGGACGGTATGGTGTCCTTTTTCACCTGGGCGTGACAGATGTTTTGCAGCCATAACAGTAAACAGACCGTAAAAAAATGTCCGAAAAACGACCTCGTTCTGGGATACCTGACCGTCTTCATGCGTGGAGTGCTTAAATTTCAGTCATTATCAATTGACGGAGATCCCCAATTGATCCAGCAATTTGTTCAATTCCTGGAGTGAGTAATACTCAATGGAGATACTGCCTTCCCCTTTTTTGTTGTGATTGAGCTTTACCCGGGTGCTGAAATGTGACGCTAAGTTATCTTCAATTCTCTTGAAAGCTTCTGGCAATGAGGGTTTTACCGAATTTTTAACAGCGGGATCCCCCTCCTTGTACAGCCGTCGTACCAGCTCTTCGGTCTGCCTTACGGAAAGACCTTTGTTCTTTATCTCATGGAAGAGATAAAGCTGTTTGTCCACTGTATCTACGTTGATCAGCGCACGGGCATGACCCATGGACAGCTGATTGCTGCGTACCGCTACCTGTATGTCGGGAGGAAGCTTCAGCAGACGGATATAGTTGGCTACCGTGCTTCGTTCTTTTCCCATCCTTTCGGCTACCTGTTCCTGTGTGTAGTTCAATTCTTCCATCATCCGCTTGTAGCTGAGCGCTATTTCCATTGCGTTGAGGTCTTCACGCTGGAGGTTCTCCAGCAATGCCAGCTCCAGCAGCTGCTGGTCATCGGCCTGCCGTACATAGGCGGGAATATCCTTTATCGCGGCGATCTTCGCGGCGCGATAACGACGTTCGCCCGAGATAAGACGGTATTTGCCGGAAGGCAGCTTCGATACCGTGATGGGCTGGATGATATCATGCAGCTTGATGGAGTGAGCCAGTTCCTGCAACGCCTGCTCGTCGAAATCATGACGGGGCTGACGAGGGTTGGTCTCTATCTGATCCAGCGGGATACGCAACATGTTCGTCACGGCCTCCACAACGGAGGATTTCAATTCGCCCGAAGTGGTCTTCAGGTCTGCGTCGATACTTTGTAATAGCGATCGGATGCCCTTACCCAGAGCATCCCCTTTTTTATTCGGGGTGGTCATAATTGTATTTTATTCTAAGATCCTCTCCTCTTGTTTGAGCTTAGTCATATTATTCTTCTGCAGGATCTCCTTTGCCAGGTTGAGATAATTGACGGAGCCCTTGCTGAAAGCGTCATACAGGATCACGGGCTTGCCTACGCTGGGAGCCTCGCTGATCTTCGTATTACGGTGGATGATGGTATTGAAAACGATCTCGTCGAAATGTTTGCGTACTTCGCTGACAACCTGGTTGCATAACCGCAGGCGGCCGTCATACATGGTCATCAGGATGCCTTCGATGGCCAGGTCCGGATTGAGCCTGCTTTGGACGATCTTGATGGTGTTCAGCAGCTTGCCAAGCCCTTCCAGGGCGAAGAATTCCGTTTGCACCGGCACGATGACGGAATCGGACGCCGTCAGGGCATTCACCGTGATCAGACCCAGCGAGGGGCTGCAGTCGATGATGATAAAATCATAATCGCTCTTCACCGGCTCCAGGATGCCTTTCAGCACCAGTTCACGGTTGGGGTAATTGATCATCTCTATTTCCGCGCCTACCAGGTCGATATGAGAGGGAACAACATCCAGATGCGGTATCTCTGACTTCAGGATCACATCCCTGACAGGGATATTGTTCACCATACAGTCATAGAGGCTTTGCGTAACATTGTGAAGGTCAAATCCCACCCCGGTGGTACTGTTGGCCTGCGGGTCGGCATCTACCAACAAGGTCTTGAATTCCAGCACGGCAAAGCTGGCTGCCAGATTAATAGCCGAAGTGGTCTTGCCAACGCCGCCCTTTTGATTTGCAACTCCGATTGTTCTTGCCATAGTGATAATGTAACTTTACCCATTCGAAAGGGAAAGCACGAAAATACATTTTATCCCAGAACTTTCCTTTTTCTTTACTGTTGATGACGCAGAATATGTATACCATAATATCCGGGACTAACCGGCCCAATAGCAAAACCCTAAAAGTAGCCAGGGTATATCAGGGGATCTTGCTTCAAAAAGGGGTGGAAGCCAATTTGTTATCCCTTGAAGGCCTGAATGTGCTGGAGAGGAATCCCGCCTATGTAGCCATCGAAGAGGACATACTGATCCCCACCGAGCGTTTTATCTTTATTTCCCCGGAATACAACGGTAGTATTCCCGGCGTTCTGAAAGCCTTATTCGATATTTCCAACATCGAAAAATGCTGGTGGGGCAAACATGCCCTGCTCACCGGCGTGTCCACCGGCAGGGCGGGCAATCTCCGGGGCATGGAGCATCTTACGGGCATCCTGCACTATCTGAAAATGAAGGTGCATCACAATAAATTACCCATCTCCATGGTCGATACCCTGTTGGATAGGGAGGGAAAGATCGAGGACCCCCGGACCCTGGAGGCCATTCAGCTGCAGCTGGATGAATTTCGAAAAATATAACAGGAACCGCTGGAAGCGGTTCGACCGAAGGTCAGACATAAGCCCTTTGCGGGAAAAGGGCTAAATTTCAGAATGCACTTTTCCCGCATAAATTTAAATACGGAGCTTCATGCATAACAGGAGATTTCTAGCCGTCGTCATCGTAATGTTCTTATTATTGGATTTTTACATATTCCAGGCGCTAAAGACCATCAGCCAGGGCGCCTCTCCCCGAGGCAGGTCCATCCTGTTCAACAGCTACTGGGCCGTATCCATTCTCAGCATCGCCATTTTCGCCCTGCTGCCTTTTTTCTGGGACCCGGAGTACCGCCGGCTCAGGACCTATGTATTTGCCACTATCCTGGGGCTCTTTTTTGCCAAGTTGCTGGCCTGCGTCTTTTTCCTTCTGGACGATATCCGCCGTCTGGTGCAATGGGCCTCCGGGAAACTGTTCTTCCCCAATACGGAAGGAGATACTATTTCGGAAGATGGTATAACCCGGAGTGTTTTCCTCAGCTGGATGGGGCTTGGATTCGGTGGGGCCCTTTTTTCCACCCTGATCTATGGATACAGCAACAAATACAATTACAAGATCCGGAAGGTCCCTCTTGCCTTCGACAACCTTCCTCCAGCCTTCAAAGGGATGAAAATTGTACAACTATCTGATATTCATTCCGGTAGCCTGGCAAACCTCCAGGCAGTGGCCCATGGCATAGACATGGTGCTGGCCCAAAAGCCCGACCTGATCCTTTTTACGGGGGATCTGGTCAATGATATCTCCAAGGAAGTGGACCCCTATATCGAGATCTTCAGCCGGCTGAAAGCTCCAATGGGCGTATTTTCCACACTGGGGAACCATGATTATGGAGATTATATCTGGTGGGAGACGCCCGAATTGAAAAAAGCCAATCTTCAGCGTCTGCAACAGCTGCAGGCCGATATGGGCTGGCGTTTGCTGATGAACGAGCATGTGGCCCTGGAAAAGGACGGCCAGCAGATAGCTCTTATCGGTATCGAGAACTGGAGCGCCAAAGCCCGGTTCCCCAAACACGGACGGCTGGACCAGGCATATGCGGGGACGGAAAAATACCCGTTCAAGATACTCATGAGCCATGATCCCAGCCATTGGGACGCCCAGGTAAGACCCCATTACCCCGACATCGATCTTGCCCTGGCAGGACATACGCATGGCATGCAGTTCGGCGTGGAGATCCCGGGGCTCAAATGGAGCCCCGTACAATACGTCTACAAACAATGGGCGGGTCTTTATGAGGAAGGACGTCAGAAATTATATGTCAACCGGGGTTTCGGGTTCATCGGCTACCCCGGAAGAGTGGGCATTCTGCCCGAGATCACCGTTATCGAGCTTGTCTGATCCCAGCCTCTTTCGCTGCAGGAGGGTATATATCGGTGATATATATACGAAGAATATATTGACGATCTTTGCCAAAAGGTCCTAAATTTGCGGGCCGGCAACGTTTGGGGCTGTCGATGCGTATCGGCAGTTATTAACGACCCCTCGGAGCTCCTGAAAGGAGCTCGTCCGAAGGACAGATATTTACGATGTGCGGGGATCGGGCTATATTTTGGAGGCCGATTACCACGCATTAGCCTATTTTAACAAAGCTATAAGGTATTGACTACTATATTCACCATAATTATTAAGCTTAAAAAACAGCACCAACAATGAATCCGAGAATGAAATTCGTCCTCATTTCCTTCGTACTGTTAACCACTGCTACTGCTACAACGTATGCTCAGGCGCTTCATCTTGGCGTCATCGGCGGAACCAATATGTATAAGGTGACGGGCCGCAGCTTTACCGAAAAGTTCAAGCCCGCCTTCAGCGCAGGCGTATATGGCGAATATACCATCAACAGGCTGATGGCCATTCAGCCAGAGCTGCTGTGGAATCAGGTTTTAGCCAGGACGGATCAGGATTTCAGCCAGATCTATCCCGGAGCAGGTGTGGCCGACGCAGACGTATATCTCAATTATATTTCTCTTCCCGTCATGTTTGCTTTTAAACCTGCGCCTGAATTATCCATCCTACTGGGGCCACAGTACAGCTACCTGGTGGATCAGACCTCCGGATTGCTGACAGGCGATTATAATGGCAAGGATGCTTTTAAAAAGAGCGATCTGGCATTGGTATTTGGAGGTCAGCTCAATTTAGGAAAAGTTAAAATTGGCGCACGGTATACGGTAGGACTGACAGAAGACAATGCATTGAAAAGCGATCCGTGGAAATACCATGGATTCCATTTCTACCTGGGCTATCGGCTGAAATAGCGTCTGTGGACAATTTTCCTCTTAAAATACGTGGCATATAAGTTGAAACACTACTCTCAAACCAGTCAATCATCTAAAACCACTCAACATGAAGAGCAAGTCAATTGTCCTTTCGCTGTTAATGCTAACCTTTGTCGTTGTTCAATCACGCGCCCAGGGAATTCATTTGGGAGTAAAAGGAGGCGCTAATATCTTCAAGGTCGATGGCCAGGGCTATGACCAGGGATTCCATTTTGGATACAATGTAGGAGCTTTCGCCGAGATCAATTTTCCCGGCGTATTTGGTATACAGCCTGAATTATTGTGGAATCAGACCAATTACCGTACGGGCACTCAGTTCAGCTCCATTTATCCCCATGGTCTCGACGATGTAAAGGGCAAACTGAATTATCTCAGCATTCCCCTCCTGCTCAGTTTCCGTCCCGCCAAGATCATCAGCTTTCAGGCAGGTCCCCAGTTCGGGATCCTCCTCAACCAGGACAAGAACCTGGTAGATAATAGTAAGGATGCCTTTAAAAAAGGCGATCTTTCCCTGGTGGGAGGTGTTCAGCTGAACCTGGCCAGCCTGGTGGTTGGCGGTCGCTATGTAGTAGGACTCAATAACATCAATGACGTCACAGACGATCATAGCTGGAAAAATCAGGGATTCCAGGTATACGCCGGCTTCCGCTTTTTCTAACGAAAGAAGACATTTTGTCAAAGGTTGGGCCAGAAAGGTCCAACCTTTTTTTTGCCGGAGGTCTGGCACCAAACTTGAACCCCATATATTCATTTGTAAAACAGTAGGAATTTTCCCTTACAGATGCTATTTTGTCATTATGAAAGAACGGAATTTATTTATGCGCGCAGACGATGATATGGATTTTATGCCGATCATACCCTTGAATGAAAGTGATAACGAAAACCTTCATGATATCGAGATACCCAAGGAATTGCCCGTACTCCCTTTACGTAACACGGTGCTTTTCCCGGGCGTGGTCCTTCCCATCACTGTAGGAAGAGATAAAAGCATCAAGGCGGTGAACGATGCTTACAAGGCGGACAGGCTTATCGGCGTATTGGCGCAAAAAGACAGCAATATCGAAGACCCCTCCGTCTCCGACCTGGAAGATGTAGGGACAGTGGCGCGCATCATAAAAATGATCAAGATGCCGGATGGAGGCACTACTGTCATTCTTCAGGGCAAACGGCGTTTTAAAGTAGGGGCCGTCACGGCGGAAGACCCTTATTTCAAGGCGCAGGTTGTGCTGCTGCAAGAGGAGGAGGCCCCGAAGGAACAGGATTTCGAAGCCTATGTGAGCAATATCAAGGACCTGGCCGCACAGATCATCCAGCTATCTCCCAATATACCTTCCGAGGCTTCCATCATCTTAAAGAACATCGAGAACCCATCTTTCCTCATTCACTTTATTTCCAGCAATCTCAATACCGAGCTGCATGAAAAGCAACAGCTGCTGGAGATACATCATATCAAGTCCCGGGCTGACCTCCTGATGCAGCTGCTGCAAAGGGAGCTGCAGTTTGCGGAGCTGAAGAACAAGCTTACCAACAGGACCAAGACAGAGCTCGACAAGCAACAGCGGGAATACTTCCTGCAGCAACAGCTCAAGAGCATCAAGGACGAGCTGGGAGGCGATACCAACGAGCGTGAGCTGAAGGAAATGCAGAAAAAGGCCGAGAGCAAGAAATGGCCTGTCGCTGCCAGGGATATGTTTAAAAAAGGTATCGAGCGTCTGGAGCGTATGCATCCCAGCACCCCCGACTATTCCGTGGTGTACAACCACCTCGATCTGATGCTGGAGCTGCCCTGGCAGGATTATACGGACGACTCCTATGACCTCAAGAAAGCAAAGAAGATACTCGACAAGGATCATTACGGCATGGATAAGGTAAAGGAAAGGATCCTGGAATATCTGGCCGTATTGAAGCTGAAAGGCGACATGAAAAGCCCTATACTCTGTTTTGTGGGTCCTCCCGGTATAGGCAAGACCTCTTTGGGCAGAAGCATCGCGTCAGCCATCGGCAGGAAATATGTTCGGATCAGCCTGGGTGGATTGCACGACGAGAGCGAGATCCGGGGACACCGCAAGACCTATATCGGCGCCATGCCTGGCAGGATACTCCAGTCACTGCGCAAGATAAAGTCCTCCAATCCCGTCATGATCCTCGATGAAATAGACAAGGTGGGCACGGATTTCAGAGGCGACCCCTCTTCCGCCCTGCTGGAGGTGCTGGATCCCGAGCAGAACCACACTTTTTATGACAATTACCTGGAATTGGAGTACGATCTGAGCAAAGTACTGTTCGTGGCTACGGCCAATGACCTGGCCGCCATACAGCCCGCTCTTCGCGATCGATTGGAAATCATTGACTTAAGCGGATATGCCATCGAAGAGAAGGTCGAGATCGCCCGACAGCACCTCGTACCCAAACAAAGGGAGGCGCACGGCGTCGATAAATTGAACTTTTCCATTACCAACAATATCCTCGGTAAGATCATCCAGGATTATACCCGGGAGAGCGGCGTGCGGGAGCTGGACAGACAGCTGGCTTCTATCATGCGCTACCAGGCAAAGGAATATGCCCTGAAAGGCAAGGTAAAAGCAAAGCTTACTCCCACCGATGTGGAAAAGGTATTGGGTAAGCCTCGTTATAGCAACGATATCTATAAAGTGGCCAATATGCCGGGTGTTGCCGTAGGGCTTGCCTGGACGTACGTCGGGGGGGACATACTGTTCGTGGAGACCAGTCTTAGTGAGGGCAAAGGGGACTTGAAGCTGACCGGCAATCTTGGCAATGTCATGAAGGAGAGCGCTGTCACAGCCCTTACCTATCTCCAGTCCAATGCCCGCAAATATGATATAGATCCCGATCTCTTTTCGAAAAAGACCATTCATATCCATGTGCCCGAAGGCGCCGTGCCGAAGGACGGACCCAGCGCGGGTATCACGATGATGAGCTCCATCGCCAGCGCCATCACCGGCAAAAAGGTCAAACCCTATCTGGCTATGACGGGAGAGATCACGCTGAGAGGCCAGGTGCTGCCCGTAGGAGGTATCAAGGAAAAAGTGCTGGCAGCCAAAAGGGCCGGACTGAGAGAGATCATTCTTTGCTGGCAAAATGAAAAGGACATACAGGAGATAGATTCCGGCTTCATAAAAGGATTGAAATTCTCATTTGTTAAAAATATGCAACAAGTGCTGGAATTGGCGCTTGCGTGATATAGGCAACGAACCATTCCCTCTCCATACGTGTTAATAAAGTAGACCTGCCGCGATACGCCGGCCGGTCAAATTATTTTCATGTTGGTTGTTTTAAGGGTTAAAAAAAAATCCCTCATGTCCATGAGGGATTTTTATTAGCTTGGCTTCCATATGAAGCTGTCCGCCGTCCTCTTTCTCTTGCTGGCCGTTGGTCCCGTTGCCGCGCAAACCCTTGGAGGCAATACGGTCTTCAGTTTCCTGGACCTTCCCAATACGCCCCAGCTGACGGCCCTGGGCGGCATCAATAATTCGGCTATTACGGGCGATGCCGGTCTTTCCTTTACCAATCCCGCATTGTTAAGACCTTCGATGCATGGACAGATCGATGCGTCCTTCAGCACGCTGTATGGAGGGGTGCATAATTACCATTGCTGGGGAGCCATGTATAGCGCACGCTGGCAGACAAGTTTTGCCGCGGGGGTCAATTACCTGGATTATGGCAATGTTACGCAGACGGATGCCGCCGGCAATATCCTTGGCGATCTTCATCCCAATGACTATGTAGCGCAGATAGCCGCCGGCCGTCGATATGAGAAAAAATGGTTCTATGGCGTCGCATTGAAATTCATTCATTCCGCGTATGGGTATTACCGAAGCTCGGGCGCGGCATTGGACATAGGGATCAATTATTATGACAGCGCCCGGCTCTTTCAGGCGGGGCTCACGCTACGGAACATGGGCGTTCAATTCCATCCTTATGCGGGCACGACACGCGGCGACCTGCCTTTCGACCTTTCGCTGGGACTCACCAAACGCCTGGCTAAGGCGCCCATTCAGTTTTCCTTCACCGCCCATCATCTCCAGCAGTTCAATATCCGTTATGACGATACTGCCTTTAACAATTACAATGGCTTTGATCAGAATAATAAGAGCTCCTCTTTCACGGTGGACAAGCTTTTCCGGCATTTTATACTGGCCGCGCAGGTCTTTCCCGAAGATAGGGTAGAGATCACCGTTGCCTATAATTATCTCCGGAGAAAAGAGCTGAACATTGGCGAGGCCGGCAATGGTTTCACCGGATTTTCCTTCGGGCTGGGCGTTTTGTTGAAGAAATTGGAGCTTAGATATGCACGGGGTTTCTATACAAATACTGCAGGCTACAATCAGTTCGGGCTTAATCTAAGGTTAAATGATTAGATATGCCTAAGTAGTCATAAGTGCAGATCAGGGAAACTGGGTAATCGTGTAGTGGATTACACCTGATTTGCGTCTTTTTTAAAGCATTAGCAGTAATTTTGGACTGGTAGAAATAACTTTCATGGTCAGGATAATTATCGTTGATGATCATTTTCATGTCCGCGAGGCCTGGAGCTGGGTGTTGAACCAGGTGCCCAGGATCAATGTTGTCGCTCAATGCGCCAACGGGCGGGAGGCTATCGAGATAGCCAAAAAATTACAGCCGGATGTGATCCTCATGGATATAAATATGGAGCCTGTCAATGGTATCGAAGCTACCCGGGCCATCCGGGAATTTGCCCCCGATATCAAGATCATCGGAGTCTCCGTGCAGGCAGAACGATCTTATGTAAATGAAATGCTTCGCAATGGCGCCAATGGCTATGTCACTAAGAATTCATCCAGCACCGAAATGATCACGGCCATCGATGAGGTCCTGGCCGGAAAAACATATTTGTGTGAGGAGATCGGGCACTTGCGCGCCGTCTGATCTACTGCATAGCGGCTAACTCCTTTTCCGTTTTAAAGGCTTCCCTCGGCTTCAATCCCAGCAGCTCGAACATAATGTTATCTTCTTCGAAAGAAGGATTCGGCGTCGTCAGCAATTTATCGCCGGCGAAGATCGAATTAGCGCCTGCCATGAAACAAAGCGCCTGTTCTGCCTGGCTCATTTCCGCCCTTCCTGCGCTGAGCCGCACCATCGTACGCGGCATCAGGATACGAGCCGTAGCGATCATGCGTATCATGTCCCAGCTGTCCACCTTGGGATTATTCTCCAGGGGAGTGCCTTTTACCCTTACCAGCGCATTGATGGGAACGCTTTCGGGATGTACGGCCATGGTCGACAACGTATGCAGCATCTTGATCCTGTCCGCATGGGTCTCACCCAGGCCAATGATGCCTCCGCAACAGACCGTTACCCCGGCCTTGCGAACATTGTCCAGCGTGGACAGGCGGTCGTTATAGGTCCGGGTGGAGATGATCTCGTTATAGTATTCGGAAGAAGTATCCAAATTATGATTGTAGGCGTACAGTCCGGCATCGGCCAGCTTTTTAGCCTGGTCCTCATTCAACATGCCCAGCGTGCAACAAACTTCCATGCCCATTTCGTTGACGCCTTTTACCATATCCAGCACTCTGTCGAAGTCCTTGTTATCCCGCACTTCCCTCCAGGCGGCTCCCATGCAAAAACGTGTAGAGCCTGCCGCCTTGGCCTTTGCCGCATATTCCAGCACTTCGTCCTTTTTCATCAGGGCCTGTACATCGACCCCTGTGTTGTAGCGTGCGGCCTGGGGACAATAGGCGCAGTCCTCCGGACAGCCACCTGTCTTGATCGACAGCAGCGTACAGACCTGCACTTCACCTGTTTCGTTGTGTTCACGGTGCGTCCTGGCGGCCCGGTAGATGAGGTCCAGCAGGGGAGTATTGTATATATCGTGAATTTCTTCTATCGTCCAGTCATTTCTTATCATGACGTCAAAATTATAGGAAAACGAACATTTCACCAACAAACGCTTTTTTCGTGTATCTTGTTCTATTATCCATGCAAAAAATCAAGATAAGGCGGGGTTTTTTTCTTTTGACGGGGCTGCTGCTGTTGATCGGAGCCGTTGCTCTTTTTTGCAGAAAGAAACTACCCGATGCTTATGCCCGCTACCTTTCATACAACGGGCTTTATTCCGTCAGCGGACAGCTGCATATCACACATATTCGCCGGCAGTCCGATGACCGTGTTGAAATAGCCTTCGAAGGGGAACATATACAGCCTTCCAATCATTTCGAAGTATATGATAGAAAGGGAATGATACTCGACCTGCAGGCTCCGGTACTGACGATAAAGATGGGGCAGGGAGAAAAAGATTACCATATAAAGATCAATTCAAAGGACAGCTGTACTATCAATATAGACAAGCCCGAGATCATCGTTCATTCCACCGTAGTGTCGCCGGGTACGTTGGAAACACCGCAGGTATGGTCCACGTTTGGCCCTCTCGTCCCTGGTGAGCAGGAAGAGGATGCTGTAAGGCATTATTTAGCGGACTCTATGAAAATAAAGCCCGACGATGCGTCGGAAGTCAAGGTCAAAAAGATAGCTTGTTTTATCCTTTCCATCATAGGGAATAAGGCCGGACCCCCTTCCGGTGAAATGGCCAGGCTGTCACCTGTCGGGCAGATGAGGTGCGTACAGGCAGGGAGATCCAGACTGCAATGCGGCGGCTATTCCACTATTTTTTCTTTTTTTTTGAATAAAGCGAATGTTCCATGCCGTTATATAGAGGCGGGAGCATCACTGGATGGACTTGCATTTTCTGACCATGTAGTCAATGAAGTATGGCTAAAGGAATACGGATGCTGGGCCTATGCCGACCTGACGGACGGAATTGTGCTGGTGACAAAGGACGGGCATTTCCTCAACACGCTGGATATTCAGCGGCTGCTGCAATATCACCCCATGGACACTTCGGCAAAGGCCCTTCATTATAAAGGAGACAGCCTTGTGAGCGTGCCTTTTGAACAGGTGGGAGTCTCGGCCGGAAATGCGTTCGATCATAATACGGTCTTTACCTTTTACTATGGTCGCTATCGCCGGCTGACGAGCCCTAAAAATATAGTAGAGAAAATTACGGGTCTTTTTTCTACCCAGCCATATTATGCCTTGTATTCGGACAACCTTAGTCCTGTCAATTCTCACTTTTACCTGCGTCTTTGTTCCGGGTACCTTTTTTTGCTGACGGCGCTGGTCTGGCTGGTAATGCTCCTCCGTGGCGTCGGGCGGCGTCCCTTATAGATATTTCAGGTTCGTAGACGGCGTTAAGGTCAGCAAGGTCTCGTACATCAGCTGAATGGTCTGCTCGACGTCCCTTTTATGCAGCATCTCCACCGTCGTATGCATATACCGCAGGGGGATCGAGATCAGCACGGAGGGGCATCCGTCATTGGCATAGGCAAAGGAATCCGTATCCGTACCTGTGCTCCTGGATACGGCGCGCATTTGTACGGGGATATTCTTTTTTTCCGCTACATCCTGGACCAGGCCCAACAGCTTGTTGTGTACGGCAGGCCCGAATGCCAGGGATGGTCCTTTGCCGCAGGCGATATCCCCTTCGATGATCTTGTTGATCATGGGAGTAGCCGTATCATGCGTGACATCCGTAATGATGGCCACATCCGGCTTGATGCGACGGGCGATCATTTCCGCACCCCGCAGACCTACTTCCTCCTGTACGGCATTTACCACATACAGGGCAAAGGGCAGCTTCTTCTTGTTCTCGTGCAGCAGCCGCGCCACTTCGGCGATCATAAAGCCCCCGACACGATTGTCGAACGCACGGCCTATCAGGTAATCGTAGGCCAGCTCTTCATAACCCGCCTGGTAAGTAACCACGGCGCCGATGTGCACACCCAGGTCTTCCACTTCCTTCTTGTTCCGGGCGCCGCAGTCCAGGAAAAGATTGTCCACCTTGGGCGCGGGTTCCTTGGAATCCGGGTTGCCAAGCCGCGTATGGATAGCGGGCCACCCAAATACCGCGGGGACCTTTCCTTTCTTGCCATGGATAAAGACCCGTTGAGCGGGAGCGATCTGGTGATCCACTCCGCCATTGCGTTTGAGATATAAAAGACCTTCGGGAGTAATATAGTTGACAAACCAGCTGATCTCATCGGCATGCGCCTCGATGACCACTTTAAAGGTCGCCTTGGGATTGATAACCCCTACGGCCGTGCCATAAGGATCCGTAAAATGACTGTCGATATAAGGTTTGAGATAATCCAGCCATAGCTGCTGGCCACTGCTTTCAAAACCCACGGGGGACGGATTGTCGATATAAGCTTTTAAAAAATTCAGCGATCCGGTCGTCAATATGGAAGGAGACTTAGCCTCGGTCTTCGTGCTTTTTGCCATTGTACCTGTGTTGATTAGGTGACAAATTTAATCAAATTCGGAAGATCAGCATCAGCAGGCCGGAAAACATCATTAGCCCGTCCAGGACGACGTAGTATATATAGTCGGAAAAATCCCTTTTGGCCCTGTTATACAGCCATGCCGTCAGGATCCCCGGTATCAGCAATAACAATATATAAAAGCCCGGGTAGTGAAAAAAGCCCAATCCCAGCGTGCTTAGCGCAAATACCGCCAGCGAGGCGATGAACAGCCAGTCGATGCTCTTTTCATTCAGCAGGGTGATAAGGCTTCGGATGCCATCTTTTCTGTCGTCCTCCCTGTCCCGGTAGTCGAAGATGATACAGATGGCATAGATGAGGAAGAAGCGGCTAAGGACAAAGAGAACGGAGCCTCCGTTCCAGGTTGCCTCGGCTACCACGAGAGGAAGCACGGTCGTGACATACATCCATACAAAAGCCAAAAAAATGGTCTTTCCCACCGCGATATCACGCAGCCGCCGGAAAATTGGCTGGGGAAGCTTGGGCGCGGAATAGAGAAAGGTGACAAAGGCGCCAAAACAGAGCGCTACTACATGCGACAGCAGGTAAAAGAAATAGACGCCCGATCCTACCAGCCCCACCAGGTAAAGGATAAAATGCAGGATCTTATGCCGTTGGGTCCAGGATGCCCTGCGGGAAGGATTGACTGAATAAGGGGTAAGATACCAATGAAAATTATAGCTGCAGATGGTGGAAAAAAAAACAAAACCCATCAGTCTTTCGGAGGGCGGGCTGCCCAGCAGCAATTCACTCGTCTGCCATACCATCAGCACAGCACACAAGGCAATATAAAGGCTGCTAAAAATGAAGAAGTCGAATATTTTTCGTAACAAAGCGCTGCAATTTCTTTAAAGGCTAATGGCAACAACCTTAGGCGAAGATATGGTATCGCTTTTATTACCATTTGCATCGATCACAGCAAATTTAAAGACCAGCGTATCGTTGATATGGTCGTCATAATGAAGATAGCCCTGGTAGGGTTGTGTAAACTCCAATTCACCTTTGTCGGTGCCGCTGTAGGTGGGCAGCTGTGCAACGATGGTATCGCCGCCAAGGGTGTTGATGGGTGGTATCTGGTTGACCCGGGTGCGGATGACTATCAGCCAGCCGCCGGAGAGGTTGCTGCCATTCGTGAACTTCAGATCGACATCCAGGTCCTGGTCGGGTTGAATGGGATTGCTGATGGATTGGATGCTGACCTTGGGTTTACTGCCGCCACCGCTCTTGCTGCAAGACCATAAGGCCATCGTTATCAATATTCCGGGTAACAAGAAAGATGAAAGCTTCATGCTGCGTGGATATATTTACAAACCTACCTAATTTTGTTGAAAAGGGCTACACCTTATATGGTTTTTTACAACTTGTTGTCCGATATATTCAAAGCCAGTCCGGAGACCTTTTCCGGTCTGACACTGGACATTTTTCGCTACCAGTATGAGCATAATCCCCTCTATCGCTCTTACACCGATGCGCTGGGTATACAGCCAGGCAATGTTAGCGCCCTGACGGAGATACCTTTCCTGCCCGTGAGCTTTTTCAAGACCCATGCCGTCCGCACCGGCGAATTCATCCCCCAGGCCGTATTCGAGAGCAGCGGCACCACCGGATCGGGGGGCAGCCGTCACGAGGTAAAAGACCTGGAGCTGTACCGAACGAGCTTTACAAAGGGATTCGAGCTCTTCTATGGTCATATACGAGATTTTTGTGTCATAGGGTTGCTTCCGGCATACCTGGAAAGGACAGGATCCAGTCTTGTGGTAATGGTCAACGACCTGATCGCCCTCAGCGGTCACCCCGACAGCGGATTTTACCTGTACGAACACGAAAAGCTCTATGGCCTGCTGCAGGGCCTGGAAGCAAAAGGGCAAAAAACCCTGCTCATTGGAGTAACCTTTGCCCTGCTGGACTTTGCGGAGAAATATTCCCTGCAGCTGAAGCATACCATCGTTATGGAGACGGGTGGAATGAAGGGCCGCAGAAAGGAGATCACCCGTCCGGAGCTGCATGCGTTCCTGCGGGACAGGCTGGGGGTAAAGGCCGTACATGCCGAATATGGGATGACCGAGCTGCTGTCGCAGGCCTATTCTGCCGGTGATGGCGTATTCGAATGCCCCCCATGGATGCGGATGCTGGTGAGAAGGGAGGACGATCCCCTGGACATCGGCCGCCGGGGAGAGGGGCTTCTCAATATTATCGATCTGGCTAATATCTACTCCTGCAGCTTTTTGGCGGTGGACGATATCGGATTTATCCACCCCAATGGGGACTTCGAGGTGTCGGGACGTGTGGATAACAGCGATATACGGGGATGCAGCCTGATGGTGCTGTAAGCCCGGGCTTACAGGGAATGGATCACCGTCATGACTGCTTTC
>DASZXP010000037.1:0-21012 GCA_035545935.1 Puia sp. | reverse complement strand
TGCCCAATTTGATGTATATGACCAGCTTCGACGATATGGCGGCAAGGGATGCCCATTGGAAGACTTTCGGCGCGGACCCATACTGGAAAGAGCTGTCGGCCAAACCCGAATACCAGAACAATGTCTCTCACATCGACATCGTATTCATGCACCCGGCCCCCTATTCAGACCTGTAGTAGCTAAGGGATATCCGTATTTACCCTGATGGCATACTATTTGCCTTCATGCTTGCGTTAACCCAATAATCCATAACCTTAAAATACTTCGCAACATGAAAAACGCAGACAAACCATTCATCGGACTCATTCTCCTCTCGATAGCCATTCTCTATAGCGTCATCGCTATTTTAAGCTAGTTCGCAGGAATTTTCTTCATAAGTAAAATTTATCCGGGTCAGGATTAAAAACGGGCATATGAACGGATAAGCAACGACCGGGTAGTAATAAGGGGGCTAAAAACGGCGAGGATAGGTAGTTAAGACACTGCAATATAAGCAATTCTCGGATAGACTTTATTTTATCTGGATAAGTTCTGCACAGGTACATGTGCGGAAATTGGTCTTCACTTAAAAATAGCCCAATTTCCGCAAACCGCTAATTTCTGTCCTTCGGACGAACCGCCTTTGGCGGTTCCTGCACAGGCTTTACCTCATATATCGCGCTGAAAAGATACAATTTTCCCGTAGACAGTTCCACACATTGATACCTTTTTCTCAGTTTTTTTCCTTTCCGGAAAACACGCCCGTCATCCAGTAAGAAACTGGCCCCTTCAGCGATCTGCTCCACCAACAGCAGCCCTCCGGGGTTCTCGTCATATTTCTTAAGGATCCGCATGAGGTTCTCGTCCGCACAGCTGCTGGCCGGCAGGTCATGCAGGTTCTTTTTCAAGGCGGCCAGTACATCCGCCGGGAACACTTTCAGACGCAGGAATTCTTCCAGCATCTTGCGATACACCTGCTTCCACTCCTTCCCATGGGATTGCACCCGGTTGCCATACTCCATAAATGTCACCAGATGGGCCAGCTCATGGATCAGGGTTATAAGAAAGGAATACTTGTTGAGATTGCCATTGACGCTGATCCGGTGGTTATTGGCCTGGGTGGCATGCCGGTAATCCCCCAGCACGCTTTTCCGCTCGCGGGTAATGGTCAAATGCACCTTGTAATGGTTCAAATACTCCAGGACCAGGGGGGCGGATACATCGGGAATAAATTGACGGAGATACTCCAGCGGAGCTTCTTTCTTAGCCATTTTTCGGAGAATTCTTGCTCAGACGCATTAAAATTTTCACCTCTATATACGTGTACACCATATAGAGGACAAAACAGCCAATGATCGCCGCTTTATTGACATCCTTTCCGGCTATAAAGAGATATAACAGGGTCGCTGCCAGGCAAAATACCATTTTTATCAGCAGGCTGGAATACATCATACGAAGGAATAAGTGTACGTTCTTATTTCGTAAAGCCCTGGAATACAGGTAAAAAGAGAAGGCTGTGGCTAAAAAGAGCACCAGGTTGCCCACCGACAATACCAGATAATCCATCTTCCACTGCTCCGCCAGCCAGTTTCGGGCCGCCAGCGCCAGCAGGGCTACTATAACGAAAATGGCCGCTACAGGCCAAAAAGACTTGCCAGAAGTGTTACTTTCCATCTTTTTTTCGGGATGATTCTTTCACCAATCGCACGATCAGCGCTATAATTACCAGCAAAGGTAACGACATGGAAAATATCGGAAAAGAAACCTTCAGCCCTTTATCGGCTTTTATTCCCAGGTACACGGCCAGCCCTACGGAAGCCAATACTTCCGATGACAACCCTGCATAACGTATCAGTTCGCGGCGATTGTTGCTCTTCCGATCCTTATCCGGCTCTCCCTTATTCCCGGGATCAGCCGGCGGCGATGGTTGCATGTTTAAAATCCTTGCTGATCTCCGGGGTAGCCTTGCCGTTGGAAGAGGCAGCTTCCTTACCAGCCTGGGGCGCCATATGACATTCCCCATTGAAATTGGCCGTAGGCTCGATCTGCAGCTTGGCAGCCTGGATATTACCGTTGACGATACTGCCACCTTTCAATTGAAGCAGGTCCTTTACTTTGATAGTACCGGTGACCTTGCCCATGATGTCGGCCTGTCCGCCAACAACATCACCCTGGACAACGCCATTGGCGCCTATTACAACTTTCGCAGAGCAGTTGATATTACCCACCAGGGTGCCGTCGATGCGCAGATCCCCATTGCTGGTAATGTCTCCTTTCATAGAAGTTCCGGCCCCAATAAGGCTGGTGCTGGTACCCGTAGAGGGGTTCCCTACAAGGTCCTCCGTTTTGGATTTTCCATTGAACATAATATCAGATTTTAGGTTTTTCGGTCGTTTCAAAGGTTCTTGGTACTTCGTCGTCAATCGCTGATCTTCTCCGGCTTGGGGATCTTCAAGGTCGTCGTATCCAGCTTCATGGCCGTATTGCCCTGCAGCACATTCCGGATACTCTCCAAATATTGATCCTTATACCGAACCTCTTGCTCTAACGAATCGGTACGTATTTTTAGTTCACGCAAATCCTTGGTATTGTTCACATCTCCATAACCCGGTATATACAGCTTCAACGGGGTGAATACGATCAATGCCACGGTCAGCCCCGTCAACAGTACAAAAATCGTGCAGAGTCCTACATATACACTCAGCCGGGACAATTTAAAGGTAACGACTTCCTCGTATGTGTCGTCATTCATGACTACCAGGCGGTAGCGATTTTGCAGGCGTTTGAACGTTGAATTGGCATCGAATTTGGCCATAGAGACTGATTACGGCCTCAAGATAGGGATTTTTGACTGTTTGCCTCACGCAATTAACGAACTTCCAGTTCGTTGTCCGAAGGTCTCGAACATTAGCCATTGCGAAGCATTTGGATTAAATTTCTTAAAAATCCAATGCGAGCAATAAATTCATAAGAAATCAGTTATTGGGGATTTAGGCGTAGTTTTCGGACAGGAACCCCTGAAAGGGGTTCGTCCCAAGGACAGACATTTGCGGTTTGCAGGAATTGGGCTACATTTTTCAAAGAGTCCAATTCCGATACACATAACGTTGGGTTCGTGACTTATAGTAAAATTCTGCTATTTGCTGTTTTTTCCATCCTGTCCCTGACCACCTTTGGACAGGTAGGGGTAGCCTATGACCTAAAAAAACCCGCCAAATTCGAGAACAGGGTCCTCGCTTCCGAAAAGTCCGGCGAGAACCCCAAAAAGATAAAAAAGGTCCGTCGCTTCATACAGAATACGGTCACCCACTACAACTACTATTTCAACGCCAACGAAAAGCTCAATATGGTCATCATGCGGGCCAAGGTCCAGCAAAAAGATGACTACACCACCCTCCTCTCCTTTTACAACTATACGCTCGACGCCACCGCCTCGCAAAAAAGAGAGCTCGACTCCGTCATTTACAAGTGCACCATGGGTATCCTCATACACGATACACGTTCCGACTGGGTCGACAATCTCTATATGCTCATCGGCAAAAGCTATTACTTTAAAAAAGATTTCGACTCCGCCTATATCACCTTCCAATTCCTCAACTACGCATTCGCCCCCAAGGAAGAGGACGGCTTCGACAAACCCATCGGCAGCAACGCCAATGCCGACGAAGGCGGAAATGCCAACATCGTCTCCACCAGGGAAAAAAGGAATGTCCTTCAAAAGACTTTTTCCCTCCCCCCCAGCCGTAATGAAGCCCTGCTCTGGAAGATAAGGACCTATCTGGCAAAGGACCAGTATGCGGAAGCCACCAGCCTTATCGAAGTGCTAAAACACGACCCGCAGTTCCCTCCCCGTCTGGGCCCGGGACTGGCGGAAATGCAGGCGCTTTCCTTCTATAAGCAATCTATTTACGACAGCGCCGCCTTCTACCTGGAAAAAGCGCTCCCTGTCGCCGCCAATAACGAAGAGACGGCCCGCTGGGAATACCTGATCGCACAGCTCTATGAAAGGATCGGCCGTAACTATGAGGCCAGGACCTTCTACGAACGCACCATACGTCATACTTATAATCCCGTCCTGGAAATATACGCCCGGCTGAATGCCATCCGCCAGAACAAGGAAGGAGGCGAAGATTTTATACAGCAGAACATCAATGCGCTGGTAAAAATGGCGCATAAGGATAGGTATGAGTCCTACCGGGATATCATCTATTACACAGCCGCGCAAATGGAGCTGGAAAGGAATAACAGACCCGGCGCCGAAGCGTTCCTGCGTCAATGTATAAAGGCCGCCGCCGAGATCGGCGGCACCCAACGCAACCGCGCTTTCCTGCTGCTGGCCAATCTTTCCTTCGAGGATAAAAAATACAGGGACGCCAAGAATTTTTATGATAGCCTCAATACCGGCGACCGCCAGTCATTGGGGGATATCAGCTGGCTGCCCGATCGCAAGGCGGCCCTGGCCATCATCGTGACACAGCTCCGGATCATCGACAGACAGGACAGCCTCGTGCGCATCGCCTCCATGCCTCCCGACCAGCGCGACGCTTATATAAAAAAACTGGTAAGGACCTTGCGCAAACGTTCCGGCCTCCGCGATGAAGGCGATAGCCTCTCCACTGTCAGCGGCTTCCAGAATAATGCCGCCGTCACCGACCTCTTCAGCAACAGCTCCGGTGGCAACGACTGGTATTTCAATAACGCCTCCCTGCGCTCAAAAGGCTATAACGACTTCAAAACAAAATGGGGCAGCAGGCAAAATGTCGACAACTGGCAGCTGTCCTCCATGGCAAGGAGCCAGGCGCCAAAGCCCGGCGAAAGAGGCGCGCCCGGCATGCTGACAGACATAGACGCCAAAAATGCAGCGGCATCCAACGCACCTGTCACCTTCAAATCCCTTATGGACAATCTTCCGCTGACACCGGAAAAAATGAAGAAGCTCGAAGATTCCGTGGAAAGAGCCACCTATGTGCTGGGCAAGGCCTACCAGGAAGGTATAGCCGACTATCCATCCGCGATCACCACGGATTCAACCTTGCTGGAAAAATTCCCCAGGTCCTTTTTCCGCGCCGAGACCTTGTTCAATCTGTACAGCTGCTACAAAAAAGTCGGCGACGAAGCCAACGCGGCAAGGATCCTGGCCCTCATGCAAAAGGATTATCCCAACAGCCACGCCACGGCTCTGGCCACCAACCCGGATTCCACCGCACGGGCCGATGGCATGCTCAAGGTCATGGCCACCCGTCAGTATGAAAGGATCTACAATTCGTTCATAGAAGGGCGGTTTGAAGAAGCGCTGGCCGATAAGAAGACAGCCGACAGCATCTACGGCGACAAATACTGGACGCCTCAGCTGCTTTATATCGAAGCCGTATATCATATCCGCAACAGGGAAGATGGACAGGCTATTTCGATACTCTCGAAGATCCCGTCGAAATATCCCAAGACCCCCATGGCTGCCAAGGCCACCACCCTGATCGATGTGCTAAAGCGCCGCCGCGAGATCGAAGACTATCTCACGAAGCTGGAAGTGAAAAGGGCGTCCGACGACGACACGGTAGCATCCACCGTGCTGATGCCCGGCAAGGTCACGGCCCCCAGCGCCCCCCGGCTGGTGCGGGATGACTCCAGGCTGCTGATAAAGGAAGATACTTCCACACTGGCCAAGGCCAACGTACACGCCCCCGGCGCGGTCCAGACGGCCAAACCCGGCGCACCCACCATCACGGGAAAAGACAAGCTGACAGTGGACACCGCCAGCATGAACAAGGCCACCATGGACGCGGCCCAGCTGTCCAAATTGCAAAAGCAGATGGACTCCCTCCAGCAGGCTATGGCTAAAGCCGCGCAGGATTCGATACAGTCAGCTCTTTTACGCCACAAGGCCGACTCCATCCAGGCAGTCGTCGCCCAGTTGAGGGCGGACTCGGCAGCGGTGGCAGCCAAAGTAAAGAGCAGCAATTCGACCTTTACGTTTACCCCGGACAAACCTCATGCGGTGATCATCGTCCTGGATAAGGTAGACCCCGTATACGTGACAGAGACCCGCAATGCCTTCAATCGCTGGAACCTGGAGAACTTCTACAGTCAGTCCCTCACCATCGATAATTCCGCCCTGAATGACTCCCTTAAGCTGGTCGTCATCAATAGCTTCGAAAACAGCGCCGCTGCCCTGGACTACCTCCAAAAGGCCAAAGCCGCAGCGCCCAGGGAAGTCGTGCCCTGGCTCCCGGCGGGTAAATACACCTTCCTGCTCATCTCGGCGCCCAATCTCCAGCTGCTGCTGTCGAATAAGGACATGCCAGGATATAGGAAGTTCCTGACAACAGCCTATTCGGATAAGTTTTAAATTTGGAACGGTATGTGTACTACCCGATGTGGGCACGCACTAATTACAATCGCTCATCATATGTCTAAAATGGTTCGCATTTTCTGGAAAGTCTTTTTCTATGGATTGGCCGCCTTTATCCTGTTCCTCGTTCTGATCAACCTGGGCGCCTTTGGCTCCCTGCCTTCTTTAAAGGAGTTGGAAAACCCGTCCATTACCCTGGCCACCGAGGTCTATGCAGAGGATGGCACCGCCATGGGCAAATATTATAAGGACAAGGGCAACCGCAGCAACGTGGAATTCAGGGATATCTCCCCCAATGTGGTCAACGCGCTGGTAGCCACCGAGGACGAGCGGTTCTATGACCATTCCGGGATAGACGGTTTTTCCGTCATGCGGGCCGTCGTAAAGCTCGGCAAGGATGGCGGCGGCAGCACCATCACCCAGCAGCTGGCCAAGAACCTCCTGGAACAGGGGTCCAGGAATTTCGTCCGCCGGTTTATCGAAAAGCTGAAAGAATGGATCATCGCCATCAAGCTGGAACGAAATTTTACCAAACAGGAAATACTAGCCCTCTATCTCAACGAAGTCCCCTTCGGAGACAATGTATACGGCATTCGTAACGCCTCCCGCACTTTCTTCAACAAAGAACCCGATCGCCTGACGGTGGACGAGGCAGCCGTGCTCATCGGCATGTTGAAAGGCAATACGCTCTATAATCCCCGCAGGAACATCAAAGCCGCATACGACAGGCGGAACACCGTGATCAACCAAATGGTGAAGAACAACTATCTAACGCCCGCCGAGGCTACGAAATACAAGGCCATTCCCATCGATATGAGCAACTACAAAAAGCTCGACGAGAACAATGGACTGGCTCCCTATTTCAGGGATGTCCTCCGGGATGAGCTGAAAAAGTGGTGCAAGGAACACAAGAACCCCGCCACGGGCGAGCCTTATAATCTTTATGAGGATGGCCTCCGGATCTATACCACCATCAATCCACGCATGCAGCTCTATGCCGACGAGGCCGTGGCCAAACAGCTGCCTATCCTGCAAAAAGCCCTCAGCGCGCAGTACGGCATCCGGAAGGGTCTCATCTGGAAGGACCACCAGAACATCCTGGATGCGGCTATGCATAACAGCGATAGATGGCGTTCGCTCGAAGACGAAGGCCTTAGCGACGCGGACATACGCAAGACCTTCTTCCAGCCCGTCGCCATGAAAGTATTCGCCTGGAACAGCCGCCGGGAAAAAGATACCGTGATGACCCCGATGGACTCCATCAAATACAACCAGCAGATGCTGCAAACAGCCTTTATGGTGATGGACCCCGTCACCGGGGCCGTAAAAGCCTGGGTCGGCGGCATCGATTTCAAGACCTATAAGTACGACCACGTCAATATCAATACCAAGCGGCAGGTAGGCAGCGCCATCAAGCCTTTCCTTTACAGCCTGGCCATCGAGGACTTTAATTTCACGCCGGAAACAGTGTGCCAGACCAGCCAGCAATATTTCCCCGGCTTTGGGTATGTGCCCGCACGCATGGACAGACATGAAGGCGAGTCGATGACGATGGCCTCCGGTCTCGCATGGTCCATCAACGGCGTTGCCGCCTATATCATGAAACAGGTGGGTCCCAGGAAATTTTCGGAATACGTCAAACAGATAGGTATTCCTACCAGCATCGAGCCCTACCCTTCCATGGCCCTGGGCGCCTGCGATCTCTCTTTGTATGAAATGATGTGGGGCTATACCATGTTCCCCGCCAGCGGGTTCAGCACCAAACCTTATTATATTTCCAGGATAGAGGATAAGAATGGAAAGGTCCTGGAGCGCTTCGATACCCGGCGTAAAGAAGCCATCAGCCAGGCCACAGCCTATACCATGGCCCGCATGATGCAGGGGCCCGTGGACTTCGGCACCGCGGCAGGGCTTCGCAGCAGACTGGGCATCGCGGAGATGGGCGGCAAGACAGGCACGACCAATGATAACTCCGACGCCTGGTTCATGGGTTATACACCCCAGCTGATGGCCGGCGCCTGGATCGGCTGCGACGCCCGCTTTATCCATCTGGAGGGCGGCCTGGGCTATGGCGCACAGGCGGCACGCCCCATTTGGGAATACTTCTTTGCAAAGGTCCTGGCGGATAAGAGCCTGGGCATCGATCGCACTGCCAAGTTCATCCAGCCCGAGAACATGCGGAGGGAAATGATGTATGACTACATGAACATCGAAAAAATAGCCCCTCCCGGAGCGGAAGGAGCTAATGAAGGGAATGGTAAAGCCAATCAATATCTTGATACCAGCGCACCCACCGTGCCTACGGATTCCAAGCTGTCACCCGAAGAACAGAAGATCCTGAAAGAGGCCACCATGCAAAAGAGCAGCCCGCAGGGTTCTGTAAAGGTCACCGTAACGGATGCGCCTCAAACACCGCCGCCGCCGAAGAAAAAAGAAGGGTTCTTCAAACGGCTATTCGGCAAGAAGAACAATTAGACAGACTGTCCAATAGCCCAGTGCGATTCACGCTTATTTCAGGTGCGCACGCAGCATCCAGGCCATCTTCTCATGCTCTTCCATCAGACCCGTGACAAAATCGCTGGTGCCCAGGTCACCATATTCGCTGGCGAAACGGTTGATATTCTCGCGGCAAAAGATGATGATGTTCTCATGATCGATGAGCAGCTCCTTTAGAAATCCCTGGCTGTCATTTTTCTCTCCCAGCTTCTCCGTAAGATGCGTCAACGAAAGAAAGCTCTTCAACGTAGCCGGTGCAAAATGCCCCAGCTGACGGATCCGCTCGGCTACACTATCCATCGTCTCGTCCAATGCATTGTATTGCTGTTCAAAAAAGATATGCATGGAATGAAAGTCGGGACCTTCTACATTCCAATGCGCATTGCGTGTTTTCGTATAAAGTACAAATTCATCGGCCAGTAATTTGGACAGCTCCGCTGCCACTGCCTGTAGATGCTGCTGGGAAATTCCAATGTTTGTGTTCATGACTTGTTATTTTGATTATGCAAACGCCTGAATAATGTCCGGTTGTTCACTTGCGGACAACAAATCGTCCGATACCGGACAGTCCTGCTTTTCCTCGAAGTTACGATACTTCTAATTATCAATATGTTATACAAATGTAACCTATTTGGCATTAGGTTGGTCTTATTAGGTACAACCAATAATGGCAAACAAACTTAAAAAAATAGTAGTTATGAAAAAGGTATCCATCATCGCTTTAATGGTAATAACCATCGCAACTTCAGCATTTGCGGGCGATAACACGCTCAATTTTAAAGGAGCAGAATCTTTCAGGAGATCATTCCCACAGGCTTCAGAAGTGAGCTACAGTGTGAAACAGGAATTCACCGAAGTAAATTTCACCTGGCACAACCTGAAGTTGCAGGCTTTCTTCGATCGTCAGGGCAATTACATCGGCCTCAGCCGCGAAATATCTGCAAAGGATCTGCCGCTGTCCTATGTCATGAACATCAATCAGGAATACAAAGGCTTTGACATCACCGAAGCTATCGAGTTCGATCATGCGGAAAATGGATTGAGCTATTATGTTACGGTAGTCAAAGAAGACAGGAAGTATGTATTGAATGTGGCCACCGACGGCTCCATCAGTGTTTTTAAGAAAATGAAGAGTTAATCCTCACCCATTCAATTAAGTCAACGAACGTTGACTTCAAACCCGGATGACGATCCGGGTTTTTTCGTTTGAACAAGCACGTCTATTTTTTGGTAGCGACCTCCTCCTCGGCCTCAGGTGGTCTCTTCTTTCCCAACACATCCACCCGCACATGCGTCAATCCCTTCCCGCAATAGCCCAGCCTTTCCGCAGCAGCATGACTGAGATCGATAAGACGCTTGTTACGCGGGTGCATTTTGTCGTTGATCCTTACCACCACCGTCTTGTGATTACGCAGGTTGGTCACACGGACCCATGTATGCATGGGCAGGGTATTGCTGGCAGCCGTAAGCTTCTTTTGACTGAAGATCTCATCCGTATACGTTTTACGGCCTTCGAACTTGTCGGCGTAATAGCTGGCGATGCCATATTGCACTTTGACAGAGGCAGGCTTGTGATGATGCTTGGGAAGAACGCTGTCCCGGACGGGTCTTTCCTCTCTGCCCAGAACGGCCACAGGGAAGACGAAACAGGCAAGTAGTCCGGTTTTAAATTTCTTTGACATTGGCAACTAATTTTGCTTTTCTAAGGATTGGATATATTTCGGCGCCTGCGGCACCGGGATATTACACGGACCCTGTTTTATGGTCGTTACCTCGACTCATAATGTCTTTTCAGCGGCCTCGGTGAATGCTTCGCATTTCGGATAGCGAACCTGTGGTTCGCTTAGGGTTCGCTAAGTTATCAATTAATCGGCTTATCTGCAAAGTATCTGTCCCTTAGCGCCCGGTCCTCGCCATAGATATCCTCATGAAAAAGAAGCTTTCCTTTGGCACCCTCCACGGAGAAATAACGGAGGAATATAGGCACTTTGGCGAACCCATAGACGGTATGCTTCTCCTGGCGCTGTATCCAGGCCCTTAGCGTGTCCGGCTTGTATTTGATGGTATCGTTGCGAATGAGGAAATCGGCCATTTTCTGCCACTCTTTTACCCGCACACAACCATGGCTCAACGCCCGGAATGATTTACCGAACATCCAACGGCCATTAGTATCATGGAGATATACATCATATTTATTTGAAAAGTTAAACTTTATGACTCCCAGCGAATTATCATCGCCCTGGCGTTGTTTTAACTGGTAGGGGAAATTATTCTTATTCAGCCTTTTCCAGTTGATGGTCGCCGGATCACGGACACTGTCCTTCCAGTCCACCACGATCAGGTTCTGTTTGTTGAGATAATCGATATTTCGCTTGATCTGAGGCAGCATCTCTTTAAAAATGATGCTGTTAGGCACCGTCCATTGGGGATAGGTGACAAAATTGGAGATATTGCTGGTCAGCAGCGGCGTGCGGGTCTTGGGCGCCCCCACGATCACCTTGGAGGTGAAGACCGTCGTATCGTTATTGATGACATGAAGGTCAAAGGCAGGCAGATTGACCCACACGTAGGTAGTAGGCAACGTATCCGGCAGCAGCTTGTATTTGTCCATGGTGATAGCCACCCGCTTGAATTTTTCCCAGTCGGAATTGTCCATCATCGTGATCATGTCCCCATAGACCTTGCCGGTGACCTTCAGCTTATTGGCCGCCTGATAATTTCGAATGGCCCGGGCCAGGGTGGCCGTATCCACCGTGGTAGCAGCGCTGTCTATATAGCCCACTTCCTGCAGACGGCGGGTCAAATCCCGGTAAAAAGTAGCGGAATCCTTATACGGATACTCGAGCCAGGTCAGCTTGCGAAAACGGGCCGTCGCCAGGAATTCTCCCAGATAGGTCTTTAGGGAATCATAGCCCTTGTATTTAGGCTGTAATGCCGCCAGGACAGTACTAAAGCTGTCGGTATGCAAGGCGGTGGTCAATGTATTCCTGAACAATTCATCCGGCAGCACCGAGTCTTTCCGCAACGTGAGACTGTCATGGTCCAGCCGCCCCTGTCTCAGGTGTTTGATCAAGGTAAAAAACGCATCGGTAAATAAAAGATCGGCGCGGGCCCACAATGCCGCATTCTTTTTCGCCAGCGTATCCTCGCCAAGTATGCGATGAATAAAAGACAATGCGGAATAATGGTAGTCGGAAGGGAAAAGACCATAGGACTTGCTGTTCTCGATGAAATTGAAAAGGGAATCCGCCGGCTTCTGCCAATGGTCCTTCAGGCTCCACAAAGGGACATAGTCGTTGGCCCCATAAAGACTGTCCAGTAATTTTCTGTAGTTCAGCGTAGTAGTGTCGTTCAGCTTGTCCTTGTTATCCTGGGCGTACTGCAACATCTTCTTCATATCATCGCCTACATGCTCTTCCAGTTTCGCAGGATTCTTTACCGTATCCTTTTCCATCTTCCCGGTATTATTATTACAACGGGAGAATACCATCGACAGCAATAAAAGAAGGGGTAATGTCCGGAAACGGCACTTTCGGTAGTTCATACGCACGACAATATAATACAACGAACTAATATTTCTCAATTGTAAATAACTATTTTTCCGTTATTTCCACAGAAAATTCACCCCCTGGGGGCATCATCCCTCATTCGCCTGGGTATATATTGCTCCAATAGCAAAAGATCGGCCAGCACCAGGGCGGTGACAGCCTCCAGCACTACGGGTACCCGCAATGCGATACAAAGATCGTGACGACCTTTTACAGAAAATGCTTCTTTTTCCCCTGTCTCCCAGTTGAGGGTCAGCTGTTCCTTGGGAGTAGAGGAGGTAGGCTTCACGGCAATACGGAACACCAGCTCGTTGCCATTGGTGATACCCCCTACCACGCCTCCGGCATGATTCGTTCCTGTCCTGCCCGTAGCATCCTCGATGGGGTCATTGTGCTGACTGCCGAACATCCGGGCAGCCGCAAAACCAGTCCCGAATTCGACACCCCGTATGGCAGGGATGGCAAATACCGCATGGCTCAATACGGATTCCACGCTGTCGAAAAAAGGTTCACCCAGTCCGACAGGCAATCCCCCGGCCCTGCACTCGACAATACCGCCGATAGTATCCTTGGCATCGATGGCCTTTTGCAATCCTTTTTCCATATCCTTCTCGCCCCCGATCTCCAGTATGGAAGCCCGCACCGGGATGCCGGCGCCTACGGTACCCAATAATTTTTTCGCAATAACGCCCGCTGCTACCAGCGCCACCGTCAGCCTGCCGGAGAAATGCCCGCCACCCCGGAAATCCTCGTATCCGCCGAATTTGCTGTGCGCTACGAAATCCGCGTGGCCCGGACGCGGTACGGCGCGTTGCTTCTCATAATCCCCGCTTCGCGTATTGTTATTCTCGAAAAGAATGGTCAGCGGAGCGCCGGTGGTCCGCCCATTGAATACCCCGCTCTTGAAAATAGGGAGATCATCCTCTTTACGCGGCGTCGTCCCCTTTTGCATGCCACCCTTACGTCTTTCTACATCGGGCAAAAAGTCCTCTACGCTCAATGCCAGTCCTGCCGGACATCCATCGATATTGATCCCCACGCTTTCCCCATGGGACTCTCCAAATATGGTCACTCGAAAAAGTCGGCCAAATGCATTCATACCAATTCCTTTTTAATATTCACGACGGCGCCCAGCTGCTGCAGGTGCTCGTAAAAATCAGGATAAGACTTGTTGATCGCCTGCGCCTCCTCGATAGTAGTGTCTCCCTCCGCACGCAGCGCCGCTACCGCACAGGCCATGGCGATCCGGTGATCATGACGGGAATGGACCACCGCCCCCTTCAATCCCTTGCCACCGTATACTTTCATTCTATCTCCGTCCAGCCCGATGACGACTCCCATTTTCCCGAACTCATCCTGCAAGGTCAGCCCGCGGTTGCTTTCCTTATGCGCCAGACGGCTCACGCCTTTGATAACGGTTGTTCCTTCACAATAGGTAGCCAGCGCCACCAGGGGAGGAAAAAGATCAGGACAGTCTGTTGCGTCGAACTGAAACGCCTTCAACTTCCCTGGACCGATGTCTATCGTATTCTCACCGGGAGTCAACGCCGCGCCGCAATCCTTCAATGCCTGCAGGATCGCCTTATCCGCCTGTGTGCTGGCCGTATCCAATCCCTTTACGGTGATCGGTCCCGCAATAGCGCCCGCTACCAGTAAAAATGCTCCTCCGCTCCAGTCGCCCTCCACCGTATAGGTCCTGTCCGCCGGGGCCTCGACGCCCCCGCCGGAGAAATAGAATTCTTCATAATTCCTGTTCTCCACCTTCCATCCAAAATGTTGCAAAACCTGTAACGTCAGATCGATATACGGTCTGCTCTTCAGGTTGTTCACTTTGATGGATACCCCCTTCGCCCCGCCGGCGGCATAGGCGAATAACAATCCCGTCAGGAATTGCGAGCTCAGCGAACCGTCGATGGTGATGGTCCGGGGCTGCAACGGTCCCTGTATCTCCAATGGCAATCGCCCCTTGTTGGACGCGACACGAATGCCCAGCTGCGGAAAGATCTCGTCGAAGAAATCCATCGGCCTCGTCAGCAAGCTCCCTTCTCCATTGACGGCAATAGGCTTTTCACTCAGCGCAATGATGGGCGTGAACATGCGTATGCCCAATCCACTCTCCCCACAATTCACAGCAGCCTTGCCCGGCCTTACTCCCTGGCTGACGATTGTCAGGACGTCCACCCCCCGGGTCACTTCCGCTCCCAGCGCCTGTATCACGCCCAACGCCGCCTGGTCGTCATTACTATGCCCGGGATTATGTATCGAGGTCACCCCCTTGTTCAACAACGCTGCCGCACATGCACGCTGCATGCTGCTCTTGGAGGCCGGCGCCTGTATGGTCCCTGTTAATCTACCCGATTTAATTAGCGCTTCCATATCAACGAGCCGTTATGATTGATTGTAATAGTTTTTCCAATTCCACGATGGGTATGACCTTTACCACCGCCTGACCTATCTTGTTCAGCAATACATAGTTCATGGCATCCTTTACCTTCTTCTTGTCCATCTTCAGCACATTCATCACTTCTTTGCCGTCAAAGCTCATCTGCGTGGGCAGGCCATATTTCTTCAAAACTTCGATCACCCTGTCCGTATCTTTAAAGCCCGTATATTCTTCCGAGATCAGGCTGGCCGCCGCCATCCCGATGGAAATGGCATGTCCATGCGGCAGCTGGTGCAGGTTTTCGATGGCATGACCCAGCGTGTGACCGAAATTAAGCATCCTCCTGTCCCCCTGCTCGAACTCATCCTTTTCGACGACATTGGATTTGATCACCGCATTGCGGCGGATCAGCTTCGCCAGGGCAGCCTTGTCTCTGCCATAGGTCGTCAGCTTGTTCTTCTCCAGCTCCCTGAACAACGCCGCATCCTTGATGGCGGCATGCTTGATGATCTCCGCAAACCCGTTGACCCATTCCTCATCGGGTAGGGTCTTTAGCAGGCTGTAGTCATACAGAAGGAATTCAGGCTGCCGGATAGTTCCTACCAGGTTCTTGTAAAGCCCCACATCGATGCCGTTCTTACCCCCTATCGACGCATCTACCATCGCCAGGATGGACGAAGGCAGGAATCCACAGGGGATACCCCTCATATAGACAGCGGCGACATAGCCGGCAATATCCGTTACGACGCCACCACCAACGCCGATAAGAAAAGTTTTTCTGTCGGCGCCCATCCCGATCAGCTGTTCGATCACCGAATCCACCGTGGCCTGCACCTTATATGCTTCCCCGGCCTGGATGACGATCGTATTCCAGCCTTTGAACTTCTTTTGATGTCCCTGAAAGACATGCTCGTCCGTAAGGATCACCGCCTGCTGACGGTTCACCAGCTTTTCCAGGTGGGAAAAATCCGCATCGAAATAGTACGTCGTCGTCCTGCCGGAAAATTTATACTGCAGTCTGGTCATATCTGTTCTTTGAGTCTTACGAATGCTTCCAGCTCGGCATCGAGGTTCTTCGCCTTATGATGCTCTTCCTGTTTCTCGATAAAATCTTTTACTTGTTTGACGCTGCTGGGACTTACAGATAAGGCATAATAGCGCTCCTCCCATTCGAAGGCAGTGGCGAGCAGCTTGTTCTCATTCATCCAATCCGAAGAGGATGCCTTGATGCTCCTGACCACCTGTGCAAGGTTCTGCGCAGGCATCAGCTGTATCAGCAAATGCATATGATCCTCGACACCGTTCGCCGCCAATATTTGAAGCCCTTTGCCCTCCCCTTCCTTCTGCATATGGGCGAAAAGAACCTTTCTGACAGGTTTTGCCAGCAGCTTCTCACGCCCCTGCACCGTACAGATGACATGTACGAACAGATAGACAGAAGGGCCGTTCATGACTATGAGTTCATGATCTTGTTCTGGTGGTTGATGGACTCCATATGCACCGCATCATAGTACTTGGTGATGAATTCCTTGCTCAAACCCAGCTTTTCGCCTTTTGCAAAAGCCTTTTCGAGGATGGCATTCCACCGGTTGGTCTGCAGGATGGTGATATTGTTCTCCTTCTTATAAGTACCGACCTTATCGGCAATCTTCATGCGTTGCCCTAACAGCTGTATCAGCTCATCATCGATATGATCGATCTGCTCCCGAAGCTTGGCCAGCGCGTCGATAAATTCTTTTTCGGTAGTAGTCTCATGACGCCACTTGATGCTGTCCAGCAGTTCGGCCAGACGCTCGGGTGTGATCTGCTGCTTGGCGTCGCTCCATGCCTTGTCAGGATCGATATGGCTCTCGATGATCAGCCCGTCGAAGTCCAGGTCGATGGCCTTTTGCGCTACATCCAGCAGGATATCGCGGCGACCGCTGATATGGGAAGGATCGTTGATCATCATCATGCCGGGGCTGCGACGCTTCATTTCGATGGCCAGGTGCCACATGGGCGCATTACGGTATTCTGTATTGCCATAAGAGCTGAATCCACGATGGATAAGCCCTATTTGTTTGATACCTGCCTTGGCAACCCTTTCCACGGCTCCTGTCCACAGTTCCAGGTCAGGGTTGATAGGGTTCTTGATCAGCACGGGTACATCCACACCACGAAGAGCATCCGCCACTTCCTGCACGCTAAAGGGATTCACGGTCGTGCGGGCGCCTATCCACAATACATCCACGTCGAAATGCAGGGCGTCCTCCACCTGCTTACCCGTTGCCACTTCCACCGTAACAGGCAGTCCCGTCAGCTTGCGGGCCTGTTGCATCCAGGCCAGCCCCTTGGTGCCGATGCCTTCAAAGCTTCCCGGACGTGTACGTGGTTTCCAGATGCCGGCACGGATCATGTCCACTTTGCCGGTCTTCGCAAGGCGACTGGCAGTCTCCAGCACCTGTTCCTCGGTCTCTGCACTGCAGGGGCCAGAAATGATCAAGGGACGTTTGTTCCAGGCTGCCTGGGTGATCTCCCTCGTAGTTTTTGTTACCGTTGCTTCCATAATATTTAAATTTATCTCGAATTCGCATCATTCATCCGGATGCGTCGGCCTTTATAATTCTTTCCATCGATGGCCCGGATCATCTGCGCAGCCGCCCGTTTGTCGATCTCGATCCAGCTGTTCATCTCTTTCATATCTATCCGGCCCAGCACCTCCTTGCGCAGATCGCTCATGTCCAGGATGAACTGCAGGAAGCTGGCTTTATAGAACCCGTCCTTCGTACCCAGGTTGACAAACAGCCGGGCATAATCGCCGCCGCCATTGTATTCCCTGCGGCCCCTTCCTTCTCCTGCGTCCCGGCGGTTGAAATCCCTTCTATCCCCGCCACGTCCGTCCCTGCTGCCAAATTCACGGGACCTTTCCCGCACATTCAGGTCCTCCGCATTCTCATAATATTTCAAAAACCTGTCGAACTCCATGGCGGCCACTCTCTTCAACACTTCCTCCTTGCTGATATCCGCGAACTTCTCGGCCAGCATGGGAACATACGTCTCATAATCCCCATGGCTGATATCGGCCTGCAGCAGCTTGTCCATGAAACTAAAGAACTGCTTGCGGCACACGTCCTTGCCGCTGGGTATCTCCATCTTGTGGAAAGGCACCTGTACGATACGCTCTATCTGTCTCAGCTTGCCGATCTCCCGGCTATGGACAATGGAGATAGAGATACCTGTATTTCCCGCTCTTCCGGTCCGGCCGCTGCGGTGCGTATATACTTCCACATCATCCGGCAGCTCGTAGTTGATCACATGCGTTATGCCCTGTACATCGATACCCCTCGCCGCCACATCCGTCGCGATCAGCAATTGCAATGTCTTTTCCCTGAACTCTCCCATCACCTTGTCACGCTGCTGCTGGGTCAGATCTCCATGCAATGCGTCGATATCATATCCTTCCCGGGTCAGCTTCTCGGCAATGTTTTGCGCATCGGCCTTGGTACGGGTAAAGATGATGCCATAGATGCCGGGATTGAAATCTATCAATCTCTTCAGGGTTTCATACCGTTGATTGGCGCTCGTCACATAATACTGGTGATCGATGTTCTTGTTCGCCGTATTTACCTTACCCACCGTGATCTCCTTGGGCGCCTCCATGTATTTCTTGCTCACCCGGCGGATCTCCGGAGGCATCGTGGCGCTGAATAGCCAGGTAGCCTCTCTCTCGGGCGTATTTTGCAGGATAAACTCGATGTCGTCCTGGAAACCCATGTTCAACATCTCATCCGCCTCGTCCAGCACCACATATTTTATCTGCCCCAGATCGATCGCCTTCCGCTCGATGAGGTCGATCAGCCTGCCGGGTGTCGCCACCACGATCTGTACCCCTCTTCTCAGATCCCGGATCTGAAGCCCAATGGAGGTGCCTCCATATACTGCCAGCACATGCATGCCGGGCATGAACTTCTTGAACGACTCCATTTCGGTCACGATCTGAAGACATAATTCCCGGGTTGGGCATACGACCAGGGCCTGTGGGTAACGCTGGGCGGAATCCACCAGCTGCAGCAACGGAAGCCCGAAAGCCGCCGTCTTGCCGGTACCGGTCTGCGCCAGTCCTACCAGGTCCTTTGTCCCGCTTAATAAAACAGGTATCGCCTGTTCCTGTATGGGGGTCGGATTTTTGAAGCCCAGCGCATCGGTAGCCTGTACCAGCCTGGCGTCCAAGCCCAACCCTTCGAAAGTCATCATAAATTGTTAAAATTTGGCGCAAAGGTACGATTTCCAGGGCCTTTGCCCCATTTTACTTTGATCGTCCGTATTACCCTTATTTTAATATTTTCTTTATTTTATTCGCATTTTCCATCAGTTCCTGCAAATAATCATAGTTCTCCTTCTCCAGACAGCTCTTGAATTTCCGCAGCTGCGCAATATGCTCATTCAACACATCCAGCACATGCTCCCTGTTTTGCATAAATATCGGCAGCCACATGGACGGATTGCTCTTGGCCAACCGCACCGTACTTTCAAAACCGCCCCCCGCCAGATCGAAGATGGCGCCCTCCTCTTTTTCTTTCTCCAGCACCGTATTGGCCAGGGCAAAGGAGGTAATATGCGAGATATGGCTGATATAGGCGGCATGCATATCGTGATCAGACGCATCCATATATACCATATGCATTCCCAATAGCCTGTATATATGCTCGATCTTCGCTACCGCCTCCGGATCGCTGTCCTCCTTCCCGCAGATGACACAGGCCCTGCCCGCAAAGGCATTCCGCACGGCAGCCTCCGGCCCGCTGTACTCAGTACCCCACATGGGATGCGTAGCCACAAACCTCCTGCGCATAGGATGCCCCGCGAGACTATCGCACAGCGCCTGCTTGGTGGACCCCGCATCCGCTACTATCTGCCCGTCCCCGATCAGATCCATGATCCGCTTTACCATGGGTACGGTAGCATCGACAGGAATAGCTACATAAATAAGATCGCTCTTCTTCACAGCCTCTTCCAGCGGCAATGCCTCGTCGATAAGCCCAAGCTCCAATGCTTTTTCCAGACTGGCCGGCGTACGGCTCACTCCAATGACACGCTTTACAAGCCCCCTGTCCCTCAATCCCAGACTAAAGCTGCCGCTGATCAATCCAACTCCTACTATCGTTAATGAATCGAACATTGTTAATTCTTTTCTGCTATGAACACCTCTTCTACTCTTTTAATGCTTTCCTGCAGCTTCTCCACGCTGCTGCAAAGGCTTACCCGGATATATCCTTCTCCCGCCTTGCCAAAAATGCCGCCCGGAGTGATAAACACGCCGGCCTCATACAGCACCTTGTCGCTCAGCGCATATCCATCTTTATACTCCGCAGGCGCCTTTGCCCAGACGAACATGCCTGCCTGTCCACGATCAAAGACACAGCCCAGCTGTTCCAGCAGCTGGTACACCCAGCCTCTTCTTTCCCGGTAGACCTTATTGACACTGTCATACCAGTCCTTTCCCAAACCCAGCGCCCTGGCTGCCGCCAGCTGTACAGGCAGGAACATCCCGCTATCCATATTGCTTTTGAATCGTAACACTTCGTCGATACGCTCCTTTGCTCCCACCAGCGTTCCCACCCGCCAGCCGGCCATGTTCTGCGATTTGCTAAGGGAATTCAGCTCTATGACCACGTCCTTTGCCCCCGGCACAGCCAGCAGGCTCATGGGTGACTCATTCAGTATAAAAGAATAGGGATTATCGTGACATATCAGGATACCGTGCTTTTTCCCAAACGCTACCAGCTTCCCGAACAGGTCCTTATCCGGCAGCTGACCCGTAGGCATATGCGGATAATTCACCCACATCAGCTTCACGGGACTGGCGCCTTCTTTGACCAGCTTCTCCAGCTCATCCCAGTCCGGATACCAGCCCTTCTCCTCCGTCAGCGCATAATCCACCGGGACGCCTCCCGCCAGCCTGACCGCACTGCGATACGTGGGATATCCCGGATTGGGCACCAGCGCCCTGTCGCCTTCATTCAGATAGGTCATGCAGATATGCATGATCCCTTCCTTGGAACCGATCAGCGGCAGGATCTCCGTATCGGGGGATAGCTCCACGCCATACCATGTCTTGTACCAGGCCGCCACGGCATTACGCAGCACGGGAGATCCTTTATACGACTGATAGGCATGGGTGTTGGACTTGGCGCTCTCCTCCTGCAATACGCGGATCACATCCGGATGAGGGGGCAGGTCCGGGCTGCCGATGCCCAGGTTGATGATATTCTTGCCCT
>DASZXP010000036.1:0-83448 GCA_035545935.1 Puia sp. | reverse complement strand
TGGTATTGCTGGTAACGCCATAGACATCTACCGCGATCCGGCTGGGATCTATCAGCTGAAAAGCATGATACGGCCAGCGCTCATCCAGGTTGATCGCCACATAATCATACGCGGTATCCCCATATACTTTCATATTCCCCGTAAGATGGATATTGTGTGCGCTGTGCCGCGCCGACTGCCTGAACAACGTGACCACACTGGTCTTGGCAATATACGCCGCATGAGAGGCCGATAGCTGAACCTTATAGTCCGTGTTGAAACTGTCGACGATCTTTACCAGTACATTGCTATCCAGGAACTGCAGCTTGGCTCCGCCCAAACGGTCGTCCCCGATGCCATATTCCATAAAGGGGAACCTGCCCGTCGTCCGGGCCCACCAGACGCTGTCCTGGGACAGGGCGGAGAAACTACTAAATACAAAAAGAAGGTAGAACACTACTCGACGCATCCGGAAAAATTTAGAGCTTAAAGATAACCTACAAAAGCGAAAAGGCCAGCCTGCGTTAGCAGGTGGCCTTCCCAGCGCTCATGTGTGACCTGTCTGTAAAGCGTTTATAATGGATATTTATTATCTGTCGTCAACCGTGCGGCGATCCTTCTCTTCGCCTCCTTGCTGTTAAAAGGATCCATCTTCGTAAATCGCTTCAGCCCCAGCAGCATCATCCGCTGTTCATCCCCATCGGCAAAGGCATTGATAGCATCCTTCCCGGCTTTATGGATCTGGTCCGCGGCATCGTACAAATAAGTACGTACGACATCCAGCTCAAAGGCACAGGCAGCTTCACCCCGTTGGTCCACCAGCTTCTCCGCCCTCAACAAGGAACTCTCCGCTACAAACGTCGCCATGGCCATATCCGCTATATGCATCAGCACCTCCTGCTCGCTCTCCAGTTTCATCATCAGCTTTTGTACGGCGGCGCCCGCGGTCATGAGGATGGCCTTCTTGAAATTGCGTATCGCCTTCTTCTCCTTCGCAAAAGGCGTTTCTTCTTCGCTGCCGAATTCCGGGATGCTCATCAGCTCCTTCGATACCGCCATGGCAGGCCCCATGATATCCAGCCGGCCCTTCATAGCCCGCTTCAACACCATATCCACCGTCAGGAGACGATTGATCTCGTTCGTCCCCTCATAGATCCGGTTGATACGGCTGTCCCGGTATGCCTTCGAAATAATATACTCGTCGCTAAAACCATTCCCCCCATGCACCTGCACACCCTCATCCACGATAAAGTCCAATGCCTCGCTGCCAAACACCTTCAGGATAGCGCACTCGATGGCATATTCCTCAGCCGCGCCCAACAACGCCTCGTTAAAAGGCTTGCCCGCAGCCACCAGCTCCACCTCCTTGTCGTCGATCCATTTGGTGGTCCGATACAGGGCGCTCTCCGCCGTCCAGAGCTGTATGGCCATTTCCGCCAGCTTGTTCTTGATGGCCCCGAAATTGGCAATCGCCGTCTTGAACTGCTCACGGGTGTTGGCATATTCGATAGTGGTCGTCAACGCCCGCTTGGCCCCGCCCAATGCGGCAGCACAAAGCTTCAGCCTGCCGATATTCAATATGTTGAAGGCGATGATATGCCCCTTGCCTATTTCTCCTAATAAATTTTCCGCCGGCACTTTACAATCCTGGAAATACAATTGCACCGTACTGCTGCCCTTGATCCCCATCTTATGCTCCTCCGGCCCCTGGGTAAAGCCTTCAAACCCCCTTTCTACGATAAAGGCGGAGAACTTGTCCCCATCTATCTTGGCAAACACCGTGTATACATCCGCGAAGCCACCGTTGGTGATCCAGCATTTCTGGCCATTCAGCAGGTAATATTTTCCGTCGGCAGATAGTTTGGCCGTGGTCTTGGCTCCCAGCGCATCACTGCCGCTGTTCGGCTCCGTAAGGCCGTAGGAACCCTTCCACTCGCCGCTGGCCAATTTAGGAATATATTTCTTTTTTTGCTCAGGTGTGCCAAAATAAAGAATCGGCAAGGTCCCGATACCCGTATGGGCGGAGACCCCGACAGAAAAGGAAAAACCACCTCCCAGTCCCTCGTTCACCAGGGTGGCCGTAACAAAATCCTTTCCCAGTCCGCCATATTCCTCCGGCACCGCCACGCCCAATAACCCCTGCTCCCCCGCCTTTTGAATAAGGGAGGGCATCAGCCCCTGCTCCAGCTTATCGATACGATCGATGACAGGCAAAACTTCCGCGTCCAGAAAGGCGTTACACATATCCTTCACCATCCGTTGCTCTTCGTTGAAGTCTTCCGGGATAAATGTTTCAAAAGCATTGCTTTCCTTTATCAGCCACTCGGCTCCCTTAAGAGCTTGTTTTTTGTCGGTTGAAGCACTCATAGAAAACAGTTTATTATATGAAAAAATTTGATACTTCCGAGATCACCGCAGGTTATCGTACACGATCTGCAATACTTCCTTACAGACATCGATCCTGTCCTCCGGCACCCCTTCCAACGCCTCGTTCAACGTGGCTTCCGCCAGCTCCATGGTCTCCTCTTGCAGCTTCTGCGCCTGCCGGGTCAAATAGATCAGATTGATGCGGCGATCGTTCTCGGCAGGAACCCTCTTTACCAATTGCAGCTTCTCCAGATTGTCCACCAGCCGGGTAATGCTGGGCTTATCCCGGAAGGTCGCGTTACACAGCTCCTGCTGGCTCTTGCCATCCTCCTTCCATAAATGATACAATACGCTCCATTGCTCGATGGTGATCTTCAGCCCCGCCGAGTTGAACTTCTTCTGCAGATTGCGGGCAATGGCCGTACTGGCCTTACCCGTGATAAAACTATATAGCTCGCCTTTCTTGAATTGGTTGTTTGGCATATAGTTAGTTAAACAACTATTGAAATTACTATTATTTTTTTAAAAGTCAAAACCCTTAGAAAGTTTTTTGTAATTTTATTCCCTGCACCCCCATTGCATCGCAATCGCGTACATTAGAACTGTCTTACCTCTGTATTCAAACAAGCTTATTCCAACCTATTGGTCAAACCCCTTAATTTCTTCGTAACCCTCAATATCCCATAATCAGTACGTCCCCTGTTGAACGTCTCCTTCTGACCTGATTAAATAACACCCTAATCCTCCTCGAAATGCGTAATTTGACCTCCATTATCGCAGTGGTAATTTTATTGCCTTTACTGGCCCCTGCCCAGACAAAGTATAAGATCGTCATCCTCGGATCCTCCACCGCCGCCGGCGTTGGCGCCACGGTCCCCGACAGCTCCTGGGTGGGACGGACAAAAGCTTACTATAAGTCCCAGGACCAGCTGGATACCATCATCAACCTTGCCGTTCCGGGATCATTCTCCGACAGCGGGGTAAAGCTCCTCCCCACGGCTATGGGCTACAATCCCGATATTGTGATTGTCAGCTTCCCTTCCAACGACATCGTCGCCGCTCTTGGGGTCCCGCTACTGATGAGGAATTTCCGGACAATGTATGCTACCGTAACGGACGCGGGTAAAAAATGCTTTATAGCCACGACCCAGCCCAGGACAGATATGTACCAGGAGGCTAACCTGCGGGCGGGCCGGGATTCGGTGGTCATGGAATTCCCTGGCCATTATCTCCAATTTTATGACCCCCTGGTGCTCCCCGCATCCAACGACCCTAACCCCGCATTTGTAGTCGACGGCGTCCATCCCAATAACGCCGGTCATAACCTGCTTTTCCAGACAGTGGTAGCGGCCCAGGTCATACCATCCATACCCCTACCCCTGATCCTCACCTCGTTCACGGGCAACCGTACGGAACAGGGTGTCGAACTCGACTGGAGCGCCTCCAACACAGACGGCAATGCGGAGTTTTACATCGAACGCAGCACACAGGGAACACCCTATCAAACCCTCTCCGAGGTGAAAGGCATATCCGATGGCCTGACAAGAAAATATTCTTTCACCGATCAAAACGCTCCCGCTACCCAGGCCCTCTACAGGATCAGGACAGTAACAGATGGAAATGCCACCTATTACTCAAAGACCCTTTCCTTCGACGCCCTGGCCGCCAGCCTGGCGATACAAAGAATATATATCACCAGCGGACGCCGTGGTATCACCACCACGATCGGTATTCCAAGGGATGGGACCTTCCGTCTTGCCATCTTCAACACCTCCGGAATACCCTTGCAGCAACAATCCTATACAGGCAGGGCGCCCGCCGTCACCCTCGATGTTCCCCTGCCCTCATTGCCCGCCGGTATTTACTTCCTGCAGGTAGCGACGCCCGATGGACAACGGATCACAAAACCGTTTACCGTCTTGTAGTGAGGAGGTGACGTTATTCTCTGTAGATTTAACCCGTAATGGGTTAAATATGCATAACCACACTCTCATATTCCGGGAGTCCCGTATCCATTATTACCGATGGGGCCGGGGCCCGCAGCTGCTCCTTTGTTTCCATGGCTACGGGGAGTCTGCCGCCGGCTTTGCCTTCCTGGAAGAGTTTATGGGAGATGCGTTTACCATCCTTGCCATCGACCTCCCTTATCATGGACAGACAGATTGGAAGGAAGCGCCCCTTACAGCTGCGACCTTGCTGGCCATCATCGACGAGATCCTCACCGGCACGCACACACAAAAAAAAGACTGGTGGTTGATGGGCTATAGCATGGGAGGCCGCATCGCCCTCAGCCTTCTCGAACAGGCCCCGGAAAGAATAGCCCGACTCATCCTCTTAGCTCCCGACGGCCTCGTCGTAAACCCCTGGTATTGGCTGGCCACCCAGACAAACCCCGGCCGGCGGTTGTTCAAATGGACCATGTACCACCCCGGATGGTTCTTTTTTATACTCCGTACAGGCAACAAGCTCGGATTGGTAAACCCCAGCGTCTATAAGTTCGTGGCCAATTACGTCGACAACAGAAAGATCAGGGAAGAGCTGTACACCCGTTGGACAGGTCTTCGTCTTTTCAAGCCCCGGCTCGCCGCGATAAAAGATAGCATACGCCGCCGTCAGCTGCCCGTGCAATTACTATATGGCAGGTTCGATCGTATCATCCGTGTGGAAAGGGGGGAGCAGTTCCGTAAAGGAATAGAGCCCTGGTGTGAGCTCACCGTCATCCCTGCCGGCCACCAGCTCCTGAAAAAAGATCATATGCAGTATATTTACCGCTGATGCTGGTGCTTACATTCATATGCGTGCTGCTCGTAACCCTTTACGGGGTATTGATCGTATACTACCGATGGGCCTGGAAAACAATCCCCTTTTGTTCTCCGCCCACAGACAGACCACTCCCGCAGGTCCGTATCACCGTCCTCGTCCCCGCCCGCAATGAAGAAAAAAATATCCTCGCCTGTCTGACATCGCTATCCCTCCAGTCTTATCCAAAAGAGCTGTTCGAGGTCATTGTCATCGACGATCACTCCACCGACAATACCGCCGCGCTGGTTAGCGAATGGGCCGCCACATCTCCTTTTTCTCTCATCTGTCTCAGACTCGCCGGGATCGGTTCCTCAAAAAAGTTTGCCATCGGATCAGGCGTCCACGCCGCCCGCGGTACCCTCATCGTCACAACAGATGCCGATTGCCGGTTCAAACCCGACTGGCTCCTCACCATGGCCGCCTTTTATGGATCCACCAACGCCAAATTCATCGCCGCACCCGTACGTATCGACGCGCCGCCGGCTCAAGGGCATACGCTCTTATTCCTTTTACAAACCCTCGACTTTATCACCCTGCAAGGCATCACGGGCGCCTCCGTCTCACGCCGCATCCACTCCATGTGCAACGGCGCCAACCTCGCCTATGAAAAAAAAGCCTTCGAAGAAGTAGATGGCTTCCGGGACATCGACAAGCTGCCCTCCGGAGACGATATGCTGCTGATGCATAAGATCTATAAAAAATACCCCGAAAAGGTCTTCTTTTTAAAAAGCCGCGCGGCCATCGTATCCACGCACGCCGAACACACCTGGAAAGGGTTCTTCCACCAACGCATCCGCTGGGCCAGCAAAGCCAGCTCCTATGACGACAAACGCATCTTTTGGGTCCTGCTCCTCGTATATGTGATAAACCTTCTCTTCCCCGCCCTGCTCGTGGCCGCCTGCTGGAACAGATGGTATCTCCTGATAGCTCTGCTGCTGGGAATAGCCAAGACCTTTATCGAATACCCTTTTGTACGAATAGTAGCCCGCTTTTTTGGACAGCAACGCCTAATGGTCTATTTTCCATGCTTGCAGCCTTTTCACATACTCTATACTGTTATCATTGGATGGCTTGGGCAGTTTGGGAGCTATCGGTGGAAGGATCGAAAAGTCAATAAATGAGCGCTCAACAACACATCGGACGCCGCCTGGTACGTAATAAAGGCGCCTTATTCGGACTCATCGTCATCGGCCTCGCCCTCCTCGTGGCCCTGACCGCCTATTATATAGCCCCGGACGACACACCTAATGCCAATCGTATGATCGTGGAGATAGGAGGACGCCGCCCCGGCTTTCATCAGCAGTTCCTCTTATTGAAAAAAGAACGATCGCTGGAAACACCGTCCTTCCTTCAACGTCTTTTATCCGGAAAGGAAGACCCATACAACTACATTCCCATCGACGGCTACCAGGTAAAGGGAGACAGCCTCATCATACAGAAGTTCATAGATGAAGGCCTCAGCGAAAGGCAGTCCTATCCATTACACCTGCTTTCAGGGCCGCCTCAAAAGATCATCGTCACCCGCAGCTTTCTTCTCGGTACGGATAAATACGGCAGGGACATCCTGAGCAGGCTATTGGTCGGCGTGCGGGTAAGTCTCGCCGTAGGCCTCGTCACCGTGATCATCTCCCTTACTATCGGCGTTCTCCTCGGAGCATTGGCAGGCTATTTCAGAGGACGGGTGGACGAGACGATCCTTTGGCTGATCAATGTCGTCTGGAGCATTCCCACCTTATTGCTCGTCTTCGCCATCACGCTGATGCTGGGCAAAGGTTTCTGGCAGGTGTTCGTGGCCATCGGCCTTACACTATGGGTCAACGTCGCCAGGATCATACGCGGCCAGGTGCTGGCAGTGCGGGAGCGCGAGTTCGTAGAAGCCGCCCGTGCGCTTGGCTACTCGCATACCCGTATCCTCTTCCGTCATATATTGCCCAATGTCATGGGACCGGTATGGGTAGTTTGCGCCTCCAACTTCGCTTCCGCCATCGTCATCGAGGCAGGGCTGAGCTTTTTAGGCGTGGGTGTTCAACCCCCCATGCCCAGCTGGGGATTGATGATCAAAGAAAATTACAACTTCATTATTACCCATAACCCCATGCTGGCCCTGGCGCCGGGTATCGCCATCATGCTGCTGGTGCTGGCCTTCAATCTGCTTGGGAATGGATTGAGGGATGCCCTGGACGTAAAGACTCAGTAAAAACACAGTAATCTATTTCGCGGAATATCGATAGCTGCCCGACCAGGTGTTGGTGGAGGTCGAATTAGAAGTGACAGTAATATTTACCACACTCACCACCCCTACAGGCGTACCCGTAATGGAAAAATCATTGGAAGCCGTGGTCGTGCTCACAGATTTGGAAAAGAAATTGTTGGAAGTGCCATCCGGAGCCGCCGTCACCGCAATCGTAACACCCTTGGCCGGCATCGCGGACGTAATTTTAACATTCAGATTGAAAGGTCCTAAGGCTGGAGCCAGTGTAGTATTGACAGCAGGAGTAGTAGTAACGGCGAGTGTCGCTTCGGGGCTGCTCTTGCTGCCGCCGCCGCACCCCGAAAGAAAAGGCAAAAAGGCAATGGCCAACACAGCAAGGGTACGGTAATTGGTCTTAGCGATAAAATAGCCCAATTCCCGCACGCCATTAAAGTCTGTCCTTCGGACAAGCCGCCTGAGGCGGCTTTTGGGATTCTTTCCGGCAAATCGTTGCTTCATAAAGAATGAATTATTAGAACAAAATACGACTATTCTTTAAAGACCTGAACATTGCGGCTAAAACTTTCATCCAGGGAAATAAAGGTCTCTGTACGCTCGATACCCTTTATCTTCTGCAGCTCGTCATGCAGCACATACCGCAGTTGATTGATGTCCTTACAGGCAATCTCCGCGAACATGCTGTAATTGCCCGTCGTATAGTTCAGACGTACTATCTCCGGTATCTTTTGCAGCTCACGGGCCACGCTGTCATACAAAGAGCTTTTTTCCAGGTAGATACCGATAAAAGCAATAACATCATAACCCAATTGCTTCAGATCTACATGTAATTTAGTACCTTTAACGACGGACAGCTCCTGTAATTTCTTGATCCGTACGTGAATAGTACCTCCCGAAACAAATAGCTTCTTTCCCAGCTCAGCATAGGAGATCTCTGCATTATCCATCATTTCATGGATGATCTGCAGATCCAATTTGTCGAGATTCAATTTTACAGCCATCTTGAATAGTGTTTTTAAATTTTCTCTATAGCAGATTGCAAATATTTGAATAATTTTGAAAACATAAAAATTTTTATTGGAAAAAACATAAAGAATTGGAGGTTTTCTTTAAATTTGCATCAGTTCATACACATTGTGGAGTGATGAAACTTGGCAGACATGCCCTCTTGTCTCGGGGGTGGGGAAACAGGACAAACATAGTGTAATGCCGGACCCGGCTTAAACCGGGCCCGACTGGGGTTGACCACCACAGATTGCGCTACGGCTAACTGCCCCGTGGAGGTTCGAATCCTCCCTCTACAGCATCGGAAGCCCCGCTCAAAAGGCGGGGCTTCTTCGTACCTTCCCCCCATGAAACGCCTCTCCCTCATCTTCCTGCTCCTTTCCCTTATCAGCGTCTCACAGGCCCAATATACCCTCCATCTGCTCGTCACCACCCCCAACACCCCCGATACCATCTATCTGGCAGGCAATATCAACAGCTGGGACCCCGCCGCGGGCGCCTATCGCCTCACATCCGACGGCAACGGCAAAAAGACCCTTATCATAAAGAGCCTCCCGCCAGGCAATTACCAGTTCAAATTCACACGCGGCAGCTGGAACAAGGTAGAAACCAACACAAAAGGGGAAGATATCCCCAATCGGGAGATCGATCTCCACCGCGACACCACCCTGGCGCTAACCATCGACGCCTGGAAAGACCAGTTCGCCGCCGCCCCCAAACACCATACAGCCTCCGCTCAGGTCCGCATCCTCGACACCGCCTTCTTCATCCCGCAGCTCCATCGATACAGACGCATATGGGTCTATCTGCCCGGATCTTATCACACCGGCAAGAACAAACATTACCCCGTCCTCTACATGCAGGACGGACAAAATCTTTTTGATGAACAAACCGCCTCTTTCGGAGAATGGGGCATCGATGAATGCCTCGATACGTTGCAGCAGACTACAGGCAGGGACTGCATCATCATCGGGATCGATCACGGCGGGGATCACCGAATAACGGAATATGATCCGTATGACAATGCTCAATATGGTACAGGAGAAGGGGACGCCTACGCGAAATTCCTGGTCGCTACATTAAAACCCTTCATCGACAGTTCATACAGGACCCTTAAAGACCCACAACATACCTATATAGCAGGCAGCAGCCTCGGAGCGCTGATCGCGCTATATGCCGTAATGAAATATCCTCGCACATTCGGCGCGGCAGGCATATTTTCACCGGCCTTCTGGATCGCACCGCCCCTGAACAACCAGTTGCAGCACACCCAATGGAATACCCCGCACCGCTTTTATTGCTATGCCGGCGAAAAGGAGAGCGCCCGTATGACAAGTGATATGGATACCGTTATCGATATCCTTAAAAAATACAACGAAGTGTTCCGCTCCGTCAATCCCCGGGGACAACACAGCGAAAAATACTGGCGACAGGCTTTTCCCGCATTCTATACCTGGCTGGTGCGCTAGGGGCTTTTTTATATACTTAGGTTGCCCACCATCTTCCCCCCATCATCCAGCATCTCCAGCTTCAGCGCCTGCCGGTCCGCCATCACCCGTATGATAGTCCTCTTTCCATTCGCCGGCCCTCCGCCGATCACGATAGGATAATTATGTTTTCCCTTCTCCGCCGGATGGATCCCATACACATGCGTATGCCCGCATATCAGCAGATCGATCCCCGCCTCATTCAATATCTCCCCCCATGTCTCACGAACATGCTGCGTCCCATGCCACTCGCCCGCATGATACAACGGGATATGACTGAACACCACTTTGTACTTTGCCTTCCGGAACGCCTTCTTCTTCACCTCCTTCTTCAGCCATTCCGCCTGCATCACCCGGTAACGGTCAAAATCCGCCAGCCCATAATATTCCGGAGAATCATCCGTCTTATCTTCCCCCGAATCCAGCACGATGGCATACATCGGCCCATACTGAAAAGTGAAAAAGAACTGCGGGTCCTCGCCGTTAAAATAATCCGGCAGATGCCGGGCAAACTTTCCACGGACCTCATGGTTCCCCCGTGAGAAAAAGAAAGGGGTCTGCGCCGGCATGTTCCCCAAAGGTTGCAGCAAATGTGCTACCAGCTGATCCTCGTCCGTCTGAAAATTGAACATATCCCCGTTGAGAAAGACAAAATCCTTTTCGCCCTCGCCCTGGTATTGCAGCAGGTGAGGGAATGACTCCGGTCTGTCGTGAATATCATTGAACACAAGAAAGGACACACGATCTCCTTGCAATGCTGGCGTTGTAAAAGCATAAGGTTCGCTCCCGAACTCATCCCCATACTTGACCTTGTACGGCTGAAAATCGTCTATCTTCTTCGAATGTATCCGGTAATAATATTTCTTCCCTGGCTCCAACCCATTCAGCGTAATGACATGCACGGTATTATAGGCCTGCACCAGCCCGTCCGTAAAAGCCTCCGCCCGCTCATTTAGTTTGTCCGGGGACTCCCCATATGCCACCCAGCTAAGACAAGGTACATTGGTAAGCCAGCGTACCGTAATGCTGTCAGGCGCCGGCGATTGTAAATAGGGTCCTGCTTTCAATATAGCCTCCTCTTCTGGGAGCCCCTCCATAGCAAAAGAGCGAACGGGACTCAGTCCCGTCGCTCCAGCCAGTGCAGTCAAAGAGGTAAGAAAATTTCTGCGTTTCATATTAATTAGTATAACCTTTGTTTTGTGTCAATTTAGGGTTCAGATCTATCTCCGTCTGAGGGATAGGCCACAAATACAACGCATCCGCAAAATGCCATACATCCAGCTGCTGGCCATTGATATTTTTGATCACCTTCCCATCCATCAGCGACTTGGCGATACCCCAGCGGCGGATGTCGGAATAATACATCCCCTCAAAGGCGAACTCTATCCTGCGCTCGTGCCGTATGATATCCCGCATCTCATCTTGTGACTTTCCGGCGGCGATAGGAGGCATACCTACCCCCGTCCTGTTCCGCACGGAATCGATAGCCGCATACACCGATGCATCGGGACCTACCGCCTCATTTTGCGCCTCCGCAAACATCAGCAGCACATCCGCATAACGGAATACGATAAAATTCAACGGCGAATCGCCCCAGTTGAACCCATCCACCGTCAGCACATGCTTGCGGGGCAGGTATCCTAAATAGGTAGCCCCGCCCGTGCCGATAGCAAGGCTGCTGTAAGCGATACCCTTCCAGGTAGCGCCCGGACGTACCAGGGTATAGTCCATACGAGGATCTCTGCCGTCATAAGGATGCGCGGGATCATAGCCCGATGCAGGGTCCGTAATGGGAAGACCCGTGGCCTTCATCTCATACGCGTCCACCAGGTCCTGCTGGGGGAAGATCTGGTCCCAGCCCTTGCTGAAAGAGCTTAGCGGCGCCATCAACCCATCCATGGGACTTCCTTCGCCAAGACCCGGTGCGGCATACTGTACGTCGAAGATCACCTCCGCATTGTTCTCCGCGGCCACGGTCGTAAACATCGCCGCATAGTCCGAATATAAACTGTATTTTCCCAGCGTCCTCACCTGCATGGCAGCGGCAGCGGCCTTGTCATATTGCTTGCCCAACAGAAATGCGCGCGTCTTCAATGTCAGTGCGGCGCCCAGCGTAGCACGCCCTACATCCGCCGCTCCATAGCTGGCGGGGAGATACAGCGCGGCCGAATCACACTCGTCCTCCACGAACTTCAGCACATCCGCCAGCGAATCCCTGCCCGGCAAAGGAGCGCCAAGCTTCAGGGTATTCCGGAGAATAGGTACGCCGCCATAATAATCCGCCAGGTTGTAATAGAACAGGGCCCGCAGGAAACGCGCTTCGGACAAAAGCCTGTTCTTCAGCGTACCGTCCATGTTCACCGGCGGGATCTTTTCCATGGCCAGATTGGCTTTGTAGATGCCGTTGTATAGCTGCTTCCATTTATCGGCGACAGGCGTCGTGGTGGTAGGCAGCAGATTGCCTTCCGCGATGGTCGAATACCCGTTGAGATAGCCGCTCCAGATCCATCCGTTGGGCGTCATGCCATCCGTCTCAGGTATATAGCCATAGATCTGGTAATTGTGCTGCATCTGGTCATACACCGCCGTGATGCCCGCAATGGCGTCCGCATCCGACTGCCAGAAGCTGCCGTCCGACACCTGGTCCGAAGGGATCGTATTTAAGAATGATTTGGTACAACCCGTCACCGCAAAAAATATAGTGATGATAAATAATAGCTTTTTCATTGTATGCTGATTATGCGCAATATTTAGAATGATGCATTTATACCCAGCGTATAGATCCGCACGTTGGGATTCTCTATTTGATAATCCGTGAAATCTCCCGACTCCGGATCCAACCCGTTATACTTCGTCCAGGTGAAAGGGTTCTGCGCATTGACATAGACCTGCAGCCCCGTGACAAACACCTTCCGTACCCATTTGTCAGGCACCGTATAGGACAGCTGGAGATTCTTCAGCCGCAGATAGGAGGCATCCTGCACCCAAAAGGACGAAGCCTGCGTATTGTCGCTGTTGTTATCCAATGTCAGTCGGGGGATATTGCTGTTGGGATTCGCCGCGGACCAGGCATTCAGGAAATAAGAATTGATCTCTCTGCCGGGGCGGATCGCAGTAGTATACCAAAGGTTCGAATAATACCGGCTCACCTTCCCAACGCCCTGGAACAAGGCGGCAAGCTGTACGCCCTTATACCCCACCTGCAGGTTGAACCCATATACATATTTAGGAATGACGCTCCCCAAAAAGGTCCGGTCGCTGCCATTGATAACGCCGTCCTCTTTGATGTCCATATACTTCAGATCACCCGGCTTGTTGCTACCCGACAATTTTTGCTTGGCCCACTTGTCGATATCGTCCTGGTTCTTAAAGGTCCCTGCCGCTACATAACCATAAATGGCATTGATGGGCAACCCTTGTTTGATAATGGAATTGTTGGCCGTTGCCTGGATGACATCCGGATTGCCCTGGTAATGTACCACCACATTGGTATTCGAGCTGATATTGCCGCCCACTGCATAGCTGACATCATCCACCTTGTCCCGGTAATTCAGGGCCAGTTCCCATCCCTTGTTGCTTACCACACCCACATTTTGGTACGGCGGCGTCAGTCCGCCATATAAGGATGACAAAGGCACCTGCACGAGTATATCGTTTGTACGACGATCGTACCAGTCGAATGTAATAGCCAGCCGTTGCCGCAACAACATGATGTCCGCCCCTGCATCCGTGGTAGTGGTAGACTCCCAGGTGATATTGGGGTTGGAAAGCTTGGTGGGCGCCAGACCCGCAGACAGCGCATTGCCGAAGATATAATTCAGGCCCGCGGAATAAAGATTCATATACTGGTACAACCCGATATTCTGATTGCCCAGCCTGCCCCAGCTACCGCGGAGCTTGATATCATCCACGAACGCAAGACCCATACCTTTGAAGAAATTCTCCTCGCTCAGCCGCCAGGCAGCCGAGAAAGACGGGAAAAGACCCCAATGATTGTCGGGACCAAATCGAGAAGAACCATCGTAACGCAGATTGCCCTCCACGATATATTTCCCTTTATAATCGTAATTCACCCTGCCGAAATACGACGCCAGGGCATTCTCGGAAGAAGTGCCCGTTACCTTCGGCTGTGACAGACCCGCATTCAGCTCCCATGTATTATTGCCCGGGAATCCCTGTATGCTTCCCGAGAACGATCCGATCGTATAATATTCACGGCTCAGACCCGCCAGCGCGCTCAGATGATGATCGCCGAAATTATGGGCATAATGCAACGTGGAATACAAGGTCAGGTAGATGCTGTTGTCATTGTCCTGCTGCAGCACCGATGCTACGTTCGCGTTGTTCACCGTGATCTGATCCTTCTGGAAGTTCCAAAGATTCTGCACGGCTCCGGACAGCTTGTATTGTTTCCACTCCTTGTTATACGTTTCGGCGCTGCCGTTCACATCCAGCTGCAGGTCCTTCAGGATGCTCCACTGACCATACAGCTTACCCAGCGCATATTCTCCCGTCTGCGGGAAGAACCAGGTACGCATATATTGCAGGGGATTGATGACATTGTTGCTTTCGTCATCCGTATTCCTTCCTCCATACAAGATCTGTCCGTTCTTCACCATATAAGGCGTGGTCCCCGGCGTGGAGTTGGAACTGTAATACAACAAAGTGGTCACGTCGAACGGCTCGTTCACCCGGCTCCAATAGGCCGCGATATTACCGCCCACCTTGATCTTGTTGCTCACCTTATGATCCAGGTTGAGACGCAGGCTGTATTTCCGGTTGTCCGTCGACTCCATGATCCCCTTCTCATACCGGTAGCCCATGGAAAGATAAAAATTCGTCTTATCCGTACCGCTGCTGATAGACAAATTATGGTTGGTGATAGAACCTCTCCCGAAAATAAGATCGACCCAGTTCGTATTGGGGAAAAGCGTCCGGTCCGTGGCGTTCTGCCAGGCATCGATCGTCGACTGCTTGAAAAGATCGATATTACCCGGATTGTCCGCCTTGTTGATCCCGTTCATCAATTTCATATAGGTGACATAATCCGTCACCGGCTTGAACAAATGAGAAGCTTTTTCAAACCCCGCATAACCATCATACCGTACTTGCGTCTTTCCTTCCTTACCCCGCCGGGTCGTTACCAGGATAACGCCATTCGCCGCCCGGCTTCCATAGATGGAAGCGGATGCTGCATCCTTCAGGATCGAAATGCTGGCGACATCATTGGGATTGAGATTGTTCAGGGAGCCGACGACGCCGTCGATAATGACCAGCGGAGTAGCATCATTCAACGTTCCTACACCTCTCACACGGAGGACGGCGCCGCCTTTTCCAGGCTGTCCTGTAGTTTGCGAGACGGATATGCCCGCTGCCATGCCCGACAAGGCCTGCGATACATCCGTAATGGGGCGGTTCTCCAGCTCCTGGTCATAATTCACCGTGGCCACCGACCCCGATAGATTTAGTTTTTTCTGCGTGCCATATCCCACGATCACCACTTCATTCAGCCGGTTGACCTTGGCCGTCAGGGTAAGGGTAAGCTCTGTCTTTCCATTCAGCTTTGTTTCATAATCCTCCACGCTCACTCCGGTGAACTGAAGGGTGGCATTCGCATCCACTCCTTCCAGCGTAAACTCGCCGTTGTCATTCGTAGAGGTCATGTTTCTTCTCCCTTTGACGCGGATGGTGACCCCGGCCAATGGCTCGCCTTTTTGATTGACCAGACGCCCATGTACCGTGACAGGCGGCGGTGGGGGAGGCAGATAGCTGGTACTGTCGGCAGGAGCCGCCGGAACAGGCTGCCGGGTACTGATCACAATGGTATTCCCCTGGATGGAAAAGGTTAGCGGCTGCTCTTTCAGACACTCTTCCAGCGCCCGCTCCAATGGAGCATGATCCAATGCTACATTCACAGGACCAACGCCTTCGAGGTCCTTGCTGTGATAAAAGAATACATACCCCGTTTGACGCTTGATCACGGAAAAGATCTTTTCCAGGCTTACATGCCTGCCCGAATAGGTCACCTCCTGTGACAAGCCTTTGGCATTCACCTGCAACAGGGCCATCGTGAGTAAAAAAGTTGTCAATCTCATAGCGAGCCAGGTTTGACGCGCAATCCCGCAAAATGCCGGACGGCAAATTGGAATTTTCATACTTTTGTTAATGTTTGGGTTTTACGATAATAAGTCTTCGCCGATTTTATATTCGGGTGACCCGAACTATTGGCCGTTCCACCTCGCACGTGGAGCGGTTTTTTATTCGAATTACCTTGTATACTATTGATAGATCACGATCCGCTTATCCTCCTCGATCCTGTAATGCACCCTCGTCTGTTGCAGGATCTTCAGCACCTGGGATAATGTCAGGCTCCGGCCGATGTCCCCCTTGAAATCTCCCCCCGTCGTGGGAGCCACCCCATCGAACTTCACCTCCACATCATACCAGCGCGCTATCTGCCGCATCACCGTCTGGATATCCGCATTGTCGAAATGGAAGAACCCATTTTTCCAGGCCACTACGTCCTCCGTATTCACCTCCGCCACATCTATCCGTGTCGCATGCCTCCCGATGGACGCCTGCTGTCCCGGACGAAGGGACACCTGGCCGGCGACATTACCCACACGGATGGCGCCTTCCAGCAACGTTGCCCGCATCACAGGCTCGTCTTCATACGAATTGATATTGAAATGCGTACCCAGCACCGTGATCTCCTCCTTCCCCGTCCGGACGATAAAAGGCTTCGACGCATCCGGCGCCACTTCGAAATACACCTCTCCCGTGATCTCTATAGTACGTGTGGGTCCCGTAAAGCTGGTAGGATAGTGAAGGGACGAAAAGGCATTCAGCCATACCATCGTGCCATCCGGCAAGGTCATTCGGAACTGCTTACCCTTGGCCGTGGTCAACGTATTGTATACTACTTCCCGGCTCTTTCCCACGGCTTCATATACCAGCTGCCCGTTTGTTTTTTTGATTACCCTGGCGCCGCCTTGCCTGGAGATCTCTCCATTGCCCGTGCTGTCCAGCACGATCTGCGAACCATCCGCCAATTGAAGAATAGCGCCTTCCTTACCCGGAGCTACATCGTTCTTATAGGTCTTGTTGGTCTTTGCTATCACGGAATGCCGGGGCTTCAGCAAAAATATCCCCGTCACGGCCAGCACTACTACTGCCGCGGCAGCGCCCGTCCATCGCCAGATGCCGATCCGACGCTCCTTGGCCCTTGCCGTCTGTTGCACCATCAGCAACATTCGCTGCCGCTGCTCTCTGTCCGTAAGCCCCTCATGCTTGGCATCGAAGGCCGCATCCCGGATCATGCTTTCATCCGGCAGCTGGTCGTTTTCTTCCACCAGCTGGAAAAACTCCTGCAACTCGCTTTCACTCAGCGAGTCGCGTAGATAGCCGTCTAATAGTTCGTTGTATCTTGACATTGCCCTCTAAAGACGATGCCCGCGAGAGGAAGTACCAGCCCGGACAAAAAAATTTTTAGTGAAATAAGACGCCTATCGCCTGCAGCAGCAGGAACAGCGACACCAGCTCCCGGCTATGGGTCTGAAGATAAGCGCGAATAGCGCCCAGCGCCTTGTTGAGGTGATTACGTACCGTCAGCCGGGAAAGATCCATCTTGCGTGCGATCTCATCCAGCGACATGTCCTCGTTACGCCGCAGCCGGTAGATCACCTGCTGCCGGGGAGGCAGCATGGCTACAGCCTTTTCGATCATTTCTCCCGACTCCTTGAAGATCATCTGCTGTTCGGGCGAGCTGGCGGCTTCTTTAAAATGCCGCGCCAATTGGAGCTGATACTTTTTCTCCCGTAGATTTTTCCGCAGACGGTCGATGATATGATTGCGGGTGATGATAAACAAATGGTCCCGGAAGTGCTGGATCTCCCGCAGCTTATCCCTTTTAAGCCAAAGCTTTAAAAAGATGTCCTGGACTACTTCTTCGGCGCTGTCCGAGGTCTTGGTATGCAGGATGGCAAATCCGTAGGTAATGTCGGCATACAGCTCGAACAGACGGGCAAACGCTTTTTCATCGCCGTCGGCCACCAGGTCCAGCAGTTCCCTCTCATTCAGGATGGAGAAATTCTTGATCATGTACGCAGCAGAGCCCATAAGGAGTCCTAAAAGTATAAATTTTCGCCGGATATCCGGATATTCTAAATTTTCCTGTCCCAGACTTAATAATTTGATAAAAGCCCCGTATCCGTACCTTTGCGCCATGGGCCAAAAAAAGCTGATCCGTTTCGCCGCGATAGAGACCTTCCCCAATGTCCTTCAATACCCCGAAGACATGGCCGGACGATGGGCCGGGTTCTTCAAGACCGATCATCCCCTGACCCTCGAGCTGGCTTGCGGCAAAGGCGAATACACCGTAGGACTGGCCAAAATGTACCCGCAACGCAATTTCCTGGGCATAGACCTGAAAGGTAATCGCATCTACATCGGGGCCAAAAAATGCCTGCAGGAAAATATTACCAACGCCGCCTTCCTCCGCACGCAGATCGACAGGCTCCCCACTTATTTCAAGCCGGGAGAAGTAGAAGAGATCTGGCTCACCTTTCCCGACCCGCAGCTGCGTAAGTCCAAGGCGCGCAAAAGACTGACACACCCCAAATTCCTGCGCCTTTATCAACAGATCCTGACATCCAGAGGACGCATTCATTTAAAGACCGACTCGCCCGTGCTCTATAATTTTACCCGCCTCGTCATCAATATGTACGGACTTACGCTATTGGAAAGCTCGGAGGATATCTATGCCGGCAACGGCCCCATAAAAGAAGAGCTGAAAATAAAGACACACTACGAAGGCCTCGACATCGCAGGCAGCCAGCGGGTGCATTATCTTCTTTTTACATTACCCTCCACACCCCTGGCATCCCTCGACGAAGAGCTGCAACAAAGAGTGAGAGAGATGGAGCCCGACGCCGAACAACAAACCGTCACAAAAGAATGAAGCAGTTCCGTGAAGGCGAGGAATTCTATTACAACAAAGAAGGACTAATGGTCCTCACGGAGAAATACCACCTGGAAAGAGGATATTGCTGTGGCAATGGATGTAAACACTGTCCATATAATTACGTCAACGTACCGGAACCGCGCCGGTCGAAGTTGATAGCACAACAGAAAGAAAGCAAAGGGCCGGACTCGTCTTAGTCCTCTTCCCCTCCCTCTCCAGTTCGGTACTTTATACGAACTCCCTAAAAATTCGTACGTTTATACGTATATCCTTATCGATGGCTGGAAATCCTATCGAAGAGAATCCACAATTTTTACAGCCGCACCGATGGGAGTAGGGCTCCTTACAAAAATTTAAATCTCCATCATGGCTACATCTAAAAAGAAAAAATCCGCCCCCCAAAAGTCGTCCAGTCCCCGTCGCCCCTCGACAGGCCGGACCAGGTCAACCAACTCCCGTTCAGCAACAGGCCGCCCCGCCAAATCCACAGGCCGCCCCACCGCCCGCGAAAAGCTCACCCCTGTCCGCCCCTCCGGAAAGAAGGACGACAACTTCTTCGAGCTCGTCCACGAAGTAGCCCGCCAGATCCCCAAAGGCCGTGTCACCTCCTATGGCGCCATCGGCCGCGCTCTCGGAACCCGCAGCTCTGCCCGCATGGTAGGCTGGGCCATGAACGCTTGTCATCTCGCTAAAAAACCCGTCCCTGCTCACCGCGTCGTCAACAGCATCGGCCTGCTCACAGGACGCCATCATTTCAATCCGCCGGAAAAAATGCAACAGCTGCTGGAAAAAGAAGGAGTGGTCGTAAAAAATAATAAGGTCGCGGACTTCAAAAACTTGTTCTGGGACCCGGCGCAGGAGCTCTAATAATACTTACTGATCATCAAATACACCACCACCCCCGTCACCGCCACATAAAACCACATCGGCCACGTGATCTTCGCCAGCCGGCGATGCTTGTCGAACCTTTCCTGGAAGGCCCGCTGTAAAGTGAAGAGCACAAAAGGAATGATAACAGCCGATAAAATGATATGGCTGCTAAGGATAAAATAATAAACATACCGCAACGGCCCCGCCGCAACCTTCTCATCAGCGCTGACCACCCCGTCATGATTCAGGTCCCCGTATAACGTAGAAGGATTGGAAGCATGATAGATCACATAAGAAACAAGAAAGATGCTGCTGAGCGCCACTGCCGTGAGATTGGCCCTTTTGTGTGCCGTCACCTGCCCGTTCCTGATAAAATACAGACTGGCCAGCAAAAGGATGGCCGTACTGGAATTCAGAATGGCATGGACCAACGGCAGGAAATGAGTATTGAACCCAAAGTCGATCTTTACCTGCGGCACGAGTATCAAAAAGGCGACGGCCACCGGAATAGCGATGCTGACGATGACGATAGGAACAGTAAGGTTACGGTTCATACAAATTCATTCTTTTAAGTGCGGGAATTGGTCTTCACGAAAAAATAGCCCAATTCCCGCATATGGCTAATGTCTGAGGCCTTCGTCGGACCTGCTTCGTCACGGTCCTCCTCGGTCGTAACCTTCGCCAAAGGCTCGGTTACGGACGAACCGCCCCGGGCGGTTCCTGGCCTTGCTTACGTGAGAAATAGATCACCCCGCCGATAGTGCCCAAAATTATGATGATAAACGGTATCATCAACGGTCTCAGCTCCGTGAAGATCGATTTCCGGTTCTTATCCTTTTCCAGCATGATAAATACGATATCCTCGGCCAGTCTTCCCAGCTCCGCCGTATCCGTACCATGATAATACCCACGGACCACCCGGTCCTTATCCAACAGCGCGATATAGTCCGTATGCACAAAATTCGAATCCACGCTTACACTATCTTGCAACCCCAGCTTCAGCTCATTGAGCGCAAAATCATAGATCGTCTTCTTCGGACCCGTCAGCATCCACCACACATCCGGGTTGACGCCATATTTGTCCGCATATTTTTTTATGACAGGCACCGAATCATGCTGCGGGTCCACTGTCAAAGAGATAAACCGTACAAAGGTCGTATCCACGCGCCTGACCTCATTCTTGATCTTCAACCCGTCTTGCAGATGACGCATATTACGCGTCAGGATAGGACAGATGCTGGCGCAATGCGTAAAAAAAAAGTCGATGATGAAAACCTTCCCCGAGTCCTGGCTCAGGCTTACCTGCTCGCCCAGCTGATCCTGCAGATGGAGATCGGCCACGCTGTGCCAGATCGTATCCGTCACCTCCTTCCCATGCTCTATCCGGGTCGTCACCGAATCAGGATAATACCGGCGGGGCATATTCACATGATACCGGCTGGCTATGGCATAGAACACCAGGGGAATACACACCGCCACCAATATCGCTAACAACGCTTTCTTGCTCATAAAATGCAAAAATAACGACGGGAATTGAGCTTCCAATAAAAATAGCCCAATTCCCGCAATTAGTTAATGTCTGTCCTGTCGGACGAGTCGCCCCCGGCGGCTCAAGGAAAAGACCACCGAAGGTGGTCTCTTTAAAAAGGTTAATGCCCAAAGACTACTCGGCTGCGCCCGGTTTTTTTGCCGCCGGCTCGTGCCCTTCCTCTTTCTCGCCTTCCATTGGCGGCGCCTTCACCTGCTGCTGCTCGAAATGATGTCTGTCATAGCGGTTGCGCAGCTCCTTATAAGAGCCCCCATCCCACAGGAAGGAGATGATAAACCATATAAACAACGTAGCCGGTACCGCTATCGTCATGATCAGGTTCTTTATCTCATGACGCAGGTGCATGAACTCCGCAATGATATAGAATGCCTTGGCACAGGTCAGGATCAGGTAGATGCCATTGACCACCAACTTGGGAGGAAATCCCGTCTTAAGATGAATGGTCGCCAGGATCAGCTCGACAAGGGTAATGCCCAACAAGATCCAGAAGGTCCTCCAGATAGGCTTGGTGTCGAAATGCGCTTCGTGATGGCCTGTATCGATTGTCTTAGTATGTTCCATACAATTATATTAGTTCGGTTCGAATGTGTTAGAGTAGATAGAAACAAGTGAATACGAATACCCATACCAGGTCCACAAAGTGCCAGTACAGACCCGCCTTCTCGATCATCAGGTAATGACCCCTCTTGGCAAAATCACCCCGCAGGTTCTTGATCAGCATGATAATGTTGATGATCACCCCGGAAAATACGTGGAAGCCATGGAAACCCGTGATGGTAAAGAAAAAGTTCGTGAAGTTGGTCGTAGCAACGCTGCCATCCGCATTCGGGAAAGGATTCCTGCCCCACCAGGCGCCTTCGCCATGCAGGTGCGTCCATTCCCATGCCTGACAACCCAGGAACATCAAACCACCGATGATGGTAAGGATCATATATTTTGTTACGCTCTTCTGATCATTGTTATGCCCCGCGGCCACCGCCAACACCATGGTCACCGAGCTGGCGATCAGGATAAAAGTCATCAGGCTCACAAACACCAGGGGCAGGTGTGTGCTTCCCATCAAAGGGAATGCCCGAAAGACCTCGTTCGGATCAGGCCAGCCGTTCGTTGCAAATCGGATAGAGCCGTAGGATATAAGGAATGCGCCGAATGTGAAAGCATCGCTCATCAAAAAATACCACATCATCAGCTTCCCATACTCCACATTGAACGGACTCTTCCCGCCGCTCCACCATTTTGTTCCTGCTGGTGCTATTTGTGCCATGTTCTATAGTTGTTAGTTTACAAAGTTATTTAACGATAAATATGTTTACGCTTACCTTATTCCAATAAAGAAAATAAACAAATAGATCCACAACAGGTCCACAAAATGCCAGTATGTGCTCATCAGCTCTACCGGTACGCTGTTATACCTCCTCACCCTCGCTGCAAACGCCTTGATAAACATGATGATCAACGCCACGATCCCACCCAGCACATGCACGGCATGCAATCCCGCAATGATATAGAGGAACTGCCCGCCGCCCGAGCCCTTGAACGTGATCCCCAGATTCCAGATGCTCCTGAACCCCATCCATTGCAGCACGACAAACCCTATCCCCAGCACCATCGTCACCGTCAGCAGATTGCGGTACTTTATCATATCCCTGTCCCTGAACGCCTTCAACGCCATCTGTATCGTCAGGCTGCTGATCAGGATCGCCGCCGTGGAATACCAGAACACCCTTGGAATAGGGAAGCTGGTCCACGCCGTCTGATCCCTTTTCACGATATATGCGCTCGTCAGCCCGGCAAACATCATCACAATGCTGCCCAACGCCACCCACAACGTGAATTTATGGGGATGTATTTTCTTTCTCTGATCGTTCACTTTTATGTTTGCTTCTACCACTTAAGAAACTTTATTCGCTAATAATGCCAGTAACACCACCGGCAGATAAATATAACTGCTGAACATCACCCGCCTCGCCGCCTTCACCGTCATCTCCCTGTACAGCCGCACACATTGCCCGACCATGAACAGGTTGGCTATCAGCACCACCACCAGGCTCACCCAACCGCTCATCCCCGTGAAATAAGGCAGCACACCCACAGGCAACAGCAACAACGAATAGATGATGGCCTGTATCGCGCTGTATTTCGTCGGACCTTCATTGGAAGGCAACAGCTTGAAACCAGCTTTCGCATAGTCCGAATGCGCTATCCAGGCTATCGCCCAGAAATGCGGGAACTGCCAAAAGAACTGGATGGCAAACAGGACCCACCCTCCGGCCGCCAGATCATCATTACCCGCCGCCCAGCCGATAAGACAGGGCAGACTGCCCGGTACGGCGCCCACCAGCACCGAGATTGAGCTGATCTTCTTCAACGGCGTATAGATGAACGCATAGACGAACAGGCTAAAGGCAGCCAGCGCGGCCGAAAGGAAATTGAAATACCACCAGAGAAGCGCCACTCCGCCAAGACCCGCGATCACCGCAAAAGCCCAGGCCTCCTGTACGCTCATTCTCCCCGAAGCCACCGGCCGGTTGGCCGTACGCTTCATCATGGCATCCGTATCCTTTTCGACTATCTGGTTGATCGTATTGGCGCTGCCCGTGACCAGCATCCCTCCCAGGAAAAAGAGAAGAATGGACCCCAGGTCATACGCCTTTACCTTCGGCGCCAGCAAATAGCTGATCAAGGCAGAGAACACAACCATAAAGCTCAGATTGAACTTGATCAGCAGTTTGTAGTCCTGCACTTTGCCGCGCACTCCGCGCTGCGCGGACGATTTAAAAGAGCTCGACTCACTCATCAATGTGCGCTTTCATTGCTGCCCAAAGGCTCGGTCTGGGGAATGAACTCCCTGCCGTCCTTGGCATAATCATACGCCCAACGATGTACTTCCGGGATCTCGCCGGGCCAGTTGCCGTGACCAGGGCGGATCGGAGCCGTCCATTCCAGTGTAGTGGACCCCCAGGGATTCTGAGTGATCACCTTTCGACCCTTGAATATGGAATAGAAGAAGTTGAATACAAATAACAGCTGCACGGCAAAGACGATCATCGCCACCGTGGAGATGAACCGGTTCATCCCGCCGAACTGGTTGAAGCTAAGCCAGCCGCTGACATCGAGGTAACGACGGGGCATCCCGGCCAGACCCTCATAGTGCATAGGCCAGAAGATCAGGTAGGCGCCGATCAACGTGACCCAAAAATGGATATAGGCCAGCGTATTGTTCATATAACGGCCATACATCTTCGGGAACCAGTGATAGATACCCGCGAACATACCCAATATCCCGGATACACCCATCACGATATGGAAGTGGGCGATCACAAACATGGTATCATGCAGATGGATATCCAGCGTGGAGTTGCCAAGGAATATACCCGTCAATCCGCCGGAGATGAACGTGCTCACAAAACCGATGGCGAAAAGCATCCCCGGAGTAAATCTTATATTGCCTTTCCATAAGGTCGTCAGCCAGTTGAACACCTTGATGGCGGACGGTACGGCGATCAGCAGCGTCAACAGTACGAATACAGAACCCAAAAAGGGATTCAGACCCGTAACGAACATATGATGCGCCCATACCAGGAACGCGAGGATGGCGATGGCGAACATGGACCCCACCATGGCCATATATCCAAAGATAGGTTTCCGCGCATTCACCGACATTACCTCGGACACCAGACCCATCGCGGGCAATATGATGATATACACCTCCGGATGCCCTAAGAACCAGAACAAGTGCTGGTAGAGGATGGCGCTGCCGCCCTCATTGGGCAGGGCCTTGCCGGTGGCAAGATAGATATCGCTCAGATAGAAGCTCGTGCCGGCGTGACGGTCGAACAACAGCAGGATGAAGCCGGACAACAGTACGGGGAAGGACAATACCCCCAGGATAGCCGTAAAGAGCAACGCCCAAATAGTCAGCGGCATCCGCGTCATGCTCATGCCCTTCGTACGCAGGTTGAGTATCGTGGAGATATAGTTCAACCCTCCTAACAAGGAAGAGACGACGAACAACGCCATGGCAATGATCCACAAATCCATACCGATCTTGGACCCATCCGAGGCATCCCCCAACGCGCTCAACGGCGGATAGGACGTCCAGCCGCCGCTGGCAGGACCCGTCTCCACAAAGAGAGAAGAGAGCATCACCACGCTGGCCAGCCAGAAGAACCAGTACGACAACATATTCAGGAATGGAGAAGCCATATCCCTGGCGCCCAGCTGCAGGGGAATAAGGAAATTGGCAAAAGTTCCGCTCAACCCGCCCGTCAATACGAAGAACACCAGCACCGTCCCGTGCATGGTCACCAGCGCATAATAGAACTCGGGCTGGATCTGCCCGCCCCTGGCCCATTTGCTGCCCAGCAGATCTTCCAGGATCTGGAAATGCGCGTCCGGATAACCCAGCTGCAGACGGAACAATACAGACATCAATCCTCCCAGGATTGCCCAGATCATCCCCGTGATAAGGAACTGCTTGGCGATCATTTTATGATCCTGGCTAAAGACGTACTTGGTAATAAAGGTCTCTTTGTGATGATGGCCATGCTCGTCATGGTGTATGTCGGCTCCATGGGAGTGAGCTACATCAGAATGTCCATGTAATGCTGCTTCGTTGCTCATAATCTCTTTTATTTATTTATTGACATTGCTTACAGTCCCGCATGCATGGGATTGTTGGGCAACGTATCGATCTTTGGCTTGTTGGAAGGGTCCTTATCCGGGAACACCTGTACAAACACCGGCTTTTGCTTGGCCTTCCAGAGGACAAACTCATCCGGCGTCACGACTTTAACGATCGCGCGCATCGTATAGTGACCCCTTCCGCACATCTGATCACAGGAAAGCTCGTACTCGAAATCAGGGTTGTGCGTGATCTGCTTCATCTCGTCCGTCGTATACTTGGGAACGAACCACATCGTCGTGGGAGTGCCCGGCACCGCGTCCATCTTCATACGGAAATGTACCAGACCCACGTCATGCACCACATCGCGGGAGTTGATGATCAGCTTCACCGGCTGGTTCTTTACGATGTACATCTCGTTGCCAACGACAACGTCGTCATGCGTATAAGGGTCATCCCACAGAAGCCCCAGGGAGTTCCCGTCTTTATCGCTGATATTCTTGAAATATTTCTTGCCGAATGTGTTGTCCTTTCCAGGATAGCGGAAGATCCAGCCGAACTGCTTGCCCGTAACTTCCACCACTAGGGAGTCCTTGGGCGCCTCGCCCGTGATACGGAACCAGTAGAAAAGTCCAAAACCTACCAGCACGGTCAGCGCGATGGCCGGCACCACCGTCCAGATGATCTCCAGGCGATTGTCATGAGGGAAGTAATAAGCCTTCCTCTTTTCTGAATACTGGTATTTATAGGCAAACCAGAACAGCAGTATCTGCGTAATAAAGAACACCACGCCCGTGATCGCGATAGTGATATACAGCATGGTATCGATCTCCTCGCCATGCTTGGAGGCGGATTCGCCAAGGATCTTGCCCTTATAGAGATCGTTGCACCACCACACACCGATGAGTCCCAATACGAGGAAAGCTATCATCAGGAACCCATTGACACGGTTGTTCTGCTCAAAATTTTTCTTTTCGCCTTTCAAAACACCTACATACTCACTTGCCTTCGCGATCTGAAAGGTGATGAGAAAGCCTAATAACAGGATCAGTAACAGAAAAATAGTTGACATGATTGTACTTTAAACGATTTTAAGTATGATGGATGATACTTTCTTTCAGGAATGGGTGGTTCTTCGCCAACAAAGGGTACTTGCTCAATACCATTCCGGTCTGCCACATGATCAACCCGACAAACCCAAGCGCTATACCAAAATCGAACAGGTTCATGGGAACATGATTCGGATAATGATGCGGGAAGACCATCTGATAGAAGTCCAGCCAGTGTCCGAATATGATCAATATCGACATGAAAGTCACCGTTGCATAATTACGTTTGGAATTCCGGCTCATAAAGATCAGCAGGGGAGCCAGGAAGTTGATGACAAGGTTCAGATAGAAGATCCCCGTATAGGCGCCCTCAAACCGGGGCTTGAAATAAATGGTCTCCTCGGAGATATTCGCATACCAGGTCAGCATGAACTGGGCAAACCAAAGGTAGGTCCAGAAGATAGAGAAGGCGAACTGGAACTTGCCAAGATCATGCAGGTGCTCCTGGTTTACATACTCCAGGTAACCCCTGTTCTTCAGATAGATCACGAAAAGGGAGATCAATGCCATGCCGGCCACGAAAGTGCTCGCGAAAGTATACCAGCTGTACATGGTGGAGAACCAATGCGCGTCGATGCTCATCAGCCACAGCCAAGGCGTTACTGAAGCCACCGTCAGCGCGAACCAAACGATATAAATAGCTGCCCAGATCGTATTGGTGAACACATACTTCTTACCTTCTTCTACACTCGGCTTGTGGTTATCGATGCTGCGGGAAAGACTGCGCATCTTCATACCCAGCAATATCCATAGTCCGATGGTCAGTATGCTCCAGGTAGTAAAGAACCCCGTGCTGAGGAACCCGCTCTTGCCTTTCAGTATTTCGTCATGCGCCACATGATCCTTGTTCAGCCATTCGTAGATGGTATCCTTGCCGCCGAATACGATACACATCAGAATGATGAAGGTGATCGTTCCGATAGGGATCACGCTCGCCGATATCGCTTCGGTCACCCTGCGGAATGTCATCTGGAAGCCGCCCCACGCCAGGGTAGTGGCGCAAAAGAAGAACATAGACGCATTGACGATCAAAAGGAAGTATACGCTATTCTGTAACATGGTAGCCCAAAAACGCGTACCATGATCATCGTTACCATATGCAATAAATCCGACGATCAACGAGACTATCCCCACGGCCATCAGTATGAGAGACCATTGCTTGTATCTCGCAGGTATTTCAAAATGTTCTTTAATCGATGACATTCTAAAAGATATTTAAATGTATTCTTTAATCCTTTTATTTCTTTGCTGCCGTATCCGATCCCGCTCCCGCCGTCTTCACCGGCTTCGGCGCTGTGGTAGTCTCGGGGGCGACCTTGCCTGCCCCTTGCTTCGACTTGATATATCCGATCACCATCCACCGCTGGTGCGTATTCAGCTGCGATGCATAGCTGCCCATCTTGTTCTTTCCATAAGTGACGGAATAGTACATCTGTCCTTCCGGCATGGACTCATATCTTGCATCTCCCACCAGGGTAGCAGGCTTCGCGGCAAAAGGACCGTTGCCATCTTTGTACAGCGGACCGTTCCCATCCATCTTCTGACCATGACAGATAGCGCAGTTCACCAGGTAAAGACGCGTTGCTTCCACCGTATCGAAGGCGGTCAACGGGTTCTTCACTGCCCGGGATGCATAGTAGTTCGTAGTATCACCTTCCTTATCCTTCTCGATCAGGAAAGGGAATATCTCTCCCCGCTTGATCGTGCCCGGCACCGGGATATTGCTGAAATGGATGCCTTTCTTGGCCAGATCCTCTCTCATGGAGTCGGTGACGGAATATGTCTCATAAGCCCGGCTGTATGCCATGTCCGGCATATACACTTTTCCCGGATCACGTCTGACACCGTCACACCCGGCGATAACTGAAACCGCAACAAAAAAGATCGATAAGATGGTTAATTTTTTCATTCTATGAGAATTCAGCGTTCTGTTTTCTTATTAATCAAAGCCCCTCTTCCGGCGGCCCTAAGCCTAGACTAGCTCCGCTCCTTTGTGCTCGAACGGCGTTTTATCCTTATCATACCGTCCCCACCACCAGCCGGTCTCCGCCTGCTGTACATTGATCCCCTTCGCGCCGATGGAATTCATAAAGGCCTGTACGTCCGCCTCGTTGTTCTTGGCAGTCAGCTCGATCACCATCGTGAACTGGTCGTCCGTGCTGCGCAGGTTGAAATGGTGCTTTTTGACAAAAGGCGCCAGCTGACAAAGCCAGCAAAACGTCCATACCATACCCACCGCCGAGAACAAAACCGTCAGCTCGAATGTAATAGGTATCCAGGCAGGCAGGGAGAAATGCGACTTACCGCCGAAATTCAAAGGCCAGTCGGCATTGAAGATCCAGCCGATGCCGCTAAGCGCCGTCGTGGTCCCCGTGATGCCATAGATAAATCCCGCCGTATGCAGGCTCGTGTCCCGCAGCCCCATTGCCTTATCCAGTCCATGGATAGGCATAGGCGTATATACGTCATGGATCTTATAGCCTGCCTTACGGACCTTTTTCACTCCGTCGAACAGCTCCGGCTCATCCTCGAAATATCCTACAACAAATTTTTTAACTGCCATAATCTTGTATTATTATATAGATCGTCTTTCTTAGTGTGCATGCGCGTATTCGTGTGCAAAATCTTCCACCGACTCTTTCTCGATACCATCCATTTTCTCCTTGTAGATCGCACCCGACTTCTTCAGGATATGCTTGATCTCCGCAATGGCGATGACAGGGAAGAACTTGGAAAAGAGGAAGTAACAGGTAAAGAACAACCCGAACGTCCCCAGATAGAATCCCACTTCCCAAATAGTAGGTCTGTAATACGTAGACCAGCTGCTGGGAAGATAGTCGCGATAGATGGAAGTAACGATGATCACAAAACGCTCGAACCACATGCCGATGTTCACGATCACGGACATGAAGAAGGTGACGGTAAGGTTCCTCCTCATCTTCCTGAACCAGAAGATCTGGGGAGACAGTACGTTACAACCCATCATCAGGTAGTAGCTCCATCCATAGGGGCTGAATACATTGACGCGGTTTTGCATAAAGGCCCAATTCTCGAAAGTATTCTGACCATACCAGGCGATGAACAGCTCCGTCAGATAGGCGACGCCTACGATCGACCCCGTCAACACGATCACCTTATTCATTACATCGATATGCTCTATCGTAATATACTCTTCCAGCTTCAGCACCTTGCGCGTCACCAGCAACAGCGTCTGCACCATGGCAAACCCCGAGAAGATGGCGCCCGCAACGAAGTAGGGAGGGAAGATCGTCGTATGCCAGCCGGGGATCACCGAGGTGGCGAAGTCGAAGGATACTATCGTATGCACCGAAAGTACCAGCGGGGTGCTCAGACCCGCCAATACCAGGGCCAAAGCCTCGTGACGCTGCCAGTGCTTGGCGCTGCCCGTCCATCCGAAAGACACCAAACCATAAAAGAACTTCCTCCATTTCAGCCTGGCTCTGTCCCGTACGGAAGCCAGATCAGGCAGCAGACCCGTATACCAGAACAGCAGCGATACGGTAAAGTAGGTCGAAATGGCGAACACGTCCCACAGCAGGGGAGAGTTGAAATTCACCCACAAAGGACCGCGGGTATTGGGATAAGGCATTACAAAGAAGGCCATCCACACACGACCCATGTGCCAGATAGGGAACTGCCCCGCACACATTACCGCGAAGATCGTCATGGCCTCAGCAGCACGGTTCACACCCGTACGCCATCCCTGACGGAACAGCAACAGGATCGCGGAGATCAGGGTTCCGGCGTGACCGATACCAACCCACCACACGAAATTGGTGATATCCCATCCCCAACCAATGGTCCTGTTCAGGTTCCACTGGCCTACCCCGTAGATCACCTCATGCGTCACGGAGATGATCCCGAACGTTAGCAGACCCACCGAGATCAGAAAGCCGATCCACCATGCACGGGAAGGGCTGGCCTCTATCGGACGCACTATATCTTCCGTGACTTCATGATAACCTTTCTGACCTTCAACCAAGGGTGGTCTCACCTGTGATTCGTACCTTAATGATGCCATAGTATTTTGAGCTTTATGATCCGGTCCTGAGACCGCGACTGTTAAATTCTTCTCCTATTGGTTTTTACGTACTTACGTTTTATCATCGGCCATCGGCCGGTGGTCTATGCTTTCTTCTCCGTCTTTTCTGCAGCGGCGCCTTCCTCTTTCTCCTCCTTCACGCCCCTGATCACATCCGTATGACGGACCTTGGCCAGGTAGCTGACATTGGGTAAAGTGTGCGTCTCTTCGATGACATAGAATAGCCGCTGTGCATTGTCCTTCCTCGTCCTGCTGACCAGGCTCTCCTTGTCGTTGACATTGCCGAATACGATGGCGTCGGAAGAGCAGGCTTGCTGGCAGGCCGTCCGGACATCTTCCAGATCCTTCAGCGGTCTGTTCTCTTTCTTGGCCTTCAGCTTGCCTTCCTGCAGACGTTGTACGCAGAAAGAGCATTTTTCCATCACACCACGGCTGCGGACCGTGACATCCGGGTTCAGCACCATGCGGGTCAGGTCATCGTTCATCTGGAACACCGTGGGATCCAGCTTGCCCACCGTCGTCTGGTCCTGGTTGTTCGGGAAGCTGTCCGCGCCCGTATAATCGGCCCAGTTGAAACGACGCACTTTATAAGGACAGTTGTTGGCGCAATACCTCGTACCGATACACCTGTTGTACGCCATTTGGTTCAAACCTTCGCTGCTGTGGTTCGTAGCCGCTACGGGACATACATTCTCACAGGGAGCGTTGTCGCAATGCTGACACAGCATGGGTTGGAATACGGTCTGGATGCTGTTGGGATCTTCCATATCGCCGGAGAAGTAGCGGTCGATACGCAGCCAGTGCATATCGTGGAAACGCAATACTTCGCTCTTGCCCACCACCGAAACGTTGTTCTCCGCATGACAGGCCACCACACAGGCGCCGCAACCATAGCAGGCGTTCATGTCGATGGACATGCCCCACTTGATACCCGGCTTTTCGTAATAGGGATACAACGTCCCCTGTTTTTCAAAATTCTCGATACCGCCAAAAGGCTTCAGCTCCTCTTCCCGCTCTTCCAGGATCCCTTCGGGGTTCTTGATGAACTGATCCAGGGTCACTTCCTTCACCACCTGCGTACGGTTCTCGTAGCTGCTGTGGGTCTGTGTCACCGCCACCTTATATTGCTCGGCGGAAACTTTATCATTGACGGCATCCACCGATGCGCTCCAATCCACCGTTGTACCATTATAGCCCAGGAAAGGGAAGGCATTCCAGCCGGCGCCAACCACGGACCTGCCGATGAAGTCGGACGTGTTCTCCGGCTTGGCGCTCTGACGGCCATAACCCACCGCAATACCCAGCGTATTATTATCCATGCCGGGCACAAATACCACCGGCATCGGCTGCGACTCCTTGCCATTCACCTTAATGGTGATCATATGCTTCTCGGGATTCACCTCGTACTTGTCCGTCTGACGACGATCGGCCAGGTCGAGATTGAAATGATCCTTGGCAAACTTGGGAGAAGCTACGATATAGTTGTCCCAGGTGGCTTTCGTAACGGGATCAGGCAATTCCAGCAGCCAGGGGTTGTTGGCTTGTGCGCCCGTACCCAACCCTGTCTTTTGATAGACCACCAGCTCGAAACCGGCGCCTTTCTTGATACCACCAATAGCAGCGGCGGCTTCCGCAACCTTGGCATTGCTGTAGGAGCCGCCGGCGGGAGCAGCAGCAGCGGGCTCAACCACGCCTTCCTGCAGCGCCTTCTCATACCCTTCGATACCACCCAGCTTGCCGACCCAATATTGTTTAAAATAATTATCGTACGTAGTGGCGCTACCGCTCCACTTCAACAGACTGTCCTCGAACGGCCTTGTCTTGAAGAGGGGAGCGATCGTGGGCTGGATAAAACTAAAATAGCCGGGCTTGGGCTCTGCATCACCCCAGCTCTCCAGGAAATGAGGGGCGGGCAGTACGAACTTCGCCAGCTCCGTAGTTTCGTCCAGGCGGTCGTTAAAGGAAATGGACGTCTTCACCTTCGACAGACCTGTCTTGAAACCAGCCGCATTGTACCAGTCATAGGCCGGATTGACGCCATAGATCAGCAGCGCGCCGACCTTGCCTTCATTCATATCCGACACCAGCGTATTCATTTCGCTGTCGATGCCCTGACGGGTTTGGAGGGGAGCAGACCAGTCGATGGTGGTGCCGCCCGCGCCGATAGCCTCGTTGATGGCATTGACGATGACTTGTATATCAGGGTTATTGCTGCCGCTGACCACCAGGGCCTTACCCTTATGATCCACCAGATCTTTGGCAGCTTTCTTGATGCCTGCTTTCAGCTTTTCGTCTTCCAGGGCAGGAGCCGTAACGCCTCCACCCAGCTCGGCAAGCAACGCCAGTGCTACCGCACCGGCTTCGGAAGGACGATGTACATAGCGGTCATCGGCATTGGCGCCCGTCATGGAAAGCAGACTCTCGAACTGATAGTGCTTGCTCATCTTCGGGGCTTTCTCGTCGACCTTCCTGTTCTTCGCATAACCCTGGCTGTATTCCAGGTGAGACAACCATGTCCCGAGGAAGTCGGCGCCCAGGCTCACAACCACCTCCGCATTCTCGAACTTGTAAGAAGGGATGGCTTTTTTGCCATAGCTCGCCTGATTGGCCAGCAATATGCCTGAATAACCATCGGCATCGTACTGTACGTGACGGCTGCCGGGATATTTTGCTAAGAAGTCGGTGATGATCTGTTTGGTGGTGGGAGAGGTGATCGTGCCCGTGAGAAGGACCAGCGAACCTCCGGCGGATGCCGCCAGCGACTCGCTTACCAGCTTGTCGAACGCATCGAATGTGCTCACCTCTTGTGGCTTGCCGTCCACCATCTGCACCGGGTAGCGGAGACGGGCCGTGTCATACAGGTCCAGTACCGAAGCCTGTACCCTGGCGGAAGTGGCGCCATTGGTATAACCCTTGGCGATCTCATTCCCTTCCAGCTTGATAGGACGTCCATCCCTTACCTTGGCCACCACCGGAACGATATCCCCACCCACATTGTAGGTGGTGGCATACCAGTCGGCAACACCAGGTACCATATTCTCCGGCTTGTTCACGTAGGGTACTACTTTTCTGACAGGGATCTCGCAGGAAGCGGCCAGGGCGGCGGCAGCCGTGCTGAAACCTAAATATTTCAGGAAATCCCTGCGGGGAGTTTTCGCGTCGAGCAATCCTTTTCCATCCAGGCCTTCCAACGGCAGGTCCTCTCTGAACTCATTTTCCGTTGATTTCTGAAACGCTTCACTGTTGCTGCGCTCTCCGAAACTTTGCCAGTACTTTTTGTCGCTCATATTTGAGAAATTTCACCCCCCTGATAAGATCCGATCGATGCGGCTATTGAAGGGGCTTGAATTTTACATTATAATCTGTGTACCGGGTATGGTTTTCCCGAAATTTGACCCATCCCCGGTACACCCTCTTTTGATGGGCCTTTCGGCCTGCGGACCTGTGGTCCGCTTATGTCTAAAGATCTTCTTCTAAGCTTGATTTCCATTGGCTGAGGGATACGGCCCTATGCAGGATCAATAGTGACATTTCTGACACTCGGTGCCTCCGATGTTCTCAACCGTTATGCTGTCCTTCTCACCCGTCTTCAGCTCATGATGGAATTTTTCATAAATGCTGTAGAACTTATTGCCATTGCCGGTGCTGTCGCCAAAATTCACCTTGGTGGTGCGGTGACAGTTGATACACCAGCCCATGCTCAGCGGAGCGAACTGCTTCACTTCGTCCATTTCCTGGATGGGACCATGACAGGTCTGACATTGTACCTGGCCTACGCGGATATGCTGGGAATGGTTGAAGTATACATGGTCGGGAAGATTGTGGATCTTTGTCCATTCTACGGGCGCCGCGGCCGTCGTATTGTACTTGCCGCTCTTGGGATCATAGCCTACATGTTTGTACAGCTTGGCGATCTCCTCTGTTCCATTCACCTCGGAACCGTCTTCACGGTACAGCTTGGCGGTACCCTTGTATTCGTTGATGGCGGCGTGACAGTTCATACACACATTGAGGGAAGGCACCGTCGCATGCTTGCTGTCCCAGGCATTGCCGTGACAGTACAGACAGCTGATCTGGTTGATGCCCGCATGCACCCTGTGCGAATAGAAGATCGGCTGTTCCGGCTGGTAGTCCTGCTGACGGCCCAGTCCGATGGCGCCCTGTACTACCCAGTAGCCGCCCAGCACAAAGAGGATGAGGATGACGAAGGTGATATAGACCTTGTTACGATAGAAGGGGATAGGCTCCTGTGCGGGGATCCCTTCCTTGTCGTCGGAAAGCTTTTTCAGACTGCTGTTCACCTGGAGCAGGACGAACATGATGATCGCCAGGATCAGGGTGAGGATGCCATAGAGCAGCGTATTGTCGCTCTCCGAACCCTTATCCTTCGGATTATTCTTATCGTCCGGCGTGCTGGTAGGCGGCTGCGCCGTCTCCACATACTTCAGGATATCGTCGATGTCCGCATCGCTGAGGTTCTCGAAGATGTTCATCGTCGTCTTGCCGTACGAGACATACAGGGCATTGAAGTAGGGATTGCCCGATGCAAGCACCTTCTGATTGTTCCTGATCCAGGCATGCAGGAGCTTCTGGTCCGGCACACGCTCCGTCACTCCTTTCAACGCAGGACCTGTGATCGGTTTAAAAGGGCTGTGACAGGAAGCACAATTGGCCTGGAACAAAGTCCGGCCCTTTGCCGCATCACCGCCGGCGGCTGCTCCGCCTTGCGCATAACCCATATTTGCCAATGAAACCAGCGTGGAGAGGAGGATACTGAAGATAAACGTTTTGACAATCGGTCTATGGTGGATCATATATACAATCTGTTGTATAAATGTGGAAAAATCTCCAATTTGTGCATACCCTGCACCTTAACAGGTTGCAAAAATAAGCCAGGATTTTAACAAAATATCAACATGGTGAAAATTTTTTTTCCCGCATCTGGCGTGGATTTCAGCGAATTGTGCAGGATTGGAATGACCTTCTGTCATACTTCTGTCAGCCGAATTTTTGAACAAAATTCAACAGAAATTGTGGAGAGGTTGTGCGGCCTTTTTGCCGCCGGAAGACGTATATGTTTTGCTCTATTCTTGTCCCGAAGGTAGGGACTTTGTACAAACGTTGCTCAAACGTTTTTATTTTCCGCCCTTGACTTACATTTGCAAATGCATCAAGTTGCCATCTTCGCATCCGGGGCCGGATCAAATGCAGCCCGCATTATCGACAGATTTCGCCACCACCCTTCCATAAAGATCAGTCTCATCGTATGCAATAAGCCTGACGCCGGGGTGTTGGCAATTGCCGCGAAGGAGCATATACCTACCCTTCTCATCGAAAAAGAACGGTTTTTCCGGGGAGACGCCTATGTCGGCGAGCTGCAACGGCTAAACATCAGCTTCATCGTACTGGCAGGCTTCTTATGGAAGGTACCCTCCGCTCTCATCCGGGCATATTCAGGCAGGATCATCAACATACACCCCGCCTTATTACCCAAATACGGCGGCAAGGGCATGTATGGCCGGCTGGTGCACGAGGCCGTCATCGCTGCAAAAGAGAAAGAATCCGGCATCACCATCCATTATGTGGATGAGCTGTATGACCACGGCCAGATCATCTTCCAGGCCAGCAGTCTCATCGAACCCGGCGACACCCCCGGGATCCTGGCGCAAAAAGTCCACCGCCTGGAACACGAGCATTTTCCCAGGGTCATCGAAGAGCTCCTGCTGGCCCTGCCCTCCATCAGTCATCCTTCATCCGCTGACCCCAAATCCGGTCATGCCGGGTCCGGACTATCAAAAGATCGTTAAAACAGTAATTTCCGCGCTTTATATCCTAATTTGGACGTAATATCACACCCCGTCCGGCCACGGGATCACATATAAAACACAAATTGTTTTGCTTTTGGCTCATTTTACCCATAAAACATTACTGGCTTGTATTTTATCCTTGACGCTGCTGATGGGAGGAAGGGCCTGGGGACAGCAACAGCAGGTCACCATCCATGGCACCGTATATAATATGTACAGGACCCGCCCGCTCGAGTCCGTCAGCGTCGTAGCCAACACCAAAGGCACCACCACCGACTCCAACGGCAACTATTCCATCCAGGTGCCGCTGGACGACTCCATCTACTTCTCTTACCTGGGCCGGGCGACCCAAAAATTCCCCGTAAGGGATATCAACTCCATGACGGGTTTCGATATCGCCCTCCACGTAGACCCCCTGGAGCTGAAGGAAGTAAAGGTCATGCCCCGCAACTACCATATGGACTCCCTTCAGAACAGAAAGGATTACGCCAAATATTTCGACTTTAAAAAACCCGGCTTCAAGATCACCAGCCCCACCACCAACGGCGGTCTGGGCGCCGGCGTGGATCTCGATGAGCTGATCAATATGTTCCGGCGCGACCGCACCCGGCGGATGCTGGCCTTCCAGGGACGGCTGGTGGAAGAGGAGCAGGAGAAATACGTCGATTATCGATTCACCCCCTATGCCGTCAAAAAGATCACCCACCTCAGCGGGGAAGAGCTGGACAGCTTTATGGTAAAATACCGCCCCTCCTACGAATTTTGCAAAAAAGCCACCGACTACGATTTCTTTGATTATATTAAGATAGCATTCAAGCAGTATAAGACAGACAGAAAGGATCAACCTTGATCCTTCGGACATTCCTCACACCAAAACACTGGTTTCTATGAACAAACATTTCCCCTGCCCCCCACCGGTACCAGCCTTATTGGTGGCTATCCTGCTCTCTTTGGCCGCCCCACACACCGTCACCGCTGGCAACGCACCCGCCCCCGCGGGCACCCCATCTCACTCCGGCACTCGTCTGCCCGTCCGATCCGCCCTTCCCCCGGCAATTCACCCCCTTCTTCCCCCCGCGACCGACAGTCTTCCCACCTTCCTGCGGGACAGCCTCGACACCTATGTTCAGCGAGCCCTCGCCGACTGGCAGATACCCGGTGTCGCCGTTTGCGTCGTCAAGGATGGGAAAGTAGTGGTGATGAAAGGCTATGGCGTAAGAGAGCTCGGTCGTCCCGAAAAGGTGGACGAGAACACCTTATTTATGATCGGTAGCAACTCCAAAGCCTTTACCGCCACCGCCATCGCCATGCTGGATGCCGACAAAAAGCTTTCCCTGGACGACAAGGTGACCAAATGGCTGCCCGAGTTCAGGCTGGACAACAAGGCCGCCGGTGAACAGGCCATCATACGCGATCTTCTCTGCCACCGGCTGGGATTCATGACCTTCCAGGGCGACTTCACGTACTGGACCAGCAATCTCACCCGGGAGCAGGTCATCGAAAAGATGTCCCATATCCGGGCGGTCTATCCTTTCCGGACCACCTGGGGCTATACGAATGCCGCCTTCCTCACCGCGGGACAGATCATCCCAAAAGCCTGTGGCCAGACCTGGGAACAATTCATGCAGGACAGCCTGTTTACTCCCCTGGGCATGACCCATACCATCGCGCTTAGCAAAGATCTCCCGGGGGCTCCCAATAAATGCTCCCCCTACACCATGGCCGAAGGCAAGCTGATACGGATCCCATTTTGCAAGATCGACAACCTGGCGCCCGCGGGCAGCATCAGCTCCTCCGTCAGCGATATGAGCAAATGGGTGACCATGCTGCTGGACAAAGGGAAATATGAAGGACGTCAGATCGTCCCCGCCTCCGCCATCGCACAGACCCGCTGGCCCCATTCCATCCTGGGCAACGGCGGTCATATGTTCAATGAAAGTCATTTTTCGCTCTATGGCCTCGGCTGGATGCTGCAGGAATACGATGGCCGGAAGATCGTCTCCCATACAGGCGGCGTGAATGGATTCGTCACCAGCGTAACGTTGATGCCCGAAGAGAACCTCGGCATCGTCGTGCTGACCAATACGGATCAGAACGCATTCTATGAAGCGTTGAAATGGGAGATCCTGGACGCGTGGCTCAAACTGCCCTATCGGAACTATAGCAACGTGCTGTTGCAGCGGACCATTCGCCAACGCGAGGCGGATGCCAAAGAAGATCAGCAATTCAAGGACTCCGTAAACCTTCACCTGTCCGCCGCCCTGCCGCTGACCGCTTATACAGGACAATATTTCAACGACGTCTATGGGGATATACAGGTAGTGCTGGAGAAGGGCGAGCTGCGCATGGTGTTCTCCCATCACCCCGATATGTATGCGAAGCTGGAATCCCTGGGTGGCAGCCGGTTTTATGCCACTTTCTCCGACCCGGAATTCAGCAAGGCCGTCTTCCCATTCACGACCGAAGGCGGTAAAGTAAAAGGCGTCACCGTAAAGGTGGCCGACTTCGTGGAATATACGCCATATGAATTTGTAAAGCGACCCTGATGGCTCAGCGGCCCCGGTCTGCCGTCTGCTTCCCCCGTAGCCCGCCTGTTCAGGCGCCTCGCGCAGCCTGGGCCAGTACCTTCGCCTCCCTATCCGCCAAACCCCGCAGGCACGCTATGCAATCCGATCCGGTTGCCTTCCGTGTCGATAAAAATGCCCATATGCCCGTATTCGGGGCTGATCTCCGTCTTTGGCACGATGATCTGTCCGCCGGCAGCTTTCACCTTATCCAATATACGCTGCACATCCGGGTTGGCATTCAGATAGACCAATGGACCATCCGTAGACGATGGCTTATAAAACTCAGCGTGCGTCAGCGCGCCTCCGACACCCGTGGCAGGATCTTCGATGGGGAACATGCGCATTTTTATATGCGACGTATCCATGGGTATCATTTTGATATCAAAGATGGTCTCATAGAACTGTTGGGCGCGCGACAGATCCACCGTAGGTATCTCAAACCAACTGATAGCATTCTTGAAGATCATAGTTGTATATTTTAGGCAATGTATAGCTAAATTTATAAAAAAATCTGTTTGGCAATATGGAACAAACCAACCTTGGAATAGGCACACGACTTCAACACACGCAATATGGCCCCGGCGTCATCGCAGGCGTTCGCTATGCCACCTACCTGATCTCCTTTATCAACCATGGCATCAAGGAAATTGATAAGACGGACGGCAACCTCGACGAGATCATCCCCGAGAACGTCACCGAAGAGATCGAGACCCATTCCGATGTGGAACGCTCACTGCTAAAGATCCTCCGGCTATGGGGAGGCCTCACCGAGAACGTGCCCCTCGGCGATAAATGGCGGGGCGGCATCATGATACTACAGCCCGGAGACAAATCCGTCAAGTCGAAGGAAGTACCCATCGATGTCTTCTTTCACAAGATCGTCATGGCCCGCGACCGCCTGCGTGTCCTGGAACAGCAGATCAATGGCCACAAGGGACTCAGCGATGAAGAAAAGGTCAACTTACAGCAATATATTACCCGCATCTATGGCAGCTTTACCACCTTCAATGTGCTGTTCCGTAATAAAGAGCAGTGGTTCGTGGGAGAGAAGGGGAGCGGGGAGTAGGCAACAAAAAACCTCCCGCTGGGAGGTTGCTCTAATCAGTTCCATTACCATTAAACCTTATCCTATTTATACTAAAATACCAAATAGATGGGTATTTTTGATCAATGTGCATCATTGGTGGAAAAATGGCAAATAATCCACTTATTAACACCAAAAATTATACTTACTTCGATCTAAAATGTCCCTTATGACCTCCTTTGTTGTCCGTCTATTCTGTCTTTTGATCCTGCCCGCAACCCTGTCCGCCCAGCCCTGGCTCAAGCTGCATGAGAAGGCCGTTGTCGTTGATACTCATAATGATGTACTGTCAGGCGTCGTCCTGCACGGCATGAGCATCGAGACCGACCTCACCGGCAAGACCCATTCCGACCTCGCCCGTTTCCGCAAAGGAGGCGTGGACGTACAGGTATTCTCCATTTTTTGTGACGACAGATATGGAAAAGGCACCGCCTTCAACAGGGCCCTGGAGGAGATCGACTCCCTCTACGCCATCGCCAGCCGCAACCCCGACAAGATGCAGATCGTCACCGACCCCAAAGGACTGGAGAATGCCGTCCGGCATCACAAGCTGGCCGCGATGATGGGAGTGGAAGGAGGACACATGATCGAAGATGACATGGACTACCTCGACAGTCTCTTCAAAAGAGGGGTTCGTTATATGACCCTCACCTGGAATAACAGCACTTCCTGGGCTACCTCCGCCAGGGACGAAAGCAGCCATGCCTGGACAGTCACCCCTTACGGGCTCACCGACAAGGGCAAAAAGATCGTACAACGGATGAATGAACTGGGCATGCTCGTAGACCTCTCCCATGTGGGCGAAAAAACATTCTGGGACGTGATCAACACCACCACCAAACCCGTTCTCGTATCCCATAGCAGCGTCTATGCGCTATGCCCCGTCTTTCGCAACCTGAAGGACGACCAGATAAAGGCCGTTGGAAAAAATGGAGGAGTGATCCAGGTGAACTTCTATTCCGGATTTCTCGATAGCAATTACGCCAAAAAAGAACAGGCCTTCACCGCCCGGCACAAAAAAGAGCTCGACTCGCTCGTCGCCCTGAAGACCCCCGACTATGCCGTCAACGAATATTTCTCGCACGCCTATCCCCAGGAAGCCAACGCCCTGCGCGCGCCGCTGTCCCTGCTCATCGACCACATAGACTATATCGTAAAGCTCATCGGCGCGGACCATGTAGGACTCGGCTCCGACTTTGACGGCATCGAATCTCCACCCCAGGAACTGGACGATGTGTCCTGCTATCCACTGGTCACACGTGAATTAGTAAAAAGGGGATACAGTAAAGAAGATATTGAAAAAATACTGGGCGGGAATTTTATCCGGGTGCTAAAAGCGAACATGCAGCACTAAAGGTCCCTGGCGGGAATTTTCTTCACCTTTCCGTTTTTGTCGGCAATGACGAGGTAGCCGTTATTTTTCTTCTCTGCCTCAATAAGATCCTTGCGCACCTTTTCCAGGCTCTTTTCCAGGGCTGCTAGGATATCTTTATGTAGATCATTAATATTCATTATTAGCTATACGGTTCCACAATTCAAAGTTAATAACATTTTTTTCTTTTCCAACCCCGCTGGCAATAGGTAAATAATCCCCTTCTGAATTGTCATATACGGACCAGTTATCTACTGTATTTATATATTCCGGCAGATTTCTTATCCCCCTGAAATATCGCCTTTCAATATCTATTTCAGGTATATCATGCCCGCCTTTCCTAACCCGCTGTTCAACCCTCTCACGGGCCAGCTCCCAGCTATTCAAATAAAAGAATATCAACGTAACAATATACCCCTTTGCCTGGCACTCCTTTATGAGTTTTATATAGCTCCTCGACGCCAGTGTCGTCTCGATTGAAAAGTCCTCTCCCTCACTGGCCAGTTGACTGATCCTTTTCAGCATGATCTTACCCGCTTCGATGGCCATGCCAGCCGGATTCAACGGCGACAATCCCCGCGCAATCTCATCCGCATTCACGAACTCCTTCACATGCAACGCTTCCGGCAACACCGTCATGGCCGCCGTCGTCTTCCCGGCCCCATTTGGACCCGCTATGATATACAAACCTGCCATTAATACGCCATAAGCCTCCTCACATATTCCCCCAACCTCGCCTTCGCCAGAAAATTCTTCTCCAGCTCGATATTGAAAGGCACCGGCGTATCCAGCGACGCACATCGCAGCACCGGCGCATCCAACGACGAAAAGCAATGTTCCCCGATCCACGCCGCCACCTCCGCCCCCACGCCCCCCGTCAGGGTATCCTCGTGCAACACCAGCACCTTCCCTGTTCGTACCACCGCCGCGCGTATCGCCTCATAGTCCAGCGGAAGCAAAGTCCGCAGGTCCAGGATCTCGAAAGAAATATCCGTGCGCCCCGCCGCATACTCCAACGCCCAATGCACACCCGCCCCATAGGTGATAATGGTAAGATCTCCCCCTTCCTTCACCCGCCGCGCCTTGCCGATCGGCGTTTCATAATAGGCATCGGGCACCATCCCGCTGATGCTCCGGTACAATGCCTTGTGCTCGAAATACAACACGGGATTGGGATCATTGATCGCAGCGATCAGCAGCCCCTTGGCATCCTCCGGCGTAGACGGATACACCACCTTCAACCCCGGTGTATGCATGAACCAGGCCTCATTGCTTTGTGAATGGAAAGGACCCGCACCCACACCCGCACCCGTAGGCATCCGGATCACCGTATCCGCATGCTGCCCCCACCGGTAATGTATCTTGGCGAGATTATTGACGATCTGATTGAACCCCGACGTAACAAAATCCGCAAACTGCATTTCCATCACGCTCTTATATCCTTCCAGACTTAACCCCAATGTACAGCCGACGATGGCGCTCTCGCACAACGGCGTGTTCCGCACCCGCTCTTTCCCAAACTCCTCCAGCAACCCTTCCGTGATCTTGAATGCGCCACCATATTCCGCAATGTCCTGCCCCATCAATATCAGCTTGGCATGCTGTTGCATGGATTGCCGCAACCCATCCCTGATAGCTTCCAGCAGCCGCTTTTCCGTGGCAGGACCCGCGACAGGACCCGGTAAGGGCTGGTCCGGCAAAGGTTGACCAACAGAAGGTTGACCCGCAGGAGCCGTCACCGGCTTCTCCGCCACCGCACGCACAAACCTCTTTCTAAAAGTAGACTTCTCATACGGCGACACCGGCGCACCCTCCAATACTGGCTCAGGAGGAGTCGCAGGCCCCTCCACAGGCGGAGTCACGGTCTTCTCCCCGGACGGGACCGGCGTAGCCGGCGAACTACCCACGTCAGCAGGCATGTCTTTCCGCACCTTATACACATCTCTCAGCTCCTCCTCCGTATCCGCCACCACCGGCGCATCCTTCACCGCCGCCAGCTCCGACTCGATATAATGCTGTATCTCTCCCCTGATCCGGCCGATCGCGTCGTCATTCAACACCTGCTGATCCCGCAGGAAATGCTCAAAATTCACGATCGGGTCCTTGCGTCCCCAATCCTCCAGCAACGCCGGCGGGACATACTTGATACCACTGGCCTCCTCATGTCCCCGCATCCGGAACGTCATACACTCCACCAGGTAAGGCCGCTGATATTTTATACAATACTCCCGTATCCCGCGCAACGTATCATACACCGTAAGTATATTATTCCCATCGATACGCACGCCCTCCATCCCATACCCCTCCGCCTTATACACCAGGCTCTCGCACCGGTACTGCTCGGATACAGGCGTGCTCAGGGCATACCCATTGTTCTCTACCAGGAATATCACCGGCAGATCCCACACCGACGCCGTATTCAACGCTTCATGAAAATCGCCTTCGCTGGTGCCGCCCTCGCCCGTAAAGACAAGCGCGGCCTTTTTTTGCTTGCTTAATTTATACGCCAGCCCAACCCCATCGGCAATCCCCAGCTGAGGTCCCAGATGGGATATCATGCCGCAGATGGCATGCTCCCTGTCGCCAAAATGAAAGCTGCGTTCACGCCCCTTACTATACCCTTCCCGTCCACCCTGCCATTGTGAGAACAGCTTTGAAAGGGACATACCCCGGGTAGTAAATACGCCCAGGTTACGATGCAGGGGAAAGATCCACTCATCTTTTTCCATCGCCCGAGCCGCCCCCGCCGCAATGGCTTCCTGTCCGATGCCGCTAAACCACTTGCTGATCTTTCCCTGACGCAACAACACCAACATCTTCTCTTCTATCATCCGTGGTAGCAAAATACTCTTGTATAGACCGATAAGCGCTTCGTTGCTAAGATCTTTTCTATCAAAGTTCATACGACTGAATATGTAGTGCGGGCCTTGGCCCTTCCCCGAAAATAGCCCAATTCCCGCACATCGTTAATGTCTGAGCCCTTCGTCGGGAAACTTCGTCATAGCTCCATGTATTCGCTCAGAACTTCGGCGGACCTGCTTCGTCACGGTCCTTCTCGTTCGTAACCTTCGCCAAAGGCTCGGTTATAGACGAACCGCCCGGCGGTTCCGGCCCTACTCTTCCCCCTCCCTCCTCCGCGCATCCTTGTACAGAATGGACGTGAGAATGGATAAGAGCAGGCTGAATAAAAGCCCCCAGCCAAAACTCTCGATCTGGATCCCCCGAATAAAATTCGCGGCCACCAGGACAATAATGGCATTGATGATAAAAAGGAACAGGCCGAATGTAAATATCGTGATCGGTAAGGTAAGGATAATCAGAATGGGCTTAAGCAATGCGTTTAAAACCGCCAGCACCAGCGAAAACACCAGCGCCGTAAAAAAATCATTGATACGGACACCGCTCAACACCGCAGACAGACCATAAGCAACGACGGCCGTGATCACAATGCGGAGGAGAAAATTCATGAATGCTTGTTTATGTTCAATTTAACACTTGTAGACAATATTCCACCGATCTATTTTAACAGTCCCATAGGAAAACTGATACAATCATCTCACTATCATATAAATACAAACCCGTTAAATATTGGATCAAAGCGCATGGTAATTGCACTCCATTACTCGTCCGAGATCACCGTCGCAAAGGACAAATGTGATTCTTTAACCAAATTAATTCACCATGAAGAAAAAATTGTTTTTGATGCTTCCAGGATTTTTACTCAAACTCATCGCGGCCAAAGCACAGTACAATGGGGGAGAGTCTGCCCTGGGAGTCCGCGCCGGAGGCGCCACCGGCATCACGTACAAGTATTTTCAGACCAAAACATTTGCCTATGAAGGGTTGGTAAACTACAACTTCGATAAACACATCGACGGAGTGGTCGCTACCGCGCTGCTGGAAAAACAAGCCCCCCTCGTAGGCAACAGGTTCTCCGCGCAGATAGGCGTTGGCCCATCCTATGTATTCAAGGAAAGTCGTTTCGGCGCCGCCGGCACCCTGGGCTTTGACTGGAGAGTATCGCTGGTCGATCTGTCCCTGGACTGGACACCCGCGTATTATTTCACCCATGACGACCACTTCTCAGCCAGTAACGTAGGCGTCGGCGTACGTTACATTCTCAATCACGGTCGGGGCAAAAAAGAAAGCCGCCCGCGGGTAGATCGGGACCGTCCGGTCGAACAGCCCATACAACAGTAACCTTATACCACCACCAGCTCGAAGAATGCTGCAGGGTCCAGGTATTTTCTTGCCAGCTCCCGCAGCTCTTCGGGGGTGATGGACTTCACGATCCGGATGCCCTCATAAAAGTATTTCTCGCTCAGCCCATTTAAAAGAAGGTTCTTCCAGCGGCTGGCCACCTGGAACGGACCGTCCAGATCCCCCAGTATGGTCCCAATGGCAAAATTCCGGGCCATCGCCAGCTCCTCCTCATCGATCAGCTCTTCCCGCAACAGCTCCATTTCCTTATATACTTCCTCGATGGTAGCCCTGCAAACCTCCTTGCCCGCCTCCGTAGTGATCATGAGCGCGCTTTCCTGCCGGTTGTTCACCAAATAGCTATAGATCCCATACGTATACCCCTTGTCCTCCCGTATGTTCGTCATAAGCCGTGATCCAAAAAATCCGCCAAACACATTGTTCAGCACCTGCACTTTCTGGAAATCCGGATGATGCCGGTTAGGAAAATTACGGGCGATCCTGATAGACCCCTGGACACCGTCCGGGTCATTTACAATATCATATTTCTTTTCCACCGCCGGCCGGATAGGAGGCCAGGTAGACGGGTCCTGCACAACAGGCGCATGCAAAGGCATCCCCCCAAAATAACGCTCCATATCCTGCGGCAGCGATTCAGGCAGCTTGCCCGCCACCAATATCCGGCAGGCGCCCCGGCGATAATGCCGCTCATAGAACGCCAACAGGTCTTCCCGTCCAAAATGCTGAAAATCCTCCAGCATGCTATAACGACCATACGGATGTTCAAACCCATACAGATAAGCCTCGATCAAACGGCCCGCCACAAAATCGCTCTTCTTCAGACTGACCTGCAGACGCTGCTGAGCATTCTTTTTATAAATGCTCAGCTCTTCCTCGGGGAACACCGAATCCGCGATCAGCTCCGCGATCACGGGCAACAGCTCCGGCAGATGCCGGGTAAGGCAATGCAACGTAAGATCTGCCGTCTCATGATGAGAAGCCCGGCTCAGATAGGCCCCATAATATTCGAAATGCTCGCTGATCTGGAAGGCCGTGCGCGTGGACGTTCCGTTCTTCAGCAGTGCGCTCACGGCAGCCGCCACGCCATTCTTTTCTTCATGCCAGTTGCCCGCATCGAAGATCCAGCTGATCATCATGGCATCTTCATTTCCCAGGTCGATGGCATAAACCTCTACTCCGTTACTAAGCACCTGTTTCCGGTACAACGGCAATTGCAGGTTGAAATCTCTTGCGTCTTTTATGGGTGGTGCGATCGTTCGATTAAGCATGGGTAACCCCTCCTTTGGGCTGACCACTGTGGTAATAAAGCGTGTTGCTATTCCTAACATCAAATATCCGTTGGCTGTACTGCAAAATCTCCTCTGCAGTGACAGCCTGGTACTTCCCCAGCTCCGTATTCATCATACCCGCATCGCCCAGCAGCTCATAAATAGCCAGGCTGTTGGCGCGGTTCATCACGCTCATGTCTTCGAAGACGATGGCCGACTCCGTCTTATTCTTCACCTTTGTCAGCTCCAGATCGGATACTTTCTCGGTCATCATCCGGGTAAGCTCTTCTTCCACCGCCCTGTCCGCCTCTTCCAGCGTAACACCCTTGATCAGCTTGCCTTCGATGACCAGCAGCCCCGGGTCCACCGAGCCTGTATGATAACACTCGATCTGGCTGAATAATTTTTTCTCTTTTATCAACGATTGATGTAGCCGGGAGGAAGTACCTCCGCCTAAAATTTCGGTGATCAGGTCCGCTACATAATACCCCGGCTCCGTACGCGAAGCCATGGGATACGCTTTGTACAAGGCGTCCAGCGGCACATCCGCGGTAACTTCCAGCTTACGGATCTCATGCTGGGGCGGCTCCGCAGGAAGACTGCGTACATACTTCTCACCCGAAGGGATATCCCCAAACCATTTCTCCGCCAGCGCACGCACCTGCGCCACGCTTACTTTACCCGCAACGACCAGGATGGCGTTCACAGGCCGGTAGTATTTAAAGAAGAACTGCCGCACATCCTCCAGGCGCGCATCCTCGATATGGCTCAGCTTGCTGCCGATGGTCATCCAGCGATAGGGGTGCTGCTTGTATGTCAACTCGCGCATCTTGAACCATACATCTCCATACGGCTTGTTGATATAGTGCTCCTTGAACTCTTCGCAAACTACCTTACGCTGTACCTCCAGACTTTTTTCGCTAAATGCGAGGGACAACATCCGGTCACTCTCCAGGTAGAAGGCCGTCTCTATATTTTCCGCCGGCAGCTGGATATAATAATTGGTAAAGTCGTTGGTGGTATAGGCATTGTTCTCTCCTCCCGCAAGCTGCAGGGGCGTCTCGAAATCCTCGATATTCACCGAGCCGCCGAACATCAAATGTTCGAACAAATGCGCAAATCCTGTCTTTGCCGGGTCTTCGTCGCGAGCCCCTACATCATACAGCACATTTACTACCGCCATAGGAGTGGAATGGTCTTCATGCACCAACACCCTCAATCCGTTGGACAACTTAAATCGCTCAAATCTTATCATAAAATTGATTCTCCTCCCCAGGCCAGCCGTCAATGGACGGCCTTTCAGCCGGCAGGCCGACCGCCCACCGGGCCCCAAAAGGATATGCAAGTTAGGGAAAGTTTACAAGATGCTTTTCACCCGCATGGTATGTTCCTGAAGTACGCCGTTCCGCTTGACGATCAACCGTACTTTTTCCCCTATGCTTTGCAGGATATTCTTGTAAATCTGTATATTATTGCTGAAATTGTTGTTCACAGCCAATAAGACATCATCCGCCTTCAAACCCGCCTTGTCGGCAGGGGACCCCACCATCACATCCCCGATCCGGATCTCGCCTTCCACCCAGTAAATCCCCAGACCCGTATAGGAATAGTCGAACTGATCCCTGTAATGGGAATTGGGCAGCAGATAGATCTCCCTTCGGTCATAATTCAGCGTCACATTGAACCTCCGGAGGATATCATTCCCCAACAGCCCGCCCAGGTTGGGATAAGACGTCACATTATAATCGTCGTCGAACACATACGTGGGGACCTTCCGGAACCGGTACGGCCCTATCCGCACCTCCTTCAGCGTCGTAAGCTTCATATTCGCCTTGCCGCCGAGACCTTCCGCCTGCGTGTCATAGAACTTGCGCTTGGGGTCAAAAACACTGCTGTCATTCACAAAATCCGACGACAACAACATACAAAGACCGGCGCCCGTGTCGAAATAAAATCGCGCATCGATATTCTCGCCGTCCCTTACCATGGCATTCTGTACGGGCAGGCTGGCAATAACGGGCTTTAGCAAATGACCGCCTTTAGGATATTTGAACGTCCCCCTGGAATATACATAGACGCGGGAGCTGTCGTAATTGATATGTACGATATATCGGGAAAAAAAGCTATACCCGATGATACCATCCACCTTCTCCCCATATACGCTGCTGAGGATATCATAATCGTTGACATGGAAGTTCAGACTGTCGACATTGAGCCCCGGCAGATGCAGCGTCTCGTTGTAGATGAATCGCACCTGTCTTACCCCCGCGATCCCCAATATGCTCTTATCGGAAGGCTGTGTCGTAAACCGCAGCCGCGCACAGGTAGCCGAATCCAGCGAGATCCCGCCGCTGCCCGTATCCAGGATAAAATTCAGGCTGTCGGGAAAGTTCCCCATACAGGCCCTTACCAGTATAACTCCCCCCGTAAACACCGTGAAGGGAAAGGTGGTGATCAGCTTCGCGGGCGGCGGCACAAACTTCTCCTGCGCCTCCAGACGTGGATTCGAAAAACAAAAAGAAGGTAACGTCAATAGTAGTATGTACCGGAAAATTCTCATCGTCTGGAAAGGAAAGGAGCGGTGTGTTTTCTGGCAAAGCATGGCGTGGTCCTCAACGTTTTGGTTCCAACACTAAATATATCACCATTTTGTTGTTATCACAAGCCGTACATCACGAAAACCGGGCTTTTTTAAATAGGGTCAAACCCGGCTTCAATCAAGTGTGACAGGGGTTCAATCGAATCGGAAAATTACTTTTAAATACCATTTGCAGGAGCAGACTTCTACCAACAGCCCCTTCCAATGGATACAACGGGCCGTACGCCGGACCAGTTGCCCCCGTACTTGGTATTCCAACGACCTGCCCTACCTTTGTACCCATTCAACTCGTCGAATATGAATTTACCCGACCTATATAAGAAAGCATACGACCGCGAATTCCTGGACATCGAAGAAGGCGTCTTTCTATTCCAGAACGCCCCGCTCACCGAACTCATGTACCTGGCCGACGAGCTGCGGAAGAGGACCGTGCCCCATGGAAAGGTCACCTGGCAGATAGACAGGAATGTCAACACCACCAATGTCTGTATCGCCAACTGCAAATTCTGCAACTTCTACCGTATACCCGGCCATGCCGACGCCTATATCACCGACATCGACACCTATAAAAAGAAAATAGAAGAGACGTTTCGCTGGGGCGGCGACCAGCTGCTCCTGCAGGGCGGACATCACCCCGAGCTGGGCCTGGAATTCTATACCACCCTCTTTCGTCAGCTGAAGCAGCTGTATCCCACGCTGAAGCTGCACACACTGGGACCTCCCGAGGTCGCCCACATCTGCAAGAAGGAAAAAATGAGTCATCACGACGTGCTGGCCGCCCTAAAACAGGCCGGTATGGACTCCCTTCCCGGCGCCGGCGCCGAGATCCTGGTAGACAGGGTAAGACGTCTTATCAGCAAAGGCAAGTGCGGCGCACAGGAATGGCTCGACATCATGCACGAAGCCCACAAGCTGTACATCACCACCTCCGCTACCATGATGTTTGGACACGTCGAGACCTTGCATGAGCGGTTCGAGCACCTGGTAAAGATCCGGGAAGTACAATCCAGGAAGCCCGCCGAAGCCAAGGGATTTCTCGCCTTTATCCCCTGGACCTTCCAGGACGTCGATACCCTGCTCACCCGGATCAGGGGCGTACATAACCTCACCACCCCCGAAGAATATATCCGCATGATAGCCATGAGCCGTATCATGCTCCCCAATGTAAAGAACATACAGGCATCCTGGCTCACGGTGGGCAAACAGACCGCCCAGCTCTGCCTTCATGCCGGCGCCAATGACTTTGGCAGCATCATGCTGGAGGAAAATGTCGTCAGCGCCGCCGGGGCCCCCCACCGATTCACCGCCCGGGGTATCCAGGAAGCTATAAGGGAGGCCGGGTTCGAACCCCAGCTGAGAGATCAGCAATACGAATGGCGGGAACTGCCCGTCGCGATGGAGGAGCAGGTTATAAATTATTAATTATCAACATTAGTTGAAAATGACCTTGGCAGCCTAAGTGCTTACCCTAGTTTTTTTGTAGTGTCGGAAACTTAAATGGGCGATTTTTCGTTTCTTAGTAAGACCCTTTACCATATCAATGAAAAGCCCGTTCCGCAAACTTATACGTATATCGGTCATACTATTCGTACTGGTACTCCTCTTCAACTTCTTCGGGTACTATGTAAATCATCTTAAATCATTAGAGAACAAGGAGTTGATTGAGGCTATCAATAAATCGGGCCAGCAACAGACCTATAGCCAGCTCATTACAAAGGAATCCCTTCTGCTGCTGAATGACCCCGACAGACGGACAATCCATGCGCAAAAGGACTCCCTGTCCTCCTATCTCACTAAATTCCAGGCGGATCAGCAAAAGCTCCTGGAACAGGCGGGCTCCGCTAAACCACCCGTCCCCGATAAGATCTTCCAGATCAAGCTCTTACTATCCAGTTCACAACAGTATTTCCTGCCCATGATAGCCATCGGCCAGGAGCTTGCCCAGGCGGACTCCTCCCTCGTCGCGATCAACAGGCGCCTGTACATGCGCGATCTGCTGTACAACGAACAGAAATACAACGCATTACTTGGACAGGTGACCCAATATTACTCCGAGCTCGTCAACGAAAAGAACAGCGAAGTATCCACCATCGACACGGGAAAATTCATTTCCCTCGTCATTGCCATCGTCTGTCTTGCCTTGCTGGTGCTGGAGCCCGCCTTCAAAAAAGGTGAAAGGAACTACAAAGAGCTCCAGAAGGCCCGTAACGACCTGTTGAATGAAAAGAAGTTTTTGGCATCCATCCTTCAGTCGCAAACCAACTATGTCATCCGTATCAATCGCCAGGGCCAGTTCACCTATGCCAACCCGGCCTTCTTAAGAACATTTGGATACAGCGAGCAGGACCTGCAGCATGTGCTTTTCTATCAAACCATTTTTCCAAAAGACCTTGCCCGCTGCCAGCAGGTGGCCAACGAATGCTGGAACAACCCCGGTAAGATATCCCGCCTCCTGATCCGCAAACCCATCGGGCAGTCCCGCCAGTTCCTCTGGACGGAATGGGAATTCCTGGCCTTGCAGGATGAGAATGGACAGGTGGGCGAGATCCAGGGCATCGGGCTCAATGTCTCCGAGAAGCTGCAGACCCAACAGATAAAAGAAGACGCCATCCGCACCCTGTCCTACGCCATGACCTATGCCAGGATGGGTTCCTGGAAGCTGGACTTCGTCTCCGGCGAACTGTCCCTTAGCAGGGAATTCAAGGCGCTGCTGGCCATGGATGACGAAGACCCCGACAAGATCTCCATGGACACCTTCCTCCATACCTACATCGTACCGGAGGACTTCAACATGGTGTCCGACGTGCTGGCGGGGGCTATCCAGCACAAGGAAAACACCGGTTATGAAACCACCCTTTCCTGCCGTGTCATTACCAAGCAGGGATGGATGCGCTATCTGTCCATAAAGGGTAGGGTAGTGGATGAACAGATGCAATTTGGCATCGCACAGGATATCACCTCCCAGAAAGAATCCGAGAATGCCCTGCTCAACAGCGAACAGAAATTCCGTCTCCTCGCAGAGAACTCCGAGGACATCATCAGCGTGCACGCCATCGACGGCACCATCTGGTATCTCTCGCCATCCGTGAAAACCGTCCTCGGATATGAAGTAGACGATGTCATCGGCCGCCCCTTCGAACAATATGTACACCCCGACGACAGACATAAATTCGTCTCCGCGGAAGATATCCCCTCCTTCTCCACCAAGGACAGCCTGATCGTGCGCTACCGTATCCTGAGAAGGGACGGCACCTATATCTGGCTCGAGACCATCATCAAGCCCATCGTCGACGAAGAAGAGCTGGTAAAGCTCATCTGCACGTCCCGTAATATCACCGACCAGATGATCGCCCAGGAGAAGCTGAAGAAAAAAGACCAGCTGCTCCATGCCGTCGCCCAGGCAACCCATTCGCTGCTGATCAATACCGACCTCGACCAAGCCATCCGCGAATCCATCCAGACCCTTGGCAACCGCGCCACCGTGGACAGAGTCTATGTATTCCAGAACCATTACGACAGCGCTACGGCAAAATGGCTTACCACCGAAACCTACGAATGGACCGAAGACCCCGCAGACCTCCGCATCGACAAGAACGTAGTAAAGAATATCCCTTTCGAGAATATAAAAAAGATCATCGAACCCCTGCAGGCGAAGAAGCCATTCGTCAGCTACAAGAGCAGGGAAGAAGACCCGCAGCTGGTACATATCTACAACACCAGCACCGTCCTGTCCTCCGTCGCCGTTCCCATCTTCCTGAAAGATGCATTCTGGGGCTTTGTAGGATTCGACGAGCTGAAGAAGGAAAGGGAATGGTCCGAAGCCGAATTTTCCATCCTCCGCTCCTATGCCTCTTCCCTGGCAGCCGCCATCGAACGTAAGCAGATAGAGCTGGAGCTGGTACAGGCCAAAGAGCTGGCGGAATCCGCCAGCCTTGCCAAGAGCGAATTCATGGCCAATATGAGCCACGAGCTGCGTACACCCATGAACGGTATCATCGGCTTCACCGACCTCGTGCTGACCACCGAACTGCAAAAAGCCCAGCGGGATTATCTACAGAACGTAAAGAAATCCGCCTATGGCCTCCTCGGCATCATCAACGATATCCTCGACTTCTCGAAGATCGAGGCCGGCAAGCTGCTGATAGAACACACCCTCTTCAAGCTCGACGAGCTCATCGAAGAGACCATCGACATGCTCACCATCAAGGCCTTCGAGAAGAAGCTGGAAATGCTGTATCGTGTAGACCCCTCTATACCTTCCCAGTTCGTAGGGGACCCCACCCGTATCCGGCAGATCGTCGTCAACCTCGTGGGCAATGCTATCAAATTCACCAGCGAAGGCGAGATCCTCGTTTCCATCGAAAGGGACGGTGATAGCTATGCGCAGAATGGAAAACAATATATAAAGCTTGCCATACGGGTAAAGGACACCGGCATCGGCATCCGCAAGGAGAAATTGCAGAAGATCTTCGAAAGCTTCACCCAGGCCGACACTTCCACTACCCGCAAATACGGCGGCACCGGTCTGGGCCTCACCATCTCCCGCAGCCTGTCCGAGCTGATGGGTGGCCAGCTCATCGTGGAAAGCGAACCCGCCAAAGGCAGCTCCTTTACCTTGCAGCTGACCCTGGAGATCGCCAACGAGCAGCCCGAAGTCCTGCTGCCCGCACAACCCCTGTTAAAGAAAGTATTGATCATAGACGACAACCTCAGCAACCTGCAGCTGATGAAGGAGAATTTCGGACACTTCAACATCGAGGCCGACCTGGCAGCCAGCGGAGCGCTTGCCCTGGTAAAGATCAAGGAGGCCGCCGCAAGGAATGAACAATATAACCTCATCGTCACCGATCACCTCATGCCCGGCATGGATGGCATCGCCCTGGTAAAGGAGATAAAGAAAAGCTTCCCCGGACAGGAGCAGCTTTTTATGCTCATGCTGTCGTCGCCGGAAAAAAATATCTATCAGAGCGAGGCGGTCCGCGTAGGTATCAATAAAGTCCTCTCCAAGCCCGTAAAAATGCACGAGCTGCATGCCACCCTGCTTTCCCTGTTCGAAAAGAACATGCAGACCGACAGCCTGCACCCCTCCCTGCCCCCCAATGTCGAAAAGATCACCGAACCCACCAGCATCATGGTGGCCGATGACGACCCTATCAATATGCTCCTTATCTCGGAGGTCCTTCGCAGAATGGGCTTCGAGGTCATACAGGTCAGCAACGGTAAAGAAGCCCTCGACAGGCTGCCCCATTGCGAGCCCGTCATCATCTTTATGGACGTAAACATGCCCGAAATGGACGGCTACACTACCACCCGCGCCATCCGTAAAATGCCGGAACCCTGGCGCAATATTCCCATCGTCGCGCTCACCGCCGACGCTATGAAGGGCGATAGGGAAAAATGCCTGGAGGCGGGTATGAATAACTATATCTCCAAACCCTTCCGGCTGGAAGAGATCGATGAGGTGTTGAGGCATTACACGCTGGTGGTGTAATTCATAGCACAAATCTATATCCGACTCCTTTTATCGTAATAATCTCCAGCTCGCCATCCTCCTTCAGATAGCTCCGCAGCTTGGTGATATATACATCCAGATTACGACTATTGAAAAAACTGTCATTTCCCCACAAAAGCTGAAGGATATCTTTTCTGTCGATCACCTTGTCCCGGCCCGCATAAAGAAACTTCAACAGCTCATTTTCCCGGAAAGATAATTTCCGCTCCACGCCATCCAATGCCAGCACCTGTTTTCGCCAAAAGAACTGGTATCTTCCCATATTCACCGATTCACCCGGCAGGGTAGACGGTATCCCCTCTTTATTGCGGAGCGTATTTTGGATCCGTACGATCATCTCCTCCATGCTGAAAGGCTTCCGTATATAATCGTTACCTCCCAGGGTAAAGCCCCTCACTACATCCTCCGTCCTGCTTTTGGCCGTGACAAACAGGATCGGCACATCCTTGTCCACATCCCGTATCTCTTCCGCGATCTCGAAACCATCCTTATTCGGCAACATGACATCCAGCACACACACATCGGGACGTTGTTTTGTAAAGAGTGGCAATACCCGTGCGCCATCCGTTTCCATCAATACCTCGAAACCCCTACTCTCCAGGCTCTCCTTTACGATCTTGCCCAAAAAAAGCTCATCCTCTACATACAATATCTTTATTTTAGACATGGTCGCGCGGGATTTTAATGGTGAAATGACTTCCTACCCCTTCCTCACTGCGCACCTCGACCTCCCCTCCATGCCGTTTGACCACATAGGCGACATAACTAAGACCCAGACCATACCCCTTTATGTTATGATGATCCCCCGTAGGCACCCGAAAGAACTTCTCGAAGATCCTGTCCTTATAGCCTGCCGGTATGCCGATCCCATTATCGCTCACCGACAAAAGAACAAACTCCTCCTCCCCCTGTAGATGCACCATCACTTTTGGCGCATCCTTGCTGTACTTCAGCGCATTGTCCAGTAGGTTATAGATGACGCTGGTGAAATGCAGCTTGTCGGCCCGCAGCTTGAATTTCCCCGGATCGCTATTCCTTGGTTCGATTCTTCCCGTATTCCTGTTGTCTCCTCCTGCTCCGTCAACATCTCCCTCCATCCCGTCAACACCTCCCTTCCCTGCCTCCCCTCCACTATTTCGCCCCGGTCCCACCACCCATATCCCCGGTTCATTCGGCCCTGACCAAAACCTCACCGATGCCCGGTACTTTTCGAACTGCAGCCGCATGGACCCCATAATATCCTCCACCAACACCTTCAGGTCGAACTCATCCTTCCTCAGCTCGATCTCCTGTTTCTCAAAAAGGGACAATTTCAGCACCTTATCCACCAGCAGCGAAAGACGCTTCAATTCATGCGTGCTGATCTCCAGGTATTCCCGGGTCCGCACAGGATCTTTCAGGGCGTCGAACTCCTTCAATGCCTCTACCGCCACGCTCACGGTGGCGATCGGCGTCTTCAGCTCATGCGTGATATTGCTGATAAAATCGTTCTTTAGTATGATGAGCTTTTGTTGTTGCCGCCAGTTGCGGTACAAAAGAAGAAAGGAAAGGACCGTAACGCCTACCAATACCAGTGAAAAAAGCAGCTGCGGACCCAGCCGCCGCGCCAGCAGCCAAAAAGTACTCCCCAGCTGCACCTGGTACGACATCGGCCTGGCCATGCCCAGAATGACATTGCTTTCATCGTTATCCGGGAAGAAATGGTCCTTACTTCTGTCCACCGGCGTCATCTTGATGGTAAAGGACGCATATATGCCTTCTTTTGTCATCGCCTGCGCAAACTTATCATGTACCTCTTTTTCCGACGGAGGCGCCTGCAATGAATCTACGCCCATTAGAAAGGAGGCAACTCGCGAAGGACCCTGCATTTTAATAACCATTTCGTGAAGGGACGTGTCCGGAACCCTTTCCCCCGGCTCCCCATCCATCGTGACGATCATCGATGCAGCGGCATGTCCCTTTATTCCTGTGTCCATCGACACCCTCTCCCGGACGATATTCACCGTACTCACTACCCCCATAGGGTCCGGCGTCTTGGGAAACCTTACGAGCGAAGTGTCGAGATGAAGTTTGGATGCCTGCAGCTTGAACAGCGTCTCCCTGAACAGCAGATGCGTACGCAGCGTGAGCAGCCTGTTCTCTTCCATATAGCTCTTCCGCAACCAGTAAGCCTGGAAAAGCGCGATAGCGGCTATCGTCACCACCATGAGTACTATGGATATGCGGCGCTTATTCATGTGTCTGCATTTCAAAAATAGAAAAAAGGGCCGTGGCCAGACAAAAACATTAACCTTAATTAACATTAAACCAATACCCCTTAACCTGCCTTCCCCGCGCTCACGGATAGATTTGCAGCTAAATCAATCGTTATGCTCCTGAAAAAACAACTACTGCTGGCAATCCTGACCCTCATCGCTGTGCGGACAGTCCGGGCTCAAGCTAATGTCCGTCCTTCGGACAACGAACCTCCGGCCCATTCTGTCAGGGAAGGCCGTATCGTATATAAAAGAAAGGTAAACATGCATCGCCGCCTGGAAGACGAAAGCATGAAAAAAATGATCCCCGAATTCGACAGCGCCCGATCCGAGCTCCTGTTTGCCGCCGACCAGTCGCTTTACCGCAATATAAAGGAGGCGGAAGATATCCGTGACGAGGCCGGCCAGGACCATGACGGACCCGTCATCCGGATGAAGTTCGGCGGAGGCGATGACCAGACCTATAAAAACTATACCTCGGAGAAAATGACGCAACAGCGCGAGCTCGGTCCCAAAAAGTACATCATCGAAGACAGCTTCCCCCATTACACCTGGAAAATGGAGACGGACACACAGACCATCCACGGCTATCTCTGTAAAAAAGCCACCACCAAAGGACGCCAGGGCAATGCTGTCACCGCCTGGTATGCGGAAGATATTCAATGCCCTTCAGGCCCCGAAGACTTTGGCGGACTGCCCGGCCTTATCCTTCGGCTCGATATCAACGATGAGGAGGTGGTCTTCACCGCCGACGACATCGATACAAAAGGGCTGGACAAAGGACTGGTCCGCGCCCCCGCCGACGGGAAAAAGATCACCCGCGACGCCTTCCGTAAAATGCTGGAAGGGCAATTTGGCCCCGACGGCGGAGGAGGAAAAGCCGTCATACGGATCATACGGAATTGAGTCTCTCACTCCGTCCCCTGGCACACCCGCCCCCTCACTCCGTCCGCAGGCTTTCGACAGGATTGGCAAACGCCGTCCGCAACGCCCACGCACCCTACCGCACGATCTTTATATCCGGCCCTCTTCTCGCCGCTCCCCCCTTCACCGCCTTCCCCGCAAATCGGTTGATACTATACGAAAAGCTCACCAGCCAATACCGGTTCAAGACCTGGTAAGACATATCGTCGATATAGTTCTGGCTGGTGCTTCGCGAAAAACCCGTATTCTGACGAAGGATATCGAAGACCTGCAGCCGCAGCAACCCCCGCTTATTCTTAAAAAGCTGTGACGCCACCCCCGCATTCCAGACAAAAGGATGGCTGTTATAGCCCGCCGGCAATCCGCTCCGGTGAACGTAGTTTATATCACTCGCGAAGCTCAACCCTTTCGGCAGATAACAGTTGAGGTCCAGGTTATAGGTCTCCGTCCAGTACTGCTGGTTTTGCCCCGGCAACAAAGAATAACGGGCATCGTTGTACTCCACTTTCGTGCCTCCTGAAATATCCAGCAGCTCCTTATAAGAGAAATTCACATCCACCCCCTGCCCCAATGTCCACGTATTCCCATTATTCCGGACCCCATTTACCAGGCTGGCGTTATGATCATACGAGACATCGCTTTTCAGGTTCACCATCGAATGGATCGCACGTATCGGGAAGTCCCAGGAGATAAACCCGCTCGTCTGGTACAATCCATCCAGGTTCACCGGCCGCGAAGTCCTTACACCCACGCTGTCGATCTGGTCGTCGTTCACGATCCTATGTTGTATACCATTGTAGTTCAGCATAGCAAAAAAGCTCGTACGTTGGAAAGGGTCAAAGGATATGTAGTTCAGGCGTAGGGAATGATAATACTCTTGCCGGAGACCGGGATTACCCGCCTTTATATTCAATGGATCCGAATTGTCCGGCACCGGCTGCAGCTGTGACAAGCTCGGCTGATTGGTATACGTAATATACTGCATCCGCAGGTTGCGGTATTTGTTGATGTTGTACTGGAACAGGGCATTGGGCAGGAGGCTATTGAATGTCTGCCGCAACAGGCTGTCCTTGTTCACGTACCCAAACACGTTTGTCGAGATTGCCTGCTGGAGAGCAGCGCCCAGCGTAAAATTGAAACTTTCCCGTTGATGCCGGAACGCCAGACCCTCCCGATGATAGGTGAATGTATTCCGGAGATCATTCGTCTGCTGCTGGTTCGGCAGGGAATATTTACCCGTAGCATCCGCATCGAAGGTTTGCTTACCCGTTTCGCTATGGCTTTGATAAAAGTTATAGCTCATTTCCAATAACGATCTTTTTGAAAAAGGCTCCGTATAATTGACCACCGCCCCATAATTATTGCCATGACTCGACTGGTTATATTGTTGATCTAACGTATCGCCCGACGACACCGGGTAAAATTTATTGACGGAGTACAGATCCCCGCCTCCGGTCCCTTTATTCAGTCCAAAAGACAGGTTGACGGACAACGTTCTCCCTTTAAGCGCGAATCGATGACGCAGCAGGGCACTGTTATTCCAGTTATATCCATTCATATACGCCATGGAATGGGAAGCGCTCGTATTCAGCAGGTCATTGCTCCCTCTGTCACGGGAACTGTCGATGGAAGAGGATGAGCTGTTGCTCCGCTGCCAGGTGAACCCGCTGACGATCTTCATCGAATTGAAACTATCCAGGCGTGTGTCGGAGAGAAAATTGAGCCGCTGGTTCTGATTGCTCCGGTCGGTGGCCCCTGTATGATCCTGATTATAGGAATTCTCCGGAGTAAGATATTGTTTTAAGTCTTTTTGCCGGATACGGTCATCCGCCCGATTGAAAAAATAGCTGCCCCCGATATCCGTACGGCCGCGGAGATTGTCCGAATAATTTACACCGCCCGCCTTCGTAGTGGTAATAGCCGGGTTATTGCTCCCAAGATCCTGTATCGGCACACCCGAACTGCTTCCATCCAGCGTCATACGCCCGCCGCCACTCATGCCGATACCCCCATTATTAAAACCCATCACATCCTGGAAGGAAAACCCCTGCTTGTTCGTATTATTCCAAAGTCCCAGCGCGGACAGCTGCCGGTTGTCCGAAAACTGGTTTAGGTTGAACTTCGATTCGTAACGCCCATCCGCCAACGCCGGAAAGTCTGCCCCCGCTCCGGACCCGCCCTGGCCGCTTCCACCCGCCCCTCCTGTCCCCCCTCCATTGGTCGCCCCTCCCGCATCCCGCCCTCCCCCCGCCGTCAGGCGGCCAAATACTCCATGCTTCCGGTCTTTCTTGATCGTCAGATTGATGGTCCGCTGACTGTTGCCGTCATCGAAACCCGTAAACTCGCTCTGGTCGGATTTCTTATCGAACACCTGGACCTTGTCCACCGCGTCCGCCGGAAGGTTCTTGGACGCTATCTTCGGGTCATTGCCAAAAAACTCTTTCCCATCCACCAGCACTTTTTTCACCTGCTGCCCATTCGCCTTTATATTTCCATCCTTATCCACCTGCACCCCCGGCAGCTTCTTCAGCAGGTCTTCTACGACAGCATCCGGCTTTGTCCGAAAAGAGCCCGCGTTGAATTCGATCGTATCATGCCGGATGGACACCGGCGGCGCCTCCTGCTGCACCGTCACCGCCTCCAACGTGCTGCTCTTGTCTGTCAACACGATCTCTCCCAGGTCCACCGTCCTTACCAGGTCCGTAATGACAAAGTTCCGGCTTACAGACCCGTAGCCTACATGCGACACCAGCAGCCGGTAGGTTCCATTGCTCAGCCTGGACAAGGCAAAGACGCCCGATGCCGTGCTCCGCGCAAAGCTCACCAGGGACGAGTCCCGCGCATTCAATATGGTTATCGTAGCGTCGGCCACAGGACTATGGGCCGTCGTATCCTGCAGCCTGCCTCGTACGCTGCCGTCAGCCTGGGCCAATCCTTGTAGGCCCGCAAGCGAGAAAAATAAGAGGAGAGTAAAGTTCAGTTTCATTGCCGGTCGTTAATGTCCGGAACGAACCACCGGTTCGTTCGGGTTGGCAACGAAAATACCCGTCCCTGCCCGCAAGGGCGGTTAATCAGGTTTGATTTAAAGTTAATGAAGGTTAAAAAGAGGCTTCCTTCCAATGTTCTTCGGCCAGCACCAGGCCAGATCCGCGCGTCAATTCACCGTCACCGCGCCCTGGGCCTCGTCCGGATTCTCCCGGTCATTCACGCTTAGCATGATCCTCCACTTCTTACCTACCTGATGGAGCGAAAGCCCCACCTTTACCCGCTTCATATCTCCGACACCCGGCAAAAGAGAGAACACCACATGCGTATATTTCTTCTCCTCATCAGGCGCTTCGTACACACCATTGAGAATAAAAGTCTTTTGCGCGCTGGTAGTGACGATACTATTGCTGAGCTGACGATAGATCTCCTGAAACCGGTCCCTGGCCATCACAAAGCTCTCCGAATCCATGACGATACAGGTCCAGCTATAGCCTTCGTCCGATGTCGTTCCTTTGCCACCCGTGAGTATGATGGTACAGGATGGACTGCCCGGCAATTGCAACGTAGATCTATATTCAGCCGTCTGTTGCTCCTGGCTGATCAATTCACCTTTGATATTATGGAAATGGTTGGGATAATCCTGGATGACTTTTTCAAGTATGGATTGGGTCTTGTTGGAAAAAACCCCTTGCGCTGTCAGCGTCACTGAAAGCAACACCGGCGCCATCGCGAGAACTGTGTTTCTCATAGAAAGGATTTCAAACAAGGTACAAACATTCCCACCCCCTTGCAATAGGAAAATTACGCGGTTTAACAATGCATTGTGGATAAAATGTACAATAAAAGCGTATATTGTGCGTTATATACAGTTATACTCTGATTAACTACTTAAAACAAACCCACGCCGATGAATAAGTCCAATATGTCCTTTGACACACGTAACGCAAAGATTTACAAGGGTATGTATCGCCCTTCCTCAAAATTATCCCGATTTTTGGGTACGATCATTTCCGTTATCCTCGTAGGCCAGTCGCCTGTGACGCATACGGACCACCACTATCGGAGAAAGTAAATAAACTAAAAAAACCCACCTAACGGTGGGTTTTTTGTTGCATATCATTTGACAGCCTGCCTATTCCAATGGCCGATCAGCTATTCCAGCGGCCCTCCTCTAAAACCTCCTCCTCCTCCACGAAATCCTCCTCCCGGACGGGCGCCTCTAAAGAACCCAGGCATCCGGCGCTGGTTGCTACCGGCAAAATTATTCAGGTTATACGTAAAGGTCAGCATGGCATACCTTGTCAGCACATTGTTCCTGTTATAGCTCACCTGCCCCAGATTGCTCACCGTCTTGCTCACCGATACGTTCTGGTTCAGCAGATCGAAGACCGTCAACCGGAGCTCCCCATTCTTCTTCTTGAACAGCTGTTTGGCTATGCTGGGATTTAACAAAGGAACACTGGCATTATATCCGCTGGAATGCGTATTCGTATAGGTATAATCGAAGGTCGTGGCGATAAGCCAGCCATTATTCGTATAAGCCGTGATCTCCGCGGAAAGCACTTCCGAGAAAGAGTTCAGGTTACCCGCATTCGATGTGATGGCCGTCCCCTTGGTATTCAGCGGCGCCGTCTTACGGGCCATATTATAGGTGGTGGCCGAGCTGAAATTCATATCGAAATTCTTTTTGATATTCGTCGTCCAGCTGATGGTCTCCGTCATGCTCGTGTTGTGGACATAGATATGCTTAAAATCGCCCGCCAGAGCCGACAACGAATCCGCCGCCTGGAGGGACTGGCTTTGTGAATAGTTCACATTCGAAATAAAGTTCAGGTTCGACTTGGGCGTCTTGATGGGGAACCCGTAGTTGAAATAGCCGGAAACGTTCCAGGTGCCGCCCAGGTTCCGGTATGTAGTGGTTTGTCCACCCTTGTCATTGTACCAGAACAGGGATTGGATATCATTCACGATCGTGCTGGCATTCACGGTGGCAAACAGCACCCGTTGGCTGGAAGGATCGAAATTGGTGTACAGCACCCGCAGACTATGTGTAAATTGGGGCCGCAGGTCCGGATTACCCACCGTATAGCTGATATTATCCGAGGTGGTGGTCAGCGGCTGTAGCTGCGAGGCCGAAGGCTGTCCCGTCCTACCCGAGTAGAAGGCTCGCAGATGTGAGGTCCGGGACCAGAGATACTGGAAATTCACCGTGGGCGTGAGGTTTACATAATTACGCGCCACCGTAATGCCCTTGGTAGTATTGTCGCTGTTATAGCTCGTGAACTGCAGACCCGACCCCGCCGAAAGGTTGAACTTTTGATTTTGTATCCGCCAGTTCAACGTAAACCTGTCCGAGTTGGAGGTGAACTTATACGAATTGGTGAACAGGCTGTCTATCTGGCTGTACCCATGCACCGAATCCGTAAAATCATAGGTCTTGTTCAGCGTCGTATTGCTCGTATAAGAATGATTGTAATTGAACTCCAGGATCTGGTTCTTGGCTATCGGCTCCGTATACGACAGGGTAGGGCTCAGCGTAGTGCCATGATACGAGTTGGTAAAATACTGGTTCAGGGTATCCACCTGCCCTATCTTGTACAGGTTATTGATGGAATAATTATACCCCGTGCCGTCATTGACATTCGACGTAATATTCATATCCAGGGAGATGGTCCTGAATGGCTTTTTGAACTTGTGCCGCAGCTGCAGGTTCGTCCCATTGATATTAAAACCATTGGTGATGCTGCTCGAATGGGAATTCGAGCTGTTGATCGGGTTGCCATAATTATCTACCGTATAGCTGGAAGAGGAAGCATTCGGATCGCTGTGCTGGAATGTCACGTTCGGGCGGAAGACCAGCGAATTGTTGCTGTCAAGCCTCGATTCCAGGTTGGCAAAGATCCGGTGGTTCTGGCTTCTGGCAAGACTGTAGCTATTACCCGCGCTGGTTTGGAGCGTATCCCCATCGATGGGTTTGAGGATGCTGTCCTGGTTGAAGCTCGACACATGCTGCTGATTGTAGAAATAGCTGGCTGTAAGGTCCGTCTTCGAGCTGAGCGCATTCTTGTAATTGGCGCCGCCGGCCCACACCGTGGTAATGCCGTTGGAAGAACCACCACCACCGCCGCCGCCGCCACCTCCAAAACCATTTCGGCGGCCACCTCCATTGCCAAATATATCAGCCTGTGAGAAATTCTGTTTGTTGACGTCATTGGCCTGCCCCAATATCGAGATCTGCTGTTCCCCGTCAAATCGGTGGAGATTGAACATCTCGTCATAATTCTCATTAGTGCCCGCTCCACCCACGAACTTTCCAAAGTAGCCCTGTCTCTTATCCTTCTTCGTGACGATGTTGATCGTCTTTACACGATTGCCGTCATCGAAACCCGTAAACTTGCTCTGGTCGCTGAGGTCGTCGAATACCTGTATCTTATCGATAATGTCCGGCGGCAGATTGCGCGTCGCCATTTTAGGGTCGTCGCTAAAGAACCTCTTCCCATTGACCAGCACCCGCTGCACCGACTCCCCTTGTGCCGTCACATTCCCGCTCTTGTCCACCTGTATACCCGGCATCTTCTTCAACAGGTCCTCGGCCACCGCATTGGGCTTGGTCGCAAACATACCCGCATTGTATTCCACCGTATCCTTCTTTATGGAGATAGGAGGGCGCTGCACCACCACCGCCGTCATCATATCATTGTTCCGCTGCATGTGAATAGTGCCCAGGTCGAAATCCCTGTTGGCGGCATTCACCGTGATGGTCCGGCGGATAGGTATATATCCTTCATAGGAGATCTCCAGGTGATACGTACCCGAATCGAGACTTTTGAACTGGAAAACCCCTTTCTTATCCGTAATGATAAAATCCGTGTCCGTGGAGTCGCCTTTATCCGGCATCAGCGCCACCGTGGCATTGCTGAGGACCTGTGTCCCACCCAACGTGTCCACGAGGGTGCCCTTCAGGGAGCCTTTGATCCTTCCCTGTGCGAAAGAATGCTCCGTAAGAAAACACAAAGCTGTAGTAACCAATAGTATATACTTTCTCATTTCCTATCTTGTTTGTTTTGTGGAAACCCGAGGTCAGTTCAGGCCGGTGCTTTCTCATGGACTGCTAAATTAACACCGGGTTTACGCCCCTCCTATCCAGGATATATCAATGGCAAAATAGGGTGCCGGTAGGGTCACCAAAAGTCTCACCTTCGAAATTTTACCGGTGAATTTTTAATCCGCCTTTAATGTGTTGATTTTTTCACAATTATGAGAACAGGTATTCCACATCCGCCTTGGTAAGGCTCTTCACAAAGCCGTCATCATCCGCAATGAGGTCCTTGGCCAGGATCCGCTTCTTTTCCTGTAGCTGCAGGATCTTGTCCTCGATGGTATCCTTACAGATCATACGATAGGCAAAGATGTTCTTCGTCTGCCCGATACGATGCGTCCGGTCGATGGCCTGCTGTTCTACGGCAGGATTCCACCAGGGGTCGACGATATATACATAGTCGGCAGCCGTGAGGTTGAGACCCACGCCACCGGCCTTGAGGGAGATGAGGAATACCCGGCAGCTGTCATCCGTCTGGAAGCTTTGTATCGCCCTTTCCCGTTCGATAGCCGATGTGCTGCCGTCAAAATACTCGAACTTGATATCCAGCTCCTTCAACCGCTCGCGTATCAGGGCCAGCATGCCGAGGAATTGGGAGAAGATCAACGCCTTGTGGTCGCCGATGTTTTCCGTGATCTCCCGGGCCAGCTCATCCAGCTTGATGGAATGATTGGGATAGCGGTCCGTTTCATTTAAAATGGCGGGAGAGTCGCAGATCTGGCGCAGCTTCATCAGACCTTGCAGGATGGTAAGCTGGCTGCGCTGTATACCCTGGGTCTCGATAGTGCCCAGGATCTTATCCCTGTAATCATTTCGATAGGCGTCATATACCTTACGCTGTTCATCCTCCATCTCGCAGAAAAGAATGGTCTCTGTCTTTTCAGGAAGGTCTTTCGCCACCTGCTCCTTGGTCCTCCGCAGGATAAAGGGATAAAGTAATTTACGCAGATGATCCTTTCTGTCCTGCTCGCCGAACTTGTCGATGGGTACCGCAAACTCCTGCCGGAAGAACTCGATGCTGCCCAGCATCCCCGGATTGAGGAAGTTCATCTGGGCAAATATGTCGAAGGTATTATTTTGTAACGGCGTACCGCTCATGCACAACCGGTGCCTGGCATGCAGCAGACAGGCCGCCTTGGTCACCTTGCTGCTTGGGTTCTTGATAGCCTGGGATTCATCCAGCACCGCATAGTCGAAGGCGATCTCCAATAGCAGCTTGATATCGCTGCGCAAGGTCCCATAGGTGGTGATGATGACATTGTATTCGCTCAACGCCTGCTTGTTCCGCGTCCTGTCGCCGCCATGGTGGATATGATAGGTCAGGTCCGGCGTAAACTTCTTTATTTCATTCTCCCAGTTGAACATGAGGGTAGTGGGACATACCACCAGCGCGCTTAGGCGTCCATTGGCATCCTTGAAATGTTGTAGGAAGGACAGGGCCTGGATGGTCTTACCAAGACCCATATCGTCCGCCAGGATCCCACCCCAGTTCACCTCCTGCAGATAGTTCAGCCAGTGGAACCCATGCACCTGGTAGGGCCGGAGTATCGGCTCCAGATGCGCCGGCGCGGGGATCTCCTTGATCCGGTTGAACTCCCTCAGCTGCTCATATTTCTCTTCCAGCCGGATGATCAGCTCCTCTTCATTACGATTGTCATACAGCTCGTCGATGACGCTCATATGATACTTCGACAGCCGGAGCTGGTTACGCTGACCTTCCCCTACCCGGAACAGAAGAGAATATTTCTTTATCCACTCTTCCGGAAGGACACCCAGGGTGCCATCGTCCAGCGGTACGAACTGTTGACGATTGGCCAGCGCCTTTTTCACATCCGCGATTGTCACTTTCTGATCCCCGAATACGATATCGACCCTGGCGTCGAACCAGTCCGTATTGCTGCTGATATGGATTTTTGTCTGCGGCTTGGCCGTGTTGAACCGGAAATTTTTCAGCGCCTCGAAACCATATACCGGTATCTTCATTTCCTCCATGGCATCCACGAAGAGAAAGAACCAATTATTCTTGAGCACATCGGCGCCCTTCAGCGCCAGGGAATGCGCGCTCTCCGGATGAAGGAACTGGGAATGGAGGGACTCCAGCTTGCGGAAGAACTGCAGTTCCGCCTCCCGGTTGCGATGAACTATTAAAACCTGGCTGCCGTCCGGCACAATGATCTCATCCTTGCCACCCGGCCGGGTCTCGAATCCTTTATACGAAAAGAGAGGCTGGAACACCAGGTAATCGCCCTTCTCCTGCAGGAGCAGCTTTTTCTCCGGCTCGCCATCCTTTATTTCTTTTACCAGCGTATTGTCGAAATCCACATGATAATCCCGGGTGAGGGGAAGGACAAACTCTTTCAGCTGCTTAGGCCACTGGTCGGCATCGACCACCCATTGCTCTTTCCCGGAGAACTTCTCCACCAGGGCAATATCCTCCGGCTTGTTCCAGCAATACAGGTTGTTGTTGTAAAAGAAGACAAGACTGCTTTTACACTCATTCTGGGCCAGCTCCACCGGCTGCCCATTGATCTTTACATAACAGGTCAGCTCATATCCGTTCTTCGCGGGGGACACGCTGAAAAAAGGAGTGATGACATCTCCCGAAAGACCTATCGGCTGAAGATTGGTCGTCCTGAAAGGCTTATGTCCATTGAGAAAGAATATAAAGGGATTGGAGCTTACTTCCGCAAAAAGCTTCTTTAGCTTGGGATGCAGGTACTCCACCATCAGCTTCTTTGTCTCTTCCGGCAGGTCGTCCTCTTCATGATGGATGATATTTTCCCAGATGCCGCTAAAAGGGGAGTTGCGGTTGAGATATTTGCTGATCTCCGGCGCCTGCATCTTACGAAGGGAAGGGATCAGCTGTCTGTCGAACTCGGAAAAAGGATCCGTATTGACGAACTTGCTGAGATCCATCTTCTCGATCTTGCCCGAATAGGCGGACTGCTCTTCGTTGCTTTCCCCCGCTACCGCGTCCAGGGCAAAACCCGGGAAGCTGCCATGGTTGAAATTGAAGACGATGCCCAGCCGCTGGGCCACGCCGCCGGATACTTTTTCCTCTTCCGTCACCAACACCGCGGGCTGCTCAGCCTCCACCGGCCTGGGACGACCCGTCGACAGCGGCGCTACACGCTTGATGGACGTGTCCAGCACCCTCAAAAAGGGCTTTCCGTCTTTATACGTAAATTCAAACTTCCCTTTCAGGTCGTCGGAAAGTGAATAGCCATATGCTTCCAGCAGCTTATTCTTTTCTTTATCCCAGTTGCGGATCGTGTCGAAATAATGAGCGCCATGTGTGTGCAGCAGCTGCAGGAACACGATCACCTTGGGCAGACATAACGGATGCGCCGTATCCTCATAATCGCTGCTCGTGTCGAAATTCCTTTCCTCGTTCTTTCTCAATACCACCTGGTAATTCTTTCCATCCAGCTCGACGGAAGCCTTCACGATCTCGTCCTTGGCATAGTCGATCTTTGCCCGTTGCGTACGGAGATATTTTTCTGCCTCCGCCAATGTCTCCGGGCTGCAAAGAAGACGGATGCTCTTCAGATCGATGAACTTCATCTTGAGCACCGTATGCTGCTGATCATACAACACTTCTTCCGCCTTGAGCATATTCCTGTCCAGCAGCTCCTGCAGCTGGATCAATGCCGCGGCTTCGTGCCGGCAGATATCGCCCAGGTTATAAGGACAGCTGCATCGGATGGATAGCGTCTTGGGATCCTTGAACTTCTGTACATATACCTTATAATAGGTAGAATAACTGTCGTCTTTTACACGGAAGGTCACCGACTCGAACAGCTCGTCATACTCCACCAGCTCGACATACCCAATTGCATGGATCTTCTTTCCCCGGCGAATTACTTCATCGGTACCATTCGTATACACATACTTAATAAGGTGCGGTAATGCCATATTTCTATTTGACAAATCACCCCTTTTTCACCCGGTGGGAGGCCGTCCGATCTGGTCCCGGCCTGGTCCGGCGAGGGCAATCTGCAAATGTAAAGGAAAAAAGATGAGTGTATGAAAGTTTTAGCCAATTATTAATGCTGGGATAACCTAAAAACCTCGCCACCGGTCCCCTTGATCGGCCCTTGTCACACATTTTAATCAAATAAAGGGCCCCCACTATTCGGAATAGTCCCGTCCGGATTTATCTTTACAACACGAGCCGCCGCTCGCTATTGGTCCTGTAAAACCGACTTATATGATCATTCGTATCAAGATCGCTACGCTTACCTTAGTCCTTCCCTTATTGTCCCTGTTCACCTTTGCACAGCGGCTGAAAAAAGCCGATAAGATCACGGAAACCAACCTGGAGACGCACATACGCTTCCTGGCTGACGACAAGCTGGAAGGCCGGCGTACAGGTACGCCCGGCGAACAGGCAGCAGGCGACTATATCAGCATCGGCTTCGCCAGGTCCGGATTACAGCCCAAAGGAGATAACAATGGCTGGAAACAAACCTTTGAAATAGACGAAGGCAAACGTATCGGGGAGGATACCCGCTTTTCTATAGATGATAAGCAATTGATCGTCAATAAAGAATATTTTCCCCTCGCCTTTAGTGCCACCGGGTCCGTAGCCGGTACCCCCGCCATTGCCCTCCAGGAAAAAGGAGACCCCTGGTTCCTCGATCTGAAAGAGCTGCTGGAAACCAACAAGGGCAATCCGCATTTCGACCTTGGCCAGGCCATCCGCGACAAGGCAAAAGAGCTGCGCAAAAAAGGAGCTACCGCCCTGATCCTGTACAATACGTCCAAAATATCCGATAACCTCTCCTTCGATCCCAGGGATCACTCCGAGCCTGCCATCTTTCCTCTTTTTTACATCACCCGGGAGGCCCGGCGAAAATACCTGAAGGATGAATCCGCCTCGCTGGATATAAAATTGAAGGTCTCTTTTACGGAAAAAACACGCACCGGTCACAACATTGTCGGCTATCTGGACAATGGAGCTCCCACCACCGTCGTCATCGGAGCCCATTATGACCATCTGGGATATGGAGAAGATAGCAACGGACTCTATCGCGGGCAGGAAAAACAGATCTTCAATGGCGCCGACGACAATGCCAGCGGAGTAGCGGCGGTCATCGAGCTGGCACGTCTGCTAAAAACATCCGGTCTGAAAGGGAATAACTATCTGTTTATCGCATTTTCCGGTGAAGAGCTCGGTCTGTATGGGTCTAAATATTTCGTGGAACACCCCACCATCGACCTCTCCAAGGTCAATTATATGATCAATCTCGATATGATCGGCCGGCTGCGCGACAGCACCCATGCGCTCACTGTCGGAGGTTATGGCACTTCTCCCACATGGGCCGAGGTCTGCAACAATGTGCAGGATAAGAAATTCTTTCGATTGAATTATGACAGCAGCGGGGTAGGACCCAGCGATCATACTTCGTTCTACCGGAAAGATATACCCGTGCTCTTTTTCTTTACCGGCCTGCACGAGGATTATCACAAGCCTTCGGATAAATTTGACAAGATCAATTATATGGGCGAGCTTCAGGTGCTGAAATATGTATACGAGGTCGTCGAAACCCTCAATAAAAAACCCCGGCTTGCCTTTACAAAGACCCGCGAAATACAGATGGGTGGCGCTCATTTTACCGTGACCCTGGGTATCATGCCTGATTATACATTCAGTGGCAGCGGTGTCCGTGCGGATGGGGTCAGCGATGGAAGACCCGCCCAGAAAGCAGGGCTAAAGGCCGGCGATGTCATCGTACAGCTGGGTGATTACCCCGTGTCCGATCTGGAGAAATATATGGAGGCCCTGTCTAAATTCAAGAAAGGAGATTCCACCACCGTAAAGTACAGGCGGGGGAACGATCTCCAGCAGGCAGCGATACAGTTTTAACGGACACTCAGGGCTGGCCCAACTTGCGCCGTCCTCCCGGTTGCTCCAAAAACACCTGGCCCCAATTTGCCGCGGCCCCTGCGATGGCACAAACAACGAACAATGAAGCTCAAGCTGAACATAGACGATATGACCGAGGAGTTCTTCGACGGTACCCGCCTGTTGGGCGTGGTGGCGCCCGTAAAGGACTACCAGTTCTGCTGGCAGCTGAACAACCGGCTGCGATTCGACTTTCGCATCAATCACGACATCGAGATACAGCTGACCAAAAAACAACGGAGATACTTCTTTGGCGTCTATGAATACCAGGAGGCCAACAACTCCCTGCAGCACTTTCTCTATAACAACCACTTTGACGGAGAATATCTACTCCCCGAATTCAAACACCTGGATTTCCTATGGCTGCTAAAAGGGGACACCGTGACGGATGAAAAGCTGGGAGACCTGATCAGCTGCATAAAGACCATGCCTGCCGTACAGTTGGTAACGGAGCTGGTACAGGACAAGATCCGTAATAAGGGACACCTGATCTTTTAAGGCCGACAGTCTGACGTCGGTCACCGACCCGGCCATGGCCCGGCTATTGCATTTTAACACCAAAAGCACTCCATATGTGGGAAGAAAAAAACAATCAGCTCTATCGCAAGTTTGAGTTCAAAACCTTCTCCGAGGCCTTCGCATTTATGACCCGGGTGGCGCTCGCAGCGGAAAAAATGGATCATCATCCTCTATGGACGAATGTCTACAACAAGGTGGAGATATGGCTTTCGACGCATGATGCCGGGGATGTGGTCACCGACAAGGACAGAACGCTGGCTAAAAAGATAGACCAGATAGCCGGCTCGTAAGCACTATCAGCCAGCCGTACGTGGTCGGGCCCGCTGTGTGCCCGGACTTCATCCATTCATGCTGGCCAGGAACTCTTCATTGCTCTTTGTTCCGCGCATGCGTTTCAGGAGCTCGTTCATGGCTTCTTCCGGATTCATGTCATTGAGATAAACACGGAGCAGGTTCATTCTTTGCAGCACATCTCTTTCCAGGAGCAGGTCATCGCGACGGGTAGAGCTCGATACCAGGTCGATGGCGGGATAAATGCGTCTGTTGGCAAGACGACGGTCCAGCTGCAATTCCATGTTACCCGTACCCTTGAATTCCTCGAAGATAACTTCATCCATCTTGGAACCCGTGTCGATAAGGGCCGTAGCCAGGATGGTGAGAGAACCCCCATTCTCGATCTTACGGGCAGCGCCGAAGAATTGTTTGGGCTTCTGCATGGCGTTGGCCTCCACACCACCGGATAATACCTTACCGGAGGCAGGAGCTACTGTATTGTGGGCACGCGCCAGACGGGTGATGGAATCCAAAAGGATCACTACATCATGACCGCATTCTACCAGGCGCTTGGCCTTTTGCAAGGCGATCGTGGAAACTTTAACATGTTTTTCGGCAGGCTCGTCGAATGTAGAGGCGATCACTTCCGCCCTTACACTACGTTCCATATCCGTGACCTCCTCAGGGCGCTCGTCCACCAGCACGATCATCAGGTAGCAGTCCGGATGATTGGCCGCGATGGCATTGGCCACAGCCTTCAGCAGCATGGTTTTACCAGTCTTGGGCTGTGCTACGATAAGTCCGCGCTGACCTTTACCGATGGGAGTGAAAAGATCTATGATGCGTGTGGAATAATCGCTGGGAGTAGTAAAGAGATTCAGCTTTTCGAAAGGGAACAGCGGGGTCAGATAGTCGAAGGGCACCCGGTCGCGAACTTCTTCAGGGCCTTTGCTATTGATCGTCTCTACTTTCAACAAAGCAAAATACTTTTCACCTTCCTTGGGAGGGCGAACAGCGCCATGTACCGTGTCGCCTGTCTTCAGACCAAACAACTTGATCTGAGAGGGGCTTACATAAATATCATCGGGAGAAGAAAGATAGTTGTAGTCGCTGCTACGCAAAAAGCCGTAGCCGTCTGGCATCATTTCCAATACGCCTTCCGCCTGGATCACACCATCGAATTCGATATTGAAAACCTCATTCCTCCGTTGAGGATATGCTCTGTTGACCAGTCCTTCACCTCCACGTGGGTCCTGCATACCTTCAGAATCATCCTGCAGAGCCACCTGGTGCGAAGACTCTCCCTCTTCGCCGTCTTCCTCTTCTATCAGCTGTCCCTGTTCAGGCACGGGCTGGGGAGCCTTGGCGGGCTGAGCCTTGGCCACTATCGGTGCGGGAGCGGCAGGCGCTGCCTCTTCCGATTCTTCTTTTTTGCGACCCCCTATTTTTTTCAGCAATGGTTTTTCTTCTTTCTTGCGGGAATCTTTTTTTGCATCCGCTTTCTTAGGCTTGTCTTCACCACTTTCTACGATAGCTTCTTCTGTACTATTGGCGGTGGTCGTCTTTATAATGCGTTTGCGTTTGGGCTTGTCGTCGGCTGCTTCAGATTTGCTATCGCTATTGGTAAGAGCTTGCTTATCCAGTATTTCGTATACCAGCTTTTGTTTATCCAACTTTTTTGCACCTGTGATTTTTAGCTGCTCGGCTATATCTAGCAGCTCTGGAACGAGCATGTCGTTCAATTGGAGAATATCGTACATAAAATAACTTGAGAGTTGAACACCATTCTCAAACAGTCAGCCTGTCTAATTGAAAATGTGAAAATGAATTTTGATTATGATGATGAACGGAATGAGTTAAAACTGATGAGCTGTGAGCATTGGATAAGAGAACTGATCAGCTTAATTCCACTGCAATTTTAGCATAAAAACGGAAAAATCAAAAAAAAATTTTAAAATCACCTGTCTTACAGGGGGTTTCGTAGACAAAAATAACAATCTTTTTTGTATCGCCCCGGAAAATAACCCCGTTATTCTACCAATAAACCCGTAAATACCGACATACTGCCAGTCATACTCTATTTCGCCAGCACATCCATAATATTGGATACACTTCCCGTGATCACCTCCGGAGAAGGTAAATATTCTTTATACGCATGGGGCAGCACAGACATCACCCTGTAAGACGCTACTCCGATAGGATGAACGTTGTCTTTTAAAGCATACTCTACAATGGTCCGGTCCTTGTCCTTGCAAATAATAATGCCGATAGACGCAGCCTCATCCTCTGTTTTTATTTTCTCATTCAGCACCGTTAGGTAAAAGTTCATCTTACCCGTATACTCGGGTTTGAACGCACCTGTCTTTAGCTCCAGCGCCACCAACGCTTTTAATCTACGATGGTATAGTAAAATGTCTACATAAAAATTCTCCCCGCCAACCTCCAATTTGAACTGGTTACCGATAAAAGCAAAATCCCCGCCCATCTCACTAAGAAAATGACGCATATTCATCATGATAGCCAGCTCCAGCTCTTTTTCATTGTGCTTTTCAGTAAGCTCCAGAAATTCCAGACTATACTCATCCTTCACCGCCAGCTTCGCCTGGTTCCTGTACTTTTCAGGGAGGGTCTTATCGAAATTGGTCTGACCTTTCAAATATTGCTGGTAGCTCCTACCCTCGATCTGATGGATCAATACGGCCCTGGTCCAGCCGTACTTTTTTGTCATTTCCATATAGAACTGGCTCTCTTCCAGGTTTTTACATTTCTCCATAATAACAATATTATGCCCCCATCCAATTTCTCCAACGCTCTGTTGGATTCTTTCCCCCTCATATCTCTTATAAAACTTCCGCATATACCAAAGATTCTGCACAGAAAACCCATTGACCCCCGGAAACTCATTTTGAAGATCCTTCGCCAAATTGACCACAATGGACTTCCCCCATCCATGTTTTTCCTGTCTCTCGACAATGCTCCTGCCAATCTCCCAATACAAGCCGATCAATTCCCTATTTACCTGCCTCAACGCCTGGTGCTGGGATTGATACACCTTGGCTTTTATCTCTGTCACAAATGCTTTGTATTCGTCTTCAATTAAAATCTTTTTCATACAACAAGGTTTTGCCAACAAATTTAGCAAAACAACAAACCCAGCGTTGAAAAACTTTCGCCCAACACCAATCCCCTGCTTGCTTGAGCCGCTTCTGCGGCTCGTCCAGGACCGTAGGTCCCGACCGAGGAGGAGCAAGGGCTCGGAGCTCCGCCGAAGGCCTACAGACATTAGCAGTTTGCGGGAATTGGGCTATTTTTTGATGAAGACCAATTCCCGCATAGTATCTTTGCCCTCCCTAACAAAAACAAATATGTTCAACACAAGAGTTAAAGTGAAGGAGCTGCTGGCTACAGAGCCGAAAAATCAGGAGATCACGGTCATGGGATGGGTACGTACCTTTCGCAACAACCAGTTCATCGCCCTCAACGACGGCTCCACCAATAACAACCTCCAGGTAGTAATAGAGTTAGGCGCTATCGACGAACCAACATTAAAAAGAATCACCCCCGGAGCCTCTCTCAAGGTCACGGGCCAGCTGATCGCATCCCTCGGCAAAGGCCAGAAAGTAGAAGTAAAGGCCCACACGCTCGAAGTCCTGGGCGATTGCAATCCGGAGCAATACCCGCTACAGCTAAAGAACCGGCCCAGCCTGGAACTCCTCCGGGAAATGGCCCATCTCCGATTCAGGACCAACACATTCGGCGCCGTCTTCCGCATACGTCACTCGCTGGCATTCGCCATTCATAAGTTCTTCAACGATAGAGGCTTTGTATATCTGCACACCCCCATCATCACCGCATCCGATGCCGAAGGGGCAGGGGAGATGTTCAAAGTGACCACTCTTCCTTTTGACAATCCGCCCCGTAAAGAAGACGGCTCCATCGACTTCAACGAAGACTTCTTTGGCCGCGCCACCAACCTCACCGTTAGCGGTCAGCTGGAAGGGGAGCTGGGCGCCATGGCCTTTAGCGAAATTTATACGTTTGGTCCCACCTTCCGTGCGGAAAACTCCAACACCGCCCGTCACCTGGCGGAATTCTGGATGATCGAGCCCGAAATGGCCTTTTACGACCTCGAAGACAACATGAATCTCGCGGAATCCTTTATCCGCAGCCTCATACAATACGTCATGGAGCACAACCGGGAAGATATTGAATTCCTGGCGCAGCGGCTGGTCGAGGAAGAAAAATTAAAACCACAGGCGGAGCGCAGCGAAATGGGACTGATCGAAAAGCTCGAGTTCGTCATCAACAACCAGTTCGAACGCATCACCTACACCGAAGCCATCGATATCCTCCTCCAATCCCCCGCCTACAAAAAGAAGAAATTCCAGTACGACGTGAAATGGGGCATCGATATGCAGAGCGAGCATGAACGCTATCTCGTGGAAAAACATTTTAAAAAACCCGTCATCGTCACAGGCTATCCAAAAGATATCAAGGCCTTCTACATGCGGCAGAACGATGATGGCAGGACCGTTGCCGCCATGGACATCCTCGTCCCCGGTATCGGAGAGATCGTGGGCGGCTCACAAAGGGAAGAAAGGATGGAAAAGCTCGAGGCCCGCATGAAAGAAATGCATATCCCCGTGGAAGAGATGTGGTGGTACCTGGACACCCGTCGTTACGGCTCCGTACCTCATGCCGGCTTTGGATTGGGCTTTGAAAGGATGATGCTCTTTATCACGGGTATGACCAATATCCGCGACGTGATCGCCTTTCCCCGCACGCCGAAGAGCGCGGAATTTTAAATCGAGCCTATGCCCGGCGGCGCCCTGGTCGGCGCGACGATCATTTTATGGAATTCTCCCGCCGGGGGCTCTCATGATTGTCCCATCGGACGAACCGCACCAGGCGGTTCCTGGTAAATCACATTTTTATGGCAGAGCTCAACAGCACCGCCACGCATTCCCGTAGAGGGGGTGTAGGGCGCGGAAAGAGATCATTGTTTGCCTTCGGCCGGCGGACCGGTGGTCCGGCCAGGTCTACCCGTGTAGACCTTACCCCCATGGTCGACCTGGGTTTCCTCCTGATCACCTTCTTTATGGTGTCCACCGTATGGTCTAAACCCCATGCCTCCATACTCCGCATGCCCGCCGATGGCGATCCCACGGTATTGGGCAGCAATGCCGCCCTGACCCTGGTGGCGCTCGAGGACGACAAGGTATTTTATTACAACGGGGAGCTGAGCCAGTCCCTGAAAGAAGGCAGCTACGGCATCACCGGCTATGGCCAGCACAACGGCATCGGCGATATCATCCGTAACAAACAGCTGGCCATGGATAAAACCTACAAAGGAGGCCGGAAAGAAATGATGCTCCTGATAAAACCAACCCCGGGATCCAACTATAAGAATGTCGTTGGCCTGCTGGATGAGGCCCTTATCAACGACGTCAAACGCTACGCCCTCCTTGACCCCTCGAAAGACGACCAGACCGCTGTCATAGCGCAGGCAGCAAAATAGCCCCCCGACCCGGAAATCCACCCTTTTTAGCCGGATGTGACACCCAGTGCTCCATCCGGCTTCATTTTATCCATCCAAATCCTTAACGCCGCCTGCCCGCCGTGTGAAAAAAAATTTTATTTTTACAGATAATGTCCTGTCGGACGAACCGCCCCGGCGGTTCCTGATAAAGCCCAATCACAAACCTATATTCTAATTTAAAAAATTCATTTGCCATGGCTATTCCGGTTGTAGATCTTGCTGACTTTTCTGGTGATGCGAAAAAAAAAGCTTCCTTTGTCGACGCATTGGGTAAAGCCTATGAGGATGTCGGGTTCGTTGCAGTAAAAAATCACGGTATTACAGACCACACCATCGAAGAACTATACTCCAATACAAAAGAGTTCTTTTCCCTTCCCGAAGACGTAAAAAAGAAATACGAAATACCCGGACTGGCCGGCCAGCGCGGTTATACTTCCTTTGGGAAAGAGCACGCCAAAGGCAGCAAGGCGGCCGATCTGAAAGAATTCTTCCAGTTTGGTCAGACCGTAGTCGACGGCGACCCCATCGCCTCCGAATATCCACCCAATGTCACAGTGACGGAGGTCATCGGCTTCACACCCATCTTTTTCAAGGCCTACCGGTCCTTCGAGGCGTCCGGCAGCCAGTTGCTACGAGCCATCGCACTCTATCTCGGTCTCGAGGAAAAATATTTCGACCCCTATGTGCACAACGGCAACTCCATCCTGCGTGCCATTCACTATCCCCCCATTACCAGCGAGCCCCGTTCAGCCATCCGGGCCGAGCAGCATGAGGACATCAATCTTATTACGTTATTGATAGGCGCATCTGCCGATGGGCTCGAGATCCTTTCCAAACAGGATGAATGGGTCCCCGTTACCTCATTGCCGGAACAGATCGTTGTCAACGTGGGAGACATGTTACAACGGCTCACGAATAACAAGCTAAAGTCCACCACTCATCGCGTAGTCAATCCGCCTCGGAAGATGTGGGGGACCAGCCGTTTTTCCATCCCTTTCTTCCTGCATCCAAAAAGCTCGATGAGCCTGGCCTGTCTGCCCGGCACCATTGATGCCAGCCATCCAAAACAATATCCCGATGCAACAGCAGGAGAATACCTGGACGAACGTCTCAGGGAGATAGGCTTGAAGAAGTAATATCGGTAGGCTATTTGCGGCCCTTGGCAGCTCTAGCGGCGCCCCAGGAACCTAAACAGCAGAAAGGCAGACAATGCACCAGCGATGAAGCAGAGAACAAGCTTTGCAACGGCCAGGAACTGCTCTCCCCTGTCCAGGCTTTTGAACTTACTAATCATGGCTTTAAGGGTCAATTATATGCTTGTTAATGGACTATTGCCTACGAATCTACGTGTTTTTCTACTTTCTTTTTAATCTTATTTTAATCTCTTTTTAATTTTTAAGAGTTTTCCCAGGCCCGCCGCTCATAAAACCCTTTTACCATTCCTACAATCCCTAAATTTTTTATTTTTTGGCCGGCATCCTCCAAAATGCACGTCCAGTCCGGGTTTCAGTCAATCCCCATTAGTGGTTTATAAAAATTACCTACCTTAAACCAGTACTTTGCCTTGCATAGTACTAGAATTGTACATATCTTTGGTTTGACAGAAGAGATTATATCACCGCCAACCCAAAAAACAGTAGCGTATGAATATTGAGAACACCCAGAGCCAGATGCGAAAAGGTATCCTGGAGTTTTGTATTCTCTCCATCATTCGGCGCGGCGAGGCCTACCCTTCGGATATCGTGGAAGAAATGAAGGCCGCCAACCTGAACATACTGGAAGGCACACTATACCCCTTGCTCACCCGGCTGAAAAATGCGGATATGCTCACCTACCGATGGGTAGAAAGCAACTCGGGACCGCCAAGAAAATATTTTTCCCTCACGCCAAAGGGAGAGGCTTTCTATGGCGAGCTGGAGGCCACCTGGAATGAACTGGCCAATGCCGTCCATGCCCTTGCCAACAAAGTTTAACCCCCACTTTTCAATTTCAACCTTCAAATACAACTAAAATGAAAAAGATCATCAACATAAACTTTCATAGCCGGGTGGTCCCCATCGAAGAGTCCGCCTATGAAATACTGCAGCAGTACATCGAAAGTCTGCGCAGGCATTTCGCAAATGAAGAAGGTAGGGATGAGATCATCAGTGATATTGAAAACCGATTTGCGGAGCTTTTCTCTGAAACCCTGAAAAAAGGCGCTGCCTGTATTACCGATGCGGATGTGAACGCCATCATCGCCAGCATGGGAAGACCCGAGGACTTCGAAGACGAAGAGCCCGCCACCGCTACCAATGCCGGCACAGGCGCAGGTCAGCAGAGCAGCTATTCCCAGCAGCAAAGCTATACCGCGAACGAGCCCCGTCGCCTCTATCGTGCCGAGAATGACAAGATCCTGGGCGGTGTCGCCAGCGGTCTGGCCAATTACCTCAACATCGATCCGGCCATCGTGCGCATCATCTTTGTGCTCATGTGCTTCGGCGGTGGCGCCGGTCTGCTCCTGTATATAATACTTTGGGTAGTGCTGCCGACAAAGTCCCTGCCGGCCAATGCCCGCAAACGCCTCTACCGCAATTCCGACGACAGGGTTATAGGCGGTGTCGCCAGCGGTCTGGCAGCTTATTTCCACATCGAGGTCTGGATCCCCCGCCTCATATTCATAGCACCCCTGATCCTGAGCGTTATTGCATCTATCTTCCGTCATGCCTGGTTCGACTTTGATGGACCCGTATTCTTTACAGGCGGCTTCGGCGGTACGCTCTTTATCACCTACATCGTCTTATGGATCGTGATGCCCGAGGCCGTCACCGCCTCCGAAAAGCTGGAGATGCGCGGCGAAAAAGTAGACCTGGAATCCATAAAGAATACCATAAAAAGTGATCTCGGAAATTTTAGCCGGCGGGCGAAAGACATGGGCACGGATATGAAATCCACCTTTCAAAAGACTGGTGAGCAGGTAAAACAAAGCACACAGAACTTCGCTTCGGAAGCGTACCCTGCTGCCCGCAGAGCCGGCACTGGCATCGGACATGCCATCGGCGTATTGTTCAAGGCATTCTTCCTCTTTATCGCCGGCTGTATCGCTTTCGGCCTGATCATGGCTTTATTTGGTCTGGTTTTCCGTGGACACAATGTTCTCACGATTAAAAACTTTATCCTCACCGGGTTCTGGCAGAACTTCCTGGCCTGGGCAAGCTTTATCCTCTTCCTTATAATCCCTATCGTAGCCCTGCTCACCTGGCTTATCCGCCGTGTCACCGGCGTCCGGTCGCGTCACCACTATCTTACCTACGTTTTTATCACCCTCTGGGTCATCGGTATCTTCTGTACCCTCGGCTTGGCGGCAATGATCGTAAATAATTTCCGCTCCCGTCAGCACGTGGAAGAAAATTTGACCCTGACCAACCCCTCTCACGGGAAGCTCATCGTAAAAACCATGGACGGGAACCATGATTATTATGATGGCGACTGGATCTTCGACTTTAACTGGAACAGCCGTCGTCCATTCTATAATATCAATGACGATAGCTTTGCAATGAACACCGTCCTGATCAACCTCATAAAGAGCGAGGACTCCAGCTACCACGTGAAGCTGGTAAAATTCAGCCTGGGAGAGAACACCCGTGCCGCCCGTCAGTCAGCTGAACAGATCGATTTCCCCGTACGTCAGTCCGATAGCATACTCACCCTTCCCTATGGATTTACCATCGCCCGTGGTCAGAAGTTCCGTAACCAGAAAGTGCTGGTATTAGTAGCTATTCCCGTAGGGAAACACATCATGCTCCATCACTCCGTAGATGAATACAGGTGGTTTAGCATCGACGTACGCACCTCTCATATCCGCTGGAACAGAAGGGATAGATGGGATAATAATGCCGAGTATGGCTGGGATGATGACATAGATGTAGACAACGGCAGGTGGGAGACGGATGTGGATTACGTAATGACGGAAAACGGACTCTCCAGAACCAATAAGAGAAGCGTCGATTATGATGATGAGAAGGATAAGAAAAAAGACAAACATAAAAAAGACCTGGAGGATGAGGACGAAAACCCCGGCTATCGGTACAAACGCCCTGCCGCACCGGCACAGCCCAAAACGGACGGGGACACCGTAAAAAAGACGGCAGTCCTCCAGGCCGTAACAGACTCACATCTCTATTTGCTATCAGCACTATTTCAATAGTTGGTTGAAGTTGGAACACAAGCCTTCCGGCACGGGCCGGGGGCTTTTTGTTTTCAGGGCCGACCGGCCCATCGTCCATCCCGCAAAAATGCCTATCCGTCCGCATCCACGCAACTACAGCCCAAATCCCGTACATTTGCCGCGCAAAAACTTACGTATGAAGTCCACTCCTTTCACGTCTTTCCACACCGCATTGGGCGCCAAAATGGTCGAATTCGCCGGATATAACATGCCGATCAGCTATACAGGTATCAATGACGAACACCAGGCCGTCCGCAACAACGCAGGGGTCTTTGACGTAAGCCATATGGGTGAGTTCATCGTAAAAGGCGAGCACGCCCTCGACCTGATCCAACGGGTGACGACCAATGACGCATCCAGGCTGACCACCGGCAAGGCGCAATACAGCGCCCTCACCAACGACAACGGAGGACTCGTGGACGACCTCATCGTCTATTGCCTGGAACCCAACAAAGCCTATATGCTGGTGGTCAATGCCGCCAACATCGAAAAAGACTGGAGCTGGATCTCCAAACACAATACAAAAAAGGCCGAGATGCACAACATCTCCGACAAGACCTGCCTGCTGGCCATCCAGGGACCCAATGCGACAAAGATCATGCAGGCCCTCACCGACATCGATATCCTCAACCTGAAATATTATACGTTCGAAAAAGGCCGCTTTGCCGGCATCGACAACGTGCTCATCAGCGCTACCGGTTACACCGGAGCCGGCGGCATCGAGATCTATTTCGAGGACAAAGGCGACGACGCGGCCACTATCTGGAATAAGCTGTTTGAAGTGGGTGGTCCCCGGGGGCTAAAACCTATCGGATTAGGCGCCCGCGATACGCTCCGTCTGGAAATGGGATATTGTCTGTACGGCAACGACATCGACGATACCACCTCTCCACTGGAAGCAGGCCTCGGCTGGATCACGAAATTCACCAAGGACTTTACCGCCCGCCCCATCCTCGAAAAGCAAAAGACGGACGGCGTCCAACGCAAGCTCATAGGTTTCGAAATGATCGACAAAGGCATCCCCCGTCATGATTACGAGATCAAGGACTTCTCGGGCAGACCCATCGGCAAGGTCACCTCCGGCACCCAGTCGCCTTCGCTGGGTAAGGCCATCGGAATGGGCTACGTCAGTGCCGCCTTTGCCAACCTCGATACCACCATTTATATCAAGGTCCGGGACAAGCTCCTGCTGGCCAAAGTGGTAAAATTCCCTTTTAGCTAGTCCCACCCGGATCTCCGCGCAGGCAACGCGTTTTCTGGCCGGACCAACGCTTAAACCC
>DASZXP010000035.1:0-5886 GCA_035545935.1 Puia sp. | reverse complement strand
AGCTTTTTCATAATAGAGAGGAAGGTAACCAAATAGTATCATATTTTTGTAACCGGAATGTTACACAAACGTTTGACTATGAGAAGAGATGTTTTTCAGGCCATCGCCGACCCCACTCGCAGAGAGATCATCCAGCTGCTGTCCCGCCAGGCGCTTAATGTAAATGCCGTAGCGGATAATTTCGATATCAGCCGTCCCGCCATTTCCAGGCACGTGCGGATCCTTACGGAGTGCGGACTGCTGGTCATCCGTAAGGAAGGACGCGAACGCTTTTGCCAGGCGGATCTTAGAAAGCTGAAACAGGTGTCGGAATGGACAGACAGGTACCGGGAGTTCTGGACCAAAAAGCTGGATAATCTGGAGGAATACCTGGAGAAAGAAAAAAGAAAAAAATAGGGCCCTGTTAAGAGCCCTCATAACAACTTACACTTATAACCCATCAGAATCTCAACGTAGCCGGCAGGTATTTAGCCACCAGGTCTTCATAATAAGGACGCAGCTCGGTCCAATTGGGAGGCGTCGGGTTCTTGGAATACAGATCGTAAGGATTGAACAGCTTCACCCAACGGAACATCTCCCTGTCATGGTCATCCAGCAGATGATCATATCCATTCTCCCGGTGCTGGGAATAGAAGGAGTGATAACGCAGCATGTACAGCGCAGGCTCCGGCAAATGATCTTTCATCATTTGATACACATACTCATCATGCCCCCAGGACATATCTACATTGCGAAGACCGCATCCGGGAGAATACACGCCATATTTTGAGCTATACACTTCATGCTTATAGTCAGAGTTGTTCGCAAAGAACTCGGGATATACGATCTTGTCGGAATAAGCGCAGCCCACTGGGAAAGTATCTCCCACCACGGCCCATTGCGGCTCATCGAACAGACAAAGCACCTTGCCCATATCATGGAACAGGCCGGCCACCACCATCCAGTCGGGATGACCATCGGCACGTATCGCCTCGGAAGTCTGCAGCAAATGCTGGAACTGATCCAGATCCGTATCGGGGTCCGAGTCGTCTACCAGCTGGTTCAAAAAGTCGAAAGCGCCCCATACGGACATTTCCTTTTTGTCGAACTTCAGATAGTCCGCCTTTTTCTGCTGCACAAAATCATAGGTCTGATACGTATGGTTCAGCCGGTAGAACTCACGGACGGAATCCCTGGCCGGTGCTTCGTAGTTGCGGTATTCGTCTTTGCTTTTTTCTTTTGCAATGGTCTCAGGATCAGGATATCTTTGTAACAGGTCGTCTTCCCAGACATCCAGCGAAGAGAGCGGATTGTTTTCGGGAACATTATTTGCGCTCATGGCATGCAGGTTTTTAATCACAGTAAATATGATAAACTTTTGACGATTATACGAATAAGGACCTATCTTTATTTACTTAACCGTTTTCGTAATCATACCCTAAATCCCTGATAGAGGGAGTACAATAACTATGGGGAACATAACGATTCGCATATTAGCCCGTGAATTACAGCTGTCGGCAGCCACTGTCTCCAAGGCCCTGGCAGATAGTCATGAGATCAGCACGTCGACAAAAAAAAGAGTGCTGGAAATGGCAGCGGCGCTCAACTATACGCCCAATCCCTACGCCAGCAGCCTTCGCAGAAAAAAAAGCAAGACCATTGCCGTGGTGCTTCCTGAAGTAGCCGATAGTTTCTTCTCCCAAGCCATCGACGGCATCGAAGCCATCGCACAGGATAAAGGCTATCATGTCCTGGTATGTCTCACACACGAACGCGCGCTCAAAGAACAATCCATCTTACATGAAATGCTGGGAGGACGGGCCGATGGCATCCTGATATCCGTCTGCTCGGAGACGACGAATCCCGCCGCTATCCTTGAGCTGCAGGGAAAGGGAGTACCGGTAGTATTTTTCGACAGGGTATGTGAAGAGCTGAACATGACCAAGGTGGTGACGGACGATCGCAACAGCGCATACAAGGCCACGGACCACCTCATGCGTTGCGGCTGCCGGGAGATCGCATTTCTCACCATCTCTGAAAACCTTTCCATCAGCCACGAGCGCATAGAAGGATATAAACACGCCCTGACGGAGAGAGGAATAAAATTCAAAAAGACGGATATCATCCCCTGCACACACCAGGCGGACGACAACGTACGCCTGCTGAAAAAGATACTGAGTAAAAAAGACCGCCCCGACGGCATCATCGCCTCTGTGGAAAAGCTGGCGGTACAGGTCTATCAGGCCTGTCGCGAGCTGGACCTTAAGATCCCGGAGGATGTCAAGGTCATCGGTTTCTCCAACCTGGTCACGGCCTCGCTGTTGAACCCCTCTCTCACCACCATCACGCAACCCGCCTTTGAAATGGGCCGTACGGCCGCTACCCTTCTGTTCAAAGCGCTGAACAGTAAGAGCGCGGAGACCTCCCAGAACGTCCTCGTTATCCCCTCCGAGCTGCAGGTGCGGGATTCCACGGGCTGAACAGCCGGTGGTACGCCAATAACGTGAAGACAAAAAGCCAGATCAGGGGCGCCACCTGGTAACGCATGACATTGGGTGCGGACAGGATGCAAAAGGCGGCATTGATCACAAAATAGACGCTGGTCAGTAACATGGCTGCCCGGAACTCTCCCCTTTTATATTTCATCAGCAAAAGCAGTCCCGCGATGACGAAAGCCAGGTTCACGATCAGGTACAGCGCCGGCGCCCATCCCAAAATAAAACGCTGCGCCGTAAAGGACTTTACCCGCACCTGCGTGCTTTTATAATGGAACCAGTCGCTGGCCACGGCATCCACCACCCCGGCCCCTTCATTGTATTGATCCAGCACGTCCATCGGCGGATAAAAGAACAGACGGGCGCTGGGCCAGCCATATTCCCGGACGAACAGAAAAGGATGATGGCTCATCAAATAAAACCCGTATTGAGAGTATACGGGCCCCACCCTGTTCCAGGCCGTGAAATAGTCCGTATGCTCTCCACGCTGACGCCAGCGCATATATCGCTTCAACGGACTGTTGGGGTCCCATAAATACCAGGTCTCCACGGCCTGAGGCCCCGGACGGGAAAAACCCGCGGTATCGAAATGCGCCCGCACCATGCTGTCCAGCTCACGGCATTCCGGCGAAGGCAGACGATCCCTGTCCACCTTGATATAAGGATACACATAAAGGGCGTTATTGGCCATCTGCCACCCGCTGAACGCGGAAAAGACCTGTGTCCCTGTCTGTATCTTCGTCAATCGCCCGATGAATACGGCTATCAGCACCAGCGTGAGGACACTGGCGGCAATCCCCGTGATCTTATAGGCGGCGCTTTTACGTATCAGCAAAAAGACGACGGCGGCAATGACAGGGTAACATAGCGCATTGTATCGGATAGAGAAGATCAGCACCAGCAGCAGCACCTGCCGTATCAAACGTCCCCGGGTGGGCTGATGCATGAGCCATAACAGCTCCGTCAGCCAGATGAGGGTCAGCCCCGTAAACAAGGCGTCGCTGGACACCAGGTTGGCCATGTACAGGTTCAGGGGGTCGAAAAGGAGAAAAAGAAAGAGGATCTTCCCTGCCGGCCGCCGGGGACTGTATAGCTGCTCGATGGAAAAATACAGGTAAAGCCCGGCCAGCTGCAAAAGACCGTATTGAACAAAGACGAGAAAAGTATCGGAGCTCGTGATAAAATGGATCACGACCAGGAACCAGGAATACCCGATGGGCCGGAAACTGATGGAATACCCCTGGTCGGCCGCATAAATATAGGTATAGCTGTCCTGAAAAAAGGAGGCATACGGATAGAACTGTTTGAAGATAATGAACTGGACCAGCATGGCCACCACGGCTATCAGGGCTTTTCTTCGAAAAGGAGGTATCCTCATTGGATAAAAATAGTAATAAATACCCCTTAAATAGCAAGAGGCCGACCTGTAAAAGAATTACCTGGACGGCCCCGCTGGCATGATGATCTAAAGAGAGAGAACTCCCTCCAGAAAAGACTTACCGCTAAAAGTAAAGTCTTGAACAAAGCAAATTATTCAAACCTATGTTTGCGAGACTTAATCTTTGTCAAAATTGTCATATCATCTACCTAAAACATTATGACAACATAGGCCCTAATCTTCATCAAGTTAGGTACAATACGTATAAGGGAAAGCTTCATTTTACAAACGTGCTCTTTCGGCCACAGGCGTGTCGAATTTGCCCATAACCGTGCATTTTTCCCATTTGCCCATTTTTTTCTCCGCCTGTACGGGGGGCCGGGGGACTTTAACGCTATTTTGGCAATTAATTTGTACAATAAACTCGCCATCGCCCGTTTTTATCCGGATGCCCTCCAAGATCCCCTGAATAGCTATCGATCCAATCTTCTACCTCGAGTAATTTATTAAATTAAAAATTGTACATGCCAGCCGACCATGGCCGCCACCGGCCCTTGCTTATCGTATTGGTATTATTGGCGATCTCGGTGCTATTGGACAGATACCTGATATCCGTCCTCTGTCCCTGGATGCCTGCCCTGGGAGGTACCAGCCTGATGGTCGTGTTCCTGGATATACCCGTGGCATTACCGCTGATAGACCCGCTGCCGGTGGCAGTGCTTTTCTCGCTGTTTTATTCCATGATGCCTGCCCGGACGAGCGAAGAGGGAGGATTGAGCGGCATCTGGGGCGGCGTCTTTATCCTGGCCTGCTGGATGGCGGCCGGAGCGCTGCTTTATCATTTCGTGGAGCAGTTCCTCCCCCGGCCTGTGCGCAATGGCGTAGATTCCTTTGGTATCAACATAGATATCAATACCTCTCTTGCGGAGTATGGTACACTCCATTGCAGGGGTGGCATTATCCTGTTGCTTTGTTTTATCCTCGGCGGGCGTACCCTTTTAAAAAGGATCCGCCGGGCTGCTATTGCGCACCCGGTGGCCCTCCCGCCGGAGCCCGATCCGGTCCCGGCGCCACGTAAAGAACCTCCGGCCCGTCCCGTAATGACCACGCGCGAGACACCTGTTTGTACGACCATAGCCTCTCCGCCGCCAAAGCCGGTGCCGGTGGCGCCAAGAACAGCCGTCAAAAGCGTTTCCGTCGTAGCCCCGCAAAGAGTGCAGATGCTCGTTACCACCGAGGAGCCGACGCCTCTATATTGACAACCTCATAACCCAGACGCTTGCCGATCTCGACAGGCAGGAAATAGTCCCCATTGTATTGTAGAAAAATGACAGACCCGGCGTGTACCTGGGTACATCCCGGCGGCAGGTCATAGACATAGGCGCCCGCCGGCGCCTTTACCAGCTGATACCCGGTCTGCTCCTGCACAGGCGTATAGAACTTGCCCGCATAATAGTAATACGTATCATCCCCCACCTTCACGGAGACGGTATCAGCCGCCACCTCGGGTCTGTATGGGAATGCATAATAAGAATGATAGGTATAATACCGATAGCCCTCCCATAAGACAGGACGACGCGTATAGGGCGATCTGCTGGCGCTCCACCCCGCGGGACGATAATGGATAGGAGCGGAAGAGGTATGGACAGCCCGGCGTTTTTTTTTATGCACCCGCGACTGTGCCCGGCTGGTCGCGCCCAGACTGATTAACAATACGATAATAAGACCATATCTCAGGGGGCTTTTCATAGTATGGAATTTTAGTGAATGTATGAAAAAACTTCAATACATTTGATGACAACCACCGCTAGGGAATACAACCGTATTCCCCTATAATTTATTTTATTCTTCACACAAAAATTATTGATCCTATGTCCGATCAAAATGAGTCCCGGAAACAGACGGCCTTAGGGGACGTCGCGGCCCGGCAGTTAGCCATTGCCACACGCACTGTGCCGCAAATGATCACCATTACTCCCCGCTGGCTGACGCATCTGCTGAGCTGGATCCCGGTAGAATCCGGCGTCTATCGTC
>DASZXP010000034.1:0-19521 GCA_035545935.1 Puia sp. | reverse complement strand
CGCCAGCAAAAGAAAGAGCTCGAACAGCAGGTGGCCGAGAGGACCAACCAGCTTGCTCAGTCCATTGAACAGGAACGCACCGCCCGGAAAGAAGCCGAACATGCCAATCAGGCCAAAAGCCAGTTCATGGCCAATATGAGCCACGAGCTGCGCACACCCATGAATGCCATCCTGGGATTCACAGACCTCGTCCTCACCACCGAGCTCCAGAAAGTACAACGGGAATATATACAGAATGTGAACAAGAGCGGGCACAACCTCCTCAACCTCATCAACGACATCCTCGACTACTCGAAGATCGAGGCGGGCAAGCTCTTTATCGACAACACCGTCTTTGGTCTCGCGCGTCTTGTGGAGGACACTGTCGGCATGCTGGCCATCAAGGCGTTTGAAAAAGACCTCGAGATCATTTGCGACATCGATCCCCGCCTGCCCGACCTCATCCTCGGCGACCCCGTACGGATCCAGCAGATCCTCGTCAATTTGATAGGCAATGCGATCAAGTTCACAGACAAAGGTGAAATAGTCGTCTCTGTCAAAAAAGAAGAAACGCCTCATCAACGGGGCGGTAAAAAATACCAGCAGCTATCCATCCGTGTAAAGGACACCGGCATCGGCATCCCGCAGGAAAAAATAGACAAGATCTTCGAAAGCTTCACCCAGGGCGACTCTTCCACTACCCGCAAGTACGGCGGCACCGGTCTGGGACTTACCATCGCCAAAAACCTCGCCGGGATGATGGGAGGCGCGCTCACCGTCCAAAGCCAGCTGGGACGCGGAAGCACCTTTACCCTGCTACTGGCCCCCGAGATCATGCAGGAAGAACCCATACAGCCCCAGACACAACGCTCCGCGCTCCGCCGCGTCCTCGTGGTGGACGACAACCACACCAACTGCCGGCTTATGCAGGAGCTCTTTGGCTTTATGCAGGTGGAATGTCTCATAAGCACCAGCGGAGAAGAGGCGCTGACTATTCTCAAAAAGGCCCGCGCCGATCATAAATGCTTTGACCTTATCATCACCGACTACCAGATGCCATCCATGGACGGCATTACACTGGTCAAGGAGATCAAGACCATATTGAAAGACCATGCGCAACCTTTTATATTGATGCTCTCATCGCTCGAAAGGAATTTGCACCGGGAAGAAGCCGAAAGGATAGGCATCGACCTCTTCCTTTCCAAACCCGTTCGGTTTAATGAGCTCAACCACATCCTCGCCTCGATTTTCGGGGACAGCGCTAACGCGCCGTCCGCAGCCGAAGCCATCCCCATCATCCATCACCTCGGCATCAATCGAACCATAATGGTGGCCGAGGACGAACCCATCAACATGCTGCTCATCTCCGAGGTCCTGCATAAAATGGGCTTCAAGGTCATCAAAGCCACTACCGGAGCCGAGGTCCTCCAGTTCCTACAGCAACACGAACCCGACATCATTTTCATGGACATCAATATGCCCGAGATGGATGGATATAACGCCACCCGCGCCATACGCCGCCTGAATGGTCCCCAGGCCAATATACCTATCATCGCCCTCACCGCCGACGCCATGACGGAAGACAAACAACGATGCCTGGACGCCGGGATGAACGGCTTTATCTCCAAACCCTTTCGCCTCGAGGAAATAGAGGGCGTACTACAGCAATTCGCATATGTTGGATAACAGAGATTCTTTTTATACCTTACCTCTATGACCTCTTTAAAAGCCCTTCTGATCATTCTTGGTTCCACACTGATACTTCATGCCGGAGCACCGATAAAAAAATTCATCCCCGATGACTTCCCCGTCACCAATAAAATGTTCGAATGGGAAATGAGAGGCAATGGCCGTCACTATGGGGAACGGCGAAGCAGGAATATCGAAACTGGCGACCAGGCCTGGTTCACCAACGACAGCCTCCATCAAACCCTTGTCTACGACCTTTATACGGACTACTTCAGGATGGGCGCCTTTCTCTTTGATAACAACAATATCCCCAAAGGACTGGTAAACCTAATGGAGCTAAATACCTCCGATGGAGGCCTGGCATCCAACAAGGACAAAGAGAAAGCCTTAAAAGGACTTATCAGACAGTCCACAAAGGTCAAAAGCAAATATTTCACATCCGGCTATGGTATACACCTCGGCAGCGCAAAGGAAGCAATCATAAAAGCCTATGGCCGCCCCGACAAAACATCCCGCAAAGACAGCCTGGAAACACTCGAATGGAATTTTATAGGCGACGAGGGTACGGATGAAAAAGAACGCAAAGGCCGCCGTGTGGCCGCCGGCAGCTTTGGCCACCAGATCACCGCCTTCTTTCAGGATGGTAAATTGATTGCGCTGATACTGCACAACGACATACCGTAAAAAAAATCTCCAACACACCCAACACTCCCTTTCTCTCACGCGTAAGTACAGGTGAACATTGTTTCCCCTGTTATGAATGATCCTTCTATTGCTATCCGCAAGACGGGTACTATGGACCCTTTGCGCCTGATCCGTCGTGTATATGAGTGGCTGATCCAGGGCTGGATGATCGTCCCTGTTGTTTTGTTCTATCGCGAAGTGTCTAACAACCTGACAAATATCCCCGTAATGGATGACTATGTCATTCCCCTGGAATATGTAATAAAATTTTCTCAAGCGAGTTTTTGGGAGAAGCTGAACATGCTCTTTGCACAGGCCCAGGAACACCGCCTCGTCCCTTCCAAGCTCATCTATGTCAGCTATTACTATCTCACGGGCGAAATAAATTTCCGCGTACTCGGCCTCATAGGCGATCTCCAGTTGCTCGGGGTGGCGTTTGCCGGCATCCACTTTATAAAAAAATACGCGCCATCCGCCTGGAAATTACCCGCATTTATCTGGGTCCTCGTCGTCTTTGATCTCAACACCTATGAGAACGCCTCCATGTGCATGAATGGAGTGGGAAATTATGGGGTCATCTGCTATTTTCTCCTGACCTTGTATTTATATGACAGGAGCGACAGATGGATCCCGCTGGCCATGCTCTTCCAGTTTTTTACCATCTTCTCCAATGGGAATGGTCTGCCCGCTGGTGTGTTCATCGTACTCTTTACTCTTCCGCAATCCCGCCGGAAGCGTATAGCCAGCATCGTTACTACCTGTATATTGACAGTCTGGTACCTGGTCAGCTACCACAGCGTCGATCTGCCGGACAAGACCCCGTTCACCATCGACAGGGTATTCGTATATTTCATCCGTCAGTCGGGCGCCCATTTCAGCTTCGACCGCAGCTTTATCACCGGATGGCTCGTACTGATCTCGCTGGCCTGTCTGATACCCTGGCGCAAACTGTTCCGGCAGGAGTTCAGACCCATTCTTTGCATCCTTTTATTTATCACCAGCACCATGGTCCTCACCGCGCTCTTCCGTGCCTGCTATACCTATGCCCGCTTCAACACCTCCCGGTACATGATCTATCCTCAAATGCTGACAGGGATGCTTTGCCTGCTCGTCTGGACGCGGCTCCGAACCCCTCTCCAAAAATGGATAGGCGGCTCTCTCCTCCTGGTCGTCATGCTATATGCGTATGTCGGTAATTATCAATTTGGCCGGGCCGGTCTTATACGCACCAATCTCCGCGCCACCACCCGCAAATACTGGTATCCCCAACCCGCCGAGGCGGAGAGGATCGCAAAAGAGGCCTGCGAGAGGAATATATATTGCATCGAGGACAATCGGGTCATCGAGTTCCGGTAAGGCGCTACCGGACACTCCACTATATCAAAACCGTACACCCGCAGCCCCGCACCCACACAAGATCAACTGATTATCAATCCCCTGCAAGTCCGGCCCCATATTCGTACCTTCTTCCCAAACCAACGGCAATGTTCAGCAACTACTTCAAGACGGCCTGGCGCAACCTCACCAAACACCGGGCTTATTCCTTTATCAACATAGCAGGTCTTTCCGCAGGGCTGGCCGTAACCATGCTCATCGGCCTTTGGATCTGGGATGAATTCTCCTTTGATAAAAATTTCGATAACTATCCCCGCATTGCCCAGGTCATGCAGACCGAAACGCTCAACGGCATGGTCAAGACGGACAAAGGAAATGTAATGCCACTCGCCGCGGAATTGCGTAAGAACTATAGCAGCAATTTTAAAAGGATCGCGCTCTCTACCTGGACCATGAACAGCCTGGTCGCGTCCGGTGATAAAAAGATCAATACGCAAGGGAACTATATGGAGTACGACGCACCCGACATGCTCAGCCTGAAGATGCTGGCCGGGAGCCGAAGATCCTTCAACGCCCCTTCCACCATGCTCATATCCCACAGCATTGCCACGGCGTTGTATGGAAAGGACGATCCCATCGGCAAGACCATCACCATTGGCGGCGACATCCGGGAAAAAGTCGTCGGCGTATACGAAGACTTCCCCGAGAGCTGTTCCTTTAAAGAGACAAAATTCATTGCCCCTTTCCGCGACCTGAAAAGCTGGGTCGACGGCAATGAGAACAACTGGTATAATGAGTCGTTCCAGGTCTTTGTGGAAATAGCCGATGATGCCGACATGGCCGCCGTCTCCCAAAAGATCAGGGATGTCAAGCTGAACAAGATAGACGCCCGCACCGCCCGGCTGGAAAAACCCGCGATGGTCTTGCACCCCATGTCCCGCTGGCATCTCTATTCCGAATTCAGGAATGGCGTCAACACCGGAGGCGCCATCCGGTATGTATGGATGTTTGCCATCGTCGGCGTGTTCGTATTGCTGCTGGCCTGTATAAATTTCATGAACCTTAGCACCGCCCGTAGCGAGCGCCGTGCCAAAGAGGTGGGTATACGCAAAGCCATCGGCTCCCTGCGCGGTCAATTGATCAACCAGTTCTTCAGCGAATCCATGCTCGTTGCCATACTGTCGTTTGTATTTTCCATCTTATTGGTAATCCTGGTGCTGCCTTTCTTCAACGATGTGTCGGGGAAGCAAATGAGCATCCCCTGGGGTAATATCTATTTCTGGGCCGCCGGGGTAGGGATCACCCTTTTCACCGGACTGTTGGCGGGCGTTTACCCTGCGCTGTATCTATCTTCCTTCAGACCCGTCAAAGTGCTGAAAGGCAGCTTCAAGGCGGGCCGCTTTGCCGCTATGCCCCGTCGTGTCCTGGTAGTAACCCAATTTACCGTGTCCGTCATACTGATCATCGGCACCATCGTCGTCTTCCGGCAGGTACAGTTTGCCAAAAGCCGGCCTGTCGGATACACCCGGCAGGGACTCGTCACCATTGTCATGCAGACGTACAATTTCCATAACCACTTCGCCAACATGCGCAATGACCTCCTGCAACAGGGCGTCATCACCGATATGGCCGAATCCAATACCCCTGTCACCGAGAACGACCATTTCAGCAACGGCTTTAACTGGGAAGGCAAGGACCCGCAGATCAGCGCCAAATTCAATATCGTATCCGCCACACAGGAATATGGGAACACCGTTGGATTCGAGCTCCTCGACGGCAGGGACTTCAGCAAGGAATTTGGGAATGACTCCGCCGCTATGATCATAAACGCCACCGCCGCCCGGTACATTGGCTTCAAACAGCCCATTGGCAAAACCATCAAACTCGACGGCAACAAATACACCATCATCGGCGTCGTCAGGGACATGGTAATGGAATCTCCGTACGAGCCCGTCAAACCCACCGTCTACAATCTCGATAACAGCATCGGCGGCATCCTGAACATAAAGCTCAGCCCCAACAAGACCACCACCGCAAGTCTCGCCGCCCTCGAGGCCGTCTGTAAAAAATATTCACCCGAAGAACCCTTCGAATACAAGTTCGTTGATGAGACATTTGCCCGAAAATTCTCCGACGAGGAACGTATCGGGAAGCTATCGTCCTTTTTCTCGATCCTCGCCATCTTTATCTCCTGTCTCGGAATATTTGGTATGGCCTCGTTCATGGCCGAACAAAGAGTAAAAGAGATCGGGGTGCGGAAAGTGCTCGGCGCCTCCACCTTTAGCCTGTGGCAGCTGCTATCGAGGGATTTTGTAAAGCTCGTGCTGATCTCCCTGCTGATAGCCATCCCCGTTGCCCGCTATTTCATGCACAGCTGGTTACAGAATTATCAATACAGGACGGCTCTATCCTGGTGGATCTTTGCAGCGGCAGGCTTTGGCGCGCTCGTGATCACCCTGCTGACCGTAAGCTTTCAGTCCATCAAGGCCGCCCTCGCGAACCCTGTGAAGAGCCTGCGGTCGGAGTAGCAGGCTCCCTGAAAAATATTCATTACCTTCCAACACCATGAAAAAACAAGCCACCCTGCTCCTGGCAGCGACCCTGTCGTTAATTGCCCTGTCTGCAACGGCACAACCACGCATCTTCGCCGAAGGCGTTATCTCCACCGGCGACTACGAGACACACCCCGCATTCTCCCCCACGGGCGATACCCTGTACTTTTTAAAAGGCCTGCCCGACGCGAACTTCTTTTCCATTTATGTCTCTTACAAGAAGGAAGGTAAATGGTCCATCCCGCAAATCGCACCCTTCTCCGGCCAATACACCGATGCCGATCCATTCGTGACCAGGGACGGCAGGACGCTATATTTTGTTTCGAATAGACCGATAAAAGAAGGCGAGTCCGCCAAACCCGACTGGGACATCTGGAAAGTAGCCATCACCGCCAACGGCTGGGGCAAACCCGTTCACCTCGACAGCGCCATCAATAGCAGCAGCAGCGAATACTTCCCGACGCTGGCCGACAATGGCAACCTTTATTTTGGGTCCGGCAGGAAAGGCGGCAAGGGCCGGAGCGATATCTATATATCCAGGCTCATCGATGGCCGGTACACCACTTCCGAAAATCTGGGCGATTCCATCAACACTCCCGACAACGAATACGAACCTTACATCGCCCCCGATGAAAGCTACCTCATCTTCATGGCCACCTATCCCAATGGCATCGCCAATGCGGACTTTTATATCAGCCGTCGCGTTAACGGCGTATGGACAAAAGCGGAGAAGCTGCCCGAACCCATCAACTCCTCCGCCACCGAATGGGGTGGGAAGGTGACAAGGGATGGAAAATATTTTTTCTTCGGCAGCAGCAGGAATAAGATCAACGACACCTTGCCCCGACGGGAAGATACAAAGACCTTCGATCGAAGGCTCCACAGCGCCGGCAATGGGCTGGGGGACATCTATTATATACCCTTTAGGCTTTATTGATATAGGGCTGAGTACACTGTTACCTAAATTTTTAACATCGCGCACCGCCTTTTCCCCCAACCTAAGATCGTTATTTCGTAATTTGTTACAAACTTTTATTTAATGATCACCAGGTCGCTGCTCGCCCTCCTCCTCCTCATCTACACATCCCCCCTCACCGCCCAATCCAAGGCAAAGGACTCCGCCTCAGGCTCCCCCCACCTGCGAATGGCCGGCAATCCCCTGGATCATCTCCCTCGCAATATCCGCGTCCTCACCACCTTTGGAGAACGTGCCGACTTCTCCCCGGACAACAACCGCGTCGCTTTCATGACAAAAAGTTTCGGGGACGCCATGGTCATCGACCTGAAGACCCGTAAGATCACCTGTCTCACCTGTCGCATCCCCGCCGCCGCTTTTCTTCGCATCATGCATCTCGTATCAGGAGACTATATCCTCATCGGACCTGAAAAATTCGAAGACATCCATATCAGCCGCACACGGGATAATGAGCTCTGGTTCCTCAGCAAACGGCCAGGATCGAAACCCGTAAAGTTCGGGCAAAAGATGAGCGAGGGAATGGCCATTTCAAAGCAAGGCATGAAGATCGCCTTTTCCCAGACGCACGAACAAATAGCGGAGATCCCCGAAGGCGCCTCCCGGCTCATCGTGGCGGATGTCGACACATCATCCGAAACACCGAAAATAGTTAATCAAAAAATAGTATATGAGAGCCCGGACAGGAGCTGCACCATCGAGGCGCAGGACTTTTATGACAACGATACGAAGATGACCTTCACCTGCTACGAACCCCATGGCCTCGCTTCCGTCATGACCATCGACCTGAAGACAGGACTGGTAGTCAACAACTCCAACGCACCGGGCACCTATAACGAATGCGAAGGCATCTTTCCGGGAGGAAAATATACCTGCGTCGAGGGCGACAGGCAATGCGACTGGCTGGGAGGCCAGCGCGGCGGGGGCAATATCGACATCTGGAAACTAAAGCTGGATGGCATCGGAAAAGACTTTGTACGCCTGACACACTTCAATGATTATGAAGGGGGGAAAGCCTCCAATCCCGTAATTTCCGGCAATGGAAAATATATGTGCTTTCAGCTGGCCAACACCTCCGATCCGGCAGGCGTAGGGTATGGATTGTTATTGTACGACCTGTCGGCCGCCCCTCGATGAGACTTATAGTTTTAAACTTACACATCGACTATATGTTTTACTTTATAAAACAAAAATGGAACGATTATTGAGCCTGGTAGTGCTTTAACAGCTATGGAAAAAGCCATAAGCGAGCTATCTGCTTCTACTCTCCGCAAATTACTCACCGACGAGATAAAAAATTTTATCAATTGCCTCGACGAAGGCTCCGTGGAAGAATTGGAGCAAAGGAAACAAAGGTTAAAAGAAATATATAAACAACTCACTGAGAAAGAGCTTCTTGAAATGGCTCCGATCCTATGGAGCCGGAATGCTTCCCGCAACGATCCCGACAAGCCAAAAGAGTGATCGGTAAAAAAATTTTCCCTTTCCCCGGTTACAATGTCGACAGCAGCTTTTACAAAGAAGGAGCCGTAGTATGATTTTGCGGCGCCGGCCTTTGTTAACCTCTGAAAATACCTCTAACTTTGAATTACCCTTACAATGTGCCTGTGCGTCATCTGATATTCCTTAAAACGACCTTTATCAATGACCAACGGATTTCCATTTGTCCTATTAGCTGACGACGACCCGGACGACCGCGACTTCTTTTGCGCCGGTATGCAACGTCTTTATCCCCAGGTTGACGTGCTTTCTTTTCAGGATGGCGATGAGCTATTGGAGTTCCTGAAAAACTCCGGACTGCCGTCCCTGCCAAGCTATATTTTGCTGGATTATAAAATGCCCCGGCTCACGGGCCCCGACTTTTTACGAGGTACAGGCATCGGCACTCCTTATGACCCGATCCCGAAGATCGTATGGAGCACATCTCAACGCCAGATAGACATCGATGAATGCCTTCGTCTCGGAGCTGCCCGCTTCCTGATCAAGCCGGAATCAGGCCTCCAGCTGGACAATCTGATCAAATCCCTCGATATCTACCTCCGGACGCCGGGCATCATAGCCTGACAAGGACGCCTACAACGACTGACGACTCAACATATACAACACTTTCTCGTCCGCCGCACCCCAGATGCGGGTAGTATCCTGTTCAAAATGTCGTTTGAAAGCCAGCACCGCCGCACTGCTGTCACGCGTATCATAACCTACCAGTCTCAGCGTCATTAGGGTGTTGAATCCATCCGGCAGCATCATTCCGGTCGTATCCGCATACCATGATCCAAACCCCTTATCGGCAAGGGTCTTCCACGGGAACCAAACATTGGGATCGTTCTTCCGTGTAGGAGCAATATCGCCATGACCGATGAAATTGGCGGCAGGGATATTATAGCTCTTCTTTAGCCTGTCCAGCAGACGCAGAAGACTGTTGATCTGCGCATCGGGAAAAGGTTCGTAGCCATTGTTGTCGAGTTCGATGCCGACAGAGATGGAATTCACGTCCGTGATATTCCCCCACCTGCTGACACCCGCCTGCCAGGCGCGCAGATAATCGTTCAGCATATGGTGAATGGCGCCATCCTTGCAAATGACGTAATGCGCGCTGACCTGGGTTTTCACCGTGGTAAATGTTTGCAGGGTCTGTGGACAGCTGTTCTGGGCCGTGTGGTGGATGATCACGAAATTCGGTTTACGCAGATTGAAATTGGTCGTCCCCACCCAATAAGGGACAGGCGGGACAGAATCGGTTCCCGCATCCAACGGCGTCATCCGGAGCTGGCGGGCGTACTCCTTTACCTGCTCTTTATAGGCTTTGTTGGTAGTTTTGTATGGATTCACTTTACAGGCGGCCGGCAGCAGCAAAAGGGCGATTGGAACGAGCTTTTTTATCATGTTATGGGAAGATTGAGACCTTGCAATATATCGACAAATCGTGAATGATCCGTACACTAACAGTATCAAAACCGAACATTTGGACAGACAAACACCATCCCAACCACCTCACTCCCAACCCCTTGCAATCCTGGCACAAGCTTCGCGCCCCGCAATGCATGCTTAAGAACTATATCCTCACGACACTCCGCAGCCTGCGGAACAAACCCACATATAGTTTATTGAACGTTGCAGGCCTGGCCCTCGGCATCGCCTGTGCCGCCCTTATCTTCCTCTGGGTAGAGGATGAGCTCACCTGGGACCACCAGGTGCCACAACGCAGCCAGATCTACTGGACCCGCCTGAACATGCCCTTCAACGGCGCCATCACCAGCTTCGACAACGTCCCCGGCCCCCTGGCGCCGGAAGCCATAAAGACCGTCCCCGGTATCCGCCATGCCGTACGTCTCGCCAATGAACGCCACCTTTTCACCATCGGTGATAAAATAATGTACGAAGATGGCTCCTTCGCCGACTCCGGTTATTTTAGCATGCTGAATATCCCCTTCCTGAAAGGCACCCCAGCCGGCTGTTTGCGCCTAAAACACTCCATCGTCCTCACCGAATCCACCGCCCGGAAGTTTTTTGGCGACGCCGAACCCATCGGAAAGGTATTGGTGATGGATAATCATATCAACTGCACCGTCACAGGCGTCGTCCCCGATTTTGCGAAGAATGTAACGCTCCGGTTCAACTGGCTCGTCTCATTCGAAGATTACACCGACGAACAACAATGGCTCACCACCTGGGGTAGCTTTGGCAGGCCCTGCATCCTGGAGCTCGAGCCCGGCATCAGACCGGAGGACATAGCCCAAAAGCTCACCGACCTCATCCGCCCCAAGGACATGGCGTATACCAAGGTCGACATGCTCCTCTGGCCGATGAAGGAATGGCATCTCTATAGCAACTTTACCAATGGGAAACAGGATGGCGGCGCCATAAAGCTCGTAAAACTTTTTTCGCTCATCGCCTCCATCATCCTGCTCATCGCCTGTATCAACTTCATGAACCTCGCTACCGCCCGCGCGGGACAACGTGCCAGGGAGGTCGGCGTTCGCAAGACGCTCGGCGCACTAAAAGGATCGCTCATCGGCCGGTTCATTTCCGAATCCCTGATGCTGTCCTTCCTGTCCGTGCTATTGGCAGTACTGCTTATATATATTTCGCTGCCCGCATTCAACGAGCTCGTGAACAAGGACCTCTCTTTTCATCCACTGGCCCCTGCTCATCTCATCGGCTTGCTGACCATCGGTATTGGCTGCGGCCTGCTCTCCGGCAGTTACCCTGCCTTTTATCTCTCCTCCTTTAATCCGGTGGCCGTACTGAAAGGATTAAAGGTCCGGACCAAAGGCAGCGCCGGCTTTATCCGCAAGGGGCTCGTCACCACGCAATTCGTCATATCCATAGCCCTCATCATTTGCACCGCCATCATTTATCAGCAGATCCAACATGTAAAAGAGCGGGACCTTGGTTTCCGGCAGAAGGACCTGCTCTATCTCGACGCGCAGGGGAATATGGCCCAACACTTTGACGTCATCCGCGACCATCTGATGGCCACCGGCGCCATCGACCACGTGGCGCTCAGCTTCAGCCCGCCCCTCTCCTGCTGGAGTGGAATGGACAACCAACATTTTATCTGGGAAGGCGATGACCAGAACAGCAAGGAATTCATCAATCACGAGGTCGTCACACCCGGCTATATCGCTGCCATGGGACTGAAGATAAAGGAAGGACGTGACTTCTACTCCGATGCCAACGCGGACAGCAACTCGATCATCATCAACGAAAGCCTCGCCGCCATGATGGGCAAGGCCGGGAAAACAGGCAGCCGCATCATCTTCTTCGATGGACAGACCCGTACCCCCATGACCGTCGTCGGCATCGTCCGCAATTATGTATTCAATGACATGTACGGAAAACCCGCGCCCATCTTCATGGCCTGCAACCCCAAGTATTTCGAGGACTGTCATAGCCTCGACCTGCGGCTAAAGCCCGGTACGAACCCTTCCACCGCCATCGCAAAGATCACCGCCGTGATCAAGGCCGACAACCCCGGCTATCCCATCGAGGTAAAGTTCGCCGACAATCAATACAACCAGCTCTTCACCAACGAGACACGCATCGGCAAGCTCGCCGGCCTCTTCGCCGCGCTCGCCATTTCTATTTCCTGTCTCGGTCTTTTTGGCCTCGCCGCCTACACTGCCGAACAACGCACAAAAGAGCTTGGGATCCGCAAGGTCCTCGGCGCCTCCATCCATAGTCTCACAGGTCTCCTTTCCCGCGAATTCCTGCAACTGGTGCTCCTTTCCTGTCTCATCGCCTTTCCCCTCGCGGGCTGGGTCATGAACAGCTGGCTGGCCTCGTATGCCTATCGCACTGCCCTGCACTGGTGGGTCTTCGCCGCCGCGGGTGTCGGAGCCCTACTTATCGCGCTGCTCACCGTATCTTTCCAGGCCCTCAAAGCCGCCCTTGCCAATCCTGTAAAAACCTTGCGATCGGAATAAACACTAGCTGCGCTTGACAAGTAAACTCGCTATGCTCTTTACCCGTTGAGATGATTCCCGCTCGGTTTCTGAAAGTTTTCTTACCTTCAGGCAATACTCTCCCTTTTACTATGAACCTTTCCGAGGCATTACGGGAGTTCGCCGGGGAAAACCTTCGAGAGCTTCCTCACCCCTCCCAAAATAAAAAAATAATCTTACCCGAGTTCGAAGAATTGATCGATATTCTCTTTCTCTTCCTTGAACAGAAAAGTTTCGATCCGGACCTACAAGGGCTTAAAGACAATTTCGAGCTCAGTCTTCAAAAGATCCTAAGCCTTTCACCGGAAGAGCAAACGAGTGCTATTATAAGTCTGGCTACCAATTTTGAACCTTTCCTACGAAAATTAGCTTACTTCAAGTACTATGGCACCATTTGGTGGACCGGAGACGATATACATGAAGGAATTTCTACATCTACACTCGCTGACCTTCTTAGTAGCTCCTTGCCACCCAAACCTGGAGCGCCGGAAGATACACCCCGAAAACCTTATCCGGAAAAACTAGTCGATCTCAGCGGAACCAAAGGCGCTATCCTCGATTTCGTACGAGCAACGCTACGTAATGCGGTTCACCATGCCCGCCAATATAGCCGTGTCCAACTCGTGCAATATGCCAATTATGCTATTGGTGTCTATCTAATGGCCATCGATTACAACCGCCAGTTCCTGAAAAGAGCGCTTTGCCCGGAATACCTTTACGTTCAAGAAATCTTGAAAAATCAAGAGCTAATCCGTGTGAACAGGCACTATATCGAGTTGTTTGGTGTTGAGAACCCAGCTACGATTGAGAACCTTGCAGAAGAAATACTCTCAGGAGAAAAACTGCTCAACAGTCTCAGCGAATTTCCAGCAGAACAGAATGAAGAATCCGAAGAAGAAGGTGATGAAGCCTATGATGAAGATGACACACAGGACTCTTTTTCCAGGGATGGGTGTTCAAAGGTCGATTCCGTATTGAACATTGCAAGAAATATTTCTCGTTTTATTCTAACGGGAAATCCCGGATCTGGCAAAACTACTACACTTTTGAAACTGGAATTTCAGGATGCCACTGAGTTTATGCAGGATATTCCTGGTGCCAGGATACCCATTTATCTCACTGCCAATTCTTATGCTGCCGGGATTCCATTCATTGAGCAGATCAAAGCCAAAGTGAAATTTGCTCCATTGGGTGAATTAGCACAGAAATTTAAGTTGCGAATCATGGTCGACGGATTGAACGAAGTCGATGACAGCCTAAAAAAAAGAGCATATGATGATTTGAAAACTTTGCTTATTCAATACCCTACTGTCTCATTCCTATTATCAGCCAGGCGTTTTGAATTCTTCAATCACTGGAACCTACCCATCTACGAACTGAAAGAGCTTTCGGAAACTCAGGTCAGACAATTTCTCATCTCGGTTCGAGGTGAACAAAGAGGTATCGATCTTTGGAACAGCATCTCCGCCAATCAACAACTATTGAAGCTCTGTTTTAATCCTCTTATGCTCATGATGTTGATAAAGGTAGTTGCCTATAATAATGAAAAGATCCCTTCTAATAAAGGGCTTCTATATCAATCCTTCACTGAAGCTATCCTGCTTCGGGAAAAGAAGATATATTTGACCGATCTCTCCACAAAAGTTAAAATATTGTCGCATTTGGCCTTTCAGATGAGTGAGCAAGGTGTTTTCAAGCGATTGAAAAAAGAACGGGCAAAAGAGATATTACGCCTGAAATTAACAACACTTACCACTACTCTTGGCATCAACGATATCTTTAATGAACTTTCTGACAATAATTTCTTTATACCTGTTGATGGAGACATCGAATTCATACATGAATCCTACCAGGAATACTATGCTGCATTGGAAATAAGAGAGCAGTTCTTTTCTTCTGAAACCCTGAATTTTGATTATAGCCAGAACAAATGGTTTGAACCACTCATGATTTGTAGTGATTTGCTTACCAAGAAAGAAGATCAGGTAAGATTCCTGGAACTGCTGTTTATCGGTCCAAAAAAGGAAGCGCCCAAACGGCTGGATGATTTCACAAAGGATGATCTCAATGACAAATTCCCAATTGCTTGCAAGATAGCATACAATCTAAAGGATAATGCTCCGGATCTATATAAAAAAATTGAACAATATATTAGCAATTATCTCACTATCTGGCTGCATCAGCGCTCGATAGGTATTGAGATCGTTCCTTTTGAAAAGTTGATAGACGCCGTCGCCTCTCTCTCAAGCGAACATTTATTTAAAAAGATCTTCACAAACATCAAGTACCTATACTATTGGTTTTATAACTCGAAAAGCGATGAAACCTCCAATGCACATGAACTTGACCAAGCATGGGAAGAGGCGTTTCTTTATCGATCGAAAACGTTTTATGAAAATTTAAACGATTTTACGCTTGCTTTTACAATCCTTCGTGACGCAATTCGTCCAAACAAATACTTTTGGCATTCTCCTTCTATAAGAACAAATCTTCATCGGTTCTATAAATACCTGGTTGAAAACATGCCAACCGAAAAAATAATTTCTGCTTTCAAACAATTGAACTCTCATGAGCTTTTAATTGTCATAGGTAGGACCCATTTGAACTTCTACCTTGAATATGCCGACTTGTTTTATAAGAAGGATACTCAATACAAGTTTATTCTAAAAAAACACAGAAACACTATTGAAGGGCAGGAATTATTAATGCGAGCATTAATGGATGAAAAAGTAGGCCATTATATAAAATTAAAGATATGCATTGCATTCCTTCCCAATAAAGATCTTTTTACACGCGTTCTGTCCATATTGAGCAACTTTGTCAAAGATCAGGACCTAAAAGTACGCAGCAAATACCAACTCTTGTTAGCTCGTCTTCCGTATTATATCTTGCAAGAATACAACCTGACTGATAATTTTAAACAACTGGATAGTGTTTCTCAATTATTTTTTTCCAACGTTGCTGAATCAGACCCCATATTATATCACCCGGAAACACTCGTTGCTAATGAGTCTCTAGTTTGCCTTATAAGATCCAAATTTGGGGAGAGTCAGGAAGTTGACTCCTTTGTGAAAAAAGCAAGTTTGACATATTTGCTTTCCGACCTTGAATTCCCTTGTAATTACTGTATTGTTTTAGCGAAAAATGACCTAGGAGTTTGCGTTCAATATTCACTTTATCAGTTGAATGAGCACAAAATTCGCAGGATCAATAGCTTTTATAAAGAAAATACCTTTGAAATAAATGATATTGTAGTCCTTGAACAAAGCCACCGGCTAAACAAAGTTGAATACACCAACTTACCTAAGCAATTGTTTAAAGAGGGTGTAATAGTATCAGTCAACGTTACTAATCAGGAAGGGTTTGTCTATTCAGGCCAGGAAAAGGATTTTTATTTTTCTTTCACCGGACTATCCTTTGTGCCTGTCCTTTGGAGTAAAGTCCAATTTATACCGGGCTTGAATATCAACGAAAAATATTCAGGTTATCCCGAGGCCTATTGCCTGCGCCCCATAGCGCATATTTTACCCAAAGCTATTCTGAAAAAGGTCATTAGTAAAAAGGAGTATTTTAACATCTATCTTGAAGATCTGGATACTAAGGCCAGTTTTTTCTCAAGGATTAAACAATCAGATCTTGCAAATTTGAGTTACTTTGAAGGCAGATTGAAAGTAGGACAGATATTCTATTACCACCATTACCTACACCAGTCATCAAATGGACCATTACCTATTGCTAAATTGATTTCCCAGGTTCAGAAAATAGAGTAGAGTTCGCCCCACATCCCGATCGAAAATGCTCCTGGCCTTGTAAGCTCCCCTTCTTTTCGGCCCGCTGGAGATTAGAAATTAAACCTGTAAGGCTACATCAGGACTAGACAACCCAAAGCCTGAAAGTCCGGGTGAAAAGCCCGACATAACTTAACAAAAAAGGGAAGAACCAGGCAAAATTTCGCCTAATTCTTCCCAATTTGGAATGCGCGGAGAGGGCGGGATTACCTCCAGGCCCACAGGGCCTTCCAGTGATCCCAACAGGGGAGGCCTGCAAGTCTCATCATTGATCCTTCAGGCGGCCTTTGGCCGCCTTCGTTTTTTGTTCTCCACATCTGGTCCGAGCGAGCTCGTCCCATCTGCTCCAAACAAAAAACCCGCAGCGTGAGCTGCGGGTTCAACAATGAGACTTGCGGAGAGGGCGGGATTCGAACCCGCGATACCCTTTCGAGTATACACACTTTCCAGGCGTGCTCCTTCAACCACTCGGACACCTCTCCTAAAGGGCTGCAAAACTACGACTTCCCTCCCTAAATCCCGAATATTTTTTGCGCATTCTCCGTCGTGATCCTCGCCACCTCCTCCCTACTAACCCCCTTCACCTCAGCCAGCTTCGCCACCACATACTGGAGATAGCTGCTCTCATTCCGCTTGCCCCGGAAAGGCGCCGGGCTCAGATAAGGCGCGTCCGTCTCCAATACCATATGCTCCAGCGGAATATCCTTCAACGCATCCGCCAATCCCGAGTTCTTATAGGTCAGCACCCCGCCGATACCCAGGTACAACCCCAGATCTATGATCTGACGCGCCGCCTCATAACTCCCCGTAAAACAATGAAAAATACCTCCCAGCTCCCCCTTTTGGTGCTTCCGGACCACGCCGATGCTCTCCTGCATCGACTCGCGGGAATGAATGACAATGGGAAGCTTATAATGCAACGCCCACTCTATCTGCCGGTGAAAGGCCAGATACTGCTCCTTTTCAAAAGTCCTGTCCCAGTAAAAGTCAAGCCCAATCTCACCCACCGCCACCCAGGCCCTCTTCCCCAACCAATCCTCCACCAGCTTCAGCTCCTCCTCATAATTCGCCTTCACCGAGGTCGGATGCAGCCCCATCATCCCGATACACCGATCCGGGAACTGCTTCTCCAGCGCTATCAGCGCAGCATGGGATTCACTATCCACCGCCGGCAGATAAAATTTCCCAACTCCTTCTTTTTCAGCCCGCTGTATTACTGCGTCGATGTCCCCGACAAACTCCTTGTTGTATAAATGACAATGCGTGTCTATTAGTTCCATAAGTTGTATAAATGATAATACTATATGTCGACGTGGCCTTAAACATCCATACGCCACGCTGCTCCTTCCCGACGGCAAATATCCCCAAAAACCAGCATATCAATGGAATGAGATATCTGTAGACGCATCGAATACTCCCGATACATATATGATCCTTATTGTGCCACACTGGTAAATTACTTTGCATAAATCAAAAAAAGATTTACCTTTAAACCAGTTTTCATAGGGTACGGATTAAAAACGGGCCAGGGTGTCTACCCAGGCCCAATTTATTTATACAGTCCAGGCGCGCGTTTCAGCCCATTTCCCCCACCCACACAGCGCATACTTATTACTGTTTGATCACACACATTATTCAGGATTTCCCATTCTTGGACGCATCGTATTTTCCGCAATTCATAGACACTCCAAGCCCGCCCCCCATCCTGTCGTCCCGACATTTTATGCCCCCGGGGGCAGGTTATTTCCCCAGGATCGAAGACTCTCGAACCGATATCCCTTCTCCTGAAAATAGCCCAATACGACAGGCAGGGCGGCCTCCACCCGTGGAAAGGCCTTGTCACTATCATGCCATACGACGATGGAACCCCGCCGCGCATGCCGGATCACATTCCGTGAACACCGCTCCGGGCTTAGCTTACGGTCAAAGTCCGCACTCAGCACATCCCACATGATCACCTTATATTCAAAAGGAGGCTTACGAAGAAGAGAAGCCTGAAAGGCCGTGATACGGCCATAGGGCGGACGGAAAAGATCCGAATCTATGTATTGCGCCGCCTGACGGACATCGTCCAGATATGCCTTGTCACGCGTCTTCCAGCCATTGACATGATGCTGTGTATGATTCCCGACCCGATGCCCCTCTTCCAATATCCGCTTGTAGATGGACGGATGCGCCTGCACGTTCTTGCCGATGCAAAAGAAAGTTGCTTTTGCTCCATACGTTCGCAGAACATCCAACACAAAGGGAGTAGCCACTGGGTGCGGACCGTCATCAAACGTCAGATAAAGCACCTTCTCATCCGCGCTGTGAGGGATGTCCCAGATAAGACCCGCATATAATTTCTTCAGCCACCAGGGCGTCTTTACCAAATACATAGGCCGAAGTTACATCCCCTCTTTCAAAAATGTATTCACATGCACCACCTGTGTCCCCTCTTTAAAGATCTTCCCGTTCTTGAGACAAAACTCCTGCTGACTCTTCTCGTCCTTCAACAGGTTGTCCATATAACGCCGGATGGGCGGGTCTTTTATCGTCACAGGGGCGCCGAACAAAATGACATCGTCGATATACGAGTGCAGTAAAGGCTCCAGCTGATAATAAAAGAGTCCCCGTGTCGCGAAGATATCGCTGCCGATGACCTTGTCGCCCGAGATGGCTACAAAACCCACGATTGTACTGTCGGTGTGCTTGAATTTATTATAGAACCACTTGAAGTAGTCATCCTCGCCCGTCTCATATCGCTTATCCTTCTTGCCCAGGTCGCGGGAAAGATAAGCCTGTGTCTTGGTCTTGAACCCACCCGACGCCAGCTGCCGGTCTATCTCCTTCCATACCAGCACCTGGTTAGGCGTAGAATCCAGCACCTTTCGTAAATGCCCATTGGCAAAAGCCCCATACCCGAACTTCTTTTCCTTTTCACTCCAACGGTCTTCCTCTACACACATCACCGGTACATACTGATCCTTTTCCGAAGGCCGCAGAATGGTATCCCGGATCACCATCCGGTCCTGCCTTCCTCCCGCCATGATCTCGCCTCCGGAAATATAAATGGATTTGTCGGAATGGGTATT
>DASZXP010000033.1:0-27620 GCA_035545935.1 Puia sp. | reverse complement strand
GAATTCATGGGAAAGGGAGTTCAGCAGGGTATTGTATAATTTTAGGGTCTTTGCTTTTTCCTCTTTCTGGCGGGCTATTTTTTCGATCTGTCTGATCTTATAGGTGAGGACCGCATTGACCAGGGCGATGACGAAGTACATGGATAAAAGGATCTCGTCCTCGGTATTGCCTACCCGGAGGTTGTAGCGGGGCAGTAAAAAGAAATAGTCCCAGATCAGGGCGCTGAGGAGGGCTGTGAGGAGGACGGGGAGGATATCGAAGAACATGGCGATCAGCGAGAGGGTGAGCAGCAGCACAAAGGCTACCACTTCCGCACCCAATCCCAGACAGGTGGAAAAAAGAAAGCAGACGGCCGACACCAGACAGACGGACAGGAGACTAAGCAGGTATTGACGGGGCCTGCCGATCCTGGATCCTATGAAAGGTGTAACAAATGGGTCCTGCATTTAATATAACAATATTTACAATATATGTAAATTATAAAATAATTATTTCTAAAATGGAAATTTTAACTACTTAAAACATATAAATATATTTATTATTCATACTGGGAGATGGCTATAAAAAAGCAAGGAGGCCTTGGGAGGGGCCTCCTTTGCAAGTGCAAAATGGGAGTAAACCAAATATTTAAATAATCTTAATGTTCTATTTCCTGTTCTTTCAGTCCATTGGGCGTAGCGACCAGCAGGGTGCCCTGTACATATTTCTCGTCGTGCTGGCTGGCGTCCAGACCTTCTTCTTCTTCCTCGTCGCTGACACGCAGGGGAACGATGGCATTGACCACCTTGAAGATGATAAAGGATACGGCAAAAGAATAGCCTACGGCGATGAGCATGGCCTTCAGCTGTGTAACGAAGAAGGAGACATTGCCATATGCCCAGCCGTCAGCGCCGCCTCCATTCACTGCCTTGGTAGCGAAGATACCCGTCATCAGCATACCGACCATACCACCGATGCCATGGCAGGGGAACACATCCAGGGTGTCGTCCAGTACCGTTTTGGTAGCCTTGATATGTACAGCCATATTGCTCACGACGGCGGCGAATACACCGATAAAGATACTTTGCGGTACGGCTACAAAACCCGCGGCAGGCGTAATGGCGACCAGCCCTACGACAGCACCGACACAGAATCCGACCACGGAAGGCTTTTTACCCCTGAGGACGTCGAAGAACATCCAGGAGCAGCCCGCAGCGGCGGCGGCTGTATTGGTAGTGGAGAAAGCGGAGACGGAGAGTGCGTTGGCGGCGCCGGCGGAACCCGCGTTGAAGCCAAACCATCCAAACCACAGCAGGCCGGTACCGATGAGCACATATGGGATATTGGCGGGAGGCGTAGAGAGCTTTTGGATATGGGCTTTCCGGCGTTTGAGCACCAGTGCGCCCGCGAGGGCGGCGCAACCGGCAGAGATATGTACGACCGTACCACCGGCAAAGTCCAGGGCGCCCATCTTGGCCAGGAAGCCATCAGGATGCCAGCTCCAGTGTGCCAGCGGAGCGTATACCAGCAGGCTGAACAGTACGGTGAAAAGCACATAAGCGGAAAAACGCATACGTTCCGCGATAGCGCCTACTACCAGCCCGGGGGTGATAATGGCGAACATCAGCTGGAACATGGAGAACAATCCCTGCGGGATGGTGTTCGCCGCCGACCAGGGTTTGCCCGACATGACGTCTTTATAAAATAAATGCGTAAAAGGATTACCGATGACCCCATGCCATGTATCCCCGAAACAAAGGCTATATCCAACCACGATCCACAACACTCCTACCACACCTGCCGCTACCACACTTTTCATCATCGTGGAAAGTACGTTCTTCCGATTGACCATCCCGCCATAGAAAAAGGCAAGACCGGGGGTCATCAAAAAGACCAGCGCCGTCGCTACCAGGAGCCAGGCAACATCGGCCCCGTTGTATTTTCCCTCATCAAAATTGGGTAATGTGGGAACAAAGATGGCCACGATGGCTACTACCAATAGCGTAATGAATGGCAATGTGCTTTTAAGAGTGAGTTTTGTCATAATCTCGTTGATTTCACGTTATAAAAAACTTTAATTCGTTGTATCTGAATGGAAAGTTATAAAGAATTTATAAAACCAACTAAGATTAATGTATTATATAAAAATATAATAAATAAGAAATTTTTATACTACATTTTCATAATGAATAAATTATGTATATACCTGTTCAAAATGGCATAAAAAATTTTTATTAATTCTTTATAAAAGGGGGGTCTAAATTGCAAAATCTTTATTATCTGGATCATATTTTATCATTGCCCATATGACTGGGGCCACCGTTGGAGTATATCCGGCGTCGAACCCGGCATTTTTATCTTATATCTATAGATCCCGGAGAAGGCGTCCTCTTCCTTCAGGAATTCATGTCCTTTTTTGCTGATCCAGTATGTTTCTGAATACTTCCCCCTGGGGCTGTCCCCTTCGGTGTAGAGCTTCCAGCAATCCACCTTCTCCCCGCCCATCAGGGTCAGTTCCTCGCTGCCCGTTACCTTATATAAGACGTACCTGGGGGGTTCGAGCCCGGCATCGTAAAAATTGATCAAAAAGCTTTTTCCCTCTCCCAGGGGCAGCATCTCGAAGGTCTCTATATCCAGGTTCCAGTTCAGGTTGGGTTCGTTAAAGGAGAGATGGAAGCTGTCGGCGTCTTTGATATCTTTCTCTGTCCAGGTATAGGAGCGGGTCCGGCCTCTTGCTGTCTCGCTGTGATAGACAGGTGCAAAGTCAGTCATGGCATTTAAAGAATACACTTTTCTATAGGAGGTGCTATCCCCGCCGTACCAGTGCTGGGTGATGGAGAAATATTTTACCCCGTCCCTGGTCTGTATAGAGACGTCCCGCAGCCAGTACCAGAAGCCCAGCCTGTCGTTGTGCTGTGGGTTCTGAAAATATACCAGGTATTGCCGCAGACCGGGCTTGAGCACTTCGGTGAGTAAATGTCCTTTGCCGGGGCGGATGGTATCGGCCTGACCTTTCGATATAGCAGCGATCAGCAGATGGAGCAGCAACAGCGTGATGTAGTAAATGGAGCGCATGTGGATGGTTTTTATGTAGGCACAAATCTCGGCATAGCGTTCGCGAGCCGCAACTGGATTCAATCCTGTCGCCCTGTTTTTCAACACCGGCGTCGTTGAAGAAGAGGGACCGATGGTTGAAAATAAACCCTCGTTTGACCATAACCTTTGTAATTTGCCGCGATGAATGTCTTTTCCCAATTCTTCAATAAGCGGGCGAGTCCGCGTCAGCTGGAGTGGCTGGTCTGGGGGGCCATTTTCCTTGTCAGCTTCTTTTCCTATCTGCCCATGGATGGGTTGCTGCAGTCCTTTATCTACACTATCCTGAATACCCTGATCTATGCATTGATCATCTATGGGAATATCAATTTCCTTTTCCCCCGGCTGTACCGGCCGGGGAAGATCGGTTGGTACGTTCTCAGCTCCATCCTGCTGCTGGCGACCATCGGGTTTTTGAAGACCTGGATCAGCCAGCTGGTGTATAACACCTGGTTTGCCAGGAAATATTATCCCCTGACCTGGGAGACCTTTGTCTATGTGACGGTGGGATGCGCGGTGGTGTTTATCCTTAGTTTTGTCTTCCGTATCGCCCTTGCCTATTTCGTGCTCAAACGCCAGGCGCAGCAGATACAGGAGCAAAAAAGCCTGGTGGAGCTGAATCTGTTGAAGTCACAGGTACAGCCGCATTTCCTGTTCAATACACTGAACAATATTTATTATGAGGCTTTCCGTGAAGCGCCCCGTACGGCCCTGCTGATCGGCCGGCTGTCGGAGATCATGCGTTATTTTGTGGATGAGAGCCCGAAGGAAAAGGTGGCGCTCTCCACCGAGATCCAGTTCCTGGAGAATTATATCGCGCTCGAGAAGATCCGCATCCGTCATGGCGTAGAGGTGACTTTTATAAAAGAAGGCGCCGCGGACCCATCGATCCCGCCCATGCTGCTGATGACCTTTGTGGAGAATATCTTCAAGCATGGCATCGATCGCAGCGGTACGGATAATAAGATCTGTCTCTCGCTGGCGGAGAAGGATGGTTATCTTATTTTTCAGACGGAAAATGACTTGCCGGAAAGCCCGGTTACGGGCGGGACCCAGGGCTTTGGTCTGAAAAATCTTCAAAAACGCCTTACCTTACTGTATGGGAGTCGTGCCGAACTGACCACTTATCGTTCCGACAGGTCTTTTCATGCTTATCTAAAAATCCCGTTGCTATGACCCTACGTTGTCTGATCGTGGATGATGAACCCAATGCGGTGAGCCTCCTGGAAATGCTTATCGGGCAGAATACTTCCTGGGAGCTGGTGGGCAAATGCTACGACGCCCGGGAAGCCCTGGCTTTTTTAAAGACGCATACGGTGGACCTCGTCTTCCTCGACATCAATATGCCGCAGCTGACGGGTATGGAGATGGCCTCTCTTCTGCCCAAGGATACCCGTATCGTATTTACCACGGCCTATTCGGAATTCGCGGCCGACAGCTATACTTTCCAGACCATCGACTATTTGTTAAAGCCGATTACCCTCAAGCGGTTTTATTCCGCCCTGCAAAAGATAGAAGCCCATTTCAGCATGCTGGAAGGTCAGTCCTCACGTCCGTCCGTTCCCAGCTCCCTTCCCGCTGAAGAGTATTTCTTTATCAAGTCGGGCAGGGCCTTGAACAAAGTGCTGCTGAAGGAGATCCTCTATTTCGAAGGGGAGAAGGAGTATGCCCGCCTGGTAAGCACAAATGACAAAATACTTATATACAAACGCCTGAAAGACATAGAAGAGCAATTGTCCCCTTCTTTTATGCGGGTGCATAATTCCTATATCGTCAATATCGCCCGGGTGGACAGTATCCGGGATAATCATATCTTCATCGGGGGGAAGCAGATCCCCATCAGCGAGAAGTTCAGGGAGCCTTTTATGAATATCATACGGGAAAGGACATTTTAACGATCCTGTCACGCCGGAAGGACATTTTAAGAATAACAATCCGGCCCCTTTGGCGTTAATATTCAAAACCTAGAAGTTTGGCTACTACGAAAAAATCCATCCAAAAAAAAACATCCCGTTGGGTACGGATCTTCTGGATAAGCTTTTTAAGCGGCCTTGGGGCCTTTATCCTTCTCCTGGCGCTGATCATCATGGGCGCTTTTGGAAAGCTGCCTTCCCTGCATGAGCTGGAGAATCCCACGCTGGTGCTTGCTTCCGAAATGTATGCCGACGACGGCAGTCCCATGGGGAAGTATTATACGGAGAAAGGCAATCGTACACATGTGGATTATAAAGATATTTCTCCCAATGTCATTCATGCGCTGGTTGCGACGGAGGACGAACGTTTCTATGAGCATTCGGGTATCGACGGCATCGGCGTCCTGCGGGCCATCTTACGATTTGGCAGGGACGGCGGCGGCAGCACGATCACCCAGCAGCTGGCCCTGAACATGTTCAATGGGGAGCGGTCGCATAATAAATTCCGCAGGGGGATCCAGAAATTAAAGGAATGGATCATCGCCATCCAGCTGGAGCGCAACTTCACCAAGGAAGAAATACTTGCTCTTTATCTGAATGACGTGTCGTTCAGCGATAACGTTTATGGCATCCGGGGCGCCTCCCGGACCTTTTTTCAAAAAGACCCGGCCGACCTCAATGTGGACGAAGCCGCCCTGCTGGTAGGCATGGTCAATAATCCCCGGTTCTTCAACCCCCGCACCAATGTCAAGGCGGCGATGATGAGAAGGAATACCGTGATCAACCGGATGGCCACCAATCATTATATCTCGGAGGCCGATGCCACTACCTACAAGCAACGCCCCATCGATATGGGACATTATCGCAAGCTGGATGAGAACAATGGGTTGGCGCCTTATTTCCGGGATATGCTGCGGAGTGAGCTGAAGAAATGGTGCAAGGAGCATATGAACCCTGCTACGGGCGAGCCTTACAACCTCTACCAGGACGGTCTGAAGATCTATACCACCATCAATCCCCGTATGCAGCAGTATGCCGATGAGGCGGTAGCGCAGGCGATGCCCGTATGGCAAAAGGTGTTGGACAACCAGCCCAATGTACGCAACGGCGATATCTGGAAAGGGCATCTCAACGTGCTGGAAGCGGCTATGCGTAACAGTGAAAGGTGGCGGGCGGAAGAAGAGGACAGCATGTCCGTGCCAGAGATACGCAACAGCTTCCATTTGCCCGTAAAGATGAAGGTATTCGCGTGGAACGCCACCCGGGAAAAAGATACGGTCATGACCCCGCTGGATTCCATCAAGTATTATCACCAGATGCTTCAGACGGGCTTTATGGTGATGGACCCGCTCACCGGTGCGGTAAAGGCCTGGGTCGGAGGCATCGATTTCAGGAACTACAAATTCGATCACGTCAATATCAATACCAAACGGCAGGTAGGCAGCTCCATCAAGCCTTTCCTGTACAGCCTGGCCATCGAGGATTTCAATTTCACTCCCCAGACGGAGTGCGAAGCGGTGCAGCAGTATTTTCCGGAATACAAGGCTTATGTGCCGGCGAGAGCCAATTCCAAGGTCAGCGGTACCCGTACCATGGCCACCGGTCTTGCGTGGTCCATCAACGAGGTGGCCGCCTATATCATGAAGCAGTTTGGTCCGGAGGGTCCCAAGCGTTTTGCGGAGTTCCTCCACCAGATGAATATCCCCACGGCGGTGCAGCCCTACCCTTCCCTGGCGCTGGGCGCGTGCGAGCTGTCACTGTATGAGATGATGTGGGGTTATACCGTATTCCCTTCGGAAGGGATCAGCACACAGCCTTATTATATTACCCGCATCGAGGACAAGCATGGCAATGTGCTGGAGCGATTCCCACCCGACCATAAGGAGGTGCTGAACCGTATCACGGCTTATACCATGACGAGGATGATGCAGGGTCCGGTTGATTTCGGTACGGCTGCAGGGTTGCGCGAGCGTTTAGGCCTGGCCGAGATGGGTGGCAAGACGGGTACGACCAATGATAATTCCGACTGCTGGTTCCTTGGCTATACGCCACAATTGCAGGCAGGCGTCTGGGTCGGATGCGACGATCGTTTTATCCGGCTGGATGGCAGAAGGGCGGATGGCGGACACGTGGCGCGACCGGTGTGGGAAGCGTTCTTTGGGAAAGCCCTGGCCGATGGTTCGCTGGGTCTGGATAAGAAAGCGATTTTCCCCCGGCCCGACAGCGTAGGTCCGATGTACGATTACAAGAATCTTATCGAGAAAGCGCCTCCGCCGGGAGCCGAGGGTGTGGACCAGGGGAATGGGGATGCCAATCAATATATCGACACCAGCTCCAGGGTCAAGTCGAGCCAGTATTGATCCGCCGCGCACGGCCTTACTCGGGCTGCATACGCAGGCTGACGCCAATCCTGTTCCAGGCATTGATATTGATGATGGCCATGATGACATGGGCCGTCCTTTCCTCTCCAAACAGCTTGATGGCGTGCTGATAGACGGGTTCGCTAAGTCCATGCTGATGCAACAGGGTGATCTCTTCCGTCATCTCCAGCATCAGGCGTTCTTCTTCATTGAACTGCGGCGACTCGCGCCATACGGGCAGCAGAAAAATGCGTTGTTCGGTCTCACCCAGCTTGCGGGCATCCTTTGAATGTTTATTGACACAATAGGCGCAGCCATTGATCTGCGAAGCCCTTATTTTGATCAGTTCCTGCTGTATAGGAGTAAGGCTGCTGCCTGCCACATAGCCGGCCAGTTCGTTCAGGGGCTTGTAAGCGGCGGGCTGTACATCTCTCATCTTGAATCTTTGTTCCATTTTATTTGTCTTTTAATGCCGTAAAATTACTTCTGCCGCCGGCAGTTCCGGGAGGCCAGATGCGAGAAAACAGATAGTCCAGACCATTTCCCTTTTTAGGAATCGCCTCCCCTTTTAAGAATATATACCAGAAAGGGGGGACCGTAATTGATTGGTATTTATGCAATTAAGCATTGGCATAGCAATGGAATTAAAGTGATACGAAAATTCGTATCTATGAAGCACCTTTACGCAGCTCTCTTTATTCTTCTGATCTCCTCCGGAGCTTACGCTCATACTACCTGTAATGCATGTACACCCGCCGGCGACCAGACGACTTATGGCGCCAACAATGTTTGGATCGGCTATGTCTACCAGGGTAGAGCTTTTACCACCTATGCAGGCTGGGTCAACGAGGGCGCTTCCGGCAGTCCCAATTTCGACGAAAGTTTTGGCGGCGCCAATACGAGCTATGCTACCAATGGATGTCCTATTACCACGCAAGACTTTGCCGTCCGTTATAAATTGACGCAGGCCTTTACCAGCGGCACCTATATCATCACCGTAGGCGGCGATGACGGCTATCGCTTTAGTCTGGACGGCGGCAGCAGCTGGGCCATCAATAACTGGGGTGACCACAGCTATACTACTACCACTTATACGGTAACCCTCAACGGCAGCTATAATATGGTACTGGAGTATTATGAGAATGGCGGGGACAACCGGGTGACCTTTAACATCGTCAAAGTTTGTATGGGTACGGAAGACCAGTCGGTGTATGGTACGGGCAATGTATGGAATGGCTATATCTACCAGGGCATGAACTTCGATACCTACAAGGGTAAAGTAACGGAAGGAGTTGCCGCAGGTCCTGATTTCGATGAGAGTTTCGGTAACAGCTCCGGCAGCAATACCGCGACCTATACTACCAGCAGCTGTTCCATCACGACCTATCAGTTCAGCGCACGCTATCGTCTTACCAAGACATTGACCGACGCCACGTATACTTTTACCGTCGGCGGCGACGACGGGTACCGTTTCAGCCTGGACGGCGGGGCCACCTGGGTAATCAACAAATGGAATGACCAGTCCTACACCGTGACCAGCTATAATATTCATCTCAACGGTACGTATAACATGGTGCTGGAATATTACGACAATGGCGGATACGATAGGGTCAGCTTTGCCATGACCTCCATTACCCTGCCCGTGACGCTTATCAGCTGGTCGGCCGCCACTTTGTCCGACAATGAGGCGCAGCTGACCTGGCAGGCCTCGAATGCGGTGAATTTCGATCATTACGTGATCCAGCGCAGTACGGATGGAGAGATCTTCCAGGATATACATACGACCCCTGCGAGCACGACCAGCGTCAGCAACATAAAAAATTATGCTTATACGGATACTTATAGGTATGATGGCACCGTGTACTATCGGCTGGTGATGGTTGATCTGGACGGCCACGCGGAATACTCAAAGATCCTCTCTCTTTCGATGCACCAGGCGGCACAGGCTGTACGCATATTCCCCACCGTCGTCAACAACGATCTGTATGTGGAGACGAGCCAGTCATTTTCGGCTGTACGTTTCGAGCTGTATGATATGAGCGGGGTCCGGATACGATCGAAGGACTGGAGTGTGCTGGCCGGCAGACAGACCATCAATATCAAAGCTTCGGGTAATCTTCCCGCAGGCGCATATATCGCCCGGTTGACGGACGGTCGCAAGGTGCTGGTCAAGCAGGTGATCTTAGTACGATAATGGACCTATGCATCCTGGCCAAAGTGCCTTCCGGCGGTATCAATCATTCGGATTAAAAGCTTTATCCGGATCGAAAATATCGAGATTGTCAAATGTATTACCGCTGTTGACGCCTGTGGAGCCCATCCCTATATAGCTTTTGCCGCCGATGGTAAAGGCAACGGCTCCTGCCCGCAATGCACGAGGGTATGGCGTGCGCTGAGTCCAATACGTAGTGGAGAAGTCGTATACCCAGGTGGAGCTGCGGAGCGATCCATTCTGTCCCGTCACCAGGTAGGCCTTACCGTCCTGCACGAATGCGGTGGCGTACTCGCGCTGGATATCCGTATAGCCATCGTCGAATGTGCCGGGGTCGGTGTTGGTAATATTGGCCAATGGTTTCCAGGGGCCCGTTTGAGTAGGATCGAACTCCCAGAAGTCGCGGGTCATCGTTCCGTTGTTGCTGCCCGTGACGACATAGGCTTTATCATTGTATACAAAGGCGACGGCTCCTTTGCGTTTGGAAAAATTGAGATCCGTGCTGGGTGTCCTGTCCCATTTGTCGGAGCCGGGATCGTACTGGTAGAAATCGCTCAATGTATATATGCTGAAACCCGTGCCTATATAGCCTTTCCCTTTTACGGAAAATCCGATGGCGTCATAGCGCGTGCCTCCGGGGAAATCCGCTTTCTTATTCCAGACGCCTTGTGCGGGGTCATAGCGATAGAAGTCGTCAAACCGATTGATGCCATCCCATCCCGTGCCTACATAACCATAATTATCGATGCTGAATGCGGAAGCCCCGCTGCGGGCAGCGCCGGGAAAGTCTGCCAGCTGTGTCCAGCCTGTATCGCTGTTGAACGACCAGAAATCTTTCAGGCGAAAGTTGGTGGACCCGCCGATGCTCTCGTTATAGCCTAACCCGACGTAGGCTGTATTGCCGATGACGAAACTGCTGGCGCTGCCTCTTGGATAGCCTTCGATGGCATGGGCCTGGATCCAGTCGCCATCCTGCAGATAAGAAAGAGAGGCTTTGGTGCAAAATGAATTTGAAAAAACGGTCACGATGAGAAAACCAATGACAGGGGTAATGATACGACGCATGGAAAGGATTTTTGAAATAAGAGCATGTGTTGGCTCCTGTCGCGGCAAAAATCCTGTTAAGGTTTCCTATAAGAAATGTTAAGGGTCCGTCCCCCGTTCGGGGAACGGACCCGTGTGACCATGAAAGAAATTTATTTTTTCTTGAATGCGTCGACGATCTTTTGGATGGAGTAGCCTACCTGAAAACTGAAGGCCCTGTTCCTGGAAGTAAAATCGTCGAACCGGGATTTATTAAGAAGACCATATTCGTATGCCAGGTTAAGGGACAGACCGATGGGCAGGCGGTAGCCTGCGGTTATATGCAATCCTGCGTCCAATCGTTTGTAGCCGTCGCTGCCGAATGCGGGTTCTTTCGTGCCGCCCGATTTGGCATGACCTCCCAGTCCATATCCGATGTAGGGTCCGAGTCCTCCGTATAATAACCCGTTGTCGGCCATAGGTAATTGATACAGGACATCCCCCGCAAGATTCAAATAGTTCAACGTCGTGGTGGTCTGCTCCAACTTCGATCCTTTTTGTACGAATTCTATTTGTCCCATGAACGCTATCGGGTCAGCCTTTTCCGACGCATATCCGTTGTCAATGGAATTTTTGACGGAACTGGGTTTGGCCAGGAAAAAGCATGCGGCAACATTGTATCCCAGGTCCCATTGGTTGTCCAACGCGGAAGCGCCTCCTTCATGTTCGTTGGCGCCATCGATAGAGGCCCTGATCTCAGCGGGCGTACCGCAGGATGTCAGCGAAAATAAAAAGAGAATGACGGCGCTGTATAAAAACAATTGTCCGGGGTGTAGGGGGTGAGATCTCATAGCGTTTAATTTATATGCAATTTCCCCTGTCCGCCAGCGACAGCCAATAGTTAGTCCTATCTATTTTTAAAGGAGAACCCTTTATACCAGCCCATGCTCTTTGGCAAAATTCACCAGTCCCACGGGTGTGTAGATGTTCAATTTCCGGCAGATGTTCCGGCGATGGGCATTGATGGTGAATTCGCTGATAAATAGTTGCTTGCCTATTTCTTTTGTCGTATAGCCCGCTGCGATCTTCCGCAGGATCTCGATCTCCCGTTGCGTCACCTGGTATTTCTTCATGAACTCGTCCATAAACCTGTCGGGGGTGGCATGCGCTTTTTCTTCCCGGAACCAGGTACCGCCGGCCGCCACGGTCCGGATGGCCTCCTTCAGCTCTATGGAACCCGCGCTCTTGTACAAACAGCCTTTGGCGCCAAGGTCCTGTATCTCGCGTAATAGTTTGGGTTGATTATAGCTGGTGAATACGAGGACTTTTGTGCGGGGGAATTCCGTGCGCAGGATCTTCAGCGCTTCGATACCATCCAGCTGTGGCATATGCAGATCGAGCAGCACCATATCCGCAGGCGACTGCCGCAGACGCGCGAGCAGGTGGCGCCCATTGTTTACAGGCTCCAGCAGCTGTATATCCTCTATTTCTTCCAGGACCTTCCGCAGTCCGTCGATGAGCAAAGGATGGTCATCCGCAATAACAAGTCGCAAGGGCATGGTTAATTTGCTTTGATCGGTAGCTCTATGACGACGAGAGTGCCGCCCGTCTGTTTGCGGCTGATCTCGACCCTGCCATCAAGATACGCAATTTTCGAACGTATTGCGCTAAGTCCCTTGCCCTTAAAAGGCTCCCGGTACACCGGTCCGGCGGCAATGTCCTCCCCTATCCCTACTCCATTGTCTTCCGCCAGGATGGAGACCTGTCCTCTTTGTCCGTCCGCCGCGGGATGCTCTACTATTTCCAACAGCGCTTCTGTCGCATGAGCATGCTTCAGGATATTTTGCAGCAGCTCCTGCAGGATCCTGTAACAGTCCTTTAAAAATGCGGGTGCATACTTTTCCGTATCATCAAATCCGACGATCACCGTTTGCACCTGCAGCCGGCCGGAAAGATTGACGCTTTGGGCCATGTCCTCCACCGCATGGGTAAAGCCGTATTTCTCGATGGCTATCGGCGTCAGCTGGTGGCTGAGCTCGCGGATGGTGGTCGATACGGAAGAAAGGATCTCCAGCGTCGGCCCGGAAACATTCAACGCGGCAATGGCCAGCATCCCTCCCACCTCGTCATGTAATTGATCCGCTATCTTATGCCGCTGGTTCTCTTCCGCATCGAGCGCGCTCTGCATGACATCGATGCGATGCTGTTCCTTCATCCGCCGCATCCTGTTCCGGATATAAGCCGTCAATAGCAGTATGATCACGATGCCCAGTCCGGCGAAGATGGCAAAATAGATCCTGTCCCTTCGTATGTTGCGTTGTTTTTCCGCGTTGTCTTCATGGAGGCGGGTTATCTGCTGCTCTTTGTCCCGCAGTCTGACCTTTGCCTCGATCTCCTGGATGGCGCGATCATGGCGGAAGCTGACCAATGAATCTTTTATCGCATAAAACGTCTCCAATGCCCGGGCATATCCGGGATAATCTCCCTTTGCCTTTAGCAGCTCCGCATAATGTTTATAATAATAAAAGCCATAGGCGGTATATTTCCGCACGTTCAGCGCGGGTTCCAGGGTGGATAAGACCCGTTGGGCCTCGTCGAGCCGGCGGGCCAGGATGAGCCCATGCGCATAGTAGAGCTCGGAAGGCATCAGGTGCAGTCCTTCCATAGGGCCCATTTTGTACGCCAGCTCATAATAATGGACGGCTTCGGGGATACGGCGTTCGTGCTCGGCCACCATCCCCGCGGCCAGGAAATAGCTTGGATAAGGGACCTTTTCTTCCGGCGTGTGGAATAGCCTAAGGCTCGTCCGCAGATAGTCTTTTGCCGCGGCGTATTCACCCTGGTAAGCCCTGACCATCGCCAGCTCTGTATTGAAGAAAGGGGCTTGCGGAGCGTTGGGGTTGGGACGTACGACGGCGTCGTACAACATCTCTCCGAATTTCCAGGCATTGTCATAATCGGCCAGCAGCAGGTTTATCTGCATCAGCTGCAGATAAATATTCGAAGCGGGGTTCCGGAAGGAAAAGGCGGTCCGTTCGTACAGACGGGGCTTATGGCTCAGGGTGGAGTCTTTCGCCAGGTCCAGCAGGGAACTGAATACCATTGCCTGTTGTTGCGGATCGTTCCTTAAATAGATGGAGGCATAATTATACCGTGCCGTGAACAGCGCGTTCTTATCGGGAAGACTGTCGGCCAGGCGGATGGCTTCCAGCAGGCTGCTGCCCAAAGCCACGGTGTCGGTGAGATGCGCAAGACTGGAAAAAGTGTAGATAAAAGACAGGTTCTCTTTATCGCCCGCGGCGGTGGCCGCCTGTTTGCCCAGCTGTGCATATTTGTCCAATGAATCCATCTTGCCCCAGTCCGCATACAGCAGCACCGTGCCTGTCAATGCCTCGTCGTAATAGCGGGGATTACCGAGGGCATTTTCCCGTGCCTGGCGATAGAGCTTTTCGGCGTCATCGAAGGCGGTAAGGGATTCCTTCGCCTTGGCCCAGCCCATGAGCAAAACATGTACCCTGTCCTTGCTGCCCGTGGCTTTTACGATGGGCAGGTATTCCGCCAGGATCTGGTAGCCCAGCTGGATATTGTTCTTCCCCACGTCCTGGATGAGATCGCATACGGCGCGAAAGCTGCTTTCCGTCACAGGTTTTGTCTTCCATTGTGCCCAGGCCTCACGTGCCTGTTGCTCCGTGTAGTCGGCGGCATGCGCCGTCCGTATGATGAGGCAGAAGATGATGAGCGCACAGGCCAGGGGTTTAAACATGCAGCCGGTTTAAGTAAAACGGAATTTACAAAGTATTATGAAAAATACCAATAGAAAAGGGCCGCCCATATCCATGGACGACCCTGGCTGTGCCCCTGAAGCTTTTTATTATTGTTTTATAAATGGTCCTACTATCGTCAGTACGGGTGGCATGGCCAACGGTTCGTCGAATGCCTGTGTCACGGCGTTGATATCCACGCTGGTGATGCTGGTCACATCGATGCCGAGCTGTACCGTATTTTCTTCTCCATCGTATATAAAGCCGGGCAGTCCATCGGCTTCTGCAATGGTGATCCATCCTTTCGATCCTCTTAGCCTTCTCACTTCGGATGCGTGCCGGGCTTCCACGGAGTGGATGTTCAAGGCAGCCGCCAATACGTCTTTCGCGCCCAGGAGGTTTACGGCCTGTCCCTTGTATGCTCTTACTCCCAGGTCCTCGAATGCGACGGAGAGGCCCATAAAGCGCTGGTAGCTGGTAAATACATCGGGGAATTGACCGCCGCCTGTAAAATCAAAAGTAGGTTCGGCCACGGGTGTTCCGCCGAGGGCGGTGATGGTGGTTTTGAGCAAGGCTACGTGCGCCGTCTCGTGTTTGCTGATCTGCATAAAGATCGTCGTGTCCGTGGCGGCAATCAGTCCGTTGGTAGACAGTCCCGTTTTGTAGAATGTATCTTCGAGGTATTCCAATGTGAGTGCATAGTTCAGGATCTTTATGATATCCGGGTTGGAAGGCGCGGCCTGGGCCTTGTTGCCCAACGCATCCAACAAGCCAAATGGTACGGCGGCCAGGGCGGTCTTCAGCCCAAGACCCAGTCCTTTGGTAAGGGCTTCGCGGCGGGAGAAGTTCTTTTCTATAACCTCTTTCTCATAGGCCTCTTCAAATATTTTGAGCGCTTTCATGTTACAATGATTTTGTTGTTAAGGAAGTTGGGTAGCGGAGATCTTGGTGAGAAGGAAGGAATTGGCGGTGGCTACGATGCTTTGTCCATATGTAGTGGAATTGGGTGTTCGGGCAAGGTCCAGGCCCGTAGCAGGATCGACGGTGTCGTCGCCTGCGAAGTCCGCAGATTTTGGGTTCAGGATGTCGCGGATGGCTGCCGCATGCCGCGCCTCTACGGATACGATCTTCCCGGCTATTTTCAGATAGTCGGCTGATTGCAGGAAGGGTCCCGCGCCATTGTACGCAGAAACGCCGGTGTCTTCCAGAGCCTTTGCCGTCTTTAGCACGCTGTCGCGGCTGGTGAAGTCCACCGTGGTAAAATCGAATTGCAGATCGCCGATAGCGTTCGATCCCAATGCTTTTTTCAAAAAATCCCGATGCGCTACTTCGTGGTGCATGATGTCGAAAAGCACCTGCATTTCGGATAAGGGAGCGTTTTTATACCATGAAGCAGCTACCTTTGTATAAAAGGCCGCCTCGATCTGTTCCAACGCATATGCAAAATTCAAAATACCAATGTCCGCCGAACCCACATCGATGACGCCGGAGCCCGGATGCCCCTCTTTCCTGCATGCAGTCAACCCCAACATAAAAGATCCACTTGCCAGTGCGGTGAATCTTAGGAATCTTTTTCTTTGGATCGGCCGGTGAAGCGTCTCCTGCAGATAGTCATGAAGTTTTTGCTCTTTCATATGACAATTTCTTTCAGCTACGTTAAATAACCATACCCCGATTGATTTGTGAAGAAATTCATAAAAGTTTTTGTAAACCGGGATATATTGGGTAATAAAATCTACAATACAGTCGATATAAAAAATTATGCCACGACACTTTACTTTTTTTCTCCCTTTGTTGATCTGTTGTTTGTCAGGGGTGCTTATGGCACAGCCGGTCCGGCCTTTTCCGCAGCATGTCGCATACCAGAAGGGTGTCATTCTGCCGGATCATATCAGCCGGCAGCGGATGGATGACAGCGTCCGTGCTTTTTATAAGACATGGAAGCATCACTATATCAAAAAGGGATGCAACGAGGGAGAGTACTATGTCTGGTTCGAAGGTCCTGTATCACATAATAAGCAGTGTGTGTCGGAAGGACAGGGCTATGGCATGATGATCGTCGCGTTGATGGCGGGTTATGACACGGCTGCGCGGACCATTTACAATGGGCTGTATCGTTACTACAAAGCGCATCCCAGCAAGGCCGATCCGTACCTGATGGCGTGGGCGCAGAAAAAAGATTGCCGCAATACAGACGGCAGCTCCGCTACGGATGGGGATATGGATATCGCTTATTCGCTGCTGCTGGCCGACGCGCAGTGGGGCAGCCGTGATGAGATCGACTATCGGAGCGAAGCCACGCATATGATCTCCTCCATCATGCGGCAGGAAATAAATCAAAAGACCTTTTCGGTGCTGCTGAGCAATTCGGTGGAGCATGACAGCAAGGATTATTTCGATATGCGCAGCTCGGATTTTATGCCGGATCATTTTCGTCTTTTCCGCTCCGTCAGCGGTGATGCGCAGTGGGACAAGGTTGTCGACAATAACTATACATTATTTTTTTACTTACAGAAGACCTACAGTCCCGAGGCCGGGCTTGTTCCGGACTTTATCAACAAGGTGGGATCACAGCCCTTGCCCGCGCGGCCCCGTTACCTGGAGTCGCGTTATGACGGTGCGTACAACTATAACGCCTGTCGTATGCCGTGGCGGATCGCAACGGATTATATCCTTTATGGAGACACGCGTGCGGCGGAGATAACGGGAAAGATCAATCGATGGATCCGCGCCACGACCAGGGATGATCCGGATAATATCTCGGCGGGATACAGTCTGGCTGGAGAAGATCTGAAGAACCGGTATTATGAAGCGTTGTGCTTTATCGCGCCCTTCACGGTGTCGGCCATGGTGAGCAAGGAAAATCAGGCGTGGCTGAATAGGTGCTGGGATTATATGGTGCATTTCCCGGCGAAAGATTTCGACTATTATGACAACAGCATCCGGCTGATCTGTATGATCATCCTTTCGGGGAATTACTGGGCTCCTTAAGGCCTTTACTTTACAGGCGATCCATCTCTCTTTTCCTCGCTGGCGATCTTCAGGATCGTATCACCTTCATGCAGGTCGCCGTAGATCTCCATTCTGCCTTTGTCGGAGCGTCCCTGTTTTACATCCACCCATTGCGCCTTGCCATCGACGACCTTGATAACAAATACCCGTTCCGTGGAGTTGACGACGGCCGTTGCCGGAACGACAAAGGTGCTGTCCCTTGCAGGAAGGGGGACGTTGACTTCCGCCACCATGCCGGGTAGCAGTCGTTTATCATTGTTGAATACATCCATTTCTATTCGCTCCGCGCGCAGCCGGTTGTCCAGCGCTCCCGCCAGGCGTTTGACCTTTGCATGAAATATTTCGTTCGGCAATGCCTTCACCGTAAACTTCACTTCATCCTTGTCGTTGAGATAGCCGGTGTACGCCTCGGGCACGGAGACCACCAGTCGCAGGTGACGTTGTTCCTGCAAGGTGAACAAGGGGAATTCGGAGCCCTTGCCGGAAGGTCCGACATAGGCGCCGGGGTTTACATTACGGGCGCTGATCACGCCGTTGAAAGGAGCTCTTATCTCCAGGTATTTGAGGGTTTCGGCTACCTGGTTGTAGGCAGACTTCGCCGCGTCCAGCTGGGCGAGATCGGATTTCTGACGGGCGTCCGCCTGGTCGATGTCGTTCTGCGAGATGGTGCCGGGGGTCTTGCTGGTCTCTACCAGACGATCATAGTTCGCCTTGCTGGCGATATAGATCGCTTCCTGTGATTTTGCACGGGACTGGGCGCTGGCCAATTGCGTAGCCAGCTCGGGAGCTTCCAGGGATGCCAGCAGCTGTCCTTCCCGTACTTCCGATCCTACATCCGCATATAGTTTTTTTACAAAGCTGTTCTCTTTTGCATACAGGTCCACTTGCTGATATGCGATCAGCTCACCGGGCGTATAGAGGGCCGTCGACAGCCGTCCCTTCGTGAGGGAAAATGTCTCTGCGGGAGCCGGCGGGGCAGCCGCTGTCTTGCTGCTGTCTTTCTTTTCGCGGGCCTCTCCATCCGAGGATGAGCAGGCGCTGAACAGGGTGACGGCTGCCAGGGTTAGTACCACGGCCAATGACGGGTTATTTCTCATTTTGTTCATACAATGACGGTATATAATGTTTACTTTCTTTATCGGATGGATCGAGGGACACGGATTCGGTGGAGGTCTTACCCTGCACCCAGGCAAAGATGAGGGGCAGGATGAACAGGGCCGCAAATGTGGAAGCGATCAGCCCTCCTATCACCGCGCGACCCAGCGGAGCGGCCTGATCACCGCCTTCGCCCAATCCGGAAGCCATGGGTATCATACCCACGACCATGGCCACGCTGGTCATCAGGATGGGTCGCAGACGAACGGCGGCGCTCTCGCGGGCGGCCTCCAGGGCATTGCCGGAGTGTTTTCGAAGGTGTTCGGCGTTGGTCACCAGCAGCACCGAGTTGGAAATGGATACGCCCACGGACATGATCATTCCCATATAGCTCTGGAGGTTCAGCGTGGAGCCGGTGAGCATCAACAGTCCCAGCGAGCCCAGGAGTACGGCGGGTACGGTACACAAGGTGACGAGAGAGACCTTGAAGGACTGGAAATTGGCGGCCAGCATAAGGAAGATGACCACGATGGCCGTGAGCAACCCGATCTGCAGGCTGTTCAACGTATCGGTCAGCACCTGTACCTGTCCTCTTGTCTCGATGGTAAGACCGCGTGGCAGCTTGCCCAGCGAGGCGATGGCCGCGTCAACATCCTTAGCCGCGGCGCCCAGGTCCTTTTTATACAGATTGGCCGTCACGGACAATACGGGAGTAGGACCTATATTGTCATTCTCCCCGTATACGGAGTCCGTGGAAATGGTCGCCACATCGCTGAGCGTGGGGCGCGGCGAATTGGGCAGGATCGGCGTCTCGCCGATGTCATGGATGCTGGTCATCTTGTTCTCGGGCACTTCCACCTGTACAAAATAAGACAAATTCGATTTGTGATCGACCCAGATATTCTTCTCCGTGAATCGGGAAGAGCTGGTAGCCGGCAGCAGGCTTCTGCTGATGGTGGCCATATTGGCGCCGAGCTGCGCGGCCCTTACCCTGTCGATATCGATGTTGATGGCGGGGTAATGAATAGCTTCATCCAGCTGCACATCCCTGAGATACGCTATTTCCCGCAGCTTATCGATCACTTTATCCGCATATTCTTCGTTGAGCTTTTTATTCTTTCCCATGATCTTTACCTCGATGGGTGTCGGCGAGCCCTGGCTGAGGATCTTGTCGGTGAGCTCAATGGGTTCGAAAGAGACTTTCATATCGGGTATATCCTGCTTAATTCTTTCGCGGAATTCATCCTTCAGGTTATCCATCTTCACTTTATAGTCTTCTTTCAGGCTCACCTGGAGCACGCTTTCCTGCGGGCCTGCCATAAACAGATAGATAGGGTTGGTGGAGAACTGGCCGCCGTGCATACCCACCATGGCGGAGGTAACGCCGATGTTCTCATGACCTACCAGCGTATCCAGCACACGTTCCGCCTTTAAAAGGTATTCTTCCGTCCGCTCGATACGCGTACCGTCCGGAGCCCGTAGCCGCACCTGGAATTGTCCCGCATTGGATTTGGGCAGCACATCCCGTCCGATGCTGTTGATCATCAGCCATGCTCCTCCCAGACCCAGCAAAATATAGGCAATAGCGATCGGCGCACGTAGCGGGAATACCCTGTTCAGGAAGCTGATAAACCTGTTCCTGAATTTATCGAAGCGGGTGAGCTTACCGCCTTCACCCGTACCGCCTGTTGCCAGCTTGTGCTTCTCCGCCCAGGGATCCTTCTCATCCGCGGCGCTGATGCCCGATGCTTTGAACTCTTCTTCATCCGAAAGGCGCTGGTCTTTTTTATGATGTCCCTTCATCAGGTAGTTGGCCATGATGGGTACAAAGGTCTGCGCCATCAGGTAAGAGGTGATCATGGAGAAGGCAATGGCCAGTGACAGGGGCAGGAACAAAGAGCCGGGGATGCCGTTCATCGTAAAGGCCGGTGCAAACACAGCGAGGATACATAATAATATCAATAATTTGGAGAAGGCAATTTCCCGGCAGGCGTCCCAGATGGCCAGCGATTTGGGTTTGCCCATGGCCAGATGCTGGTGTATGTTCTCGATGGTGACGGTGGATTCATCCACCAATATACCGATGGCCAGCGAGAGTCCGCTGAGGGTCATGATATTGATGGTCTGGTGGAACAGCGTCAGGAACAATACCCCCGAGATGACGCAAATGGGTATGGTAAGGATCACGATCGTGGCGCCCCGGAGGTCTCCCAGGAACAGCAATACCATCAGACCGGTGAGAACGGCCCCGATGGCGCCTTCCGTCAGCAGGTTCTTTACGGCATTGATGACATACACGGATTGATCGAATTCGTAAGAAAGTTTTACGTCTTCGGGCAGCTGCGCCTGGAATCTGGGGATGGCCTTTTTCAGGTCCTGCACAACGTCCCAGGTACTGGCTGCCGCCGACTTGGTGATGGGCAGGTAAACCGATCGCTTGCCATTGATCAACGCATAGCCGGCCGTGATATCCGCCGCATCTTCCACGCTGGCCACATCCTTCAGATAGACGTTCTGGACGCTGTTGTTATAAATGGGGATCATCTCGAAATCCTTCACGGTCTCGACGGTCGTATTGGCAGGTGTGAAGTAGTTGAGATTGCCGATCCGCACATTACCGGCGGGAGTTGCCTGGTTGTTATTCCGCAATGCTTCCACCAGCTGGTCAGGGGTCAGGTTATGACTTCGTAGCAGTTCCGGGTCCGCCTTGATGACAATGGTACGGACGTTGCCGCCGAATGGGGCGGGCGCTACCAGGCCGGGCACGGAGCTGAACTGGGCGCGTACATAGATATTGGCCAGGTCGAGCAGCTCGTTATTCGTTCTTTTGGGACTGCTGAGCACCAGCTGTCCCACGGGCAGGGTACTCGCGTCAAACCGCAGGATAAAAGGCGGCTGCGAACCAGGTGGGAAACCGGCCTGCGCCCGATTGGTATAGCTCGTCACTTCCGCCGCAGCCTGCGCCATATTGGTGCCTTCATAAAAGGTGAGCTTGATCAGCGTCTCCCCCAGGATATTCTTTGTCTCGATGCTTTTTACTCCACCCACATACAACAACAGGTTTACATACTGCTTGCCGAAGAAGGTTTCCATCTGGTCGGGCGTGAACCCTCCATAGGGGTGCGAGATATAGATCACCGGCAGGTTCATGTCGGGGAATATATCGATCTTGATGGACCGGACGGCGCCGATGCCAAAAAAGAGAAGTCCGGCCACCAATACTAAGATGGTAATAGGTTTTCTGAGTGCGCTTCTTATCAATCCCATGGCTGTGATGATTCAGTTAAAATTCATTAAAAAACAAGCTAAAGTCCCCGCTGGCGGCTGCCTTGAACAATAGCGCCTGCCATACATTGTTGTTGGCGATGTCCCTGTCCGTCTCTGCTCTGTTCAGGGTGAACAAGGCGGTGGTAAGATCCACGATGGTGCTAAGGCCGTTCTTATAGAGTACCGACTTTTGCGTATAGGCGTCGGAAGCGGCCTTTACCTGTATGGGCGCCTCCTGGTAGTTGCTCAATGCGTTCTTTATCCGGGTGTCGGACAGCGTCAGCTGCGCCTGCAGCTGCTGGTTGACGAGGTTATATTCATCTTTCAATCCTTCCGAGATCCATTTTTGGGAAGTCACCTGCTGGTGTACGCGCAGCGGGCTGGTAAGGTTCCATACCATGCCTATCCCGAGGAGATAGTTGCCTCTTGAAAAGCTTACTCCTTTCAGGTAGTTGCCGGTGTAGGCATCGGGGAATTGTGTCCCATAATTATAGTCGAAGCCAGAGCCTCTGTCCTGGAGCACGCCAAAAAGAGAAAAGGTGGGATAGTTGAATGTCTTAAGGTATTTTGCCTCTTCGTCGCTGACCTTGATCCGTTGCTGGTAGTATTTCAATAACGGGTGTTCGTTCATCGGGGTGGTGGGCGCTGTTGTGAGGGCGGATGGGATGCGCGCTATGAAGACACTGTCCAGTACAAAGTCGGCAGGGGGCACGCCCATATATATGGCCAGCTGGTTGGCCTGTTCCTGCTGGAACTCCCGGGCATTGGTCAGCGCTATACGTGCATTGGATACTTCTGCCAGGGCCAGGGAGGAGTCTACTCCCGGATTGAGCTGGCTTTTTACGCGGGCCTCTACAACATTGAACAGGGCCTGGGCCCTGTCGAGGTTCTGCTGCTGTGTGACGACCAGCCGTTGCGCGGCCAACAGGTTGAGATAGGCTGCCGAGACGCGGATGCTTTGCTGGAAACGTTCCTGGTTGAGGTCTTCTTGGTCCCTGGACAATACGGTCTGGGCCACTTTTGTTTTTTCCTTTGCCCTGCCGAACTGGAAAAAGTCCCAGTTGACGTCCGTAAGATAGAGCGCGCCAAAGGCGGCATTCCAGTTCTGGGTGGGTAGGGCCGGTCCGCCTGAAGCTACCGCACCACCTTTATAGCCATATAGAGGACCGTTAGTTCCATTGATCGTGCCGTAGTCATGCTGGGCGGAGATATTCAGATCGGGCAGGTATTCTCTTTTTGTCTCCAGCACGTTGGCCTGGCTGGCCTTTACATAGTTGGCCTTGGCGCGGATGGTCCCATAATTATCGAGCGCGGTCTTTACGGCATCCTTTAGGGTGAGGGTCGGACCATTTGTCTGACCCGGCTGGCCTGGTGTAGGAGTCTGGGCTTCCGTCCTGATCATGAACAAACTGAGGAGCATGGCCGCTGACAGGCCAGAAAGGTAATTTCTTAACATGGTTGATGAACTGTTTTTTCTTCCTTTTTCATATGGCGGCAGGGAGCAGCCTGAAATAAACAGGTGAAGATCCTGCTCATGGGTCTATAGAAGTTAGGAGGAGACCGGGTACAAAGGGAAACTAAGATTTTGAAGCAATTTTGAAGCAGGGATAGACGGTTGGAAGCTTATGGCGATGGTATGCAGGCTGGCAGCGTATTCGTAGATGATATTAAAATTCATTAATTCGCAAATTTGCCGGACGATGGCCAGGCCGATGCCGATGCTGTCACTGGCAGGATCACCTTTTTTGAAGCGTTCGAACAGTTCCATGGCGGGTACCTGCGGGGGCAGCCCGTTGTTGGAGATCACCAGTCCCGCCCTGGTAAGCGATACGTGGATCGTGCCTCCCGGGATATTGTGCCGGATGGAATTGCTCACCAGGTTGGTCAGCAGCAGGTCGGCCAGGGCGCTGTGCAGGTGGATATACACATTGTCTTCAATATGAGATGTAAGGGTGAGTGACTTCATTTGGATCAATTCCTGGAAAGAGTCCAGCGTCTCTTGTGCAAGCTCGCTGAGACAGACGGGTTTTTCGGTGGCGTATTCCTTATTCTCTAATTTTGTTAATAACGTAAGAGAGCTGTGGATCCGGGAAAGCTTTTCCAGGGCATTGTGCATCTCGGCGATGAGGATGGCCTGGTCATCCCGGATGTCCGACTCCATGAGCAGTTCCAGCTTGCCCCGGATGATGGCGGTAGGCGTCTGCAGCTCGTGAGAGGCGTTCTCGGCAAACTCCTTTAAGGATTGGTAGTCTTCCAACGCCTTGTCGGTCATTTTCTTCAGGAATACGTTCAGCTCTTTGAACTCGGAAGTGCGGGTCTCGGGCAGGCGTATGGGTTTTCGCCGTTTGAGGTCAAATCCCTGGATGACCCTTAGGGTCTTTGATAAGGGGGAGAGAATATATTTAGGGATCAGCTTGCTGGATATGCCTACCAGTACCAATAATAACAGTAAGATCCATTTGAAGGAGTCCACCACGCCGGGTAAGAGCTGGTAGAAGGACGGGATATAGGAATAGGTGGTGATGCGATAATATTTCCCGTTGATGGCATAGAAGGAGGTCACCACCAGCCGGTATTCGTTGACCTGGAATTCGGGATTCCAGCCGATGCCACGGGTATAGTAAGAGTTGTCCCCTTTTGGCATGCTGTCGGCCGGTATTTCGTCGATGGTTGCCCGCTTCCGGGTTGGTGATCCGGAATAATCCCCTCCCGCCCTGATCTGCTGTGCGATGAGGTCATTGAGCCGTTGGTGTCGGACCACTTCTACCCTGCTGACCTTCCACTGGATCTCGTAATAAACGATGGCGCCGCCGATGAGCAGCACCACCAGCATGATGACGAAATACCAGAGGGTAAATTTATTGGTCAGCTTCATGTTTCCGCCTCCTTGTGCGCAATGAATTTATATCCCAGCCCATAGACGGTGCTGATATAATCCGTCCCGCCGGCATTCCCTATCTTTCTTCGAAGGTTCTTCACATGCTGGTAGACGAAATCGAAATTCGCCAGGTTGTCGGTATAATCCCCCCAGAGATGCGCCGCAATGGACTGACGGGACAATACCCTGTTCTTATTGACCAGGAAATAAAGAAGGAGATCGAATTCCTTACGGGTGACATCCAGGAGCGTCTGGCCGATATAGGCTTCGAAGGTGTCGGTGTTCAGCCGGATCTCGTTGAATTCCACGATATGGGTACCGCCCAGGTTCTTGCGGCGATAGACGGCGCGGATGCGGGCGTGGAGCTCGGCCAGGTGAAAAGGTTTGGTCAGGTAGTCGTCGGCGCCTTTGTCGAGGCCGATGATCTTATCGTCCACCGCATTGCGGGCGGAGATGATGACGACATTGCTTTGTTTGTGTTCGGTCCTGATCAGGTCCAGCAGGTGGATGCCATTGCCATCCGGCAGACCGATGTCCAGCAGGATGCAGTCGTACTGGAAAAGGCTCAGCTTTTCGCGGGCGGCTTCCAGGGTGCAGCAGAGCTCGCAGATATAGCCTTCCTTTACCAGGAAGTCGTTGACATTACGGGCCAGTTCCTGATGGTCTTCGATAATCAGTACCTTCATGACACAAATGTAGGAGGTTTTATATGATAAGGACTTATGGACTGACCCATATCGCCCTCCCGGTGAAGGACGTGCATCGGACAGCGCTGTTCTATGAAAAGGTGTTTGGCGCTAAGGTCATGTACAGCCGTCCGGGCTTTATCCAGGTGCAGACGCCAGGGTCCCATGATATTATTGTTTTTGAAGAAGGCGTGCCGTCGGGCGGGTCGATACATTTTGGGTTTCGGCTGGTGGAGCCTGTCGATCCCGATGAGCTGGCTCGCATCGTCCTTGCGGCAGGGGGGGCTGTGAAGGATCAGGGGAGCTTTGGTCCGGATGAACCTTTTCTCTTCTTTTATGATCCGGATGGGTACCTGGTAGAGGTGTTTTTCGAGAGTCTGCCGGGGACCTTTACTGATTTCAATTAAATTTCAATTATCGATATCCAGCAGCCTGTAGATGAAACAGTTCCGCATATCGTCCGCCCAGGTCCAACAGTTCTTCATGACTGCCTATCTCCAACAGTCGCCCCTTATCCAGCACCAGGATCCGATCGGCCATACGGACGGTAGAAAACCGATGTGAGATCAGCACCGCCGTCTTGCCCCGGGTGAGGTCGGCAAAGCGCTGGAAGACCTCGTACTCGGCCCTTGCATCCAGCGCCGCGGTGGGCTCGTCCAGTATCAGCAGCTGCGCTTCCCGCATATATGCCCTGGCCAGCGCGATCTTTTGCCACTCGCCTCCGGAAAGCTCCACCCCCTGGTGAAAGCGCCGGCCCAGCGCCTGGTCATACTGATCGGGCAATTTGACCGCCAGCCTGTCGGCCAAACTCTGCCTGGCGGCATCCTCTATCAACGGCCGATTGTCCTTCTGCGCAATATTCCCCACGGCGATGTTCTGGGAGAAGGTCATTTGATAGCGCAGGTAGTCCTGGAAAATGATGCCGATGTTGTGGCGCAGGTCTTCGGGGTCGTATTCCTTTAGATCGACCCCATCCAAAAAGATCTGTCCTTCCACGGGGTCATAAAGACGCGCCAGCAGTTTGATGAGCGTTGTCTTGCCCGCGCCATTCTCTCCCACCAGGGCCAGCTTTTCCCCCGGATGTAAAGTAAAATTTAAGTTCCGTATAGCCCACCGTTCCGAATGCATGTATTTGAATCCCACGTTCTCGAAGCGGAAACCTTCTTTTATGCTTCGGGGGAAAGGACGGGGATGCGCCGCCACCCGAATCCGGGGTTGGATCTCGAAGAATTCGAAAAGGTCCCGGAGATAGATAGCTCCCTGGGAGACGCTGGTAAACCGGCTCAGGATCCCTTCGAGGAGCGACCGGAGCTGACGGAAGGAGCCTGCCAGAAAGGTAAGGTCACCAATAGAGAGACTACCATTTACGGCCCTCCATATAATTACGATATAAGCCGCGTAATATCCTGCTGATCCTAAAAGAGCAAAGACAGTTCCCCAGGTGCTGCGGCGTATGGACAGGGCCTTGTTGTCTTTATAGAACTTATCGGAAAGTGTTCTGAATCTGTCGATCAGGAAGTCTGACAGCGAAAAAAGTTTAACCTCTTTAGCAGTCTCGTCGCTGGCGCCCAGGTAGCGGATATAATCCAGCTCTCTTCTTTCGGTGGTCTGCTGCCGCGTGAGCGCATAGGTCTTGTCATTGAAATAGGATTCCCCCAGAAAGGCGGGTATCACCGCTATCAGGAGCAGGATGATCAGCCAGGGGTTGAAGGTCACTAGTCCGGCCGCGAGAAAGGCCATGGTCACCAGGTCTTGTACCTGACTCATTACCTGTGAGAGCAAGATCGTACGTCCTGTCGTCTGTTGACGGGCCCTTTCCAGCTTGTCGTAAAAGGTGGAATCCTCAAACTGATCCAGGTCCAGGGAGGCGGCATGCTGCATAATTTTAATTGAAGTAAAATTGGCGAATAAATCGCCCATTATGCTATCCATCAATGAAATAGCTCTATTCAATCCATCCGATAAGATGGCCAGTCCAAACTCCAGGGCTACCAATTCCCAGAGATGATGGATCGCGTTGGGGTCGATGGCGTGGCCTTTGGCTTTTGCGAGAAGGATCACCTGGTCGATGATGAGCTTACCCACATAAAGGATGGCTACGGGGGTAGCGGAACGGGCAGTACGAAGGACGGCATTGGCGATCATGATACGGGGGCTGGTCTGCCAGACGAGCCGGAAAAAGCGGGGGAGGTTACGGAGCGCTTCCAGCCTTTCTTTGAAGGTGAGGGGGGCCGTCTGCTGTCCATTAGAGGTCCTGCCCGAGAGGTTTTTGCCGAAGGATCGTGAATTGGCTGCCATTAGGATTAATAACGATATAACTTTTTCAAAGTTCAACCGGGA
>DASZXP010000032.1:0-35826 GCA_035545935.1 Puia sp. | reverse complement strand
ATGGCAGTGGAGTAAACCTCTCCTATACGATAGATGAACTGCTGGAGGAAACAAAAGAACCTATGGATTGCGGATTCGCAGGTGTTAAAATTAAAGTGGGTAAACAGGATATCGAGGAAGATGTAGATCGCTTGAAAGCTGTGAGAAAGCTGGTAGGTAAAAAAGTAAAAATTATGGTGGATGCCAACATGGGCTGGCATTTGAACGAAGCAATCATGCGTGTAAACGCATTGCGGGACATCGGTCTTGCATGGATAGAGGAGCCATTCGTACCTGAGGATATCGATTCTCATGCATTTTTGGGAAGGATGGCCGGTATTCCGATAGCAGCGGGGGAGAACCTGTATTCCGGCTACCAGTTCAACGACTATTTCAAAAAGCAGGCGATCCAGGTAGTCCAGGCGGATGTGGTCCGTTGCGGGGGGATCACGGAGTGGTTAAAGATTGCATTTCTTGCAGATTTTTACAATTTGCAAATGGCCCCTCATTTTATGGTTGATCTGCATGTAAGTTTACTTTGTTGCATACCAAATGCATATATTGCCGAATACCTGCCCTGGTTCCATCCCGTCCAGCTGAATCCGGTGTCCACAAAAGATGGAATGCTGCGGCCTAAAGAATTGCCCGGACATGGGATTGAATTCGACTGGGAGCTGTTAAAGCAGTATCGGGTAAATGAAAGACAGGCGTCGATGGCCTGAAAGGCGAAATCCGGGATCGGTGTTATATAATTTCAAATGAAAATGGCAAGGATAAAAATCGGATTTATCGGATGCGGTGCGGTAGCCGAACTTCATAACCAGGGATTAAAGGCTTGTTCAAAAGCCGAACTGGCGGGAATTTATGACTCCAATCCCGGTTTGTTGCGGAAAAGATCGAAGGAATGGAACGTTCGTGGCTATGAAAGCCTGCAGGATCTGCTGGAGGACAGGGAAATTCAGGCGGTGTTTGTTTTGACGCCTGTCGACAGCCATTATGCGGATGTTCTTGCCGCATTGAATGCCGGCAAGCATGTTTTGGTGGAAAAGCCAATAGCCAATGAATTGCATGAGATCATCGGGATGGCCGATCTGGCAAGATCGAAAGGCTTGCAATGCATGCCGGCGCATAATTACATTTATTCTCCGGATATGTATCGGCTGAAGAAAAACCTCCGGGAAGGGAATTTTGGAAAGATCCCGGTTTCATGGATCTTGTATCATATTCATCACAGTGAAGAGCTTTGTGCACGCTATCCCGGGATCTTGCGGCAAATAGGGTTTCATTTACTTTATACGCACCGGTATTTGTTTGGAGACCCGGCGTCTATTTCGACCCATACGACCCGTTTTTTATACCCTCACCTGGATCGTGACGATCAGGCGATGCTCACCCTGACGATGCCGGACGGGTCCATAAGCAATTTGTTTGCAAGTTTTGCCGTGACCGATCATTCCAGCAGTCCATGGTCTTTTATCATAAAAGTTTTGGGTACGCAGGGAAGCGTACAGCTGTCATGGCAGGATGTGGTCCTGGACCGCGCCATCGGCACCCTGTCACGCTCCTATGGCAGGTATGAAGAAACATACGAACACGAAATTCAATATTTCATCAACGAGTGTATCCTGGAAGGGAAGCCGCCTTTGTCTACTTTAATGGATGCATATAAAGTTTTGGAATTGATCCTGCGTGCAGAGGAAGATTCCCGGAAAAAATGAGGTCAGCTATTATGAAAATAGACGCGCATCAACATTTTTGGTCCACCCGGCGACCGAACGATTATGGTTTTCTTACGAAGGACGCCGGAATTTTATATCACGATTATTTCCCTGCGGATCTTGAACCCTGCCTGAAAGCCGCGGGTATGCAGTACACGGTATTGGTGCAGGCTGCGGAGACGGAAGAGGAAACGCAATGGTTGCTGGACCTGGTGAAGGAGACGGATTTCGTGGCGGGCGTGGTAGGCTGGGTGAATTTCGATACGGATGCCGGAACATTTGTACAGCGGCTCGATACATTCAGGGAAAACCCCCGATTCATCGGCGTGCGTCCCATGTTGCAAGACCTGCCCGATGACGGGTTTATATTAAGGCCCCGTGTGCTGGAAAATCTTAAACTGGTTGCATCGCTGGATCTCCCTTTTGATATTTTGATCTATCCGAAACATTTGCCACCGGTGTATGAGATGTTGCAACAAGTCCCGGGGCTCAGAGCGGTGATCGATCATTTGGCAAAGCCGCCGATCCGGGACAATAAGCTGCAGCCATGGCTTTCCTGGATGCAAAAGATCAGCAAGTTCCCCAACGTGTGGTGCAAGCTTTCAGGGATGGTAACGGAAGCCGATCACAAAAGCTGGAAGCAAAAGGATCTTATCCCTTATGTACGGGGCGTTGTGGATGCTTTTGGCAGCGAACGGCTGATGTTTGGAAGCGACTGGCCTGTTTGCCTGCAGGCGGCAAGCTACCAGCAGGTGTACGATCTGACGGCAGCTGTTTTGGATGAATTGTCGATAACATCGGATCAGCGCGAGCGCATCTTTGGCGGCAACGCAGCAAAATTTTATAAACTGGATGATCTGACACCGTCCCCGATCGTCAAATACGACCCTGCATGAGATTATACCTTATATTGATCTGTCTTGTCGCCGCCGCCGGAGGGTTCTTGTTTGGGTTTGACACCTCTGTAATTTCCGGGGCCATAGAATTTATTCAAAAACCTGCCGTTTTCAATTTGAACGAGTGGGAAAAGGGTTGGACCGTAAGCTGTATTATCATCGGCTGTATGACGGGTTGTGTCTATACAGGTCCTTTAAGCGATAAATATGGCAGAAAGAAGCTTTTAATAGTCACGGCCCTGATCTTTTTGGCTTCTTCCCTGGGGTGCGCCCTGGCGGAACATTATTGGGTGTTTATCATCAATCGCATGGTCGCGGGTTTTGCCGTTGGGTCGGCATCCATGCTGGCTCCCATTTATATTGCGGAAGTTTCACCGGCCAGGCATCGGGGGAAACTGGTCTCCCTGAATCTCTTTGCCATTTTCCTGGGGCAGTCCGCCGCCTTTTTTTCTAATTATTTTTTGCGGAACACCGGCGGCATCGACAATTGGAGGTGGATGATCGGGGTGCAGGTGATACCATCGGGAATTTTGTTCCTGCTGCTGTTCTTTATTCCGGAAAGCCCGCGCTGGCTGGTGGAAAAAAAGAGGCGCTTTTTGGCTTTGCACATCCTTACCAGGATCAACGGAAAGGAATTGGCCGAGGCGGACCTGGCTACCATCGAAGGGACAGCGTCCGCGGAAAATGCGACGGGAAAATTCAGGGAATTGTTTAGGGGTAGGATGTTCAGGCTTCTCTTGATAGGGGTGGCTTTAGCGGTCTTTCAGCAGATCACGGGGATCAATGTCATCATGTATTACGCCCCCTCCATTTTCGAATCCGCGGGCTTTGCGCCCGACTCGGCCTTGTTCCAGACAGCCCTTATGGGGTTGGTGAATTTAACCTTTGCCGTTATTTCCATGTCGCTGGTGGATAGGTTGGGCCGCAAACCTCTGATGGTAATAGGCTCCATTGGCATGGGTATTTCCCTTTTACTGCTGGCCATTACTTTTATCACTAATCATTTTTCCGGCTATTTAGTCCTGTTCTGCATCATTGGTTTTTTGGCTTCTTTTGGATTTTCCCTTGGGCCGGTGGTTTTTGTGCTGATCTCTGAAATATTTCCCAACAATTTAAGGAGCCATGCGGTGGCCATATCCATTTTTCTTCTATGGGCGGCCAATTTTATTGTATCCTTTTCTTTTCCCTATATGTTGAAGAACCTGCAGGGGTATTCTTTCCTGCTGTTTTCTTTCATGTGTTTTTTATGCCTGCTCTTTGTGCTCAGATATTTAACGGAGACCAAGGGGAAATCACTGGAGCAGATAGAGAGGGAGCTGGCGGGCTCCGGCAACGCTGAAATGCAGCATAACATTTAAACGATCGGATAAAATGGCTATAACAGGAGCAAATTTTATTGGGTTCAGGAACAGCGCCGCGGGGGATAAGACCTTTCAGGCATTTTCAACAGCCAAGAATGATCATTTGCCGGAAAAATTCGTCATTGCCACGGAAAATGAGCTTCAATCGGCGATTGCTTTAGCCACTCAGGCTTTTACGGAATACAGCGCCCTGTCTTATTTTCAAAGGGCTGAATTTTTGGAGGCTATTGCGAAGGAGATCATGGCATTGGGCGACAGCCTGATAGAACGATGCGCATGGGAGTCGGGCCTTCCTGTTGCAAGGATCACGGGTGAAAGGAAAAGGACTTGCGACCAGCTACAGCTTTTTGCAACATTGCTGAAAGAAGGATGGTGGATGGATGCCCGGATAGATAGAGCGCAGCCGGAGCGTCAGCCTTTGCCCAGGCCTGATATCAGGAGGATGCTGATCCCCCTTGGACCGGTGGCCGTATTTGGCGCCAGCAATTTTCCACTGGCTTTTTCCACGGCGGGCGGAGACACGGTATCCGCATTGGCGGCGGGTTGCCCGGTGATAGTAAAAGCCCATTCCTCCCATCCCGGGACCAATGCCCTCGTCGCGTCGGCCATCATTAAAGCCGCGCAAGACACCGGAATGCCCGAGGGCGTTTTTTCATCTTTGTATCTCTCACATGAATACGGGGTCCGGCTTGTCCGGCATCCGGGAATAAAAGCCGTCGGATTTACGGGCTCACGAAGTGTGGGCATGACCCTTTTCAATGCGGCTGTTTCCCGGCCTGATCCCATACCTGTCTATGCAGAAATGAGCTCTGTGAACCCTGTCATTTTACTGGAGGGGGCCATGCAGGCGAAACGGGAAGAAATAGCAAAAGGCCTTGCTGCCGCGGTGACCATGGGCGCCGGACAATTTTGCACCAATCCCGGCCTGGTGATCGTCAGAGAAAGCGAGGCTTCTAAAATGTTCTTAGATGAATTTGCCGGACAGATGAAAAATACCTTGCCGGCAACCATGCTGAATAAGGCGATTTATCAGGCATACAGAGCCGGCGTCAAAGACTTGCAGGGGGCAAATGGGATCACCTTGCTGGCGACGGCCTGTGAAGGCAGGGAGGAGAATTATCAGGCGCAGCCGGTGGCCCATACAGTCAATGGGGCCGACTTCATTTCAAATAAAGGATTGTCCGGCGAAATATTCGGCCCTGCCACGCTGGTGGTGATCTGTAAAGATGAAAGGGAGCTGCAGGAGGTTTTACATTCCCTGGAAGGTCAGCTTACGGCCACCCTGCACGCCACTGCCGAAGATGGATCGGAGGCAAGAGCGGTGGCCGGCATTGTGGTCCAGAAGGCGGGGCGTATCATCTATGGCGGGTATCCCACCGGCGTTGAAGTATGTCATTCCATGCAGCACGGAGGGCCTTTCCCGTCCACGACGGACAGCCGGTGCACTTCGGTGGGGACCGGGGCCATCTACCGTTGGCTAAGACCGGTGGCCTTTCAGGGTTTTCCCGATCATTTGCTTCCGGAGGCGCTGCAAAAAGCCAATCCGTTACATATCAGCCGGCTGGTAGACGGCGAGTGGACAAAGGATGCGGGATAAATACACGGCCATACACGGCCATTTATAAAAATAATTTATCATACACCATATGAGGAGAACGTATTATCATTTTATTGCCCGGCTGATCTTGCTGGATCTCCTGCTGAACTCCGCAGGGATAGCTGCTTTTGGACAGCAGGGAGGCATGATGCCGTCACCTGTCGCCATCGAGGTCATCGATTCGCCCGGATATTTTATTCCGCATAATTTTACGGGCCTCAGCTTCGAGACGGATGCCGCCATGCCCGGTCACCGCGGAGTGAACGGATACTTTTTTTCTTCGGAAAACAAGCAGCTCATTACGCTCTTTCAGAATAGCGGCATACGTGTGCTTAGGATGGGAGGGGGGAACGTCGATTTTCATCCCGAGGCGGCCTATGATCATGCCGCGATCGACAGTGTATTCGGCTTTGCCAGGGCTGCCGGAATAAAAGTCATCTATTCGCTGCCTTTGCTCGATGCCGATGAGTCCGCCGACGCCGCTGCCGCCAGGTATATCTGGGATCATCACAGGGCATACCTCGAAAGCTTTTCCATCGGCAACGAGGCCAACACCCCACCTTATAGAGAGGCAAAGGCCGGGGCCATAAAGACGTATGAGGAATTTATCCGCGCATGGAAAAAATTTGCGGCCGCCATCGTAAAGGCCGTTCCCGAAGCCAGATTCACGGGGCCGGAGTCCGGCGGCTGGAACTGGACGGAAGAATTTGCCAGGGACGAAAAGAGCTCGGGCCTGATCACCCTGATAACCCATCATCAATATCCCGGCGGAAGGCCGGTGCGAAATAATGTTCCTTTTACGGCACAGGAGGCGATCGACAGCATGCTGTCCCCGAAAATGCTCACGGGAGAGTATACTTTTATCTATGATCATACGGGGCCAGGAGCGGCGCGTTATGGATTTTCGTGCAGGCTCACCGAAGCCAATGATTTTCTTGGGGGAATTGCAGGCGCCAGCAATGCCATGGCATCTGTGCTTTGGGCTTTGGATTATATGCATTGGCAGGCTGTTCGCGGCCTTGTGGGGATCAATTTTCACAACAACCAGTGGCTGAAGACCTGCACTATTTACATGGGGCCCTCCGGTGAGTTCCTGGCCAATCCGAAAGCGCTTGCCATCAGAGCTTTCGACATGATGACCGGCGGCCACACGACGCCTGTGATCCTCTCCAATCCCGATGTCGTAAATCTGACCTCGTATGCCATAAAGGGAGACGAATTCCTTTACGTTACCATTGTCAATAAAGAGCATGGCGCCGGAGCGCGCAGCGTTCACGCAAGGATCTCGGCAAAAGGTTTTACGAAGGGAAAGGCCTCGGCGATGTTCCTTATCGCTCCCGGCAACGATGCGGGTGCAACGAGCGGTATTACCCTGGGCGGCGATCCCATCACGAATGACAGACCATGGAATGGGCAATGGACGGCTCTCGGAAAAGAACATAATGATCAGTATGATGTGAACGTGGCAGCCGCTTCGGCCGTCATCGTCAGGATACCTTTGCATTAACCGACTGCCCGCCTATCAGGATAACGATGATCCAATTAACGCATCAAATCATTTTAGCTAATGGAACCCAATAAGAACATTGTAAGCACGGGGGATCTTTCCCGGCGGAAATTTATACAGAGCTGCGCAATAGGGATGGTTGCCATAGGATCGGGCTCTCTCCCGGGATTTACCACGCAGAACAGCGAGAGGGGACCGGCGCGAAAGGTCATTCCCCTGGATCAGCATTGGTTTTTTGGCGGAAAGATCGATCCGTCCGCCCTTGACAAAGGCTTCGATGATAAGGGATTTTCTCCCGTGACCCTTCCACATTGTGTGGCCAATTTATCCTGGCAGGAGTGGAGCGTCGACAGCTGGCAGGCGGTGTGGGGCTACAGCAATCATTTCCTGCTTCCCAAAGAGCTGTTGGGAATGCGGCTTTTTTTACATTTCGATGGCGTGATGGTGGGCGCCTGCCCTTTCATAAACGGGCGCCAGCTCACTCCGCACTATGGGGGATATCTACCGTTCAGCTATGAAATAACGGACATGGTACATGAAGGAGAGAATATACTTTTGACAGGCGTCGATTCCAGATGGAGCAATGTTCCGCCGGAAGGGTCTCCTGAGGGAGCAAAACGCATCGATTTCCTGGAACCCGGGGGCATACATCGAAAGGTATGGATTGAGGCAGTACCGAAGGTATTCCTCCGTGACGTTTTTGCAAAGCCGGTGAATGTGCTTAGCCCTCAGCGGGCGGTAGAAATTCGCTGCAGCATAGATGCCAGTCAGCGCCTGGAAAAACCCCTCCGGCTGCGGGTAGAGATGAAGGAGAAGGAACGGGTAATTTCGCAGGCTGAAAAGACGATCAGCATAGAGGGACCGGGCATGACGGAGATCAATCTAACCCTGGCCGATCTTGGAAATGTCACCCTTTGGGATATCGATCATCCCCAGCTCTATGACATCGAAACGACTTTATCGGCAGAAGGAAGCTCGCTGCACAGCCATAGAACGAGGGTTGGCTTACGGGATGCCCGCTTCCAGCTGGATGGATTCTTTTTGAATGGCAGACGGCTTCAGATCTTTGGACTTAACCGTCATGAGATTTACCCTTATGCGGGATTTGCGATGCCGGAAAGGGTTATGCGGCGGGATGCGGAGATCTTACGCAAGGAATTCAACTGTAATATGGTGCGTTGTTCGCACTATCCTCAGACAGAAGCTTTTTTAGATGCCTGTGATGAATTGGGATTGATGGTATGGGAGGAAGCGCCCGGATGGAATTATATCGGGGATGCAGCCTGGAAGGAGCTGCTGGTCCGGGATGTCAGGGATATGATCGTCAGGGATCGGAATCATCCCTCCATTATTATTTGGGGGACGCGGGCAAATGAATCCAGGAACGACGTGGAGCTGTATAAAGAAACCCGGGCAATTGCCAGATCTTTGGATGATTCAAGACCAAGCTCGGGCTCTATGATCAGGCATGCCACCGACGAGGGATGGGACGAAGATGTATTTTCATTCGACGACTATCATTTGGACCCCAATGGGGGCGTTGGCATTTACGATCCGGTGGAAGGCGTTCCCTACCTGCTATCCGAGGCCGTCGGTCAATTCAATTATGTCACCGGTAAGGGATTTACCTCTCTTTACCGTAGGGATGCGGCTGTCGAAACGCAACAGCTTCAGGCCATCAATCATGCCCAGGCGCATGACAAGGCCGCAGCCAATCCACGGAATTGCGGGGTAATTGCCTGGTGCGCTTTCGAGTATTCCAGCTTTCACAATTCTTTAAAAGGAATAAAGAACCCGGGCGTAGCGGATGTTTTCCGTATTCCCAAGCTGGGAGCATCGTTCTACCAGTCACAGCAGGATATAAAGAAAGGGGCCGTCATTCATCCCAACTTTTACTGGGACTTCGGCGCTCGATGTCCATCCGGGCCTGGGAAAAATGCCGCTATCTTCTCCAATTGCGACAGGCTTGAACTATTTATCGGCGACAACCACCATTCAACCCTTTACCCTGACCGGAAAAAATACCCCCACCTCCAATATCCTCCCTTCTTTGCCGATCTGGAGATGGCGGGGAGCGAATTGCCGGAATTGCGGATCGATGGGTATTCGAAGGATGAAAAAACAGCTTCCAGGACCTTCAGCTCCAACCCACGATCGGATCAGTTCCTTCTCCTGGCTGATGACGGGGAATTGATGGGCGATGGCTCGGATGCCACCAGGGTTGTATTTCGCGTAGCAGATAAATACGGAGCGCCAAGACCGTTTGCTGAAGGAGATGTTCGTTTCCATATCCAGGGTCCGGGAATAATGGTGGGAGATAACCCTTTCCATCTCAAAGAAAGCGGTGGCGCGGCAGCTATTTGGATCCGAACGAAACCCAATAGCTCCGGAATTATCCGGTTGCAAGCCATTCATTCCATACTGGGGGCTAAGACGATCCGAATCGATGTCCGTAAGCGTCGCTAAAATTATGATATACAAAAGAGCGGCCCTATTTTTATTGCTGATCGCTATATGGTGCCGGGTGAATGCTCAACCGGGAAAAAGATCAGCCCCCCGGGAAGTAGATTATGTCAACCCCCTGATCGGCACGGCTTCTACAGGTATGGAGCGCGGCGCGGGAGGGGGCGGTACAATGCCTTGCGTGGGAGCCCCCTTTGCCATGACCAATTTTGTGGCCCAGACCTCGGAGAACAGGATGGGTCGCATGATATACACGTATGAAGATACCGCTGTCATGGGATTTACCGCTACACATCAGCCCACTGTATGGATGGGGGATTATGGGTATGTATCAGTGATGCCGCAAACCGGCCCGCTTAAAGTATTACCCAAACAGCGTGCATTGACCTTTCATCATAAGGATGAGGTGGCAAAACCTTATTACTACGCGACGACATTGATCACGCCCGATGCAAAAAAGATCAGGGCGGAAATAGCGGCAGCAAGCCGTTGCGCCATTTTTCAGTTCTCCTTTTCCCAAACGGACAGCGCACGTTTGATCATCCAGGGGATCAACCTGGACACAGCGATTGCCAACGGGATCAATGATATCCAGGCACGTGTTCGCAAGCTGAAGGGATATATCCGGATCGATCCGGAGAGAAATGAAATTACCGGGTATAACCCGGATCGGATGTCGGCCCAGCTGGGTCCTGATCTTCCCAACTTTAAAGGGTACTTTATCATTCAGCTCGACAGGCCGATAAGATCATATGGCGCCTGGGACAAGGGAGCGGTATATCCATCGGCTTTAGAACAGTATGGCACACAAATGGGCGCCTATGTCAATTTCAACGTTAAAAAAAATGAACCTGTAAAGGTCCGGGTTGCTACTTCCTTTATAAGCATCGACCAGGCGAGAGAAAACCTTTCCCATGAAATCCCCGGCTGGGATCTTCGGGAACGGGTTGCCACGACAAGGGAGCTCTGGCAGAAAGGTTTAAGCAGGATAAAAATCGACGGAGCGAGCGCAGCGCAAAAGACCCTATTTTACACCGCCCTATTCCATTGTATGCTGTTCCCCCGGGAATTTTCGGAATATGGGAAATATTATAGCGCTTTTGATGATCAGGTCCATGAAGGAGTTTCTTATAATGATTATTCTTTGTGGGATACTTTCAGGGCGCTTCATCCCTTGTTGATCCTGATCCAGCCCGAGCGGGTCGATCCTATGATCAATGCGCTGCTGCAAATGTATAAGGAAGGGGGCTGGATGCCGATGTGGCCCAATCCGACGTATACGAACATTATGATCGGAACCCATGCCGATGCGGTGATTGCCGATGCATGGGTAAAAGGTTTCCGGGGTTTCGATCCTGCCGTTGCCTATGAAGCTATGCGAAAAGACGCCATGACGCCTCCGGATTGCGATACCAGGAAGAGATGGGGTGACCGGGACCGGTGGACCAGCTTTGAAGGGAGGGGAGGATTAAGCTATTACCATTCTTTGGGGTACATTCCTGTCGACAAGGTGAACGAGTCGGTGTCCAGGACGATTGAATATTCTTTTGATGACTTTTGTGTTGGTATGATGGCAAAAGACCTGGGGAAGACAGAAGATTACAAGCGTCTTGTGGAGTGGTCGAAAAATTACAGAAATCTGTATAATGAAAAGACAGGGTTTATGGCTCCCCGTCTTTATGATGGGAGCTGGAGCAGGAAGCCCAATGAAGGATTTACCGAAGGCGGTCCGTGGGATTATCTTTTTGGCGCCCTGCATGACATCCCGGGTATGATAGCGTTAATGGGCGGTGCGGAGCCCTTTTCAAAGAGGCTGGATGAAAATTTTAAAAAAGGGTATTACCGTCTCGACAATGAGCCGGGCCAGCACTATAGCTATCTTTATAATTATTGCGGACAGCCGTGGAAGACCCAGGAGCTGGTGAGAAAGTACGTGCTTACCGACTATGGGAACCAGCCCAATGGCATTAATGGTAATGACGATTGCGGGCAGATGAGCGCATGGTATATTTTCAGCGTCATGGGTTTTTACCCGGTGACCCCGGGTATTCCGGGGTACAGTATCGGGAGCCCTTTGTTCAGGCATGTAAAGATCGATTTGGGGAATAACAAAACATTCGAGATAGAGGTGAAAAATAGTTCGGAAGAAAATCGGTATATCCAGTCGGCTATGTTAAATGGGAGGATGCTGAATAAGCCATGGATCGATCATGAGGATATAAAGAATGGAGGAGTTCTTATTTTTGAAATGGGGGCTAAAGCCAATTATGAGTGGGGGGTGAGGGGGCCAACCGAGGAAGGTTTTTAAGAGGGGGTTCTTTTCTTAAGATATTGTTGTTCAGATACATAAAATAATAGAAAGACACGCTTCGAAAATTCATTCAATTCCCTGAATTTTCGTACATTTAAACGTACATTTTAACGTACGTATTTATGCAAGCCATTTCTATCACCCAACTGAGATCAAATATCAAGAAATACCTTGACAGGGTCGCCGAATCCAAAGACATTATCGTAGTGCCCAGGACCGGAGAGGACGATGCTGTTGTCATTATGTCCATCACAGAATACAATGCTCTCCAGGAGACCGGCTATCTCCTGTCCACCGCCGCCAATCGCCAGCGGTTGCGGGAATCGCTTACTCAGCTAGAACAAAAGAAGACCCGAAAATTTGTTCTGGAAGAAACGCCAGTGGCTCATCCTAAAAAAAGAAAATGAATTTTGAGTTTACTGAGAATGGATGGGAAGAATTCAGCCACTGGATCTCTACTGACATGGGCATGGTAGTAAAAATCAAGGATTTACTTCAGGACATCCGAAAAACCCCCTTCCAGGGCATAGGCAAGCCTGAGCCTCTCAAATACGATCTCAAGGGCTGCTGGTCCCGTCGCATCACCAGTGAGCACCGCCTTGTATATAAGGTGGAAGGAAAAAAGGGAAAAGATCAGAAATGTTATATCCTTCAATGCAGGTTTCATTACGACGATTGATCCGTTTTTCTTTAGCATTTCAGCATTAGAAATAAAAAGCGGAAAACCATTGCTGATCTTCCGCTCTAAAGGTGGAGAATACGAGAGTCGAACTCGTGACCTCTTGCATGCCATGCAAGCGCTCTAGCCAACTGAGCTAATTCCCCTTACTCATTCCGGGACGGCTGTAGGCGGACCGACCAGGAATGGCCCAAGGAACAACCTGTGCGACAGGTAACTGTCCTATTTGGGAGTGCAAATATAGAGGTTTTTGGCCTAAACAATTTAAAAATTGAGGTTGTTATTTATCTTTACCGGGACACATACTTTACAATCTACTATCTATGGGGTTTTTAAGACAAATAGCGGAGTATTTCTACATCAAAAAGAGGGACCCTAAAGAGCCGAATACAGGATGGATCCGGTATATGCATTTTATCAACCGGCTGTCCATCTTCATGTTCCTGATAGCCATTATCATCCTTATCATCAAATTAGTGAGGAAGCATTGACGGGCCGGGCGTCGCGTCCGGCGACCGGATCAACGTCGTGTGCCGGCTGCCATGAATTGCAGGATGCTGCGGGCTGCATTGGCGGAAGCATGTCCGCCCTGGCTGAGGAGCTCTTTTAGCGCCGTATAGTCCGTGCGGAGCTGGTCGAGCTTTTTTGGGTCATGCAGCAGACCATCCAATTCCCTCTTTAAATTTTCGGGAGTGAGCTCGTCCTGTATCAGCTCTTTCACCACGAGCTTGTCCATGATGAGATTCACCAAAGAAATATACTTCACCTTGATCAGCCGCTTCGCGATGTGATAGGAAACGGGGCTGCCTTTATAGCAAACTACTTCCGGCACGCCGAAGAGCGCTGTCTCCAGCGTGGCGGTACCCGAGGTGACGAAGGCGGCTTTGGCCTGTGATAGCAGCGCATATGTTTCGTTGCGAACAGAGGAGACATTGGGATGATCCTTTAACAGCCCATCGTAAAAACTGTCTTCGAGCCCCGGCGCTTTCGCCACTACGAACTGATGATCGGGAAAGAGGGGCGCCACGGCCAGCATGATGGGCAGCTTTTTCAAGATCTCCTGACGGCGGGAGCCGGGGAGGAGGGCGATCATGGGGCGTGACCCGGAAGAAGAGGCGCCAATGTGGTGTGATCCGGTGGATAGGGTGCCGGTGTGGCGTGACCCGGCCGGTGAAAGGGTTTGCAGGACATGCCGGCTTTGGTCGGCGCGGAAGCTGTCGATGACCTCTACCAGGGGATGACCCACATATTCCACTTCATAGTTCCAGCGACGATAGAATTCCTTTTCGAAAGGCAGGATGACCAGCATCTTGTCTACATTCTCCTTTATCTGCCGGACGCGATTTTCTTTCCAGGCCCATACTTGCGGCGAAATGTAGAAGATCACTTTCAAGTCCTGGCGGTGGGCCCATTTGGCGATCCTTAAATTAAATCCGGGGTAGTCCACCAGTATGAGGGCGTCTGGCTGATAAGCCAGGATGTCCTGGCGGCAGAACTCGAGGTTGCGGAAGATGGTGCGGAGATTGCTCAGGACTTCCACAAAACCCATGAAGGCAAGGTCCTTGTAATGCTTGACCAGCGTGGCGCCTGCCGCCGCCATCAGGTCGCCTCCCCAGCAGCGTACCTCGGTGGAAGGGTCGGCCTTCCTCAATTCTTTTATGAGATTGCTGCCGTGGAGGTCGCCGGACGCCTCGCCGGCAATGATATAATACTTCATGGAGGGGCAAATATACGATCGTCCCGGTACCTCCCGCCAGACGATGGGCTGGTCCCGGCAGAATATGGATTGGCAGACGCTGCAAGTGAGCCATACCGGGTCAGCGCTTTTTCGTTATATTGGAGTACAAAACTTCTATCGTCATGACTGCTTTCAATCGTCGCCGGTTCCTGGATGCGCTGGGAACTTTCTCCGCCACGGCCCTGTTAACCTCACTCGGCCGGCCAGCCTGGAGCCGCAACCTGGACAAGGCCCTTTATCATGCGGAAGACCGGACACCGTCGGATCTGGCGGGCGACGAGGATTTCTGGTATTTTGTACAACAGTCCTTCACTACTTCTCCGGAGATGATCAATCTCAACAACGGCGGGGTATCTCCTTCTCCGAAGATCGTACAGGACGCCATGAAGCGGTACCACGACATGTGTAATGAAATGCCCAGCTATTATATGTGGAGGATACTGGACCAGGGAAGAGAACCTCTTCGTAGCAACCTTGCCCGTATCGCCGGCACATCTCCCGAGGAGATCGCCATCCATCGCAATGCATCGGAGGCATTAGAGACTGTGATCTTTGGACTGGAGCTAAAGGCAGGTGATGAAGTGGTGCTTTCCAAACAGGACTACCCGAACATGATGAATGCCTGGAAACAGCGGGAAATGCGGGATGGGATCAAATTGGTGTGGATCGACCTGGAGCTGCCCAGCGAAGACAATGAATACCTGACAAATGCCTATGTAAAAGCTTTTACACCGCGGACAAAAGTGGTGCATGTCACGCATGTTATCAACTGGAATGGACAGATACTGCCTGTACGGAAGATCGCCGATGCGGCTCATCAACGGGGTATCGAAGTGTTGGTGGACGGGGCGCACTCATTTGCGCAGTTTGAATTTACCATACCCTCCCTGGGCTGTGATTATTTTGGCACCAGCCTGCATAAATGGCTGGCAGCTTGTATCGGCACGGGGATGCTCTATGTAAAGAAAGAAAAGATACCGGCTATCTATCCTCTTTTTGCTCATGGCGAACCCAGGTCGGACAATATCCGAAAGTTCGAGAGCCTGGGAACCCGGCCCTTTTTTATCGAACAGGCCATCGGCAAAGCCATCGACTTTTACGACATGATCGGGGCGGCCCGAAAGGAGCAGCGGCTCCAGTATCTCAAGAACTATTGGATGGGCGCGGTAAAGGACATCCCCGGGGTGAAGCTGCACACATCCATGAAACCGGGTTTTGGCTGCGCCATCGGTATGGTGAGCATCGAGGGCAAGAAGGCCGCTGACGTGGAGTCCGCTCTTTTCAACACGTACAAGATCCATACGGTGGCCATCGATTGGGAGCATTTTCACGGGTTGCGGATAACGCCCAACGTATATACGACGACCAAGAACCTGGACGTGCTGGTCAAGGCCATCGGGGAACTGGCGAAGGTGTAGGGGTGGGCGAAGATCGGGAGGGCGGAGTTATGGCAGCCGGAACCAATGATAAGGACCTGACAGCAGCGGGGAAATCTGGTCTAATTCACCGATATTCGTTCCTGGAATAGCTCACATGAAAGGATCTCAGCCTATGTCTTCTCCTCAACTGAAGCGTGAAATCGGATTACTGCAGGCAACTTCTATCAACATGATCGACATGGTGGGCATCGGCCCATTCGTCACGCTGGCATTGGTCATAAAGATCGTCGGCAGCAATCTTTTTCTTTGGGCATGGGTCTTCGGAGCCATTACGGCCCTCGTCGACGGCATGATCTGGAGTGAGCTGGGAGCCGCCTACCCACTGGCGGGCGGCAGCTACAATTTCCTCAAGGCGGCCTATGGACCGAAATGGGGACCGCTGATGTCCTTTCTCTTCGTCTGGCAGACCTGTCTGCAGGCCCCGCTGGTAGTGGCTTCGGGAGCCATAGGGTTCTCCACCTATTTTAGTTATCTCCTGCCGTTGGGCGAGGTTGAAAAAAAGATCGTGTCGGGCACTGTCGTCATCCTCATCGTGCTGCTTTTGTACCGGAACATAAAGACCATCGGAAAGATCTCCGTATTTCTATGGGCCGGCGTCATCATCACCATGCTGTGGATCATCTTCAGCGGGTTCACGCACCGGCAGCTATCCTATTCCTGTCTGCCTTCGGAAGGACAGTCCATGTTCAGCTGGAGCTTCGCGCTGCTGCTGGGACAGGCTTCGGGAAAGACCGTCTATTCCTTCCTCGGATATTACAATGTATGTCACCTGGGTGGAGAGATCCGGAACCCCAGCCGTAATATACCCAGAAGCATCTTTATCTCCATCGTCTGTATCGCCATCCTTTATCTAAGCATGAACCTGAGCGTGGTAGGAGTAGTGCCCTGGCAGGAAGCCATGCATTCGGATGCCGTCATCAGCACCTTCATGGAAAAGATATATGGTCACAAGACGGCGCTGGTGGCCACGGGACTGATCCTGTGGGTGGCATTCGCCTCCCTTTTTGCCGTGGTGCTGGGCTATTCAAGGGTGCCTTATGCGGCTGCGGTGGATGGCCATTTCTTTCCCATCTTTGCCCGGCTGCATCCGACGAAATCATTTCCCTATATCTCCCTTTTGTTCATCGGCGCACTGGGATTCCTTTTTAGCATTCGCGTGCGATTGGACCAGGCCATCAGCGCCATCCTCGCCATGCGGATACTCGTTCAGTTCGTGGCGCAGGCGGTGGGCATAGTGATCCTCCGGAAAAGGGAAGGGGTAGGAAAGCTGCCGTTCAAGATGTGGCTGTATCCCTTGCCCGTAGTGCTTTCCATCGTCATCTGGCTTTTTATCTGGGTGTCGACGAGGTGGTTTGCGTTGTATGGGGTGGCGCTGGCGAGTATCGGCGTCGTTGTATATTATTTGACGAGGGATCGTTGGGGCGTTGCTAAACTTTAGGGGCCTTATCCAGGCACAAATGACGGTGGGGATTTGACCGGGGACGGCGCGGGAATAAAAAAATAACGTAGGTTTATGCATCAGAGACGCCACCGGCGTCTGGCCGGAAAGGCCAATCATCGAACACAAAATTTATTTGCTATAGTATGGAACGTAGAACTTTTCTTCAACAGAGCACGCTGGCGGCGGCCGGATTTTTTATAAAGCCATATGGGATGGAGCCCGGACCTTTGACTGGGGCCGGCAGCGCCAAGGATTTCCCCGTCGTCCGCATACCGGAAGGGCAAAGAAAATTCAAGAGCCGGTCGGTAGAGAAGATCATCCGCGAAGTAAGAACCAATATCGGCAACAAGGAGGTAGGATGGCTTTTCGAGAACTGTTTCCCCAATACATTGGATACTACCGTGGAGTTCGAGATCATCGGCGGCAAGCCGGACACCTATGTCATCACGGGAGATATCGATGCCATGTGGCTCAGGGATAGCAGCGCGCAGGTGTATCCTTATCTGTCGCTGTGCAAGGAGGACAAGGACCTTCAGCAGCTGATCCAGGGCGTGATCCACCGCCAGGTGAAGTGTATCCTCAAGGACCCTTATGCCAATGCCTTCTACAAAGATGAAAATAAGATCAGCGAATGGAAGGCGACGGATGTCACGGATATGAAGCCCGGCATCCATGAACGCAAGTGGGAGATCGACAGCCTGTGCTATCCCATACGGCTGAGCTATGGGTACTGGATGGAGACAAAGGACACTACGCCCTTCGATAAAGACTGGCTGGATGCCATGCACCTGGTGCTAAAGACCTTCAAGGAGCAGCAACGCAAGGATGGAGAAGGCCCCTATAGCTTCCAGCGTAAGACGAGCTGGGCTACGGACGGAGTGCCCCTGGGCGGTTATGGGTATCCTACCAAAAAAGTGGGCCTGATCCATTCCATGTTCCGGCCCAGTGATGATGCTACCATCTATCCGTTCCTGATCCCGTCCAATTTATTTGCCCTCAGCAGCCTTCGGAATCTGCGGGCCCTGCTGGATGCGATGGGGACGGGGAAAGATATGGTCGACACCTGTTTTGCCCTGGAGAACGACCTGATCAAGGCCCTTGGCGAACATGCCGTCGTTACGCATCCTATCTTCGGGGAAGTATTTGCCTATGAGGCCGATGGTTTTGGGAACCATACTTTCATGGACGATGCCAATGTGCCCAGCCTGCTGGCGCTGCCATATATTCAGTCTCCCATCTTTGGAGGAGACCTTTCCGTGCTGCATGCCGAAAAGCATGGCTACACCGTTTATCAGAACACGAGGCGGATGCTCCTCAGCGATAGCAATCCTTTTTATTTCAAGGGCAAGGCGGGTGAAGGCATCGGCGGCCCCCATGCGGGATTGAACATGATCTGGCCGTTGAGCATCATCGTAAGAGGGCTTACCAGCCATGACACGCAGGAGACGGCCCTTTGTCTGAAGATGCTGCAGAACAGCCATGCCGGCACCGGATTTATGCACGAGTCCTTTCATAAGGATGACGTGAGCAAGTTCACCCGGAAATGGTTTGCGTGGGCGAATACGTTGTTCGGGGAGTTCGTGCTGAAGACCTATCGGGAGAGGCCGGCATTGTTGAGCTGAGGTTGGTTAGAGAGAAGCCAGCGCTACTGAGCTAGGCGACCTGCACCAGATAATAATTCTTTTTACCCTTCTGCACGAGGATATATTTCCCGTGCAGGAGAAGGGAGCTGTCCATCGTGAGCTTTGCCGTCTCCACTTTTTTTCGGTTGACGCTGATGCCGCCGCCCTCTACCAGCTTGCGGGCTTCCCCTTTGCTGGCGAGTATGCCTGTCTCTGCCAGGAAGCTGACGATGTCGATGCCTGCGCCGAGTTTGTCCGCGGAATAGGAAAAGCGCGCTACCCCTTCCAAAGACTCCAGGTCCTCTTCGCTAAGCGATTCGGCGGGGGCAGTCCTATTAGCAAACATCTTTTCCGTATCGGCCAGGGCCTGATCAAGACCCTCCTGGCCATGAACGAACGTGGTGATCTCACGCGCCAGGGCTTTTTGTAATACCCGGTCGCCCGGGTTGACGGCATGTTGTTTAGTCAGCTCGTCGATCTGTTCCCTGGTCAGGAAGGTGAAGATCTTTATCCATTTTTCCGTATCGGCATCGGCGGCATTGAGCCAAAACTGGTAGAAGTCGAAGTAGGATGTCTTGGCGGGGTCCAGCCATATATTGCCTTTTTCCGACTTGCCGAATTTGGTCCCATCCGCCTTGGTGATGAGGGGGCAGGTGAAGGCAAATGCTTCGCCACCCGCCTTGCGACGGATAAGTTCCGTACCGGTGGTGATGTTCCCCCACTGGTCGCTGCCGCCCATTTGGAGCTTGGCATTTTTATTCACATATAACCAGTAAAAATCGTATCCCTGCACGAGCTGGTAGGTAAATTCCGTAAAACTCATCCCGTTTTCGCCTTCCAATCTCTTCTTTACACTGTCTTTTGCGGACATGTAATTAACCGTAATGTGTTTGCCCACGTCCCGGATGAATTGGAGAAAGGTCATTTCTTTGAACCAGTCGTAGTTGTTGACCATCTCGGCTGCATTGGGGTGGCTGGAGCTGAAGTCAAGGTATTTCGACAGCTGGCTTTTTATACCCTGCAGGTTATGGTTGAGGGTAGCGTCATCCAGGAGATTGCGTTCGGCGCTTTTTCCGCTGGGATCACCCACCATGCCCGTGGCGCCGCCGACGAGCGCAATGGGCTTATGTCCAGCCCTTTGGAGGTGCACCAGGAGGAGGATGGGTACCAGGCTGCCTACATGGAGGCTATCCGCCGTGGGATCGAACCCAATATAGCCGGTAGTCATTTCCTTTTCGAGCTGTTCTTTCGTGCCGGTCATGATGTCCTGTATCATGCCCCTCCATGTTAATTCAGTTATTAGGTTCATGTTTGATGGTCAATCAGTTAAATGATTTTTACCCCAGGGCCTTCCTATCCCGGAAAAACCTGGTCAGCGGGGGCAAAAGTACAGCATTTCAGGTACAATATTCTGAATGGAAGGGCGTTATACCTGACAGCCCGGAGTGGCATTTCTGCCGGCCCCGGATGATAGAATGGATACCCCGAGGGCAACTGAAGGGTGCGAACGAGAGAGAGGCTTATCAGACAATTTTATGATCCAAAAACCCCTGGAAAGCAACCGTAAAATAAACCATAACCATAGGCTTATGCTGAAAAGAATGCGGGGTATGTGCAGGAACCCTTTATTGCTGCTGTTGGGATCGTTATTCTTCAGTTTCCCCGCATCTGCTCAATTTACCAAATACTCGAATGAATTCCTGAACATCGGTGCCGGGGCCAGGGGTATGTCCATGGGGGGCGCACAGGTAGCCAGCGTATCGGATGGTACCGCCGGGTACTGGAATCCGGCCGCACTCGCGGATATCCGGAATGCTCCTCAGCTGAACCTGATGCATGCGGAATATTATGCGGGCATCGGCAAATATGATTTCGGCAATCTGGTATTGCCGATGAAGGATAACAAGAGAACATTGGGTATCACGGTCCTTCGCTTTGCGGTGGATGATATTCCCAATACTATTTTTTTGGTGCAGCCGGATGGAACGGTGAATTTCGACAATATCAAGACCTTTTCTTCGGCTGATTATGCTTTTATATTTTCCCTGGCGCAGCGGGCTGATCTCAGCGGGGGAAAGAAGTTCAATTTCGGCGTAAATGCCAAGGTCATCTACCGCAAGGCGGGTGATTTTGCCACCGCCTGGGGATTTGGCTTCGATGCCGCTGCACAGCTCATTGGCAATCGCTGGAAGCTGGGGGTAGTAGCCAAGGATGTCACTACTACGTTCAATGCCTGGTCATACAGCATCGATCAGCAGATGCGGGAGGTGTTCTATATGACACAGAACGAGATCCCGACGAAGTCGACGGAGCTGACTGCCCCGCAGCTGATACTGGGCGGATCGTATAATTTCAGGCTGAGCAAGAAGCTGAACCTGATGGCGGAGGCCGATCTGGATGCGACATTCGACGGAAGGCGCAATACGGTGGTCAGCACCAATCCCATCAGCATCGATCCAAAGCTGGGGTTGGAGCTATCCTTCAAGGATGTGTTCTTTGTCCGCGCGGGGATCAATAATTTTCAAAAGGCGCTGGATGACAAGGACACCACCAACCAGACGAAGCTGTGGATCTATCAGCCCAGCGTAGGGGCCGGGTTCAAGGTAGGGGATGTGGAGATCGACTATGCGTTCACCAATCTGGCGAATCAATCTTATCCGTTGTATACACATGTATTCTCATTAAGGATCGATATGAAGAGAAAGGAGAAGAAAAAATGACCAACCGAAACCCCAATCGTATGAAAACATTTTTTACAGGGTTACTTTTACTGATGACGATGGGACTTGCCGCCCAGTCTTACAATAACGAGTGGATCGACTTTAGTAAGACCTATTTCAAATTCAAGGTGGGCAGCGATGGTCTCTACCGTATACCTCAGTCCGTGCTGGCCAGCCCCGGCGTGGGTCTGGGCAACGTGCCCGTTCAAAATTTCCAGCTCTATCGCAACGGGCAGGAAGTGCCTATCTATACTTCGGTGTCCAGCGGCACGTTGGGTCCGAGCGACTATATCGAATTCTGGGGAAAGATGAATGACGGAGCGCCCGACCAGGTGCTCTACAGAAGCCCTACCTATCAGCATACCAAGCATTGGAGCCTCGAGACGGACACGGCCACGTACTTCCTTACGGTGAACAATACCGGGGCCGCTTTTCATTTTAACAACACTACCAACGATACCACCACCACTACGCTGCCGGTAGAGCCGTATTTCATGCATAAGCAGGGAACTTATTTCAAGACCAATATCAACCCCGGCTTTGCACAGGTGGTGGGGGAGTATATTTATTCCTCCTCGTACGATCTCGGGGAGTTCTGGTCAACGGGTCTTATCTATTCGACCAACCCTGTTTCCGATGCGCAGAACAACCTGTTCGTGTACACCGGCGGGCCCGATGCGACCATGAGCTTTGGGGCTATGGGGGCTGCCGACTACAACCGTACCATGCGGGTGACCTTGAACGGCTCTGTCCTGATCGATACGGCCGTGGTCAGCTTCAATGACATGAATGTCACCAAGCCTGTGCCTGTAAGCCTGCTGAGCAGCAATACCGCCAATGTGCAATTCATCAATACGAGCGCTACCGCGGACGACCGATACGTGGCTTCTTATTATGAGCTGAACTATCCCCGTCAATTCAATTTCGGCGGCCGGCCTAATTTCTATTTCGAGCTGCCGGCCCGAAGCGCGGGCTATTTCCTTAAGATAAACAACCTGGCTGTCACGGGTGGCAATACGCCCGTGCTGTATGATCTTACGAACGGGCTGCGGTATAGCGCCATCGTTGGGCCCGGCAGCACGCTGTCCTTTGTCCTGGCAGGCTCGGCTTCGTCGCGCAGGCTGGTGCTGGTGAACGAGGACCCTTCCACCGTGAATGTCATCAGCTCCCTTACGCCCAGGACCTTTACCAATTACGCTCTTTCCGCCAACCAGGGCAACTATATCATCATCAGCCACTCCTCGTTGTTTACCGGAAGCCATGGCAACAACCCCGTGGCGGACTATGCCAGCTACCGGAGCTCTCCGGCGGGAGGCAGCTTCAGCCCCCATATCTACGACATCGATGAGCTGGTGGACCAGTTCGCCTTCGGGATCAAGAAGCATCCCCTTTCCATTATGAATTTCCTCCGGTATGCCCGGGCGAAATTTGCGGGCAAGCCTCAATACGTTTTTCTCATTGGGCATGGGATGACGTATGTGGATTATAATACCTATGCCGATCAATACCATGATCCGCTGGCAGATAAGCTGAACCTCGTACCCACTTTTGGCTATCCCGCATCGGACAATAAGCTGTCTGCCGCCAATGTGCTGGATGCCGTCCCTGTCACGCCGATAGGAAGGCTGTCCGTGGTGCTGGGGTCCGAGATCGAGACTTATCTGGATAAGATCAAGCAATATGAGCTGACGCAGGCTACGGCCCCCAATACCGTAGATGGGCGGCTTTGGATGAAGAATGTGCTGCATCTGACGGGGGTGAGCGAACCTTTTTTGGGGACCATTCTCTGTAATTATATGTACTCTTACAAGGACATCATTTCCGGCAGCCTGTATGGCGCCAATGTCAGCACCCTGTGCGATGGCAATGCCGGCTCCGTGACCCAGGTGCCCCTGGGGCTGATCTCGGGTCTTTTCAGCAATGGTTTCAGCATAATGAACTATTTTGGCCATTCCACGAATACTTCTTTGGGTTATAATCTGGATGATCCCTCCGGCTATAACAATCCCGGTAAATATCCTATCTTCTATCTCAACGGCTGCGATGCGGGGGACTTCTTCGTATATGATGCCTATCGGTTTACGTCAAGCGAGACCATTTCAGAAAAATATGTGCTGGCAAAGGATCGTGGCGCTGCAGCGGTCATAGCGAGTACGCACTTTGGTATCGTCAATTATCTGAACCTGTTGTTATACGGTCTGTATACCCTGATCGACCAGACGGATTATGGCAAGCCCATCGGCATCATCCAACAGGATGCCCTGCAGGGACTGATCAATGTGGCGCCGGGGGATTATTTTGCCCGATTGCACTCGGAGGAGATGACCACGCATGGGGACCCTTATCTAAAGCTGAACCAGGGTGCGCTGCCTGATTATGATATAGAAGCGCCCCAGGTGGTCATCAATCCTTCTTTTATAGCCATCAGCAACAGTAACTTTACGATAAACGCCAAGTTCTACAATCTTGGCAAGGTATCTTCGGATTCCGTAACGATCCTGATCCGGCAAAAATATCCCAATGGGACGGTAGCCACGCTGTTGAGTAAAAAGATACCTGGTATCGCATATTCCGACTCCGTGCAGCTCGTAGTCCCCATCAACGCCGATAGGGACAAGGGACCAAATGAGATCACCGTCAGCATCAATTCCGACAATAGCGTGACGGAAACCACCTATGACAACAATACTGTCACCAGCAGCTTCTATGTTTTCGAGAACGAGGCCACCCCTATCTATCCCTATAACTATGCGATCATCAATACCCCTACTTCCAAGCTATATGCATCCACGGCGGACCCGTTAAGCGCCACGCAGCAATTCGCCGTGGAAATAGACACCACCGCGGCATTCAATTCCACGTCCAAAATAACAAAGACATTTTCGTCCGCCGGAGGGATCCTGGAGATCGATCCGGGTATTACTTTCCAGGACAGCGTGGTATATTACTGGCGGATAGCGATCGTTCCTGCCGCGGGCGGCGCCTATATCTGGAATATGTCGTCTTTTGTATATATCGACCCGCTGCATAGTGGCGTAGGATATAACCAATCGCATTATTTCCAGCACCAGGCTTCCACGCCGACGATCATGTACCTGGATTCTGCCAGCCGGCTGTGGAAATTCCCGAACCATTTGAATAACCTTTATATCCGTAATACCACCTACCCGGATGGCGCCGGCGCCAGTACCGACCAGGGCTTTAGCACGAATGTGAACGAAGGGCAGTTCACCGTAGGACCGGGCTGCGGGTATGATGAGATCATATTCAATGTTTACGATTCCGTTACTTTCCGTCCCTGGGCCAATGATTATTCGGGTCCGACGGGTCTTTATGGCAGCAAGCGTTCCACCTGCGGCCCCAACAGAGGATACAATTTCGAATTCAATCTGAATACCAGCGCTACCCGCAAACAGGCAATGGATTTCCTGGATATGCTGCCGGTAGGTGCCTATATCGAGGTAAGGAATAATGACAATCCCGATCCGGCGGGGAACACCTATCCTTTGGCATGGGCAGCGGATACAGTCCTGTTTGGTCTGCACAATTCTTTATACCACCGATTCTATGACGCAGGGGTCACGTTCCTCGATTCGTTTACGAAGCCAAAGGCATGGGCTTTTGTTTATCAGAAAGGGGTCAGCTCTTTTATGCCCCGATTTGCCATATCCAATGATGCAACGGATGCCATTATCCTGACTGTGGACTGTCCAACGCCCGATACATTGGGGTCTGTCGCCTCCCCCATATTCGGACCTGCCAAAAAATGGGATAAGGTACATTGGAGAGGCTCTTCGCTCGAATGGCCGGCGACGGATTCGGCGATCGTCCAGGTGGTCGGCATCGATACAGCCGGCAATAAGGCGACGTTGTATAACATCGACAGGAGCCAGCAGGACTTCGATATATCTTCCGTCAATGTCAACCAATATCCCTATCTGCAGATGGTCCTGAATACGATGGATAACCATCATGGCACGCCCTATCAGCTAAGATACTGGAGGATAGAAGATGTACCTTCGCCGGAAGGAGGGCTGGCGCCCAATCTGTACTTAAAGGTAAAGGATAGCGTGAACCAGGGTGAGCCGCTGGAGTTCGCCATTGCCTTCAAGGATATAAGCCCCTATGCATTCGACAGCATGCAGCTCAAAGTTTATATAGTGGATAAGAGCAACGTAACGCATACGATCCTGCTGCCTAAAAAGAGGCCGATCGCCAGCGGGGATACATTGATACTGGACTATATCATCGATACAAAGTCTTACCCGGGCGCCAACACGCTGTACGTGGCGTTCAACCCCGACTACGCTCAGCCGGAGCAATATTTCTTCAATAACTTCCTGTACAGGAAGTTCTATGTGCGGTATGAGGATAGGAACCCGACCCTGGATGTGACCTTCGACAATATCCATATCCTTAACGACGACATCGTGTCGGCCAAACCGCATATCCAGATCAAGCTGCAGACCGCCTCGCAATATCTTTTATTGCAGGATACATCGCTGATCACGGTGCAGGTGCAATATCCCGATAAGAGCTTGCATCCCTATCACTTCAATACGGATACTTTGCGTTTTACGCCTTCCACGGGAGGTTCGGATAATACGGCTACGGTGGACTTCTATCCTGCCTTTACCACGCAATACAATCAGAGCGGGGATGACTATGTGCTGATCGTCAGCGGGAAGGATGCCCTGGGCAATCCGGCCGGCGCGGCTCCCTACAGAGTAGGGTTTACGATCATCAATAAACCCATGATCTCGAACATGCTGAACTATCCGAACCCCTTCACCACTTCCACGGCGTTCGTCTTTACGATCACCGGCAGCGAAGTTCCGCAGAATATCAAGATACAAATACTCACCATTACGGGTAAGATCGTGCGGGAGATCACCAGTGATGAGCTGGGGCCTTTGCACATCGGCCGTAATATCACCGAGTTCAAGTGGAATGGCACGGATATGTATGGCAGCCGCCTGGCCAATGGCGTGTATCTCTATCATGTCGTCACCAACCTCAACGGGAAGGGCCTGGATAAATACAAGGCTTCTGGTGACAATACGGATAAGTACTTCAACAATGGCTATGGGAAGATGTACCTTATGCGATAGTCCGGGGGCGGAGCAGGCGTATATTCCGGATCTGCCGGCTGCACAATAAGAGCAGTGTCGAGAGGGCGATGAGCAGCTGTATCCAGAGCGTATGCCTGATAGGCGCCGGGTCGAAGGATATTTCGACATCCTGTCTGCCGGGAGGCAAGGGCAGGGTGACAAAGGTCTTAAAGCCCGTAAAATGAGCGACAGGCCGGCCGTCGATCGAGGCTTTCCAATATGGATAGTCATTTTGAAGAAAAGTGAGATAATGGAAATCCGTATTGTCAATGACTGCGCGGACTATCCCGGGACCGAACTTCACTATATGAATATGTGCGCTATCGAAGGAAGCGGCTGTGCCGGCGGTGGTGTCTTTACTTAAGAAAAGCCAGGATTGCGCGAGAATAAAATGCACCAATGCGGTGTCGTGAAAAAAGTCTATCGAGCGGGTCAGCTCGATGGGATAGGCTTCATGTTTCAGATACCCGATCTTTTTACTATACGCTCCCATGAGACCCAGCTCGGGGATATGGACCGAATCCAGGTAGACCGTGGAGACGAGCGCCTTTTGTTCGGGAGCGTGAATGCCTTTAGGGAACTGGCTGATCAGCGCCTGTCTTGAAGCTTTGTCCGCCATTCCCAGGCCCGTATAAGGCAGGATACACCAGCACAGCAGCGCCTGATGCAGCCCCACGATAAGCATAAGACGACTGTTCCAATACCTGCGGATCAGGTATAGCGTTACCAGCTGGATCACCGATTGGATCAGGATCATGTCCCAGAAGCTGAGCCGGTCGATCACCCATTTTATCGATTGTTTTACGTTCTCCGCTTCGGCAGGTGGGGCAAAGAGCAAAGATTGCCGCGTAAGGAATAGGACGATGACGGAAACTGCCAGCGAGATCCCAAAAAGCCATTGCAGGAAATAAAGGGCCCGTTGCACCTTTTCTTTACCGGAAGGAGCGCTCATGCCAAACTCAAGGCCGGCGGCGCCGGCGAGCAGCAGCATCAGTACGACAAAATAGTTGAATTCTCCGTTGAGGCGTACATTGCCTGTGAGGGGTATGAAATGATAGGCGAAGGTTTTGAAAGGTCCTCCGGATGAGAGAAGGATAAAGAACAGGAGGATGGCTCCGAAGCCCAGCAGGAGCTTTTTAGACAGCCGTTTGGCTGTCACTGCCAGACAGGCGAAAAGAAGCAGGCTGATGCAGGCGTTGCGCATGGTTATATCCGTATGGAAGAACGCGTCGTTCTTTTGCACCGACAATGGGAACAGCAGGGACAGGTAAGACTGGAACGAGGTAGGGGCCTTCAGCGACTGGCGAAGGGTTACGATGGAGCCCCTGGAAATGTTATGCAAGACGTCGACATCGCTGACGATGACGATAATGGAAAGCAGGAGTCCCGATAGCAGGAGGAGCATGCCGGAGGTCCAGGTGGTACGGGTGTCGATGGCCGGCCGGATGTCCCTGCGAAGACAAAGAAGGGCTATCAGGAGGAAGAGAAGGAAATAAAGAGCGCCAATGATCAGCCCGGGATGCGTGGACGCAACAAAAAAGAAGATGCACCAGCCGCCCAGGATAAAGTTCTTCACCGTGGGATCATGCTGCACCCTGAAGAAGAACAGCAATACATAAGGAAAGAAGGCTGTGCCCGTGATCCAGCAGAAATGTTGCAAATGCCCTGTGATAAATCCGCTGGTCATATAGGCCATGGCGGCGATGATCGCTACCGCCGGGGAGCGGAGGTGATCCTTGCACAACAGGTAGATGCCCCATCCTCCGATGAGTATGCAGAGCATTTCCTCCACTGTAATGGCCCAGACGCCATAGCCCGATGTGCCGGCTATCAGCCAGCAAAATGGGTTCCAGAATCCCGTGTTCATATCGCCATATTGAGGGATGCCAAAGTTGATATAAGGGTTCCACCAGGGAAAGTAGCCTGAGTAAAGGCTTTCGCTGATGAAGGTGCGGACCGGGAGGTTTTGGGTTATGGTATCATTCTTTATATGGAAGAAGGGGAGGAACACCGGCAGGTAGGCTGCCAGCAGGAATAGCAGGAGGAGCAGAAAGGGATATCTTAGTAAAAAGGATGTTCTTTTCATGATCAGTATTTGTATTGCCGGACAAAGACGCTGTCCGGCGCGGGGGACATACGGAACCCATCGGATAAGGAAGGTCCTCGCGGCTGAAGAAAGGGGTTTATCTGGCATGTACAGGGAAGGGGAAGGGAGCCCAGCAGACAAATATAGCCGCTGGCAGGCTTTTCGGGGTGGTGATACGGCGCCCCATCGATGGATAGCGGACAGTCATTGATGTTAGTGAAAGGCTGCGGGCGCAAAAGGGTCGTAGCCCGGAAAGAAGCGTTCGTTTTGACAGGAATGTATATCAGGATGCAGCAAATGGCGGCGAGGGTCCCGATGCGATAAGGAGCGTCCGGAATAAGATGCCCGATAAAAAGGCTCAGCGGCAGAAAGGCGGTGCAGAGGAGGGTGGCATAGCTGAAACGGGGGCTGGGGGCAGTGAAGAACCAGGCTATCTCCATCAGCAGAAGCAACAGCATGAAAATGCGGATATGTGCATGTCCGCCCGGCCATTTCTTTTTGATGAACACGAGGAAGAAAGAAACGACACTGAGCAGCAGTATCAATTTATGCTGTGGCACCATGGCTTTGAACCATGCGGCAAACCATACGGCGTGCTGTTCCCTGAAAGCGACGCTATTCACAAAGGGACTGTTCAAAAACCTGTTCGACAGTACGATATAATTATTCAAGAGGTTCAGCATGCCGCCGGGAAGCTTCCAGTCGGGGCTGCCGATCGACAGCGGAAGGGGGAACAAAGGGTAGCCGGTGATAATGTAGTTCTTTACCAGCACCGGTGTTACGATCAGCAAAAATGCGGAGGCGGCAAATATGCCATAGTACGGCAGGCGGCGATGGCGAAAAAGGTGATAGGCCAGCAGGATCAATATAAAGAATCCGGACAATTTGAAGCCCAGTGCGGACAGGGCGATAAAAACAAATAGCAAGGAAGGGGCGGGTTCCTTTCCATCCAGCAGGATACATTCGACCCAGCAGCACAGGAGCAGCAGCAGACAGGTGGTGACGATGGGGTCATAGCTGGTGGAGCTGGCGGTATTCCGGAACAGCTCCCAGTCGAAAAGCGAATAGGCCAGCAACAGGAAGTAGAAGAGGCTGAGCTGCTGATGAGACCCATTGCGCCAGTGATAATACCACTGATGGAAGAGCCAGACGAACAGCCAGATGACGAGACTGGTGTTGAGATAGAAGAAATTTTGTTGGCCGGGGATATGGAAAAAACCGATCAGCAGCAGCCAGTTGGAACCCAGGCCCAGCCGGGGAAAGAGGTTGACGACGCCAGGCACCGCCGGGTATGCCGATGCCCATTCGACGATCTGGAGATGATAGATCCGGGTATCGGTATTGGCAGTGGGCAAACAGCCCAGCAGGAGAAAGAGAAAGATGCAGAGAATGAAAAACAATAGAGGCAGCCCTTTCAATGGGCCGGATGCCGGAAGAGATGACCATAGGCGCCGTAACCGACCCCGTCCTGTCCACACGGTGATCGATAGCTGTAAGCCCGTCAGCGCCAGCATCGCCGGGTATCGCAATGGAATGAAAAGATAGAGCCATGAAGACAACAGTCCCAGGGTCATGCATCCCAGCAAAAAGAGGAAGGCTATGAACCCTGCCTTCGACCTGTACCATACCATATCGGCGAACAGCGATCTTTTTAGCAAAAGCAATGGCGGAAGTCCCCATGAGCAGCAGATAAGGGAGGTGCAAAGGATGTAAAGGAGTTGCTGCAGCATGTTCTCTTATAAGTTGTGAATAAAAATATAAAAATACCTAATATTGATGATGCATTCCATAGAAAAAAGGCTCCCTATACCGTGGCTCGATGGATTAAGGGGACTGGCGATCCTTTTGGTGGTGGCGGCGCATTTTTTTAACGAGTATCATCTTTTTACGGGTGGGTGGATCGGTGTCAATCTTTTTTTTATCCTCTCCGGCTACCTGATCACCGGCAGGCTTTATGAGCATGCGGCCCGGCATGGGGGCAAGCATTATTTCATGAATTTTTATGGGCGCAGGGTCCTGCGGATATTCCCTATTTATTATGCATGTTTGTTCGTCTTTTTTATCGTGCTGCCGTATATATATGACCGATATTTTCTTTTTTTTCGTGAACTGTACGATGAGCAATGGTGGTATTGGAGCTATCTGAGCAACTGGCGGATGGTCCTGTATGGTCTGCCGGCAAATTTTACCCTGTTCATATTCTGGTCGCTGGCCGTCGAGGAGCAGTTTTACCTGGTATGGCCGTTCCTCTTCAGGTATACCGTGAAGGGCAGGCTAAAAATGATCATGCTGACGATATGGGTGATCTCTGTAGTCGTCAGGGGGGCGTCCCGGCAGCCGATGCTGGCCTATTTCAGTACCCTGACTGCGGCGGAGCCTTTGCTGATGGGGGCGATGCTGGCCGTATTGGAGAAAGAGGGAGTGTTGGTGCGCTACAGAAGGCTGGTCAGGATCATGGTCCTGCCGGCGGCGGCCGGTCTTATCGTCATCATCGGGATGGACAGCAACCTGACCTTTACGAATGCAAACCTTATGCGATGGGGCTATACCTGTATCGATGTTTTACTGGCGGCGATCCTGTACCGGCTGACGGTGGGGGAAGGTGGAGGTGAATGGATGCGCCGTTTTTTTTCCATGGCGTGGCTGCGCTGGCTTGGGAAATATTCCTATGGCATCTATATCTACCACAGCTTTATCCTGTTCATGCTGGTGGAAAAGGCGCAGGCGGTGTGGACCGAAAGGGGAGGGTCTCCGCCGGTGGTCTATATGTTGTGCAGGGCGGGAGGACTGGTCCTTTTGCTGCTGTGCAGCTATGCAAGCTACCATCTTTTTGAAAAGCGATTCCTGCGATGGAAAAGATATTTCTCCTGATCAGCCTTTCAAACCCTGTATCCGGCTGACATATTTACCTATGACATCGAACTCCAGGTTCACCAGGCTGCCCGGCTGGATGGATTGGATATTGGTATGTTCATATGTATAGGGGATGATGGCGATGTCGAAGCGGGATCTTTTCACATTGAAAATGGTAAGGCTGATGCCGTTGAGGCTGATAGAGCCTTTTTCTATGACCAGGTGGCTGAACTTTTTGGGGAATTCGAAGCGAAACTCCCAGCTGCCGTTGAGCTCGGTGCGATGGGCGCAGACGGCGGTAGTGTCTACATGGCCCTGTACGATATGGCCGTCAAGGCGGCCATTCATCTGAAGGCATCTTTCGAGGTTTATAAGATGACCCGGCTGCCAGCTTTCGAGATTGGTCTTTTCGAGGGTTTCCTCGATGGCGGTGACCCGGTGGGCTCCATTGGCCACTTCTTCCACGGTGAGGCAAACGCCGTTATGGGACACACTCTGGTCTACCTTCAATTCGGAGGAGATGGGGGATTCTATCCAGTAGCTGCGATTAGTGCCTTGAGATCCAGCCTTTTTGACTTTTCCCAGCGATTCGATAATTCCTGTAAACATGGGCACGAATTTCGGATTTTTGTGGCATTCCGGAGGAATATTGGAACGGAAGTGAAAGTGTTTCCGGCAGATCTCGCATTTTTCAGCGTAAAATTTCCTTTTTTGCGGTTTTGTAGTATATTTGCAGTCCGAAAATTAGTAAATACTATGTTGATCATCGATTCCAAAGATTGCGAAAACATTGACAAGGCGCTCAAGAAGTACAAGAAGAAGTTCGAGAAGGCCAAGATCCTTATTCAATTAAGGGAGCGTCAGTCTTTTACGAAGCCTTCTGTCAGGCGCAGAGGTGAGGTGTTGAAGGCTGTCTACAAGCAGCAGGTTGCTGCGGGCAAGGTCGATCTTTAAGATTATTATCTATAAATAATTGATAAATAGGCTGTCGTAAGATGGCCTATCTTTGTTTTCAAGATACTATCTTTTATCTGCTATGGACTTTTTGAATGGAAAGACTTTTGGCCGCTGGCTGTCCCGGGTTACGGCCTTTATTATCCTTCTTCCATTTTTCCTGATCTCTTTTTTTAACCACCCATTAGGGGACGATTATTGGGCTACCGATCTTGCCCGCCGGCTGGGCTTTTGGCGTGCCCAGGTGGAGCTTTATAATACGGTGCCTCCCCGGTGGCTGGACCTGGGCATTTCCTGTCTCGGTCCTTTGACATGGGGTAATTTTTGGGGATATAAGGTTATACCTGTGGTATTCATCCTATTGATCATTGCTGCCGTGGCGGAGCTGTTCAGGACCCTGTCTAAAGATGGCGACAGCGCCGGAGATGGCGACAACGCCGGGGCCACCCGAAAGGACTGTTACGGGCTTGCCATACTCTTTACCGCTGTTTTTTTATCCGCCGCGCCGGGCATCGGCGGAGGTATTTATTGGGTAGCCGCCGTGAACGTATTTGGGGTAGGGTTGCTGCTATTTATATGCTGGGTCAATTTGCTGCTGATATGGTACAGGGGTACCCGGAGCAGATGGGTATTGGCGGGGATCGGGGTCTGTTTTCTGGGCATGGCGGGTTCGAACGAGATCATTACCGTAGTAAGCCTGGTAGTATTGGGCGCGGTGAACGTGTACAGGATCGGCAGGAAGAGGGGGATTGACCGTGCGACCGTGCTGGTTTTGATCCTATGGGGACTTTCCGCGGGGTTTGTTGCCTGTTTTAAGGGGGTGTCCAACAGATATATCCTTATGCAGACCGCCGACAGCGGCAAACTTTGGTATTCGGCCGGATTTTCCATCCTGGTATCCGGCTTTTGTATTTTTAAGGCCCTGACCAGCCCTTTTTGCCTGGCGGCGCTGATCGTGGCATATGAGCCTTTTGTACGGTGGGGTAGAAAGATGTATGGGCGGCAGCAGGAACTGCTGAATGCGGTGTCTTATTTCACCGCCGCCTGGCTTTTTATACTCTTTATCATCCCTTTTATCGTGCTGTATCTGTCGGGACTGCATCCTCCCTACAGGGTCGTCAATTATGTCCTTTTCTTTCAGCTCGCAGGGCTGATGTATTTCGGGGCCCTGGCGGTGAACGGAGCCCTGGGTAAGACTTTTGCGGCCAGGATGATCGATCAGACCCGGATGGCCCGTGGGAGAGCGGCATTGGCAAGGCTCGGGAGATACAGGAATATGGCCGTGGCGGCGCTGCTGATAATGGGATTTATGTGGAAGAACAATGTATCCACTGCTGCAAGGGAACTGGTATCCGGCAGCGCCTATCAATACGACCGGGAAATGAACCAGCGTTATCAGCTGATCCTGCAATGCAAGGCGGACAGCTGTGTGGTGCCTCGCCTGCGTCATACATCCATTACGTTGCGGTATGACTCTGCTGACCTTGATGACCCTCACCTAAATGATTATTTCCAAAAGGAGGTGATCGTTCGTTGAGAGGCAGGGAAAGAAGGCATTTATTTTGGTAAATTTACAGAAACCAAGCGCTCCCGTAATGATCCAATCCTTTATCGACTATCTGAAGTTTGAAAAGCATTATTCGCCCCATACGATACGGTCATACGAAGATGACCTGATACAGTTCTTCGACTACGTCGCCGTGCAGTATAGGGAGCAATCGTTGAAAGCCATTACCCCTTCCGTGATCCGTAGCTGGCTTGCGTCCTTAAAGGACGAGGGATCGAGCAGCAGAAGCATCAACCGGAAGATATCCTCTCTGAGATCCTTTTTCAAATACAAGATGCGCTCAGGCGAGGTAGAGCAGTCCCCCATGATCGCGATCACAAGTCCCAAGATCAGCAAGCGGCTGCCTGTTTACGTGGAACAGCAGGATATCGCTACGCTGTTCGCGGAGATCAGCTTTCCGGACAGTTGGGAAGGCTGGACCGACAGGCTGCTGCTGGCCGTCTTTTATCATACCGGCATCCGTCTGAGCGAGCTGCTGCATTTGCAGGAGCGGCAGGTGGACAGGGGGAACAGGACCATCAAGGTATTGGGTAAGGGTAATAAGGAGAGGATTATTCCCATAGGACCCGTGCTGATGGAAGGGATCGAAGCCTATTGCGAGAGGAAGCGGACGGAGCTCGATGACCCGGATGTGCAGTATCTGTTTGTCGGGAAGAGTGGGAAAAAGCTATATGCCCAATATATCTACCGGGCGGTGAAAAAATATCTTTCACAGGTGACCACCGTCGATAAGAAGAGCCCACACGTACTCAGGCATTCTTTTGCCACGCATCTTATGAATGAGGGCGCCGAGCTGAACTCCGTGAAGGAGCTGTTGGGGCATGCCAGTCTTGCGGCTACGCAAGTGTATACGCATAATACCATCGAAAAGCTGAAGGATGTTTATAGAAAAGCGCATCCCAAGGCATAGTATGACAGGGAGCCGGACCCCGGTTATGGGCCGCGCCGGGCGGGCGGGCGGAAGGCTGTTATGCGTCATATTCTTTTTGCTTCCATTGGGATATATGTCGCTGTCGCTGGGGATCTTCGACTGGCTGGCCGGTAACGGCTACCTTGATCTGCTGGACCGCTACAGCCGGATGTTCCCCCAGGCTTTCGACAGGTACACGGTAGCTGAACAGAGCTTTACGCCAGCCTGGCATGAGTGGATAACGGCCCATAAGACGATGGGATTTGTATTGCTGGCGGCCATGCCTGTTCTCTACCTGTCTTTTAGCCGGAGCATCTGGAGATTTTTTCAACGGCTGGTGAGCGAGCTATACAGGGGATTGGTCTTTTTGGCCGGCGGGCTGAAGGGGTGCAGTACGGCTGAAAAGAGCGGGTTCTTTTTATTGATGGGGATCGTGCTGACCTACCGGCTGTATTTTTATTTTGCGAACCCATTGCAGACCGACGAGCTTTGCTCTTATCTGTATTTTGTGCGACCTGGAGCTTTTATATCCATCACAAGCTATCCCATACCCAACAATCATGTGCTTTTTAGCGGCTTTTGCGCGTTGCTGAACCGGATACCCGGGCTGTCCGTCAAAGCCCTGATGCGGCTGCCCAGCGTCGCGGGAGATCTTTTTCTGCTGTACAGTATTTTTTGTCTGGTGAGGCGTTGGGATGGGTATGTGCGGGCGATGGTATCTGTGGCCGGTGTGGCGTTCTGCTATCTCACGTCCTATTATGCCGTGCAGGGGAGGGGGTATCAGTGGCAGGAGGTCTGTTCGCTGGTGAGCGCTATCGGCTGTTGGGAGTGTTTTTTGGGGACGGGCAGAAGGGAGCGACGGGGGTATGCCTTG